>JAAVFP010000032.1 GCA_014800735.1 Bacteroidales bacterium
GCAGTATAGGCATTTTCAAAAATCCTCAGCTTCTTTTTCTTGACNGGAAGAGAAATACGAATCGAGTCGTGAGCCTCCACAATCTTTCCTGACGAAANATAAACATTCCCNTCCACAAGCTGCCCTTTCGCCGTCAAACTTGNCGGGAATAATACGCCNATGAGTATAACTAAAAGTAAATTAACCGATTTCATCGTCTNACAAATTATTTTTGCCGCAAAGATAGACAATTAAATCCTCATTGATTGTGACAAATGTCCTAACCACCCCAAATTTTAATGAAATAATATGGCTATAATTAGGCATGCGTATAAAGATAGAGCTATGCCAAATTTGACATAGNCCTATCTTCCTCATTGTNCAAAAAAAACTGTTTTATTATTTATGGCAGAAAGAGATTCACTTTGTGTTTGAAGCCTCTAACGAGAGCNTGCGGAACTNCTTCAGGAGCGGTTCGAGGTTGAGGTCGAGGGAGGCGCGNNGGGCNCGGAGNCCGGCAGACTTGTTGCCCTTGTCGAGCTGAGACTTGGCNTTTTCGCGGAAAGNCTNCAAGAAGAGCCAATTTTTCGTAAGGCAGTCCGATTGGTTGAATAGNGTCTGAATTATCCATTTTTATNATTAGTGGTGATTAATTTCGTGGTGGGAAACCGTTTATCGACAGCAAAATTATTCCCCATAAATTCNGCAAATGGTACGTTTGGACACAATTCTGATGTTGGCAGGACNTTTTTTAAGTCCACAGATNGCCTCAGCTCAATTTTATTCAGTTGAGCGGTCGCAAGAGCCTTTGGTTTACGCAAAAGCGCAAACAAGACAAGATGTTATNNNTCAAGTAAATAAGAAAATAGTAATAGTTGAAGATACTATTGAAATNGTAAAAANTCAGCCTATAAAGCCGAGTGAATCGAAATCGACATTCGGCAAAAATGGCGAACTTAAAACCTTTCNGGTAAATCCGTATAANCCCACAACAGACCTACCTGNACTGACNATTCCNAATCTNNTNGCCGAGATAANNAAGAACAATATNAAGNACCCNAANATNGTANTNGCACANGCNATCCTTGAAACCGGCTGGTTCAAGTCNTCNGTCTGCGGAAACAAGCACAATCTATTCGGCTTNACGAATCCACGCACCGGTCAATNCTACGAGTTCAATCACTNGTCTGAAAGCGTNGCCGCCTATTATAATGTAGCCGCCTATTATGACAAGGTNCAATATCGCTATAAGGGAGGTAACTACCTNATTTGGCTCCGTGACATAGGCTATGCAGAAGATAGAGGGTNTATCCGCGNAATTATAAGAGTACTCAGANATCTTGATAATCGTTTTGATTATCAAATAATAACATCAAAATAATGGCTTCGATAAAAGTAAAGTTTCGTCCCTCGACTGTCGCAGANCACGAGGGATCTATCTACTATCAGATTANACATGATAGAAAACCGCGACAACTCGTTACAAGCTACAAAGTCTTCCCATCCGAGTGGGATAGCAAACGCTCTATGGTTGTCGCTAACCATAAAGGTGAACGTCAAACATTTATACTCTCAATTCGTGAACGTATNAGATGGGACATAGAACGTTTGACAAAGATTATCCGCAAATTCGATNGTAATGGTATTGTTTATTCTGCTGATGANGTTATCGAGGAGTTNCACNNTTATGCCAANGAATACAGNNTGTTTAANTANATGGAAAGTATAATTNTNAAGTTGAAACANAATGGNAAGANTCGTACCTCTGAAACGTATACTGTCACACTCAATAGCTTTAAGAANTTTCGNAAGNATGAAGATATAATGCTTGANTGNATCAATTCAGAANTNATGNANGCNTANGAAGCATGGCACAAGCAACGCGGTATCTCTCCAAATACAATTTCATTCTACACNCGTNTTCTGAGAGCAGTCTACAATAGAGCAGTGGAAGAGGATATTATAGAGAATCGCAATCCATTCCGACATGTATATACCGGAGTTGATAAAACNATCAAAAGAGCCTTNCCTTTGCCTATTATTAAGNCAATAAGGACTTTAGANCTATCGCTAACGCCGGCTCTTNATTATGCCCGGGATATGTTCATTCTGAGTTTTATGCTCCGGGGAATGAGCTTTATTGATATGGCATATCTTCGCAAGTCAGACCTTACNAATGGATATATAACTTATAGACGTAGAAAGACAGGACAACAACTCTCAATAGAATGGACTAAGGAGATGCAGCAGATTCTTGACAAGTACCCNGAAAATGAATCACAATATCTTCTTCCAATAATCAAGCATTCCGGCACGAATGAACGATACACTTACCGCAATGTCGGATATAACATTAACCGTAACCTCAAGACGATTGCAAAGGAGATNGGTCTATCAATTCCTTTGACTTTGTATGTCGCCAGGCATAGCTGGGCATCAGTAGCCAAAGCAAAAGGGATTCCTCTTGGTGTAATCAGTGAAGGAATGGGGCATGATAGCGAAGCAACAACCCAAATCTACCTTGCCAGTCTTGACACTTCAGTTGTCGATAAAGCAAACTCGCTCATCCTCTCATCTCTTTAAGCTTTACTCAGCTAAGAAATATTATTAATGTAAGCCCCTTTCCTTATCATATNGGATTGGGGTNTTTTTGTTGAGTAATCNTCCAAGTCTCTAAATAAGAGACTATGATAGAGCGTAAGTACTCTATATTCAAAATGTTACTGAAATCTCTNAGCGTGCTTTGCTCAACAGACAATCAAAATGGTCTGAAAATATTTATAAAATTGAAAAAAAATAAACGAGAATAGTGCTCATTTACAAAAAAATGGCTATATTTGCACCTGATTAATTATCTCTTATTTAGAGATGATAAAAGACAATAGGCATTACGCAATAGAAATATGGACTAATTCCACCATGCTACCTAATTGAGCAACAGGTGTTTATTATTATCTATTGCGTTGTGCTTAGCATCTTGACCTTATTATCTTATCGGTGATATATGTTTATACTAAATACTCATCTTCGCAGCGTTGCTCTAACACTGACAATCTTCATAGGAGCAGTGTCAGTCTCATCCCAAGAGATTGACACTCTTTTAAGACGTTTTGAATCGCGATTTGAGCAGCTCGATTCGTTGATTCACAATCCAACACGATTGGGGACTGAATATAATGTGCGTAGGAATGCCTCAAATTTGTCAGATCCACAGACACTACACATTGATTCAGTCATCGACAATCAGGTTAGCGCAAAGATATCTGAACTGCGTAGTGCGACCGGTCTCACGGTCAACGGTCAGATCTACACCCGCCTCGACGATGGTTTCGGACTTGATGAAGAAGATGCTCTCTCTCGATATAAAGGTAAGGTACAAGCTGAGCTCAGATGGAATATATTCGGAAGTTCGTTAATTAACCGCAAGGGCAAAAGCAATGAGATCAAACTGCGCGGTGAGATAACCAAACTTGACTACCGCCGCCACGATATTGGCCGAAAGGTAGCTTCACAGAAAGAAGAATTTCGCCGGCATTATGATCTCTTATTGTCAGGAGTATTAGCTCACCGTATTCACAATCTGTCAATGTTGAGTGATGCTTTATATTTTCTTCTGCGTGAGGGTGGTATTTCCAGCGATGATCTTTTGGCCGTGCTGAATGAGAAAGCTGAGGCCGAACGATTGATGGCGAGCATTGATAATGTGTCGGATGAAACAACCGACCTATCGGCTCCTGGTGCTGTCATCATTACGGTTGATACAACCAAGCTTATGTCGTTCATTACCCGATATAATGCTGAGACCGCCACTCTTGAGCTTCGTGAGCGACTGATTGACCAGCAAATTGCCAATACAACGTATTGGTCTACTCTTAATGTGTCGCCTTTCGTGCGCTACTCGTATTATACACGTCCTGTGGTGAGCAACTCATCCAATATTGATGCCGGTATCAGTTTCATCGTGCCAATCTCCGGCGAGACAGGCAAAAAACGAAAGGCTCTTAAGGCCGACCGCGAAGTGCTCGCTCTTGAACGCGACCGACTGATAGAGACCATCACAGGCAATATCCAGCTGACACTGCGCGAAATTGAGCGACTCAATCGTTCGATACGCGGTGAGGCTAAGCGTTTGTCTGAGCTTAAGGCTTATCTTAATTTACGAAATCAAGCATATACAGAACGAATTGGAGAATATAACTATCTGGCTCGTATGAAGGAGTATAACTCATACTTGCTGTGCTGTGAACGTCTCCTGGCATTCAATTACCAGCGCGATTCTCTTCTTGCCTCTCTCCAGACATACTTACCGGATGTGGCAATCACTGATTTCTGCCATAGTACAGAGATAAGAAGTATAGAGAAAGTATTAAGATAACCATCTGTATCGGATATATGAGAGACTTTAGCTTTAATGGAGAATCTGATGTGGATATAGAGCAGATTATTGCACGACGTCGTAAAAAAATCCACAAGCAACAACTACTCTATACGATAATTCTTGCAATAATATTATGTGTGATCTTTATATGGATATATCGGAAAAGCGTATACGTAGAATTCGATGGATATGTATCTGTAGATAATTATGTCTATCGTACATATGATGACATATATTATTTGGAGTCTAAATGGCAAGTAGGTGATATGATTCTGCCAGGCGACACAGTATTCTCATATGTATTGGCTGATAACTTCTACAAGGATGAAAATAAAGATGCTGAGCCTACAGTTATTGTGCGCGACCGAGATATGAGAGTACAATACGGACTGGCCCGACAGGACTTGAATGTTCTTAAAGTACGAATCTCAGAGCTTGAGCGTCAATTGGCCGTTGAAAATCATAATATAAAACTTGGTCTAAGTACAAACCACAATCAATTGCGTACTGAACAGGAACTCTCAGAAGCAAAAGAACAATATGCATCATTGCGTCGAAAGCTTGGTGTGCTTTTGAATGCACTATCGAAAGATGCCGAAGCAGTAAATAGACTGACGAACAATGGTTTCGGATATCTTAGTATTGACGATATGCGTAATATAGGTCTACTTGACAGCCTCGGTTATGTACATCATTCGATTGCTGTCGATACCGCTATTGTAACTGAGAATCTGGTGCCGGCGTTTTCGCTGGTGCTCCGAGGCGAGCCTATATTAAAAGCTCAGGGTCTCAACCTCAAAGATAATAATATGTCAATCGTGGCATATGTGATGCCTAATGAAATGCAATACATTAATTACAACACTAAAGCTACTGTAATTGTTACCGATAATATTTCATATACTGCGAGTGTAATGATGCTCGGGGCAAGAACTGAAAATATCCCTGGCGAGCTTCGAAGCCGATTGTCGCGCGACTACACTGCATCAATCGTAGAGTTTGCTATTGATCCTGACCAGAATGTACCTCTATGGAGTCTTATAAATAATCTTCCCGTTACGATCAGAATCAACAAACTGAAAGAAGGTTCAAGCAATGTTGAGGATTATTTAGTTTTCAATACGGCTACCGGTTTGGATTCAGCTTCCATAAAGCACTGGGTGGATAATAAAAAGACACTTCACCTTAGCCATAAGTCAGCATATTATAACGGAGATTCAATATTAAATGAAATACATCCAAGCGATTTATCAGTTGGAAAAGATACCACTAAAAAGAATTCTATTAATGTTCCAGCATCAGAAGATAATTCATCATCAAAGACTACCGTATCGACACAACAAGCGTCAAAAACTATTCCGGTCATACAAGGAGGCAATTACCACGTTGTCGCATGTAGTTCTAAGGATAAGGCATACGCTGAAAAAGTAGCCGGGCGTCTACGCAATAAAGGGTACAAATATGTAAAGATTCTTTATGATGGTAATGATAATTACCGAATAGTTATCTCATCTTATCCAACATCACAAGCAGCAGAAGACGCAGCCATAGAGTACCGTAAGATAGAGAATAATAAATCTATTTGGGTATTATATCAGAAATCAACTAAATAAGATTAATCACTCACAAACTATTATGGAGCCTTATCGTATAGAAACCAATCAGGCAGGTAAAAGAGTCTTGATTATACAGGATTTCTGTGACATCAAGAACGATAATAGTTTTACCGCTGATGATTTTGATCTAGTATATTTAGATACGGGTCACCTCCAATATAATCAAGTAAGACAGCTCTGTAGCGAAACCTCGCCTATCCGACGGAATCGTTTCTATCTGAAACCACGTTTTATGTCAATACATAATGTATCACTATACGAACGTATGGATGGTTTGATTGACGGTTATGGTGTATCTGCAATAGATAATGATATTACAGTGAAAGCCGAGGGTATCCTCTTTCAAATAGAGGAGCAAAATGCAGTAAAATCGTTTAAGGAGCCTGCTGATACAGAAGAATTGTTCAGAAGAATGTGTGTTTACTGTTTCACACGTGAAGAATATAATTTCACCGCCACTACAATACGAAGTGTAGCAAAAGGTCTTTCAAAAGTTTATCTCGCTTATGCTGTAATCAATCGCACTCTCGGAGGCAATGAAAATCCAGATGATGCCGATTTGCGCTTATTAATCAAGAATCTGGAGGATAAAAAATATATTGTTCGCACACATTTTGTTGAACGTATTCCACTTTGCCCGGACTGTAATAGTGATCATNTGNTTTTTANCNANTNCTGTACAAAATGCAATAGCTCAAATNTNAAAGANGAAGATCTTATACATCATTTNAGATGNGCNAATATCTCACCNGAAAGCGANTATCTTGAAGGTGANNTGNTGCGNTGNCCCAANTGTAAACGNATNCTCCGNCATATCGGNATNGATTATGATCGTCCNGCNAANGTTCAGACNTGTATGGATTGNCATTCNCAACAATTCCGCTCTAAAATCAAAGTATTATGNGGTANCGGAGGCNGAGNNTATACTCCAANCGAACTGAANCAATATGACATNTANGAGTATANTTTTACTNCACTNGGNATTCAGGAAATTCTTAAACNAGGANTATGATAGATTACGGATGTNGNATTATTGATGATATTATCGGNGGATTCTCACGNAACNTNTCTCTNGAAGTGTTGGTTACGACGTATTTCTTCCTGATNTTNATAGANTTTCCNCGNTACTATCTNATGGAAATCATTNTTGTGGCNCGNCGTAANCTTANATANTGGANATATGNTCATAATAAAAAGATAGCNNGAGAGAAACTNNATATNGAGAATCCATTGGTNACCATTCTNGCNCCCGGTAAGAATGAAGGTCATCGTATATTCAATCTTGTNACTTCNCTCCGNGANCAGACNTATCNNAACTNTGAGGTNATNATTGTTGANGATGGATCTGATGANGAAACNCCNATAATNTGCCGNGACCTTGAGAAGGCCGGTTATATTGACCGTTATATTNGATCTGAGGTTAGAGGTGGAAAAGCCAGTGCTGCAAACCTTGGACTCTATTATGCCAAGGGTAAATTTGTGATCCATCTTGATGCAGACTCTTCGCTTGACCGCGACGCTATCGAGAAGATTCTGTTACCATTCTATTACGATCATAGGATAAAGGCCGTTGGTGGAGTCGTGAAGGTGCGAAATCCTCATGAAAGTATCTGCACAGCGATGCAGGCTCTTGAGTACCTTAAGACAATTCAGGTCGGTCGTATGGTGACGAATGAATTAGGTATCCTCCATATTATATCCGGAGCGTTCGGAGCATTTGATCGCGAGGCACTCAACCGTGTCGGTGGCTGGGATATCGGTCCCGGCCTGGACGGCGACCTTACTCAGAAGTTCCGCAAGAGCGGATATAAAGTGTATTTTGCGGAAGATGCCATCTGTATGACAGACGTGCCCGTAACCTGGAAGGCTCTGTTCCGTCAGCGCGACCGCTGGAGCAAATCGCTGGTGCGTTTCCGTGTGCGCAAACACTTCGATATATTCAGTCCTAACAGTAACTTCTCGTTCCGCAACCTGCTCTCAAACCTTGAGAATATCCTTTACGATATGGTATTCAATTATGTTTGGTTCTTCTATATCATAATGCTCATCATTGAACACAGTAACCGCATAGTTGAGATTTTTGCAATCGGCTATATTATAAGGATTCTATTTAATTTCATTGCCTTCGGCGTGATTATGATGGTCTCCGAGCGCCCAAAAGATGAAGCTTGGCTGATAAAATATGTTCCGCTTTCAACATTCTATACCGGTTACTTCCTTAGGTTTTGCCGCTTAGTTGCACATACCAAGGAAATCTTCCTCTTCTCGTCATATAAAGACCCGTGGAACCCGCCAAAGACCTCTCAGGTCGCTCGTGCAGAAGGACTTTAATCTCATTTTATTGAATTGTACATCATACAATGAATATAACTATGAAGAAATATAAGATTGGAGTAATCGGACTCGGCTATGTAGGATTCCCTCTTGCGTGTCTGTTTGCTCACAAGTACCCTGTAGTAGGATTTGATGTCAACCGTTCGCGTGTCGACAACCTTTTGGCTGGAATAGATGTCACGAATGAGGTGAGCGAAGAGAAATTCAAAGCAGCTCTTGACAATGGACTTCATCTTACTGCCGACATCGATGATCTGAAAGATTGCAATGTCTATATCGTAGCCGTTCCAACCCCTGTAGATAAACATCATCGCCCCGATATGTCAGATGTCGAGAGCGCTTCGCGCACTGTCGGTCAGATGCTATCTGAAGGTGATATCGTCGTCTACGAATCCACAGTATACCCCGGCGCTACTGAGGAATTCTGCGCGCCTATACTCGAAGATGAATCAGGTCTCAAGCTCAACGAAGGCTTCTATCTGGGTTACTCACCCGAGCGAATCAACCCGGGAGATAAAGTTCACACTGTTGAGAATATCCTCAAGATTACTGCAGGCTCGACTCCTGAGATTGCCGATGTGATTGACAATCTCTATAGTTCCGTGCTCAATAACGGCACTTACAAGGCGTCGTCGCTCAAAGTGGCCGAGGCAGCCAAAATAATGGAGAATACACAGCGAGACGTCAACATCGCTTTCATGAACGAGATGGCTCAGATATTCAACTCAATGGGTGTCGATGTACACGAAGTTATAAAGGCAGCCTCAACAAAATGGAACTTCCTGCCGTTTGAACCGGGTCTCGTCGGCGGCCACTGCATAAGTGTCGACCCCTACTATCTCATCGAACACTCTAAAGACAATGGCGTCTATCCGCGACTGACCACAGAGGCGCGACGCATCAATAACGCGATGCCCGAATTCATTGTCCACAGACTTGTCGACTACATGAATCTGGCCGGAATGCCTGTATTGAATTCGCATATACTGATCATGGGATTCACCTTCAAGGAGAATTGTCCTGATGTAAGAAACACAAGGATTATCGAGATCTATCATCTCCTGCGTCACTATACAAAGAACATAGAGGTGCTGGATCCGTGGGCCGATAAAGAAACCGTGATGCGCCACTACGGCTTAGATATTATTTCAGACCAGTCTGATTTGAAGTCAGAAACCTATGATGCTGTGCTCTACTGTGTGCGACATTCAGTCTTCGACACCATTGCTATAGAGTCACTCTGCCGCCCGGGAGGTATTGTTCTGGATGTTAAGGGTTCGCTCGACCGTAAGGTATCTACTCATCGATTATAACTCGGTAAAATGTACTATAAATGAATAATAAAATCCGTAATACTCAAATTCAATCATTATGAAGATAAAATTCTTAAAAAACGGCCGTTTAAATACGACTGCAATTACGACATTGCCCGTAGCAGCAGTGCTGCTATCCGCAATGGCATCATGTTCGGATGCAGACTATGGCCTGGTTGACGGAGACGAAACTGCCAACGTCACCACCCTTGAAAAGTCATCTCTATCCATTTTTACTGATCCTGCATCAATGCCGGCTTCTGTTCTCAACTATACTTTTGGTAAAGTTGGAAGTCGTGCTATTGATCCGCAGATCGATCTCAGTGCAAAACTTGACGAGTTTAAAACTGTCAACCTTGACAAACTCGTTGAACTGAAGGATGCTAAATTCTATGACAATACTGGCATAGATTACTCGAAACTTGTTGTAAACGGAGAATATACAGGTCAGCTTGAAAACTTCGGTTCAACAGTCTTCGTAACCGGTAAATGGAACATAACCGGTTTCAATCCTAACAAGCATCTTAATGTTGCAGCAACCATCGTCATCCTCCCCGGCGGTGAACTTTGTGTGCCTGCCACATTCCAGGGTGTTGATGCACTCACAATCTACAACTACGGTAAGCTGACTTCAACTGCTGCCGATAGCCAGGTTTGTAACATCGAAGGATTAACCTTCTATTCTGCAGCGAATCTTGATCAGATCAAACGTCTCGGCTTCCAAAGCGAAGTCTATATTGACGGTGCAGTCAAGGTTGACTATATCCACATTTCAGGCAATTCGGATGTTTACATCAACTGTAAACTCGAAGCATCTGAAGAAGTTATCTTTGACAACGATCAGACCTTCCACGTTGGATATATCAAATCTCCAATCATCCGATTCTGGTCTAATCCCAAAGTAGAACTTCGCGATGGTGCGTATGTTGAAACCGATCTTCTCGACATAGAGAATGTTCAAACCTCACAGATCTATGCTCTTGAAGAGGATATAGCTCTTATCAAGGCGAATAAAGTACATTTCAATAATGTAGGTGCTGGTAGCCTCAAAAACACTTTTGGCAATATCAATCTTATCTACAATGAGCTTGAATATGGCGAAAATATTGAGGCTGACAAAGACGCTCTCGGCTTCAATGCCAGTGTAACTCTCAATAAAGATGTTAATGTTGAGTATGAGTACGACGACAATGGCTGTGCTCCAATATTCGTAACAGAGCCGGGTCCCGATCCCATAGTACCTACCCCATCACTTGAGACTGTAGCTACAATCGTTAACGATCACCACCATCCGATCTCTGCTACCTGCATCCAGTTCAATGGTGATAAGGCATATGTGTCTTGGCACGAACGCGGTGCAGGCATACAGGGATGTATTGAGGTTGTTGAAACCACTCCTCAAGGTGTCAAGCTTCTTGCTTACGCTCAGGATCCCAATACCGACTATAACCATATCATCTTTGACGGAGATCGTCTGCTCGCAGTAGGTCACAACGCAAAGAATGCTATTGTCGGCCAGATCGCTCTCAACGGCGGAACATTCACCACCGGTACAGAAATCGAGTTTACAAATCTTAAAGGTAACCGTGTGAAAGGACAGGAGAATCCTGAGTTCTACGGTGGTGATGGTAACTGCATCCTCCGCAACGGTGATTATATCACAGTAGCGTCATACGGCGGTTTCCACACTCTGACTTCTGACCTAAAACGTCTGGATGATGACCGCAACGGAGCTGTTGCAACACCAGCATCGGGTAAGCACCTCTCACTCTGCGGTGACAAGCTGCTCACTCTTAACCTGACTGATAAGGNTGCAACTACTTCATCTGCAGCAGAGCTTCGNCTCTANGATGCAANNGACTATTACTGGGCTAATCCTACTGTAGTCGCAACAGACCTCAGCGTTACACCTATCGATGGCAAGAACACAATTGCTCTTGACACTGACGGCTCGATGTATGTTGCACTCGGCCACGACGGAGTGAGAAAGTACAATGTAGCCGGCAATTTCGTAGAGTTAAAAGCTGGTGAAGATGGCAAGAATCCGGCCAACGGTCTCGCTGTAGATGACAAATATCTCTATGTTGCCTACGGTTCAGGTCTTTATATTTACAATAAATCAGACCTTGCACTTGTAACCAAATATATCCACACCGGTAAGTCAACTTACCCCGGCAACCCCGATGACGTACAAGCATCTTGCAACTACGTTGCCGTAAACGGTGAATATATTTACCTTGCTTACGGTCGTGACGGAGTTGACGTACTTCGCATGATCAATCGATAANAAACCNAGGGTATTACGGACTTATGAGAGACTGGGTTGCAACTTCGGTTTTCGACTCGGTCTCTCTTTTTAATATTAGCTCAACAACTTTAAAGTGTAAAAATTATCAGGTAAAATTATTATATGCTAAGTAGTATCACTTATTATGCAAGAATTGTGAGCATAAATTGTGCTTTGTTTCCTGCAATATTTTTAGGGGCGCAGACTAATGGTATAGTTGNTGATGCCGATGTAAAATATGAGATAGCTCTTTTNGATCATTTGTCGGCTGACCAGACGAATATACCCGAATCNGAGGCACACTATTCAGCNGCTTATATGTGTGACATNGCAGGTTACTCATATTTTTCTACAANTACCCTGAAGGACGCGATGCAAGAAGCCAACGTCATCTTGTTCGCTAATGGATTTGATTCATCATCGTTTACTGAAAATGATTATAACTCGCTGATAGAGTGGGTGAGAAATGGAGGTGTGATTGTTACTCCCGCTATAGTATCTCACTCAAAGGCAACGCGTCCATTCTTGTCAACACTATATGGAATAAGCGAAACCTTTTCCAATGATGCATCAAAGAGCCGTAAGCTAATCAATTGGAATACCGNCAACGAGTCAATGCCTGAACTTGTTTATTTTGATGAACCTGAGGAAATAGCAACCTCTATTGGAGAAATTAACGCCTACACCTATCCTGTTCCTGACGGCTTAGGTGCGGAAATTATGGCAACCTTCTCAGACAGTATGCCTGCCGTCCTTCGTAATAATCTTGGTAATGGAAAGGTTTATATGGCAGGCGTAAAATGGAGAGATGTAATTCTTCGCAATCAACTCAACAAAGACGTTTCCTCATCGCGATGCTATAACAACGGTTTTGAGCCGTCAGCTGATGTTTGGNCTCTTTGGTTACGTTCTATTGTAGCAAGTAATAAAGAGGTATCNGCATGGAAATTTACTGTCCCCGGCGGATATACCCAGTTGCTGATTCCTACACATGACTGTGACTCTCAGACTGCCTACGATGAAATGCACTTTATGGCCGAGTATGAGGAATCAATCGGTTGTCAAGGTCATTATTTTCTGACTACACACTATTTCCGTGATAAGGACTATCATGGCCATTCATACTTGTCGGCATTCTACAATGATCAAACANTNCCTAAAGCAAAGAAGCTCTTGGAAGGCGGCCACACCGTCGGAAGTCACTCCGTGTGTCATTTTCCCGATTTTAATAAGTGCGACAATATGGACATCGTTACTCGCGAGGAGTATGCTCAACGGGCAACTTGTGTCGACGGTAAATCAACAGGAGCATCAACCTGGGCTGAGATAGTTCTGTCTAAGAAAATTATAGAAGGGGATCTTAACAACAATGTACGTTCTTTCCGTTCAGGTCATCTGTGCAATAATTCTGATATTCCTGAAGCTCTGGAGATTGGAGAATATTCTTTCGCCTCAACATACACAGCAGGAGATTTATTAAGTGAATTTCCATTCTTTGTTCGCACAAAAAATAACTGGGAAGGACGCGTCACAAATATTCTTCAGATGCCACTGCATATTTCAGACGTATATAAAAGCTCACCAATAAATGATAGCACATGGGATACACACCCTTGCGTTGACCAATGGGAGAGCGCAATGAAACGCTTGCATGGCAATTATGCTTCGGCCATTCTCCTGATCCATCCTAACCGCGAGTGGAAAATGACCCTTGAGAAAAGACTCGTTGAGCGGTTAGATTTAGAGTCCGTCGGTTTCTATAATTTTGAAAGATATGGCGACTTCTGGAAAGCCCGACTTGAAGCCCCTTGTTTGCTCAGTTATGACGATGATACCAACGAGGTGACTATTACAAGTGATACTCGCAAGGTGCTTGACAATAAGATCACCTTTGCGATTGAAGCTCACCGAAAGCCGGAATCTGTAATTATAAGAGATAGCGACGGTTCAANTAAGCTAATATGCAGCTTACAAACNCTGTCNGAAGGTCGATATTTAGCAATCCCGGATCAGTTTAGTGGCATTAAAGATCCTATTTCCGATTTTGTCTCGACAGCAGTCTCTCCACTGCAATATTCTAACAATTTACTGAGTACCTCTGTAGCGGGTGAGCTTTCAATAGTAAGTGTTGATGGCCGACTTATTTCCGGAAATTTTCACCTTGAACGGGGAGAGAGCATTCCACTTGACTTTTTAAAGCCGGGATTCTATATCGTTATTCTCCACGGTTTCCCATCTCTCAAAATCATAGTCAAATAAACCTATTCTGATTCTAGCTACAACTGTAGTCCATAACTGGATTATATTCACTGACTGTGGATTAAAATTGCTACAGTTACAAACCAACTCTTGATAAAACCAATCTCGAATTCACACTTATTAGTGACAATAATATTTTCGTTATTGCGCCAATCGGAGACCGTGTAATCGCAATTTACCTCAATTAAATACGTTCTATGTTAAAATATGACGAGGCGCTAAGTCTATACAAGACTACAGATCTCTCCATTGCTGAAATTTGCAGACAGACAAATACCCCGTCGAAAGCGTTCAGAGCATATCTGCAACGCAATCATAGGGATTTGCTGCTTGCCCGTTATGGAGTTATTGTGTCCCCGGAAGAAGCAGCTCAAACTCCTTTACGAAAATCTAAAGGACAAAGCCCTCAATCTTATGGCAAATATAAAGATGCAATTGCCGCTTGTTCAAATCCTGAATACTTTGATTATAACATCTCCGAAATTGCGCGCATATTTCATGTAACGGCCGGTGGGTTGTCACAACAACTCCGACGACATTTCCCGGATATAATGGAGTTTAGAGAAAATGAGCGGCAGAGACTGGGAATGGCCGACAAATTCCGCCGAGGTTCACAGAAATGCTGCAGAGAACAGTATGCACAGGCAATAGCGCATTTACGCAACAGTGATGATACCATAGCACATACGGCACATATTTTTAACTTATCGTATAGTGGGCTAAGAGAGCATCTGCTTAATTACCACAAGGATCTCGTTGAAAAAAGAGAAGAAAAACGAAAAAAAGCAAAAGGTGTAAAGAAGATAGGATCTCTCACTGGCAATGGTACTAAACATATTCCTGCAGATGAACAAGTAAAAAAATACGAGATTGCCATAAATTTATATCGTTCGACAGCATTGACTATTAAAGAAATAGCCAACAAAACCGGTATTACTATAAATGGTTTCAAAAATTATTTGCGAATGTGGCATCCTGAACTAATGTTGGAGAGAAGAGGTATAACCGTGAAAAAAGATGATGATATTACAGAAGCTTTTAAGACTTCAAAACAATACCTTAAATCGACTGCAGCAAAATATTCAGAAGCTATAGAGTTCTTAAAAAATAATAGTCTGACTACTGCTGAAGCTGCAAAACGATTTAATTTGCATCCTGATATTTTTAGAGAGTATCTCCGCGAACATGAGCCTGAACTTGCAGCTACTCATGGGATGAAACGTCTCGATAACGGGCGTTTAGTCCTGGCAAGAAGTGCTCAAAAATATAGTGAAGCCATAGAGATATATGCTACAAGCTCTGAATCCCTTAACTCAATAGCTAAACGTTTGAATATTCCATATAACAGTCTTAATGGTTTTGTCGCTAGAAACTATCCTGAAGTAATAGCAATGCACCACAAGATTGTTGCAGATGAATTAGCTCGGAAACGAGAAGATAAACGAGAGGAGGATAAAAAGGATGAAATGACCAAAGCATCACTAAAAAAAGAAAACGAGCGAAACAGCATAAAAGCGGCACTGAAAGAAACGAACAATAACAGACGGAACGCAGCCAAACTATTAGGTATTAGCAAATCGACACTATACAAAAAACTCCATGAATACAAGATATTATGAATTTGTAAATAGTTTTTTGATTACCAATAGAGTTAGAATCGTTAATATGCGGTATACTCTTATGAATAGATGATGACAATATCTCAACAATGCTCGCCTGTAAGCAGATAATATCATTAAATACAATTGTATTTGTTATAAAATACAGAGTAAATTAGAAATAAGTGTAACGGATAGAAGGCGTAGAAGCAATATTTGGCTACTGTGCTTTTGATTTGTCCGCGAGTTCCATCGTAGAGGAAGATGACTATTGAGGCGAGGATTGCCCCGGCTATGCCATAGTGCATCATTATGGGAAATGTAAAGATGATTTGGATTATTGACTGTGAGGGAAATGAGATGCTGTTTCGGCTAATCCACGGTGCGATTGTTTGATGTCGTAACATAAAGAATAGCACTATCATCAATATACCACGCCAGTCATAGTCTACGCCTGTCTGCCACGCAAGAAAACATACAATGATTATAGATAGGCAACAAAGTGATTGGGGTTCACATAGCCGGTCAAATAAGGCAAGGGCTACAACTCCGAGAGTGAGGGTAAACATGACATTGTGAGTGCCATCGCAACCGTTGAGTAAGTACCATGAGATTTCACTAAAGAGTGCGAACCCAAGAAGAGTTAGGAAGTAGTGTGTCCGGCTACGAGTGTTTGCAAAGCCCTCTGCAATCAGATTACCTGCTCCTTCTCCGGGTCGTTGGCAATCACCAGATAGCTCGGACTCGCAGGGTCAGAAATCTTCAAATCGAAGTCATTCCCAGTGAACACCCAATATGCTTCAGGAGATACAAGTCTGGCGGCATTGACACGGAGAGTACCCACCATACCTTCCAACTGGTCGTTGGCCTTGTTTTCGTAGGCACTTTTGAACGGAGCCATAAGGGAGGAAATCTTATCGTCCATCATCAGTATGTCGAATACTTCCGAATACTTGCGCCCTAAGAATGACAGCACGTGTGGCATATCCGAATACTCACCGGTTATTATATCGGGGGGACCTCATTCCCGGAATCGTCCTCATACCAGCAACGCTCAATCACAATCTCCTTGCCCGTGTGTTTTTTATATCGGAAACCGTTAAGGTCAACGAACATACGGTCTTCATCGGTCGAGACATCGACACCGTTCTCATTCACGAAGTCGAGCACTACATTTCCATTCTCGTCAAGAGCATTGAAATCGTCCCAGTTACGAATGACAATCTCCAGCTTCTTTCCCTCATGTAGNATATGAANCGNCNNAGNTTCNTGCCGTTNTTNNANCCTGNCGGAATGNANATTNACNAAGAAATANATGATGGCNGCGAGGAAGTTTTCAACAGAATTGGTGAAGAAAGCCTCCGAACCACCTTTATTCTCTCCGCCACCTTTATTCAATGAGGCAAGTAGAGTCGCTGCTGTTTCAGATGCGGCCGCNAGGTCAGGAATATAATAACCTTTTNAACGAAACCGAAGNGTTCTGTCTTAATTCAAATGCAGAATTACAAATTATTCTTGTTAATNCCCCTATCCTTAGGGAGAAAAATAGTCGATAGGATTAGCTTTACTAAGATTTCAGACAGAACAACTCAAATAATTGNCGTATNTTTACTCAAAAGTAAAACATTTTCTGTAATTTTGCGTTTATAAANTACAAAACATNTTGATTATGAGTGANGTAGGACTTATNCGACTAAACTATAATAGGAAATGTACCCTCTATTCCATTCAGTTTATGACTGAAAATGAGGCCGAGTTCGAGCGTTTCTANAACCGNTTTAAGGAAGATGCAGTCTTTAATAAAGATTGATATATGAAAACNGCATACNACAGATACGATGCTATAGTACGGGCAATACCTTCCCATATTAAAGCTGANGGGGATTTNGAATTNGCAATATCCNCCCGCATATATGANCTTATGANGCAAAAAGGTCTGTCTAAGGCTGAGTTTGCCAGAGCTGTCGGNAAACGCCCATGTGAAATAACCAAGTGGCTAAGCGGTCAGCACAATTTCACGCTTTCCACCCTTGCCATGTTGTCCTCATTCTTNGGTCAACCGATAATTACTGTGGGATAATATTGCNNNNCNGTAAGTTTAATNGTGAAAGAANNCGATTTATACAAAAGTCAGAAACATAGGATTGCTATAAGTTTCTTATGTATGTTCTTCATCACATATCCGAATGTGATGTGGATACCTTGGAATGTCGC
>JAAVFP010000033.1 GCA_014800735.1 Bacteroidales bacterium
AGAGAATCGTATTCCTTATCGAGGCGTTGATCATTAAATATACTATGACTTTTCATATGCGTTATTGTTGTGTTTTTTTTCTGTATATAACGCATATTTGTGGGTAAAGGATAGTGCCTTTGGCACGTAGGCGTAAGTGATTGATTTTCATGCCTACGTGCCAAAGGCACGTCCCTACAAAAACGGTGTTTATTCGGCGGCGATGTTGCGGCGGACGCGGGCCAGGAAGGCGGCCATTGCGTCGGTGTCGCGGCGGCCGATAATTTCGCGTAGCTCGGCCAGGGCGTCGCTTATGCGGTCGAGCTGCACAAGGCTGTCGGGGTTGAAGAGGATTTCGGAGAGGAGATAGTCGTCCTCGCTCATCAGTCCGCGGGCAATGGCCATGTGGCGCTTGAATGTGGTGCCGGGAGCGGGCTGGTGCTTCATGGCGGAGCCGAACACGAGCGAGGAGGCGAAGGGGATGGACAGGGAGTAGGCAACGGTTTCGTCGTGGCCGCGGAAGGTGTAGCGCTCGATGTGGAGGCCGAGCGAGGCGTAGAGTTTTTCGAAGAAGGCGATGCCGGCGAGGTCGCCCTCGGTGATGATGATGGCGTTTTCGTCGGCAAGGTTGGAGAGCGAGGCGAAGGTGGGGCCGAACATGGGGTGGGACGACACGTAGGGGTGGCCGCAAGTGGCGTAGAACTCGGGGAGCCCGGTTTTGACCGAAGCTATGTCGGACAGGACGGCATCCGGGCGCAGGTGGGGAAGCACCTGGCGGAAGGCGTCGAGGGTGTAGCGCACGGTGGCGGCGTTGATAACCATGTCGGGGTTGAAGGCGTCCACCTCGTCGAGGCTGCTGAAGCGGCGGCAGTTGTAGGTGAAGCGCAGGCGTGCGGGGTCGTGGTCGTAGATGGCCACGTCGTGGTCAAAGGACAGTATGTCGCAAAAGAACGAGCCCATCTTGCCGGCTCCCAAAATCAGTATTTTCATCTCAGTCCGCCTTTTCGCCGTTACAAATTTCCAGCTGCTGGCGCACTGATTCCTCATGGATAGCGGCCAGGACGCTTCCCACGAATTCGGCGCTCATGCCCATGGCTTCGCCCACGGTGACACGGTTGTGCATGAGCGAGTTGTAGCGGCCGGGCTGCACCACGGGCATGCCGTTCTCGCGCTTGTAGCGGCCGATGTCGCGGGCCACGCGCATGCGCTTGGCGAGGATTTCGAGCAGTTCGTCGTCGAGGCGGTCAATCTGCTGGCGGAGCAGGCCGAGGCTTTCGGTGGTGCTGTTGCTGTCGCGGAGCACCAGGGTGTTGAGGATGTAGGCGAGTACGTCGGGGGTTACCTGCTGGTCCTTGTCGCTGAGGGCACAGGCGGGGTTGCAGTGCGATTCGATGATAAGGCCGTCGAAGCCCATGTCGAGTGCCTGCTGCGAGAGGGGGCCTATGAGCTCGCGCTTGCCGCCGATGTGGCTGGGGTCGCAGATGATTGGCAGGTCGGGCAGGCGGCGGTGGAGCTCGATGGGGATGCGCCACTTGGGCGGGTTGCGGTAGATGTGCTTGCCGTAGGAGCTGAAACCGCGGTGGATGGCTCCCAGACGTGTGATGCCGGCACGGCTGATGCGCTCCATTGCACCGATCCACAGTTCGAGGTCGGGGTTGACGGGGTTCTTGACGAGCACCACCAGTGAGTCGCGGCGCTCCTGAGGGTAGGACGCGAGTGCATCAGCAATCTCCTGGACGGCAAAGGGGTTGGCTGACGTGCGGGCACCGATCCAGAGGACGTCCACGCCCGAGTCCACAGCCTGGCGCACATGGCGCTCGGTGGCGACCTCGGTGGCGGTGAGCATGCCAGTTTCCTGCTTTACTTTAGCCAGCCACTCCAGCGCCGGGGTGCCGATGCCTTCGAAGCCTCCTGGCTTGGTGCGGGGTTTCCACACGCCGGCGCGGAAAATTTTTATGCCTGCGGCCGCCAGGGCCCTGGCGGTGTCGAGCATCTGCTGCTCGCTCTCGGCGCTGCAGGGGCCGGCGAGCACCAGGGGGCGGTTGTTGAGTGTATCGTCGTTGAAAAGTTTCATATTTGTTTACTGTTTATTCATATCTTTTATGCGCTGAAGCGCTTTTTGCAGGAGCTCTACGGGTTCGCAGAGGGATATGCGGATGTAGCGCTCACCGTTGGAGCCGAAGATGAAACCGGGGGTGATGAACACGCGGGCCTCGGCCAGGATGCGGTCGGTGAAGGCCTCGGCTCCGGCGGCAGTGTCGGGAATCCGGCCCCACAGGAACAGCCCCTGCTGTCCGGGGGCGCAGTGGCAGCCGAGGGTGTCCATAATCTGCTGTGCCACGACGGCTCGGCGCTCGTACTCGGCATTGAGGGCTGCATACCACTCCGGGCCGGCGGTAAGTGCGGCGATGGCACCCATCATCATGGCTCGGGGCTGGCCGGAGTCGATGTTGCTCTTGACGCGGAGCACCCACGAGATAAATTCGGGCTTGCCGACGAGCATGCCCAGGCGCCATCCGGCCATGTTGAGGCACTTGCTGAGCGAGTTCATTTCCATGGCGGTGTCCGCTGCACCGGGCACCTGCATGATGCTCAGTGGCGAGGAGTTGCGGATGAAGCTGTAGGGGTTGTCGTTGACAATGAGGATGCCGTGGCGGCGCCCGAAGTCCACCAGGCGCTCAAAGAGGCTGCGGCTGGCGGCATGGCCGGTGGGCATGTGGGGATAGTTGACCCACATTATTTTCACACTCTCCAGGGGCATGCGCTCAAGAGCCTCGAAGTCGGGCTCCCAGCCGTTTTCCTCGGTGAGGTCGTAGTAGAGCACCCGGGCGCCGGCCAGGCGCGAGGCCGAGGTGTAGGTGGGATAGCCGGGGTTGGGCACCAGCACGGCGTCGCCGGGATTCACGAATGCCATGGCCACGTTGAGCACACCCTCCTTGGAGCCAATCAGGGGCAGAATCTGAGTGTCGGGGTCGAGGGCGCTGACGCCGTACCAGCGGTCGTACCACCCGGCATAGGCCCGGCGCAATTCGGGAAGGCCTACGGTCATCTGGTAGCTGTGAGTGGCGGGGTTCTCCAGGGTTTCCACAGCCGCCTGCACGGCCGCGGGCGGCGGGGGCAGATCGGGACCGCCGATGCCAAGCGATATTATGTCGGCCCCGGCTGCGTTGAGCCGTGCTATCTCCTTGAGTTTGCGCGAGAAATAGTACTCGCTGACTGCCGAAATGCGCTCGGCGGGCGCTATGCGTTTAGTTTCCATAATCTTCGGCGGGTGTTTCCGCGGATTTATATTCGCCCAGAGTTCGGAAGTCGTTGAGGAGCGGGCGGATAGCCTCGACGGCCTGATGATAGCGCACGGGGTCGTCGAAGGTGACGTCCACGTAGAAACGGTACTCCCACTCGCGGCCTATGATTGGCATGGACTGAATCTTGGTGAGGTTGATGTCGTAGAAAGCCAGGATGGTCAGGATTTTGGACAGGGCGCCCCGGGTGTGCGGCAGGGTGAAGAGGATGGATGCCTTGTCGCACTCGCTTCGGCGCGGAGCTATCTCGGCGGCTTTCACAGCGTCGGCCACAATTAGGAAGCGGGTGAAGTTGCGCTTGTTGGTTTCGATGCCCTCGGCCAGGATGTCGAGGCCGTAGAGGCGCGCGGCATAGTTGCCGCACACGGCTGCGTGGCCTGCAAGGTGGTCGCGGGCAATGTCGCGGGCGCTTCCGGCGGTGTCGAAGTGCTCCACCATCTTCATGCGGTGCTGGCGGAGCCACTGCTCGCACTGCATCAGCGCCATGGGGTGGGAGTTGACCTCTGTCACACTCTCCAGGGTGGTTCCGGGCAAGGCGCACAGCACATGGGATATGCGCTTGCGATGCTCGCCGATGATGCGGAGGTCGCTTGCCCTCAGCAGCTCGTGGTTGCCCAGCAGGCTGCCGGCGATAGTGTTCTCGATAGCCACTATTCCCACGAGCGACGCATCGAAGCGGACGGCCTCGAAGAGGTCGTTGAAGGTGTCGAACTCCACGGTTTCGATTTGGCGCCCTGCGGCATCGAAGTACTCGCGGGCGGCGGCATCGTGGAAGCATCCAGCCACACCCTGAATTGCAACGCGCAGGGGCGCTGAGTTGTTTGATTCTGTGTCCATATAAAAAACAAATCCCACCATGAGAGCGGCGGGATTATGAAAAAACTCTATTAAGAAACTATAAGTCAAGCCACGCCGCAAGTCATCTATTAAAATAATAGAAGCCGAAAAATCGGGGATAGGAAGCGCGGGCTGTCATATAATGTTGTATTATCACCGCAAATTTACACATTTCTTCCGACACTGCAAAACATTTAGCAAAAATCAACATCTTTTTGAATTATATTACCTATCTTTGCGACGGCTACTCATCAATAAAACGCTCTATGAATGACCTGATACCCCGAACGGGGAATTACAAGGCTTTGCTTAGTTATCAGAAAAGCGATGTAATATACCGAATTACATATTATTTTTGCAACAAATATCTTAACAAAGGCGACCGTACCGTGGACCAGATGGTGCAGGCCGCCCGCAGCGGCAAGCAGAACATTATCGAGGGGTGCGCGGCCTCGAGCACTTCGACCAAAACGGAGATAAAACTTTTGAATGTAGCCAAAGCGAGCCTCAGGGAATTGCTGGAAGATTACGAGGATTATCTGAAAACGCGCGGCCACAGGCAATGGGAAGCCGGCTCGTGCGAATATGAAGCGATGCGCCGGTTGGGGCGCACGCAAAGCGACCCGGAGTTTTACATGAACCTTGTTTCAACCCGGCCGCCGGAAACGATTGCAAACATGGTTGTTATTCTTTTAAATCAGGCCGATTACCTGCTGCACAGACAATTACAGCGCCTGGCCGACGATTTTCTGAAAAACGGGGGTTTTTCAGAGCGCATGGCGCGCCTGCGCAAAGAGCAACGGGGCCGGTGAAGGCGGCCATAAGGGTGTTTAGGATAATTAGGGTTGTTAAGGTCTTTAAGGTCCTTAGGGTCAGGTCGACCTTAACGACCCTAAGGACCCTAAGGACCTTAAAGACCTTAACAACCCTACCGACCCTAAAAACCTTAAAGACTTTAACGACCCTAAACGCCCTATACTTTAATTATTTTTCTTAACTTTGCACTCATATATGATTGAACGCATTGTTATCGTCGACAAAGTCGACCCAATCTGCTTCTATGGAGTTAATAACTCCAATATGCAGTTTATCAAAAATCTTTTTCCGAAGCTGCGCATTTCGGCGCGCGGCTCGGTGATCCGCGTCATTGGCGAGGAACGCGAAACGGCTGAGTTCGAGAGCAAAATCAAGGCTCTGGCCGACTATGCGGAAAAGTACAACTCTCTCCCCGAAGATGCGATTCTGGATATAATCAAGGGCGACGGCCCCAAGGAGCGCCCCAGCGACGGCGTGATTATCTACGGCGTGAACGGCAAGCCCATCACCGGGCGTACTCCCAACCAGAAAAAACTGGTGCAGACGTTTGCCGAGAACGACCTGACATTTGCCCTTGGCCCCGCCGGCACGGGCAAGACCTATATTGCCATCGCCATGGCCGTGCGCGCACTGAAAAACCGCGAGGCAAGGCGCATCATCCTGTCGCGCCCCGCGGTGGAGGCCGGCGAGAAGCTGGGCTTCCTGCCGGGCGACATGAAGGATAAAATCGACCCGTACCTGCAGCCGCTCTACGACGCACTGGAGGACATGATTCCGGCCGTGAAGCTGAAGGAGTACATGGAGTCGAAGGTAATCCAGATTGCGCCGCTGGCCTTTATGCGCGGCCGCACGCTCAACGATGCCATCATTGTGCTCGACGAGGCCCAGAACACCACCACGCACCAGATCAAGATGTTCCTGACGCGCCTGGGCATGAACGCCAAGATGATTATCACCGGCGACGTGACCCAGATTGACCTTCCGCGGCAAACGCAGAGCGGCCTTATCCAGGCCCTGAAGGTGCTTCGCGATGTACCAGGCATAGGCAAGGTGGAGTTCGGCAAGAAGGATATTGTGCGTCACCACCTGGTGCAGCGCATCGTGGAGGCCTACGAGCGCCATGACGAAGCCGAGCGCCAGCACCCCAAGGCCCAGGGCGCCCCTGAAATCGAGATTGATATTAACGAATAATTTTTATTAAACATAACAACATATACGATATGCCCCTTACAGCCACTGATTTTCACTTTCCCGGCCAGTCCGGCGTTTATCACGGTAAAGTACGCGACGTGTACAGCCTTGACGGCGACCTGCTTCTGCTTGTAGCCACCGACCGCATCTCGGCTTTCGACGTAATTCTTCCTGAAGGCATCCCCTACAAGGGTCAGGTGCTCAACCAGATTGCCAACTACTTCCTGGATGCTACAGCCGAGGCCGTTCCCAACTGGAAGCTGGCCGAGGTTGACCCCATGGCCACAATCGGCAAGCGCTGCGAGGGCTTCCGCGTGGAAATGATTATCCGCGGCTACCTGGCAGGCAGTGCCTGGCGCGAGTATGCCTCCGGCGTACGCGAAATCTGCGGCGTGAAGCTGCCCGAAGGTCTGCGCGAAAACGAGAAGCTGCCCGAGCCCATCATCACTCCCACCACCAAGGCCGAGGCCGGCCACGACGAGAATATCTCGCGCGAGGAAATCATTGCACAGGGTATCGTGTCGAAGGAGGACTACGAGGTGATGGAGAACTACACCCGCAAGCTGTTCGAAATCGGCACCCGCATGGCCGCCGAGAAGGGTCTTATTCTTGTTGACACGAAGTACGAGTTCGGCAAGCTGGCCGACAAGGTGATGCTGATTGACGAAATCCACACTCCGGACTCGTCGCGCTACTTCTACGCCGACACCTACCCCGAACTGTTTGCCGCCGGTAAGCCCCAGCGCCAGCTCTCGAAGGAATTCGTGCGCCAGTGGCTGATGGAAAACGGTTTCATGGGCCGTCCCGGCGAAAAGGTGCCTGAAATGACTCCCGAGGTGTGCAAGTCAATCTCCGACCGCTACATCGAGCTCTACGAGCACCTGACCGGCGAGAAATTCGTGCCCGCTCCCGATGCCGACCCCGCAAAGCGCATCGAAACCGCAGTGCTGGATTTTATTGCCAATAACTGATTGCGGGCGGCGGAGGTGCCCAGCGCCTCCACGCAACGAACGCGATCTTCAACCAATTGATTACCATCTGCTGTGTGGACGCGCCTCGGCGCGCGTCCCCGCGGCAGATAATTACGCAATTTTATGCCCGAAGTAGAAAAAGTCAACCCCTACCGCGACGACACCCGCTCCAAGGACGCACAGGTGCAGTCCATGTTCGATGCCATCGCACCGGCCTACGACTTCATGAACCGCGCCATGACTTTCGGCCTGGACCGCCTGTGGCTGCGCCGCCTGATCGGGGTGGCCCGCGCCGCCCGGCCGGCCGTGGTGCTTGACCTTGCCACCGGCACTGGCGATGTAGCACTGGCGCTGGCCCGCGCGCTGCCTGATGCCGAAATTCGAGGGTTGGACCTATCGGAGGGCATGCTGGAAAAAGCCCGCGAGAAAGCCGGGCGTGCCGGGCTGTCCGGCCGCATCAGTTTTGCCCAGGCGGACTGCCTGGACACAGGACTGCCCGATGGCTGCGCCGACATGATTACGATAGCCTACGGCGTGCGTAATTTTGCGGATATTGCCGCAGGCTACCGCGAGATGTACCGCCTGCTCCGGCCCGGCGGCACGCTTGCTGTGCTTGAATTGTCGCGGCCGGTCAACGCCGCCGTCAAACCGCTCTACCGCCTCTACACCAAGACGCTTATCCCCGCAGCGGGACGCCTGATGTCGCACGACACACGCGCTTACTCCTACCTCCCCGAAAGCATCGCGGCCGCGCCGCAGCGGCGGGAGATGACCGATATTCTTGCCGGTGCCGGATTTGCCGACGCCGCCTTCCGCCCGATGACTTTCGGTGTGTGCACGCTCTATACCGCCCGCAAGTAGCGGACGGCGCCTCCTCTCCCCTACCCCCAGCCTAATCCACTATCCATCACACTATTCGCGAAAGTGCAATATGAAATCCTTAGCTTTACTTTTCACGGCCATCACACTCACTTTCAGCTGTATCGCAGCATCGGCTCAGGCACGCTACATCAACTCGGCCAAGGTGACCAACACCCCCGAGGTGCGGGCCGCGCCCGACTCGCTCACGGCCCGCACCGTGGAGCAGCTCGACGAATTTCTGGATTCGATAGCCAACAGCCCTTCGTACGACCTCTACGCCATGCCCAGGCTGCCGCGCTATTTCTTTATGCCGGCTATCTACGACCGCTTCCGCTTTGCCGACACCACGGCAGTGCTCACTCCCACTATCTCGGGCAAGCCCGAACTGCGATGGGCCGAGGAACAGGCTGCCGTGCGACGCGCTATGGACGATATTAACCGCACTTTCTTTTTCAACCATCCGCAGCTGGTGAAATACAACGTGCGCCTGCTGCCGGAGGCTCCCAAGCAGTTCCATGCCGTGGTGAACCCCGAGGATCACACCATCGAGATTGTGGAGACCATTCCTGCCGAACTCACCACCACCGTGGCGAGCATCGAGGTGAAAAAGCGCCATTGGATACGCACGTTCTCGGCCGGCCTGCAATTCTCGCAGGCCTACATATCGCCCAACTGGTACCAGGGCGGTAACAACAACCTCAACGTGCTGGGCAATATATATTATAATGTGAAGCTGAACCCCACTTTCCACCCCAACCTGCTGTTCGAAACCACCGCACAGTACAAGCTGGGCATGAACAATGCCCCGAACGACACGGTGCATGACTACTCGGTGTCGGACGACGTGTTCCAGGTGAACACCACATTCGGTGTGAAGGCTGCCCGCAGGTGGTACTACTCGTTCAACGCCCAGTTCAAAACCCAGTTGCTTAATTCCTACAACAGCAACAGCTCCGACCTGCGCTCGGGCTTCCTGTCGCCGGGCGAGCTGACGGCCGGTATCGGTATGACCTACAACTACGCCAACGCAAAAAAGACTTTTACTTTCGATGCTTCGATTGCGCCGGTGTCCTACAAGCTGATGACCTGCATCGAGCACCGCCTGGACCCCACGACCTACGGCATAAAGGAGGGACGCAAGGTGTCGCACAACTTCGGTTCGAGCGCCGACCTGAAGCTGTTCTGGCAGATTACCTACAACATCACCTACGCCACCCACCTGTTCGCCTTCACCGACTACGACACCGCTCAGGCCGACTGGGAGCATAAACTGACTTTCGACATCAACCGTTTCCTGTCCACCCAGATTTCCGCCAATCTGCGCTACGATACCTCCACTCCCCGCATCGAGGACCATCCGGACTGGAAAAAATTGCAGGTTAAGGAAGTGCTGTCCATCGGCTTCGCCTATAAATTCGCCAGTCTATGATGATGCTGCGCCGTGTGCTTGCGATGCTTGTGGCTGTTGCAGCTGCAAGCGGGGCTGATGCCCGCGGTGCCGACTTCACCTACATAATTCCGGAGCAATTCCTCAACACCGACGCCACCGAGGCGGACCGCCTGGAGGGCGTGTGGCAGATGGCCGACGACGGCGCTCTGTTTGCTATCCGGCGTGTGCCGGCAGCCGCCGCCACCTACGAACTGGTGATGATTGAATCGCCTGACTGGCAGATTGCTCCGGGCACTGCCTTCGGCACCCTTCACGCCACCGGCAACGCCAACATTTTCGACGCCTCGCTGCTCACCGACCCTGCCGATGGCCACAGCCGCAGCCGCGATGTGATCTTCGAACTGTCCGCCGACAGGCAACGCATCACTTTCCGTCCCTACCGCCGCAACCGTACAGTGAGCTTCGAGCGGTGGTTCCGCTATCTGTTCCGCACCACTATCAAGGAATCCAACCGCCCCACCGGCATTGACGGTGCCCTGCGCCTTGGCAGCGATAAACTCATCACCCTCTGACCTCTCACACAATGAAAAAAGCTTTCTACCTCCTTGCCGTGCTGATTTCGCTCGGCGCCATGGCCCAGAACACCACGCGCCGCAATTTGCAGCCCGCTCCGGCCCAGGCAGCCACCCAGAGCTCGCAGGCCGCCGGTCCGACCTACGATACCATTGCCGCTCCGCGTGCACACTTGCTGGACATCAACGGCTACGACAAGCCGCTGCGCTCGCGCCGCGAAACCTTCTTCGTGACCAATAACACCACGGCTCCGGTGGCGTCCATCGCTTTCACCATCAACTACCTCGACACTTCCGGACGCCAGTTGCACAGCGCCTCGCAGCGCGTGGGGGTGGATATTCCCGCCGGCGAAACCCGGCAGGTGAGCCTACGGTCGTGGGACGAGCAGCAGGCATTCTACTACACCCGCTCGGCCGTGCCTACCCGTGCTGCTCAGGCCACGCCCTACGACGTGACCATCACCGTCGACACTATTTTCACACGATAATTCTATCCTTTTCATGGTTGACACATCAACCATTTCCCAATTTTCTTTGTTTATCATATACTATGACGAAAGCCCATAACATCTACTCGATGCCCAACGTGGGCTGCATGCTTGGCACAGCCTATCAGACCCTGGTGAGCCAACTGCAGGAGGCCCTGACCAATGCCGGACTCGACATCACGGTGAGCGAGTATCTGATTCTCCGCACGCTCTACGACCTCGACGGTGTACAACAGTGCGAAATTGCCGATACGCTTGGCAAGGACAAAGCCGCTGTGTGCCGGTGCATCCGGAAAATGCTCAGCAAAGGGCTGGTTCGTTCCGAGAACGTCAGCCACAAGTGCATGAGAATATTCGTGGACAATGAAGGGCAGAGAATACGCGACGCGGTTCTGGCCATCGGAACCGAACGCCACCAAGCGCTGCAACACTTGCTGACGCCCGAGGAGATGACTGCTTTCGCCAACATACTCAGAAAGATTATCGATTCTCAATAACTACTAACTACTTACAAGAAGAAAGGATAGAAATTATGATGACTCTTACAATCTGGAGCGACTTTGCTTGCCCGTACTGCTACATCGGCGAAACCCGACTGCAAAAGGCTATCAACGAGCTCGGCCTCGACGACGAGGTGACAGTGGATTTCCGCGCTTTCGAACTGGACCCCACGGCCCCGAAGGAGGTCACCACCACCACTCCTGAGCGCTTCGCAATGAAGTACCGCCTGAGTGTGGACGCCGCCAAGCAGCAGATTGAACAGATTTCCGACCTTGGCCGTGAGCTGGGCATTGATTTCAATTACATGACCACACAATATTCCAACACCCGCGATGCCCACCGCCTGATGAAGCTGGCCGAGGATAAATATGACCGTGCAACCGTGGGGCGCCTCAACGAAGCACTCTTCGCAGCTTATTTCACCGAGAATCTGGTGCTGGCCGACCACCGTGTGCTTCTTGAAAAAGCCGTGGGCGTGGGCATGGACGAAAAGGAAGTGCGCGAGGTGCTTGAATCCAACAAGTACGACGACGAGGTGCGCTTCGACGAGCGCGAAGCCGGCATGCGCGGCATCCATGGAGTGCCCTACATTGTGTTCAACGGCTCATTTGCCGTGCCGGGTGCAATGTCGGTGGACGGATTTAAGAACGCTCTTGAGCGCGAACTCAAAAAGCAAGGAGCCGAGAAGCCTGAAACCACCGAGCGCCCTCACACCTGCGGCCCGGACGGCTGCCAGCTTCTTTAAGTGGAGGACGTGAGCAATGGTACGTGAAATTCAGGTGCAAGGCGTATTTGCCGAGAATTGCTACGTGTTTATCGACGAGCACACGAAATCCGGTTTTCTTATCGACCCAGGCGCCCAGGCAGGAATAATCTATGATGCTATTGTGCGAAATGGCTGGACGATTGAAAAAATCCTTCTTACCCACGGCCATTTCGACCACCTCGGGGCAGCCGAACAGTTGCGGCGACAACTGGCAGCGCCTGTCTACGTCTATCCCTCGGATGCACCCTATCTGACGGACACCTATCTGAACCTGAGCGGCCAATCGGGTCAGCCTATTACCGTGCCGCACTACGAGGAGCTGCACGACGGTGAAACAATCCGCCTGAAAGCTAACTCCGGTTTTTATCTTAAGGTGATTCACACCCCGGGTCATACCCCAGGCTCGGTCACTTACTATTCGGCCCAAGAGCGGGTGGCCTTCGTTGGCGACACGCTCTACGAGCACGGACCCGGCCTGACCCACTTCCCCGGCGGCAATGTGCGCGAGCTTGAGCGCTCCATCATCGACAAGATTCTCACCTTGCCCTCCGATGTGGTGCTCCTGTCCGGCCATTCGTCACCCATCACCGTGGAACAGCAGCGCCGCCTCTTAGGCCTCTGACATTCGGGAACATACATACACACCGCAGGCCCGTCGTCGCGACGGGCCTGCGGTGCTCATTATCATTAACCAATCTAATCTATATCTTAAACAACAATTTTGAAGCTAAAAAGTTCACTTGAATTTTGGCGGAGGGAGGGATTTTTTATGTCAGAAGTCAGAGGTCATATGTTATATGTCTGAGGTCTGAAGTTTTTCCTCTTTTTAATCCTCGGGGGTTATCAACGGTAGTCGGAGAAGCGTTCCTGTAGGCGCTTGCGTGCGAAGAAGATGCGGCTCTTGACGGTGCCCAGGGGCAAGTCCATCTTTTCGGCGATTTCGTTGTACTTGTAGCCGGCAACGTGCATCGAGAAGGGGATGCGGTAGTCGTCCGAAAATTCGTTGATGGCCTTGGTGATCTCGGCTGCGCCGTAGGATTCCTCGGGTGACTCAACGGCTGCGCTTTCGCCCAGGTTGAGAAGGTAGAGGTTATCGGTGGTATCGACAACGGTTGCCGAGCGAACGCCGCGGCGGTAGTTGTTGATGAAGATGTTGCGCATGATGGTGAACACCCAGCCCTTGAAGTTGGTGCCTTCGGCAAACTTGTCCTGATTGTCGAGCGCTTTCAGGGTGGTGTCCTGGAGCAGGTCGTAGGCGTCGTCGCGGTTGCTGGTGAGCATGTAAGCGAAGTTGAGCATATTGGCCTGGAGGCTCATGAGGCGGGTCTGGAAAGCGGCGGTTGACATATCGGATAGTTTTTTGAGGATTGTTAATTCTGAGGTTTTGTTCACTGTTTTTGTCTTTCGACATTGCAAAGTTAAGGCAGGAATCGGAGGTGTCAAGAATTTTAATGTTAACAAATGTGAACGGGTAGCGAAACAAGTTTTGCGCACGGTAACAAAATGAATGCCAACGCTTTAGAAACGCATAATTTTATTACAAAATTGTTACACTGTTTTGACACACCTATTGCAGTAACTGAAATGTAACACAAATGCGCAAATATTGTATCCGGGAAATTTGAACTGAACGTCCGGCGGGGGCATTATAGATTACAAATAGTGAAAACGTTCTTTATCATTAACAAACCTGTCTTATCTACTTGAATGCAATCAAAGCGCCCGACCTCAACAGGCCGGGCGCTTTGATTTAAGTCA
>JAAVFP010000034.1 GCA_014800735.1 Bacteroidales bacterium
ATCTTCTTTGCACGCAAGCGCCTGCAGGAACGCTTCTCCGACTACCGTTGAGGAAATCCCCCGCACTGAGGAAATAGAAAAGAGGAAATACTTCAGACTTCAGACATATGACATATGACCTCTGACTTCTGACATAAAAAATCCCTCCCTCTGCCAAAATTCAAGTGAACTTTTTAGCTTCAAAATTGTTGTTTAAGATATAGATTAGATTGGTTAATGATAATGAGCACCGCAGGCCCGTCGCGACGACGGGCCTGCGGTGTATTCGGACATGTGCGTTGCCGATTTCAGGTTTTTTGCTTAATTTTGCGATGGAATGAAAAGGTATAATTATATATGTGCTGTGGCCCGGCGTGTGCTCTGCATTGCGGCTGTGTGTCTGTGTGTGGCCTCGTGTTCACACGGCGACCCGTACGCCAATCTGCCTGAATGCGAAATCACGGCTCCGCTGGATTCGATTCTGTCCGGACTGTTCGCCGATGATGCTCCCGGGGCCCATGTGATGATTGTGCGCAACGACTCGGTGATGTACAGCAACAGCCGCGGCATGGCGGCCTTTGACACCGATGACCGCATCACGGGCGCCACGATGTTCAACGTGGCGGAGAGTTCCAAGTCGTTCTCAGTGGCAGGAGTGATGAAGCTTGTGGAGGAGGGACTGCTGGACCTTGACAAGCCCGTGCGCGAGTATTTCACTGAAATGCCGACCGCGGCATTCGACACCATAACACTGCGCCACATCCTGACCCACACCACGGGACTGCCCAACGTGATACCGCAGAACAGAACCGAGTGGGAAACACTGCAAAGCAAGGTTCCGCTGCACTTTGCCCGCCTGCGCGACTATATCCACTACGGCCGCGAGGAGGAGCTGACTCTGTCCTACGCGCTGCTGGATTCGCTCCCGGCCGACCGCAAAGCTCCGGTGTGCGGCGACATGGACCTGCCTTTCATGCTCATAAAGCAGATTGTTGAAAGCGTCACACGCCTTCCCTTTGACCAATGGATGGAAAAATCCGTGCTGAGCCCTGCCGGCATAAGCAATGTGGCCTATCGCGACCCGGACGTGACCATCAACGGCCTGGCCCACGCCTACTCCACCTTCATGCCGGAGAAGGCCCGCCACGGAATGTATGTGAGCCCCGACGGCAAATGGATTGAGGACGACTACGGCGACAGCCCGGCGTTTCTGACCAAGGCCGACAACGGGGTCTACACCACCGGACGCGAATTTCTGCGCTGGAGAACAGCCCTTGAGGCCGGCAAGGTGGTGAGCCCCGAAACGCTCGGCATGATTTACAGCCCTATGGCTCCGACGCAGTTCCCCGACGTGTGGTACGGTCTCGGAAATCTAATCACCACCACACCCTCGGGGGCTAAGAAGGTGTACCAGCTGTCGCACAACGGCGGCTTCTACATCCTGGACGTTAGTTTTCCTGAGAAGCATGTGAGCTACATCGTATTTTCTAACCGCCGCGAATGGAGTCTGCCCCGCCTGATGAAGGAAATCGACTCGCTTCTCGAGGCAAACAACTGGATATGAACCTACTCAAACAACTTGTGGCAATCCCCGTGCTTGCTGCGTTGCTGCCCGCTTGCAGCGGCCACCACGATGCCGGAATCGCCCCCCTGTGCGCACCGATGGACAGCCTGCTGACCACCGTGTTCCCATCCGATACCGAACCCGGCGCGGTGGTGCTGGTGATGAAGGACGACAGCACCCTCTACAGCCGTGCCTTCGGCCTGGCAAGAATATCCGAGGTGGATACTGTGCCCTTCACCGACTCGACCCTCACCAACATCTGCTCCATCTCCAAGCAGTTTGCAGCCGTGGCCATGCTCAAGCTGGCCGAGCAGGGCAAAATATCGCTTGACGACCCTGTGAGCAAATATTTCCCGGAATTCCGTGCTGCGTTTTTCGACAGTATCAACATCCGCCATCTGCTGAGCCACACCTCGGGCTTACCCGACACACGGCCCCGCACCCTCGCCGAGTGGGAGGACTATGTGCGCCGTCACCCCGATGCACCATTCGCCGGGCTGTCGGACTACAAGCTCCACGCGCAGTCGCAGGAGTCAGTGAAATATATGGAGGACCTCGACAGCCTCGTCTTTGCCCCCGGCACAGCCTATGAATACCAGAATCCCACGTTCCAGCTGGCCGAGCTGATAGTGGAGCGCGTGACCGGCGAACCCTTCACCGCCTGGATGAAACGCGAAATTTTCGAGCCGGCCGGCATGAGGGTTACGGTCTACTTCGAACCCTCCGACGAGGCCGACCCGCGCTTCGCCCACGCTTACTCGGCGCCCGAGTCCACCTGGGTCGAGGACGATTACGGTGAAACCAACTTCTTCCCCTCGAAAGCCGACGGTGCCATCTTCACCACTCCCCGCGAATTCTACAGCTGGCTCCGGGCATTTTTCGGCGGAAAAATCGTGGGTGAGGAGTCGGTGCGTCAGGCCATAACTCCTGTGATAGCCACGGATATCCCCGGCAGCAGCTACGGCCTGGGCTTCTTCCTGGAGCAAGCACAGGGAAGACCGCTGAAGGTGTACCACACCGGCGACAACGGCGGTTTCTTTACCTACGAGGCATACTATCCGGAGCAAGGGGTGGCTTATATGGTATTTGCCAACCGAGCTGACTGGAGCCGCGAGGACACGGCCGCAAAAATCGACAGTATTCTGATTGCCAAACGTGTGCTGTGAAACTCCAGGTTCTGATATGCACCTACGGCGCAAGGCTTGGCCGGATAGCGCTCAACAACCTTCCGCAGGTTGAGGGCGTGGGCTATCTGGTGTCCTGGCAGAACCCCGACGGGTTGCCGGTGCCTGATGGCTTCGGCCGGGCGGATGTGGAGCTACTGAGCTTCGCCGACCGTGGCCTGGCCCGAAACCGCAACCACGCGCTTGAAGCCGCCACGGCTCCGCTGGCCATGATTTGCGACGACGATGTGAGCCTGAGTGCCGAGGGACTGCGCATGCTGATTGCACGCTTCGAGGCCCAACCGCAGACCGACATAATCATTTTCCGCAGCGAACCGACCGGCTCACGCGTATATCCCCCCGATGGGCGCGACCTGGGCAGGCCGTGGCCCCACCACCACCCCATGAGTATTGAAATAGCCTTCCGCACGGACTCGCTGCTCGGTGCCGGAATCCGCTTCAACATACTTGCGGGCATAGGGGCGCCCGTGCTTGTGGCCGGCGAGGAGGACCTGCTGCTGCGCGACGCACGCCGCCGCGGGCTAGGTATACGCTTTGCCAACATCTGTGTGGCCAGCCACCCGGCCGACACCACCGCCGAGCGTCTTAGCGCCGACCCTGCCTTCGTCATGACCAAAGGGGCAATAATAGCCGCCACCCGCGGCCCGCTGACGGCCCTGACGCGCTACCCGGTGGAGGCACACCGCGCCGATATGCCCTATGGGCGCGCCCTGCGAGCGCTTATGCAGGGATTTTTCTACGCACTAAAACACAGGTTATGAAAGTTTTGCTCCTTGGTGATGCCAGCAACTACCACCGCGCCCTGGCCACTGGCCTGAGCGGTCTGGGCCACGATGTCACGGTGGCTTCGGACGGCTCGCGGTGGATGGACACCGCACGCGATATTGACCTGAGCCGCCGCCCCGGCAAACTTGGTGGCGCCTTGCTGTGGCTGAAACTCAACACGGTGCTTGCCTCCGACCTACGCGGCTACGACGTGGTGCAGCTCGTGTCGCCCTCGTTCGTGCAGCTGCGTCCGCAGCGGCTCATCAAGCTCCTGCGCCGCCTGAAGCGCGACAACGGAGCCGTTTACCTTACAGCTCTGGGGACCGACAGTCACCTGGTGCACAATCTGCTGGGGCCCCGGCCGGCACTGGCCTACTCCGAGTGGCACAACGAGCACGGGCCAAGCGCCTGGAGTGCGACGCCGGCCGCCGAGCGCGACCAGTGGCTTGCCCCGGAGCTTGCCGACTACACGGACGAGTTCTACTCTATCGTGGACGGCGCTGTAACAGCCCTCTACGAGTATCACCGGATAGCGGAAGTTGAAACACCACAACTGCCTATTGCCTATGGCGGCATACCGATATTAATTCCGGACGCGCGCCTGCGGCAACGCGATTTCGCGGCGCCTCTCACCGTGATGATGCCTGCGCACCGCGGACGCGAGGCCGAGAAGGGTGCCGACGTGCTCCGCGAGCTATTCATGCGCCTGGACTCGGACCTGCCCGGACGCCTCAGGCTGTGGCAACCCGAAAATGTGCCCTACTCGCAGTTCACCAGTCTGCTTGACCGCGCTGACATTGTGGTGGACCAGCTGTACTCCTATACACCGGCCACCACAGCCCTGCTGACCATGGCACGCGGCGCAGTGGCAGTGACCGGAGGCGAGGAGGATTTCTACCGCTTCATCGGCGAGCCCACCCTGCGACCCATCATCAACCCCGACCCGCGCAACATTGAGGACACATATAATAATATATCGCGCCTGCTGGCCGAGCCCTCCGAGCTTGCGCGGATGGCTGCGCAGGCACCGGAGTTTGTGGCGCGCCACAACTCGGCCGACGTTGTGGCGCGCCGTTTTGAAAAATTCTGGCTGCGGTAATTTTTTAGCCGGAAAAAAGTTGTATTTCCCACCGAAATGCCTAACTTTGCAGGTGTTATGAAAACCTATGCAAAATTTATAGCGTGTGTCGGACTTGGAGTACTTGCATGCGCCTGCGCTCCCAAGGAGGCAGAAAAAGCCGAACCGGCAGCTTGCTGCACTGCTGATGCAGCCATCGAAAACATTATGACCCGTGTGTCGGTGCGCCAGTACACGGACCAGCCCGTTGAAGCCGAAAAGGTAGAAACCATTCTGAAGGCTGCCATGGCAGCCCCCACGGGCGGCAATGCACAGCCCTGGGAATTCATCGTTGTGAACGACAGCACCACCCGCGCCGGCCTGGCCGAAGCGATGGGCGGCAACGGCTGTGTGGCCGGGTGCCAGGTGGTAATCATCCCCTGCGGCAACATGGACAAGAAACTCGGCGGCGAGTGGGGCGGCTTCTGGTCGGAGGATGTTTCGGCTGCTACCGAGAATCTGCTTCTGGCTGCTCATGCCCTTGGCCTGGGCGCGCTGTGGAACGGTGTTTACCCAGTTGAGGACAACGTGAAGAACGTGTCCGGCTTCTTCAACCTGCCCGAGAACATCGTGCCCCTGGCAGTTGTAACCATCGGCTATCCTGCCGAGAACCCCGACGTGAAGGACAAGTGGAACACCGAAAAAATCCACTACAACACCTACACGGCCGCTGAATAAAACTGAATAACGCAGAATAAAATAACAGCCCGGACGGCACAGTGCCATCCGGGCTATTTTATTGCATATCAGGCTTGTCAGGCTTGCTTGGGTGCGTCCGGAGTCGAGGGGGCGCCGGCGATGGCAGGGGGAGTGGCGGGACCACCCTGCTCCACGGTGAGGCTGCCGGAGGTGTAGATGGCCAGGCCGAAATCGCCGCACACGGTGGTGACGTGTTCCAACAGCGCGCTCTGGATGGCTTCGTAGGCATCCCAGTCCGTAGTATTGGTGAAGCAGTAGACGTTGAGTGTCAGGCCGCTTGCGTTGGGGTCGGACAGGCGGATAAGTATGGTCTGGTTCTTGGCAATATGGGGATTGTTGAACACATATTCGCACAGATAGGCGCGGAACAGACCCAGGTTGGTGTCGAGGGTGCCGTTGATTGGCGTCAGGCCACCGTCGAACTGCGCCGTCTGATTGTTCTTGCGCAGATTGTCCACAAAGCTTTTCAGGATAGGTTTGCTCTCAACCAGGGCATCGACCTCGGCAGGGGTGAGGCGACGCACGGTGGGAATGTCGATCAGGAAAGTCTTGTCGATGCGTCGGGCACCGCTCTCGCTCATGCCGCGGTAGTTCTGGAAGGAAGTGGACACCAGGGTGTAAGGAGGCACGGTCACGATGGTGTTATCCCAATTCTGCACCTTGACAGCAGTGAGAGTGATGCTGAGCACGGAGCCATTGGCGGGAGTACCGGGCACCACAATCCAGTCGCCCACGTGCACCATGTCGTTCTGCGACATCTGGATACCGGCCACAAAACCGAGGATACTGTCCTTGAACACCAGCATCAGGGCTGCCGAGAAAGCACCCAGGCCGGTGAGGAGCACGGCAGGCGATTTATCCACCGCCACACCCACGGCGCAGATAATGATGATTATCCACACAATGCCCTGGGCCAGATTGAGCACGCCCTGAATAGGCAGCTTCTTGGTGTTGCGGTGCACGTCGTAGTGATGGAACGCGAAGGTGAGTACCGCGCAAAGGCCGATGCCGAAGCACACCAGCACATAAATCCATGCGATGCGCTCAATCACCGAGATGATGTGCTGACTGCGGTCGAACGCAAAGGGGGCGAGAGCCAGGAACACAAGCGGGGGAATAATGTGGCAGCACTTGCTGATGGTGCGCAGTTGCAGGAGCTCGCGGCCCACATCGTTGTTGCGCATCTTCACCAGGCGGCGCAGCACAAAGACCACAGCCTTCTGAATCACCCAGCCTATGCCGAGGGCCGCAGCAATCACTATGGCGAGATAGATAATCTCCTCGCCAGTTTCAAAATGGCTCAGGCCAAGCTTGTTGAGCAGGCCGTCGACAATATCCAGCAGCCATGAGGCAACCGTGTGGGAAGTTTCGGAAACAGCAGGGTCAATATGGTCCATAACGTGAAGTTTAATGTGATTTTACACTTATAACAAGCCGATATGCCTGAGGGTTTGGTGTGCATTGCAAGTTCGTGGACTATATGTGGGGAAGTATTTGACTATCAAACCAGAAAAAATGCCATTCACACCAATTGATTTAACATATTTTAAGTTGTTCAAGTCTAAAATTATTAATAATTTTGCGGTACGAAATTGTGACCAAAGTTGAGTATGGCGCGAGCCAGTTAAAATCATCCCTTTCTTCCCCCTCTTCTTTGGACACCTCCTTGCCCCCTTTCAACGGGCAATCAGGCGCCTCTTTTGTGCGCCGCATGAAGTTGAAATATGGACATTAAATAGTTGTTTTATAGATAATTGTGTATTTGAAGCGAGGCGTCGTGACGACAGCCTCGCTTCTGCATTTTCAGCCACTTCAAAGCAAGAAAAACCGCGCCCCGCAACGGCACAATGCCATCCGGGGCGCGGCTGATGATGTGGGGGCGACTATCAGTTGATGATGTCGAAGCCGGTGTATTTGCGCAGACACTCGGGTACCACGATGCCCTCGGGGGTCTGGTTGTTTTCAAGCAGGGCGGCCATGATGCGGGGCAGGGCAAGAGCCGAGCCGTTGAGGGTGTGGCACAGGGCGGGCTTCTTGTCCTCGCCACGGTAGCGGCACTTCAGGCGGTTGGCCTGATAGGTTTCGAAGTTCGAAACGGACGAAACCTCGAGCCAGCGGCCCTGAGCTGCGGAATAAACCTCGAAGTCGAAAGTGATGGCCGAGGTGAAGCTCATATCGCCGCCGCACAGACGCAGGATGTGCCAGGGCAGACCGAGTTTTTCGAGCAGACCCTGCACGTGGTCCTTCATCTCCTCGAGCGCGGCATAGGAATTTTCGGGCTTCTCGATGCGCACGATTTCAACCTTGTCGAACTGGTGCAGGCGGTTCAGGCCACGCACATCCTTGCCGTAGCTGCCGGCCTCGCGGCGGAAGCAGGCGGAATAGGCGCAGTTCTTGATGGGGAGCTTGTCGGCGGGAATGATTACGTCGCGGTAGAGGTTGGTCACGGGCACCTCGGCAGTGGGGATAAGGTAGAGCTTATCGGCGGTGCAGAAGTACATCTGGCCTTCCTTGTCGGGCAGCTGGCCTGTGCCGTAGCCCGAAGCCTCATTCACCACATAGGGGGGCTGGATTTCCAGATAACCGGCCTCCGAAGCCTGGTCAAGGAAAAACTGGATGAGCGCACGCTGCAGCTTGGCACCCTTGCCGATGTAGACAGGGAAACCGGCGCCGGTGATTTTCACACCCAGGTCGAAGTCAATCAGATTGTACTTTTTGGCCAGGTCCCAGTGGGGCAGGGCGTCGGCGCCCAGGTCGGGCATATTGCCGCCGGTCTTTTCCACCACATTGTCCTCGGCGGTGCGGCCTTCGGGCACAGCCTCACAGGGGATGTTGGGGATGTTGAGGAGTTCCTCGCGGATAGCGTCCTCGGTGCGGGCAAGCTCGTCGCCGATAGCCTTCTGCTCCTCCTTAAGCACAGCCACGCCTTCCTTGGCGGCGGCAGCCTCGTCGCGCTTGCCTTCCTTCATCAGTCGGCCGATGGAGTCGGCTTTCTTCTTGAGTTCGGCAGCGGCATTGTCGTTCTTATGCTGAAGCTCGCGGCGCAGGTCGTCCAGCGCAATGACGCGTGCAATCGGTTTTTCGGCCTCGAAACCTTTCACGGCCAGACGGCTGATGATATACTGCGGATCAGCCTTGATTTGCTGTAAAGTAAGCATTATAATTGTGATTTATTATTTTGCAAGCAGTTCGCGCACCTTGGCCGAGATAGCGCGGCCATCGGCACGGCCGGCAAGAGCCTTGGTGGCCACACCCATCACCTTGCCCATATCGGCAGGCGAAGCGGCACCCACCTGAGCGATGATTTTGGTGAGTTCGGCAGTCAGCTCCTCGTCGGAAAGAGCCTTGGGCAGATATTCCTCAATCACGGCGCACTCGGTAAGCTCGGTTTCGGCCAGCTCGGGGCGGTTCTGCTCCTGGTAGATGCGGGCACTCTCGCGGCGTTGCTTGGCCATCTTCACCAGAATTTTCATGGCAGCCTCGTCGGTGAGCTCGCCGTTGGCACCGGGAGCGGTCTTACCTTCGATAAACTCTTTTTTGATACCGCGCAGCGCGGTCAGGCGCACCTTGTCCTTGGCAAGCATTGCAGCCTTGATATCGGAATCGATTTTCGAGTAGAGATCCATACTGTATTCGTTTTATTTTCAAACTGCAAAAATACAAAAAATATCGCTACCTCGACCCACGCCCATGGGAAAAGAGTGCGGTGATGCAATTTTTTGACGAAAAAACACGAAAATATTTTTGGAATTCAAAAAAAGTTCGTAACTTTGCACTCGCAATAAGGCAAAAAGCCCCAAAGCACGGCTCCTTAGCTCAACTGAATAGAGCATCTGACTACGGATCAGAAGGTTACAGGTTTGAATCCTGTAGGAGTCACTTTTTGATTTGATTTCATAATTAGTAGTAGTTTATTGACGGCTCCTTAGCTCAACTGAATAGAGCATCTGACTACGGATCAGAAGGTTACAGGTTTGAATCCTGTAGGAGTCACTG
>JAAVFP010000035.1 GCA_014800735.1 Bacteroidales bacterium
GGCGCTTTTGGCTTAATTCTGCGGTCGAGTGCCAAGCGGCACACTCCCTTATCATTAAGCCAAAATCACTCAAAGACTGGCCGCCCAGAATTTAACAGTAGTTATTAAACAAGCTCTAAGCAATGAAACGCATCCTTGCCTCGATCGCACTCCTTGCAGCCGCCGTGGCCGCCGGTGCCCAAAGTCCTGCTCAAGCCCCTGAAATTCCGCAACAGCAGCAGCTGATTATCGGGGCCGAGCTTGAGGACGTGGTGCTCCCGGACGAGCCTCTGCCGCCCTTTGTGCCCGAGTATATGCGCTCGCCGCAAAAAAAGGCAGTGCGCCAGCAGCATAGTGGCGCTGACCATGGTGTGCGTTTTGCCTGGGGTGCCAATGCCGGAGCCGGAATCGACCTCAGCGGCAGCGAAATGAGCTGCGTGGAGCTGGCCGTGTCCGTGGGCATGCGGTGGAAGGCGCTCAAATTCTTCGGCCTCGGCCTGCAGGCTGACATCATGGTGTCCAACTCCTGCCGCTCCTATCCCATCTATGCCCAGGTGCGCACCAATTTCCACGAGGGTCCCTCGCTGCTTTTCTGGGACGTCCGCGGTGGCCTGTCCATCAACTATCTGGAGGAAAACCTCAAGCAGACCGGTGCCTACTTTTCAACCGGCGTGGGTGTGGTGCTGGCAAGCGGCGCACGCTACAGCTCGCACCTGATTTTCGGCTACGAATTCCGCTCGCGCAGCCCCATCGAAACCGAAACCGCCCTCTACGACCTCAAAAACCTCCACGGCATCACCGCCCGCCTGGGCGTCACTTTCTGACCGCAGATAAATATATAAAACCGCCCGCCGGTAGTGCGAAAGCATCCCCGGCGGGCGGTTTTATATGGCGGTTGTTTTGTCAGTCGATTTTGCGCTCCACGGGCGGATAGTCGAGCGTGTAGTGCAGGCCGCGGGATTCGCGGCGCTCTTTTGCCTGGCGCATAATCAGATAACCGACGTTGATGATGTTGCGCAGCTCGCAGATTTCGCGCGAGGCCTTGGAGCATTTGAACAGGCGCTCCGTCTCCTCGTAGAGGATGTCCAGGCGGTTCCAGGCGCGGTCCAGGCGCAGGTTGGAGCGCACGATACCCACGTATGTGCCCATAATCTGGTTCACCTCGCGGATGCTCTGGGTGATGAGTACCATCTCCTCGTTGTGGCTGGTGCCCTCGTCGTTCCACTGGGGCACGTCGGTGCGCAGGCTGATGTGCTTCACCTGGTCGGCGGCATGGCGCGCGGCGGCGTCGGCATAGACCACGGCCTCAATCAGCGAGTTGGATGCCAGGCGGTTGCCGCCGTGCAGCCCCGTGCATGAGCACTCGCCCAGGGCGTAGAGGTGGCGGATGGACGACTCACCATTGGTGTCCACCCTGATGCCGCCGCACAGATAGTGGGCCGCCGGAGCCACGGGGATATAATCCTTGGTGATGTCGATGCCCAGCGACAGGCACTTGGCGTAGATGTTGGGGAAGTGGCGCTTGGTTTCCTCGGGGTCCTTGTGGGTCACGTCCAGGAACACGTGGTCGTCGCCGTTGAGCTTCATTTCCGAGTCGATGGCGCGGGCCACAATATCGCGTGGAGCCAGCGACAGGCGTGGGTCGTACTTGTGCATGAATTCCTCGCCCTTGAGGTTGCGCAGCACGGCGCCGTAGCCGCGCATGGCCTCGGTGATGAGGAACGAGGGGCGGTCGCCGGGGTGGAACAGGGCAGTGGGGTGGAACTGGATGAACTCCATGTCGCTCACGGTGCCCTTGGCGCGGTACACCATTGCTATACCGTCGCCCGTGGCCACAAGCGGGTTGGTGGTAGTCTGGTAAACGGCCCCGACGCCGCCGGTGGCCATCACGGTGATTTTGGACAGGAAGGTGTCCACACGCTCGGCCTCGAGGTCGAGCACATAGGCGCCGTAGCAGGTGATGTCGGGCGTGCGCCGCGACACCGTTTTGCCCAGATGATGCTGGGTGATGATCTCGATTGCGAAGTGGTGCTCGAAAACATCGATATGCTTGTGAGCCCTGACGGCCTTGATGAGGCTGTCCTGAATTTCGAAGCCGGTGTTGTCGGCGTGGTGCAGGATGCGGAATTCGCTGTGGCCGCCCTCTTTGTGGAGGTCGAAATCGCCCCGGGCGTTCTTGTCGAAATCCACGCCCCAGCTTATCAGCTGGCGGATTTGCTCCGGGGCGCCCTTCACCACCATTTCAACGGCCGCCGGGTCGCTCAGCCAGTCGCCGGCCACCATGGTGTCGTGTATATGTTTTTCGAAATCGTCAACGGCAAGATTAGTCACCGAAGCCACACCGCCCTGAGCCAGAGCCGTATTGGCCTCGTCGAGAGTCGTTTTACAGATAAGTGCCACTCTGGCGCCTTCGCCGGCAACCTTGAGTGCGAAACTCATGCCGGCAATGCCGGACCCTATCACAAGATAGTCGTATTCGTAAGTCATGACCTATAATGAAATGAACGCCGCAAAATTACACAAAAATATCCGAACTGCGGTAATAATAGGCAAAATTAGTCGACGGGGTGCAATTAGTCCGCTTGGCCTGTCACAAACCGGCCCCCTTCGGTGTAATAAGTACGAGTATGGGTGCAGACACACTGATTGACACTTTCAGCCGCTTGCGCGTGAAGCTGCACCGCGCGGCCATGGGCCTCCTTCGCAACGAAATGGAGGCTCAGGACGCCGTGCAGGATGCCTTCGTCAATCTTTGGGGTGCACGCATGCCCGAAACCGACGCCGAAGCCCGCAACCGCCTTTTCCTGGTGCTCCGCAATGTGTGCCTCAACAAGCTCCGCAGCCGCCGGGCAAGCATAGGCCTCGACGGCCTCGAGATAACCGCCGATACCACCGATACGGGCGATGCCGAGCGACTTAAGAAGCTTGCACTCAGGGCGCTCACTCCGCAGCAGCGCGAAATCTTCGAGCTCATCGTGCTCGGCGATATGGACTATCCCGAGGCTGCCGCCCGCGTTGGCCTGAGCGTCGAGGCCGTGCGCACCCACATGAGCCGCGCCCGAAAGAAAATACGCCAACAATTTACTAATCTTGACTTATGAACGAGGAACTTACCCTACAGGAACTTGAAGAACTGTCGAGGGCCTACCTCGATTGCCGCCTGAGCCGGGCCGAGGAAAAAGAACTCGAACTGCTCCTGCTCAGCACCCCCATCTCCACGCCCATCCTCCGCGAGGCCCGCAACGCCATGGGCATCGAGAGCCTTTTGGCCGCTGTTCCCGCCGGTCACCGCCGCCGTCGCCGGTACCGGTGGCTGCTTCGGGCTGCTGCCTGCGCTGCCATCCTGGTGGCCTCGGCTGTCATGATTCACCTTGCCCGGCAGCCGGCTGCGGGGGGCGACTACGTGTGCGTGGTTGTCGACGGCCACGAGCTTGCCGTTGACCAGGCCGCCCGTGCCGCTGCCGAAATCCAGCGCAACAGCATGGCCATGCTTGCCGAAGCCATGCAGGAAGCAAGCGCCGACCAGACCGCAAGCCTCAGCACCATGAACGAAATAATCCACAACCGATGAAACGACAACTCGCAATTATCATAATCCTTCTGGCCGCCACGGCCGCCGCGTGGGCCACCCCGCCCAAACTGGCCTGCGAGGCAGTGTTCGCACGCAAGGAACTGCGCCGCGAAGGCTACCGCCTGGCCTCCAACCGCAGTGCCGACAACTATTTCCGTAGCATCACCGCCGAGTGCGACCCCAAGCTGTGCGCCGAAATCAAAACCCTCGTTGAGCAGGACAGCAAGCTTGCCTACAACGTAGTGGAGGCCTACCGCAACGGCCGCGACCACATCATTCTCAACATCGACAACAACGGCGAGAATATCAACGTAGGCTTCTGGTGGACCGAAGAAGGTGCATTCCATCTATTCATCCAAGGTACCCCCGAAGCTTTTCAGTAAAAATATGAACGTAAAACGATTACTATTCACGCTCGCCTGCCTTGCAGTTATGACTGCTGTAGCTCAGGAAAAATCAGTCATGAAAGTAGAATATGTCGAAAAATACCATAATTGGACTGATGCCTCCATCAACAGTAAAAAGTTTCTCCTCCTTGCCCCGGGTAAATCACACTACTATTCACCCATAGCCAGGATTGTGGACCTTATGCTATCCACTCCCGAAGGCACGGAGCATTTCAACGGTATGGTCCATGCCGACAATGAGCGTGGCGAGCGGCCATCGCTACTGCCCGACGACCGTACTTACGTTATTAAGGACTTCTCCTGTGGCAGCATATCCTTCTATGGCGAAGTGCCCGACTTCTTCGGCCATTATGAAGAATCCATGACCGAACAACATTGGACTCTGACAGATTCTACGGCTACAATCCTGGGTTATAAGTGCAATATGGCCCAGACCGACTATCATGGTCGCAGGTGGCACGCATGGTTCACGCCTGAAATACCCTTTTCGGACGGTCCGTGGAAATTCTGCGGTCTCCCCGGCCTTATCCTGCTTGTGACCGATTCCGATAATAAATACAGGCTTGAAGCTACCGTAGTGGATTTCACCGAGATAGTATTTCCAGTCAACCTCTATGGCCACGAAAACTCCCGGATGTCTACCCGACTTGAAATGCTGCGCAACGAGTGGGAATTCTACAACTTTCCCCACTTCGGTTTACCCGCCGAACTCCCTGATGGCTTCGACCTCATCGAGACAGACTACAAATAGCGGCCCGGCTGTAACGATTTGAGAAGGTAAGGTGTAATAAAAATCAAAAAAATAATTTATTATGAAATTACCTCTCGTATTTATCGTAGCATTATTTGTGTCAATCCAATGTCCGGCGAGGCATATTGTCGGGTGTGTGGTGGATTCGCTCGGTATTCCTGTGGATGACGCTACCGCTATCGTCAGTGCCAATGACTCGATAGTCGCCATACAGCACTCCGACGCTCACGGTGAGATTCGATTTTTCAGCGACCACCCCGGAGCGCTGATCCTTGAAGTGCAAGCCATAGGCTTTGACAGCTCTATGGTGGTGCTTCCCGGAAATGTTGATAATTTCACTGTCGTACTTCTGAGTACCCCCGGAATTGTCCGCCTTGATGAGCTGACCGTGGTGTCCGACCGTAGCACCACTGTCAAGCGTCTGGCCAACGGCAACCGTTTCTTTCTTTCGTCTTCAGCACGGGCTATGTCGGACCCCTTTATGGCCCTCAAGGAAATCCCGTCGATTATTTCCGACCCATCCAACAGTACAGTCAGTATGCTCGACGGCAAGGCACCCTTGGTGCTCGTCAATGGTATAGAAATAAACTCAGGAATAAAACCAATTTCGCCGGAAGATATCGAATATGTTGAAGTAATCGATGCCGTGCCTGCACGCTATCTTTCCAGAGGCGTTCAGGCCATAATCAATATCCAACTTCGCAAAAACCGCCCTCCCTACATTTGGACAGAGCTTGCTACTCGCCATGAGGTGCCGCTGCGCAATGGGTTCGGAGTGTGGTATTTCGAGGTTGGCAACGAAAAAGTCAGCCTCTATGGCCGCGCATCAGTCAATTACACCACCCATGATGATTCCAATGGCATGGTGAGCCAGGAAAATACTGATTACGCCCAGTACTACGACTGGAGCACACGCACCGACGGGCACTCCTATCTCGGCGAACTTATTTTCAAATATCTGCCCACCTCACGTGATTATCTTGCCCTGGAACTTTATGAGCGATACAACCATTCCTCGGATCTAACAACACGAAAGGGCGAGTTCGATTCCGGTATTGTGATGCCCTACAGCATGGAAAGCCACGGCCTTAACCGCAGCGGCATTTTCACCTCGTCGGTCTACTATAAGCATGATTTTGACTCAGGCACAGAGCTCGAAATAGTTGCAGGCTACAACAACAATCACAACCGCCTCAGTTGCGGGAGCGTTGAGAGTTTCGGGACATCGTCCTACGATAATTCACTGCTATACAAAAATCTCCGTCATTCCGGGAACATAACGGTTGATTTCTTGCGTGCCTACGACAATGGGAACTATCTGCAAATAGGTTCCTACACCACATTGCTCAGCGACCGCATAGCCATGCATTTGCAACACCTTTTCCGCCACGCCAACTACGCTGAATATCTCTACGGCGGTTTCAGCGGCAGTGTGCGCAGACTCTACTATATGATTTCGGTCGGCGTGCAGGGCACGTGGCTCACTGCCGGCAGTTATAACAACCACTATATCCGCCCGCGCATAAGCACAAGCGGCACATGGCAGTTTAGTTCGTCAAGCAGCGCCCGTGTGTCCTACACTATGAACAATTCTGCTCCGGATGCTGCCAAGCTTAACCCATATAACACGTCCACCGACTCGCTTACAGTGAACCGCGGTAATCCGGCTCTTGTGCCACAGTCATCTAATAGTGTCAAATTGGAGTTTATTTTCAACCGTGGCAACGTTTACCTCTCGGCCTCCGGTGGGGCCAACTTTTTCACCGACCTCATCGTGCCAGGTGGATATACGGATCCCAATGGCGTGTATGTCAACACATACTTCAATCAGGGCCGCTATCATAACTATGTGGCTGATGCCGACCTTAGTTACCGTTTTGGTGACTCGGAGAGGTTCAACGGCCGTGTGTACGCTGGCTTAAACTATACCCGGCGCTACTACACCGGCTATCCGGCAACCAATAATCTCAGTTATTACGGTGGTTTCGCAGCCTGGTATCGCAAGTTCTATTTCGGTGCCGATGTCAGCCTCTCCCCCCTTGTCTACACAGATATAACCGTCACACGCAACCTACGCCCCATCGTAGCCAATGTGCAGGTGAATTACAACATAACGCCCAATCTCTATGTTGCCGTGTGCCTACAGGGTTTTGCAGGCGACCTCCGAACCAAGGTTACCACCTCCAACGGCACCTACCGTTCCGAAGCCCTCTCATGCTTTAGCGAAAGCGGCCTTCATCCCTGGATACTGGTGCGGTGGAACATGCGCCGCAACGTGAAGCGCAAAATCAAGCTTGGCACTGTACTTCAAAGCACCGAGACAGGCATACAGCTGCGCTGAACCCTCGTGAAAATGGGCGAATTTCATACACTTTTTGCTTGTGGGGCAAAAATTGCAGTATGGCGGGTGGTTTTCGATAGTATCTTTGCAGTGTACTAAAAAACACACTGCAATGCAAAGAAAAAATTTTTCATTCCGTTTTGAGTGGCAACAGGCTATTGCGCATCTTGAGCCTGAGTTGCGTCTGGAAATCTACGAGCAAACTATCAATTATGCGCTTACGGGCAAGCGTTATTTCAAGTCGGGCATCGCTGCGCTGGCGTTCAATGAGTATATTCTGCCGGATTTTGAGCGCCGCGCCAAGGCTGCGGCTTATCGCGCCCGCCGCAAAGCGGCCAAGGAGGCCAATAAGGGTGATGAGAATGTTGGGAATAGTGAGAATCTTGGTAGTGATGAGCCCACAACTCCCAATCCTCCCACCGTTCCCACGCCTCCCGGTAATCCCACTCATGTGCTTAACCGCCGGGAGCGGCGCATGCTTGAGGCTGCCGCCAGGCGCCGTGCCCGCAAGCACCGCGGTGGGCGGCAAAGGGTGCCGGGCATGCCTGATCTACGAGAATAGCTCGTGGAGGGCGCGGAAGCGGGCCAGCACGTCGGGGCCGAATTTGGCCATGGAGCGCTCCACGCGCTCAAGGGTTTTGCGCTGTCCGTCGCCGCCCTTGCTGTAGAAGCAGTCGGCGTAGCAGATCAGTTTTTCCAGGAGCGTTTCGGGCATGTAGGTGCGGTCGGCCGGCAGAGGCAGCCCGAAGGATTCTATTTCGGTGCGTGTGAGTCCGGCTCCGGTGTGGCGCTCGGCCACGCGGGCATACTGCTCCGGTGCTCCTGCGGTGCGCAGCATGTCGGCGCCTATCACGCCGTGCATCAGGTAGGGGCGCGAGCCGTAGCAGCCGATGCCCGGGGCGTTGGTGCGGATTATGCCGATGTCGTGGAGCATGGCTGCGGCCTCGATGTCGGCGGGGTCGAGGGGCAGTTGCTTGCGGCGGGCGATGTCGAGGGCCAGGGCGGCCACGGAGCGGCTGTGGGAGAGCAAAATCCCGCTGACCTTTCGGCCCGCGGGATATATGCTTTCAATCAATGCTGAGTAGTTGAACATCACTCGATAATAGTGTTCCAGCCGTGCACGTCGGGCTCCAGACCGTAGCGGATGCCGTTGAGCTTGTTGTAGAGGGCTGTGGTGACGGGGCCGGGCTTGCCGTCCTTGGCGATTTCGTATTTGATGCCGGTGTCGAGGTCGTCGATTCGGCCGATGGGCGAGCACACGGCAGCTGTGCCGCAGGCAGCGGCTTCGCTCACGGTGGCGAGCTCGTCGACGGTGATGTGGCGCTCCTCAACCTCGATGCCCATGTCGTGCGCAAGCTGCATGAGGCTCATGTTGGTGATCGAGGGCAGGATTGAGTCGGACTTCGGGGTGATGTATTTGCCGTCCTTCACGGCGTAGAAGTTGGCGGGGCCGCACTCGTCGAGGTACTTCTTTTCCTTGGGGTCCAGATAGAGCACGGCCGAGTAGCCGAGCTCGTGGGCTTTGTGGCCTGCGCCGAGCGATGCGGCGTAGTTGCCGCCCACTTTCCAGCGGCCTGTGCCCTGTGGTGCCACGCGGTCGAATTCGCGCATGATGCAGATGTTGGTGCAGCCGAAGCCCGAGGGGAAGTAGGGGCCCACGGGGGTGCACATGATGATGAAGGTGTACTCGTCGGCCTCCTTCACGCCGATGCGGGGCGTGATGCCGATTTCCAGGGGACGGAGGTAGAGCGAGGCACCGCTTTCGTAGGGGGGCACGAAGCGCTCGTTGAGCTTGACGCACTTGATGCACATTTCCTCGAAAATCTCCACGGGCACGGGCTCCATGAGCAGACCGCGGGCCGACTCCTGGAGGCGCTTGGCGTTCTCGCGCATACGGAAGATGCGGATTTTGCCGTCGGCGCCGCGGAAAGCCTTCAGGCCCTCGAAAATTTCCTGACCGTAGTGCAGCGAGGTGGCTGCGATGTGTATGTTAATCGTTTCGGACTGAGATACCTCGATAGGCCCCCACTGGCCGTTGCGGAATGTGCAACGGACATTGTAGTCGGTGGGATAGTAACCGAAGGGGAGCTTGCTCCAATCAATGTTATTTTCCATTTAATATAAATGTGTTTCGTTACTGCTGCAAATATAATCAAATTTTTGCAACAACAACTCGCCGAAGGAAAATATTTGAGAAAAACAGGGCTTCCTTTTTTGCATCCGGTTTATGCACACGCCTATTTTCCCATACGAAAAACAAATGTTTGAAAAAAAAAGCATATCTTTGTAGTCAAATCCAATCAGATTGCAAGTAGTCAAACGTATGCTATTCAATTCGCTTCAATTTCTCGTATTCTTCCCTCTCACAGTGCTTTTGTACTGGATTCTTCCGGCACGCGGGCACTCCCGGAATTGGATGCTTCTGATTGCCAGTTACTACTTTTATATGAATTGGGAGCCTGGGTACGCAGTGCTGATTTTCATTTCTACAATCACAACCTGGGCCGGAGCGTTACTGCTTGAACGTGCGACTGAAACCAAACGCAAGCTCTGTTTGATTGCGACACTCACAGTGAATATCGGTATACTATTCGCTTATAAATATTTGAACTTTATAGGCGCCCAGATACAAGCACTGATGGACTACATGGGATTAGGCATCCAACTGCCGGAGTTCAATATCCTGTTGCCTGTTGGCATCTCATTCTATACATTTCAAGCCATTGGCTATCTGGTGGACGTGTGGCGTGGAACGCTGCGCGCCGAACGCAATTTCTTTACTTATGCCTTATTTGTTTCGTTCTTTCCTCAGCTCGTTGCCGGCCCCATTGAGAGAGCAAAAAATCTGTTGAGACAGTTTCACGAGCAACATCATTTTAATGGCGAACAACTGATCCGAGGGCTTGAACTGATGGTCTTCGGCTATTTTATGAAACTGTGCATAGCAGAAATGGTTGCTCCTTACGTTGATGCTGTGTTCAACAACCTGCCCCAACACAACGGTCATTCCATCCTTCTGGCCACTTTTTTCTTTACTTTCCAAATCTTCTGTGATTTCGGTGGATATTCACTTATTGCAATAGGGGCGGCAAGGTGCATGGGCTTCTCGCTGATGCAGAATTTCCGACAACCTTATCTTGCTACATCCGTAAAGGACTTTTGGCGGCGATGGCATATATCTCTCTCTTCGTGGTTCTCCGACTATGTTTATATCCCACTGGGTGGCAACCGTGTGAGCACCCCACGTCATTTCAGCAATCTGTTCATAACGTTCCTTGTCAGTGGCATTTGGCATGGGGCCAACTATACGTTCCTTGCCTGGGGCGCCTATCACGGAGCACTTCAGTGCGCCCATACCGCAAAAAGCAAATGGATAAGAGTTAAACGGCCTGCCAATGTTTTTTTTACCGTCCTCAACACTTGCATCACGTTCGTGCTGGTAGCTTTAGGATGGATATTTTTCCGTGCCAACTCATTTGAGGATGCATTATTGGCTTTCAAGAAAATTATTTTTGAGCCCGGCCCGATTTTCAACGGCGAAGGTAAACCGATGATATTCCTCTCGGTGCTCCTCATCATCCTATTGATTGGGTTTGAAGTAATCCACGAACTCCGCGATTCCCGCAGCGATAATCCATCCGATTGCAATAGTTTCAACCACTCGCTCCGAACCGGAATTATCATCACAGCCTTTCTGCTCATCATGATATTGCTGACCGCACAGTTCGCAGGTGGTAGGTTTATTTACTTCCAATTCTAAGAGCGCCGATGAAAAAACTTGTTATATGGCTATTAAGCGTTCTCCTTATCGTGGTTGCCGTTGACCTGCTGTTTGGCCTCGGCGCACGATACTATCTGCGCACCCATTCGCTAAAAGGGGATTATCGATCTGCGGACTATCTGATTAAAGATTCTGTTGACGAACTCGTTGTTCTCGGTTCATCGGTAGCTCTTAACTCCATCAATACCAAAGCCATATCAGATAGTTTGGGGATTTCGGCATTCAATGGCGGGTCCAACGGTCAGAACTTCCCTTATTTTCTGACTATGCTTGAAATCATTGCCACAAAACCGGGAATAAAGACAGTGATCCTCGGTATGAAAGAAAGCAGTCTCTACGGCAGCGGGCTTGGCAGCAGATATAATTTCCTCGTGCCCTATTACAAAACCGGACTCAAAGGGATTGACGAGCGGTTAGAGAATAATTCAAAGCTGGATAAGTTTTTCTTGCGCTCATCGCTGTATCGCTACAATACCATCTGGTTCCGAATTCTCCTGTATATGTTCATCGAACCCGGCATTCAAGGTGAGCGAGGATTTATTGCCAAGGACGTGCCGGCGGTATTTCCACATAAGCTCACACCGGTCAGCGAACCGTACGACACTGTTACGGCTGAGCGGGCTCATGAATTCGAGCAATTCGTCAGAATTTGTAATGAACATGACATAAGGCTCATTGTCTGCATCCCCCCTCGATTTGAAAATGAGCATTTGTCGGCAGCAGAAACCTTTCTGAGAAACAGAGCCCAAAATGACGACTTCGAATTGTGGTATGACCTCAGCTCAACCCCATTATCGACCGACAGCACACTTTTCTACGATGATGTGCACCTAAACTACCTGGGTGCAAAAATATACACTGACACTATAATATCAAGATTAAAGAAACAATGATATCCAGACTTCTACTCTATCCTTTTCTGACTGTCTTCGCAATGTTGTTTGCGGCATGCAACGACGATCTCGACCGGAAGACAACACTGACCTTTACGGGCGATTCTATAATTGCGCGATGGGACCTGCAAAATTATTTCAGTTCGCTTGCCACCACCAATCTCGGAGTGTCAGGCGCCGGGATAGACTACATTGAAAGTCTGAGCGGCAGAATGAAAGGTCTCAATGTCGTGATTATGATTGGAACAAACGACAATTATATGTTCCACGATGAAGGGCCCCGCAAGGAATACGAGGTGCGCTATATGGCTGCGCTCGATGCGCTCGAAGCAGAAACGATTTATCTATATGAGGTACTTCCGCGTGAGTTCAATAATCAGGATGCTGTGTTAAACGACTATATCCGTCTGTTCAACAATGAGATTGCGGAATTTGTGGCTGAGCGGCCTTCGATTGTTTATCTGCAGGTGTTTGATTCATTCATCGACACAGGAAATCACATTAACCAGCAATACTATAACGACGGCCTCCATCTCAGCCCCGAAGGCTATGAGATTCTGGCAGATGCTCTTTTCAATGAACTATAAAATCACAAAAAATATACGACGTGAACTACAAGAAGATTTTTATTCTGATTATCGCTTTGATATCAATTTTTGAAGCGAGCGCACAATTCTCGGCTGGTATCACAAATAGCCGTTATGTCTACGGGTCCTATAAATTAGAAAACGGCATAAAGTTCAAAATCGAACATAGCCTATATTCGGAAAAGTTGGGCTTCCAACGTGTTGGCATCGGTGCGGGATATGGCTCCGCCCTCCGCTATGGCTTTGATTGGGAAGTTAACGCTTTCGCGGCCACTACATGGAACCGCAACTATCAGGTGGTGGGAGCGGATGTGAACATCGGCTATCACTATCGTCGCCTTGGCTTATATGCCACTCTTAATCCCCGATATGACAGTGGGCTTCACTATATGACCTGCTGGCAGGCCGGAGCTTCTGTCAGAATCAACGACCCGATATCAGTAGTGGTTGACTATACAACAATTCCGGAATACCGTGTAAGCGAACGTCGCATAGCGGGCGGTTTCGAGTTCAAAGTCAACTCTCTCAGCGTGACGCCTAAACTATCGTTCAGTGCCGACGACAATACTTTGCTCAAGAATATCCGCGTCCTAATATCAATGAACTACGATTTTTGATCACATCCGCCGCCACAAGCTAAGCCTCCTTGTGGCGGTAGTGGTCAAGCAGCACGGCGGCGTAAGCCAGGGCGCATATGCCCAGGCCCTGGAAGTCGATCAGACGCGCGAAACCGCTGAGGCCCAGCACGAAGCACATGAACAGCACCGAATTGAAGTAGACGGCCATACGGTCGCGACGGACTATCACCATCAGTGCTATCAGGAAAAGCAAGTGTACTACCAAGCCGATATATCCGATGGTCAGGAACACCTGGACGGGTATCACTTCCACTTCGAAGGCCAGTTCCTCGCTTGCGGTGACGTCGCTGTAGAACTCATTGTCAATCACGTAGCGGCTGATTTTGGTCTTGTCCGGGTGCAGGAAGCCCAGGCCTGTCCACTGCCTGTGCTCGCGCATCACGAGGTCAACCTTGGGAATCACCTGGGCCATACGCCCGGTGCCGAACTCGGCAAGGTCCTCGGCATCGACAGCGTTGAAAAGGTCGATAAACTGGTCCACGGACGAGGCCACTCGAAGTGCCGACCCATGCGACGATTCATCCGGCTTGGGCAGTGCGCGGTCCACAAAGTAGACGGCCACTACACCAAGAATGGCTATAAAACCATACTTTACCAATCTCTTCCGGCCAGCAACCAGATAGAGGCTGGTGATGAACACGGCCAACATCAGGGTGAAGGTCTGGGTGCAGATAATGGCCACCACCAGAACGGCCCACATCCAGTGCGGGCACTTGAAGTAGCGCAGCATCGGATAGACGCTGAGAAGCACGAAAAACATTCCGGCCGGGTATTTTCGCAGAGGATGGAACTTGAATGGCTCCCAGTACAGGTCATAGAAAGTTGACTGCACGTCGCCCCACAGCTTGGTGAGCGGAACAAAGAGATTGCCACATATAATGTAGGCGTCCAGAATGTAGAACACACACATTATTATCGAAAAAAGTATAACCTTGTGGAAGAATAGCGTGATGTCGAAGTCGCGGCCGGCAAAGCAGGCTACCGGAACAATGAAATAGACAAACATCGGATAGTTGCGCAAGGACACGAGCTGCAAGCTTATACTCTCCAGCGAGAATGTGGCCAGCACAAACAAGGCCAGGAGATATATCACCAACAACCCGATTGTGGCGCGCACTTGCGGCGTTTTCCGATAGATAAATACGAGCACCAGAGCTGCAATGGCAGCGAGGTCGGAGAAACGGACTCCAGGAATCACTCGGGGGTCAATCAGGCCTGAGCCGGCCACGGTGAGGGTGAGCATCACGATGAAGCTGTAGCGGTCCTCGCGGAAGGCTTTGACCAGGAACAGAATCACGAACAGGAGCGCCGGATAGAAGCGCAGGCCTGTGGCCGAGAGGCTCAGCATGAAGAGCACGGGCTGAACCCACTCGCGCTTTTCAAATGTGAGCAACTGGCGCCCCTCTGCGGGGGTGGCAGTTGCGCTGGTATTGTTTATGTTGGTAGCCTTAGCCATATTAACCCTGGTGGGCGTAGCCGTAGGTTTTCTTGGCTGCGGTGCCGTTGATAACGAGCGACAGTTTCTTCAGGCGACCCTGCTCGTAGATGTCGTTGAGGGTGCGCAGTTCGGTGGCCTGGGTATAGTTGGCGCGGCACACGTAGATGGCGGCGTCGGCAATGCGGTCCAGAGTGAAGGTGTCGCTGACGATGCCGATGGGGGCGGTGTCCACGATGATGTAGTCGTACATCGTGCGCAGTTCGGCAAAGAGTTTGTCCACGCGGTCGGACAGCAGCAGCTCGGCAGGGTTGGGGGGCACGGGGCCGGACACAATCACATCCAGGTTCATGGCTCCGGGCACGGGGTTGATGAGGTCCTGAACCGAAATCTTGTCGGACGACAGGTACTGGGTGAGGCCGAAGCGTGGCGCTACGCCCAGATATTCGGCCAGGCGGGGCTTGCGGATGTCCATGCCCACAAGCAGGGTCTTTTTGCCCAGCATGCCCAGCGATGCGGCCAGGTTGATTGAGATGAAGGATTTACCCTCGCCCGAGGTGGAGGAGGTGAGCAGCACAACCTTGTCGTTGGCGCCGTTGAGGATGAAGAGCAGGTTGGAGCGCATCAGGCGGAATAGCTCGGCGGTGCTCGAGGTGCTGTCAGGGGTGGCCACCAGGTGCTTGCCGCTTCGGCTGATGCTCATTTCGCCCAGCACGGGCACATCGCTCAAGCGCTCCACTTCCTCGCGGGTTTCGAAGCGGTTGTTGATAATCTTCATGATGTAGAGGAGCACGGGCGGGAAGCACAGGCCCAGCAGCAGGCCCAGCATCAGCACCGTGCGGCGCGACATGCCCAGGGGCTCGCTGAAGGTGAAGGCGTTGTCAATCACCTGGCCTTTGGGCACGGCGTTGGCAATGAGCATGGAGGCTTCCTCGCGGTGCTGCAGCAGGAAGATGTAGATTTGCGACTGCACTTCCTGCTGGCGGCGCATGTTGATGTACTCGCGTTCCTCGCGGGGGATGCTGCCCAGCTGCGAGTCGGTGGCGTCAAGCTCGCGCTTGGCGTCGCGGATGGCGATGTTGGATTGGTCGAGGGCGCTCTGCACCGATTCCTGCAGGTTGCGGCGCATGATGTCGATGTTGGACGAGAGCAGCTTTAGGGCGGCATTCTCGGGCAGTGCGCTTGCCAGCATGTTCTGGCGTTCGATAATCATCAGGTTATAGTTGCCGATGACTTCGGCCAGGCTTGCCGTCTGCGGGGTGACGGGCACGGGCGAGTAGGCGTTGGCAGGGTCGCGCAGGAATTCGCGGGCCAGCTCGATGAGGTTGCGCTCGGTGGTGGCGGTGATGAGGGCTTCCTCGAGCTTGGCGCGTTTCTCGGTCTGGTACATTGCCTTTGCCTCGAGGTCAATCATGCCGCGGTCCTGCTTGTAGTTCTGGATTTCGGCTTCGGTGTGGTCAAGGTCGGCTGAAATCAACTTCAGACGCTCATCCAGGAACTTGGCGGTGTTTTCGTTCTGGAGTGTCTTTTCGTAGATGCCGCGCTTGTTGTACTCCTCGATAATCTTGTCGAGGATGGCTTTGCCGTAGGCGGCGTTGGTGGTGTTGATGCCCAGGCGGATAACGTTGGTGCGCTTCGAAGCGATTTCGGTCTGCACGTCGCGGTCCAGGAGTTCGGCTGTCATGTCGTAGCTCATCACGGCGGCGCGTTCCTTCACGGCCTCGCCGGCGGGGAAGGCGGCTGTGGGTGTGAAGGTGAACGAGCCCAGCACGGTTTCGGCGGTGTAGGGCAGGCGCACGTTCTTTACGTCGATGATTTTCTCGCGGCGCATTTTGGCCTGGATGGCGGCCTCGCCTTTCTCGTTCACATCGATTTTAAAATCCACGAGCATCGAAAGCGTATCCACCATACCGGCCTGTGGGGTGACGGACACGGGATGATTGGGGTAGCTGAGCTCGTAGCGCATGAATCCTTCGCGCACGTAGTACTGCACGTTGATTCCCAGCTCCTTGGCCACCTGGCTGTAGAGCGAGTGGGATGAGATGACGAAAACCTCATCCTCCACATAGGCCGAGGAGCCGAACAGGTTGCCCAGGGCACCGAGGCCGGCCATGTCGCCGCCGCCCATCATGTTGTTGTCGTCCTGCGAAATGAGCACGTTGGCCCTGACTGCGAATTCCGACTGGTGGATGCGGGTGTAGGCGTAGGCAAGCCCCACGCAAAGCACAACGGAGATGACAAAGTAGTACCACTTGGACAGGTACTGCTTGAACAGGAATTTTACGTCGATAAAATCGGATGTATTCTTTTTAGCCATTTGAAAATCAGCGTGTGAGGGCAATAATAAGCGATGCGATAACGGAAACGGCGCTCACGATGGTTGAGGTGACCTGGAGCTTGAACGAGTTGTTGGTGTTATACTTCGAGTTGGCCTGGCGGATGCTGTTGGGTGCCACGTAGACGTAGTCGTTCTGTTGCAGATAATAGTAGGGCGACGCCAGAGCCTCGGCCGAGTTGAGGTCGAGGTGCGCAAAGGTGCGCTCGCCGTTTTCCTCGCGGATAACAAGCACGTTGGAGCGCTGGCCGTACTCGGTCATATCGCCGGCGGCGGCCAGGGCTTCGAGCACCGTGATGCGGTTGCCCGGCACCTTGATGCTTTTGGGCGAACGCACTTCGCCGCCCACCGACACGGTGAAGTTCATCAGGCGGACTACGACCATGGGGTCGCGCACGTCGCGCGAAATCATCTTGGTCAGTTCGGCCTGGAGCTGCTCGGTGGTCATGCCGGCCACGTGGATTTTGCCCAGCTGAGGCATGGTGATGTCGCCCTGCGAGTCAACGAAGTAGGTGAGCTGGCGGGCCTGGCCGGTCACGCTGAGCTCATCGCTTGGGGCGTTGGTGGCCATTGGCAGATTGTAGAGCGCCGTGGCAGCGGGGTTGGCCGAGCTGACGGTGATCAGCAGCTCGTCGTCAGGCTGGATTTCGGGCAGGTAGCTGGCCGCAGGCAGCGTGCCTTCGGTCACGGTGATAATATCGTTGAAATAAGGGAGGGTCGATTTATGGGAGCTGCACGACGCGAGCGCCAGTGTGGCTCCGAATATGATGGCTAATGTTTTAAGTTTCATCAGAACTGGGGAAATGTATCTTATCTTCTTAATCAACGCATCAGCGCTGCGATTATTGCCGGACGTTGCGTTTTTCGCCTGCAAAGTTACGGATAAAAGTCGGATTACACAATTTTGCGGTAGGCATCCAGGTAGGCCCGGGCCGTGACGGCCACATCGTAGCACTCCTTCACGCGGCGCTGGGCACCGTCAATCATCCGGCCGTCGTAGCCATCATTATATATAGCCTCGATTTTATCGGCAAGGTCGCCGGCATCGCCTGCGCGGAAAGTAGCTCCGAGGCGTCCGCCGTCAATAATTTCAAGCGGCCCCGGCAGGTCGCTTATCAGCACCGGCACGCGGGCGGCGCAAGCCTCGGCTACCGTCAGGCCGAAACCCTCCTGGCGCGAGGGCTGGAGGAAAAGGTCGAAGTCGCGCAGGTGGTCGAACACATAGGTGCGTGTGCGCAGGCCCTCAAGCACTACGTAATCCGCCAAGCCGCGGTCGGCCACCATCCTGCGCAGCGCGGGCAAATCCTCGCCCTCGCCCATGATGTGCAGGCGCAGATTCGTGATGCCGCGGCCGTTCACCAGCCTGTCCATGGCCTCGATGGCAATGTCCTGGCCTTTCTGCTCAAAATTCACGCGGCCCACCTGGACCATGCGGAATGTGCCGTCCGGCTGTTTGCCGTCCGGCTCGCGGGCCGCTATGCGGTCGGCCGGGATGCCGTTGATTATCACCCTGGCATCAAAGCCTTGCGCGGCTGTGAAATCGCGCACACTGTCGCTGATGGCATAGAGAGCATCCATGCGGGGATATTCGTCGGCGGCGAGGTCGGTTGCATGGATGGTGCGCACAGTGGGGCGGCGTGTGAACAGCAGGCGCGATGTGCGCGGCGAGTGGTGGTGAATCACATCGGGACGGAAGCGCTCCACCAGAGCGTTGAGCCTTATAATCTGCAAGGGATTGCGGCTGCCGGCCGGGCGCCTCAGCAGCCTCACGCGGCACTTGGAGCTGAGCTGATCCACCAGCTTGGGGTCCACCAGGTCGTTGACAACCACGAGCATAACATTGGCCTCGTCCACCTGCCGGTTGATAATGTCAACAAGCATAGTCTCGATGCCGCCCGTAGTAAGACTCCAGAGTATGTGACAGATCTTCATATACAAAAATTCGCGTGATAACACAAAAGTAGGCAAAAACCGCGAAATATGCAAACACCTCCCGCCAAGTAACCTAGCGGCGGAGCAGCGCCGTAGCGAGACACGCAATGTGGGGAGGCGGGGGCGTCAGAGTCAGAAAAAAAGCGGCGGAACCGCGCCGTAGCGACAAACCCCGCACGAAGTGTGGGGTAGGGGGAGATAGAGATAATGAGCTTCGGAGAAGCGATGTAGCACGCGCGGATTAACGTCGCTTCTCCGAAGCTCCCAATGTCCCCCAGGCTACCACCCCACACTGCTTGCGGGGTTTCTCGCTACGGCGCGGCTCCGCCGCTATCATTGGTAGACATCAAGCCAACAACACAATCCGTGGGCCGCGGCGCTGTCAACTATACATAAAAGCGGCGGGTGCAGGGAATTGCTCCGCTGCGCCCGCCTGCCGACAGTGATATTTTTCGTTATTCCTTAGAATTTGTATTTGAAGCCGAACTGGAATAGGCCCTGTGCACCGAAGCCGGCCTCGGCATACATTGCCCAGGAGCGGTTGAGGTCCACCTGTGCGCCGATGGGCACGATCTGGAAGGCGCAGTAGGCTTTGTTGTAGCTGTCGGCGCCGCGGGGCTGCATGTGGCTGATTTCCACACCCAGGCCGAGTTTGGCATAGAGTTTCACGATGGAATTCTGATAGTAGCCGTAGCGACCGTTCATCATGATTGCGTGGTAGGCGATGTTGCTGTGATGGGGTCCGCCTTCGGTTGTGGTGGAGGAGAAGGTGTAGGAGGGACCGACCCAGATGTTGGGGGTGACGCGGAAGTTTACGCCCAGGTTGAGTGCGCCCCAGGCAGTGTTGACACCTCCCCAGCCATCGTGCATGTTGCTGGCATCCATCTGAGTATAGGCACCGTAGCTGGCGGTGATTTCGGTTTTCTGAGCGTTTGCGGCGGTGACTGAAGCGGCTGCGACAGCGCAGCAAAGGAGCATTTTCTTGAACATAAGTAACTCTTAATAATTAGTTTGTAGTTTAGTAGTTTTAAGTAAACCCTTCGGGCCAATATATCTTTGCTTGTCTTTGCGGCACTTTTATTTCTTTCACTCAGTCGCTTAGCTCGCTAAGCTCTATCGCTCAATAAATAAAATTCCTCGCAAATCCTGCTCAAATATATATTGTCTAATTTTTAAGGGTTACTTGGTTGAGCGTTGGGTTATGAGGTTTTTAATGAATTCATAACACTGCGTGGAGATGTTTGGTTCACGGTATGAGCCCCCACTGCGCGCCGCAAAAATTGGCCGTGTAGGGACGTGCCTTTGGCACGTAGACGTAAGCCGTTGATTACCAAGCAACGTGCCAAAGGCACGTCCCTACGATTTGCAATTTCTGAGAGTCAGACAAACTCAGGGAAAGGCCCTGATTTCCATTCGGCGTGACAAAGGCATGGCGGCACAGTTTGCTGTCAGCGATTTTTATTGTATCTTTGCAGGAAATATCTGAATCAAGCGAATAAATGAGAAAATGGCGTATTGAGGACAGCGAGGAGCTGTACAACATAAACGGCTGGGGCCGAAATTATTTCCGTGTCAACGACAAGGGCCACATTGAGGTTACTCCCCGACAGGGTTATGCGTCGGTCGACCTCAAGGCGGTGATGGATGAGCTGCAGGTGCGCGATATTTCGGCACCGGTGCTTGTGCGTTTTCCCGATATTCTTGATAATCGCATCGAAAAGATTTCGAATTGCTTCAAGACGGCCTCGGAGCAGTACGCCTACAAGGGGCAGAACTATATGATTTACCCCATCAAGGTGAACCAGATCCGCCAGGTGGTGGAGGAGATTGTGAGCTACGGCCAGAAGTTCAATATCGGCCTGGAAGCGGGCTCGAAGCCTGAGCTCCACGCTGTGCTGGCGACCAATATCGACGAGAATGCGCTGATTATCTGCAACGGATATAAGGATGCGAGCTACATTGAGCTGGCCCTGCTGGCCCAGAAGATGGGGCGCCGCATATATCTGGTGGTTGAGAAGCTCAACGAGCTGCGCATGATTGCCGAGATTGCCAAGCGCCTGAAAATCCGCCCCAATATCGGCATCCGCATCAAGCTGTCCAGCACCGGCTCGGGCAAGTGGAGCGAGAGCGGCGGCGACCAGAGCAAGTTCGGCCTGAATTCCTCGGAACTGCTTGAAGCGCTCGACATTCTGGAGCGCCGCGACCTGAAGGACTGCCTGAAACTTATTCACTTCCACATCGGTAGCCAGATTAATAAGATACGCGTGATAAAGAACGCGCTACGCGAGGCCACGCAGTTCTACGTGCAGCTGTCGAAGCTGGGCTTCGGCGTTGAGTTTATCGACATAGGTGGCGGCCTGGGTGTGGACTATGACGGCACTCGCAGTTCGTCGAGCGAAAGCAGCATGAACTATTCCATCCAGGAGTATGCCAACGATGCCGTGTCGGCCATCGTGGATGTGTGCACCAAGAACAACCTGCCGCAGCCCAATGTGATTACCGAGTCGGGCCGCTCGCTCACTGCGCACCACTCGGTGCTGATATTCGAGGTGCTCGAAACCACACAGCTGCCCGTGTGGAAGGACTCGCAGGAAATTTCGCCCGATGAGCATGAGCTGGCCCGCGAGCTCTACGACATCTGGGACCGCCTGGACACGTCGCGCTTGTTCGAAAGCTGGCACGACGCGCTGCAAATCCGCGAGGAGGCGCTTGACCTGTTCAGCCTGGGCATGCTTGACCTCCACACCCGCGCCATGATCGAGAAGCTGTTCTGGAGCATCGCCCGCGAGGTTGGCGAGATTGCGGCCACCATGAAGCATACGCCCGAGGACCTGCGCAAGATTTCCAAGATGGTGCCCGACAAGTATTTCTGCAATTTCTCGTTGTTCCAGTCGCTGCCCGATTCGTGGGCTATCGACCAGATATTCCCCATTGTGCCCATTTCGCGCCTCGACGAGAAGCCCACACGCACGTGTACCATCCAGGACATGACCTGCGACTCCGACGGCAAGATTGCCAACTTCATCTCGCAGCAGGGCACCTCGTCGGCATTGCCGGTGCATCCGCTCCGCGCGGGCGAGTCGTACTACCTCGGGGTGTTCCTGGTGGGTGCCTATCAGGAAATTCTGGGCGACATGCACAACCTGTTCGGCGACACCAACGCGGTGCACATCCGTGTGTACAAGGACCGCTACGAGATTGACCAGATTATCGAGGGCGAAACAGTGGATGAGGTGCTTGACTACGTTCAGTTCCAGCCCAAGAAGCTGGTGCGCAACCTTGAAGCATGGGTGACGGCTTCCATGAAGGATGGCAAAATCACCCCTGAGGAGGGCCGCGAGTTCATCAGCACCTACCGTTCGGGCCTGTTCGGCTACACTTATCTGGAGAAATAAGGGGGCATGCGCTGGTTCATGCACCTGTCCTACCGCGGCGCGGGGTTTCACGGCTGGCAGATTCAGCCGGATGCAGTGAGTGTGCAGAGTGTGCTCGAAGGAGCGCTCGGCACCGTTCTTCGGCGTCCGACCCCGATTACGGGTGCGGGACGCACGGATGCCGGGGTGAACGCCCGCATGATGATTGCGCACTTCGATACGCCTGATGACGTGGATATGCCGCGGCTGCTGCGGGCCATCAACAGCATCGCGGGGCCGGATATCGCCGTGCACGATATTTTCCCGGTGGCGGCGGATGCCCACGCGCGTTTCGATGCCACGGAGCGGACGTACCGCTACTTCGCCCACACGCGCAAGGATCCCTTTGCCTGCGGCCTGTCGTGGCAATGCGCCCCGACTCTTGATTTCGATGCCATGAACCGCGCGGCGGAGCTGATTGTGGGGCGTCGCGATTTCACGTCGTTCTCCAAGCTGCACACCGACGTGAAGACCAATATCTGCGACCTGCGGCGCGCCGCGTGGCACTGCATGGATGCAACACACTGGTATTTTGAAATTTCGGCTGACCGCTTTCTTCGCAACATGGTGCGTGCCGTGGTGGGCACGCTCGTGGAGGTGGGCCGCCACAAGATTGCCCCGGAGGGTATTCTGGATATTTTGGAGAAGAAGGACCGCTGCGCTGCCGGCACGTCGATGCCCGCAGGTCCGCTGTTTCTGTGGGATATCAGGTATCCCTACTGGAGCGAGGAGTCTGCGAGTGAATAACATCGCTTCTCCGAAGCTTATTCTGTATGTTTACGGTTCACCCCACACTCCGCGCTTAGGCACTGCGTGTGGGGTTTTTGACACCATCGCGGCTCCGCCGCTTATAATTGGGCGTTTTTAGCCTGTGTCCCTAATCCTCGACGTATTCGGGCGAAGGCGATGAACATGAGCAGGTCGGTGAGTATCCAGCTGACGGGGTACACGATCATGAGGTCGCGGAACTCGGCCTCGCCCACGGGGAAGTTCCACACCCAGAACAGGCGCAGCACGCAGGTGCCGAAAATGGTGATGAGTGCCGGGGTCATGGAGTGGCCCAGGCCTCGCATTGCCGAGCCGGCCATCTCGTAGTAGCACGCGATAAATTGAAAAGCAAGGACATAGGTCATGCGGATGCCGCCGTAGTGAAGCACGGGGATGTCGGTTGTGAACACTCGCAGGACGGGTTCATGCATCCACGCCAGCAGCAGGTTGAGCACTACGCTTGTGCCCATGCTCATGGCCAGACTCAGGCGGAAAATGCGGCGGCAGCGGTCCAGGTTGCCGGCACCGTAGTTCTGGCTGATGAAGGCAACGGCGGTCTGTGCGAAAGCGCTGATGACGAAGTAGCAATACAGTTCGTAGTTGAGCGCCGCGGCCGAGCCGGCGGCAGCGTCGGCCCCGAAGCTGTTGATAGCCGATAGGATGAAGGCGTTGGAAAGGGCGAAGACCGTGGTCTGGATGCCTGCCGGCACGCCCACGTTGCAAATTTTGCCAATCTGCACGCGCGAGGGCACGATGGCTTTGAGGTCCACACGGATGTCGCTCTTTTCGCGCATTAGAATTATGGTTATCAGGGTGGCGTTGACGATGTTGGACACCACTGTGCCTATGGCCACACCGGCCACGCCCATGTCGCAGCCAATCACGAGCACGAGGTTGAGAATCACGTTGACAATGCCGGCGAGCACCAGGATGTAGAAGGGTCGGCGGGTGTCGCCCACGCTTCGCAGGATTGCCGAGCCGAAATTGTAGATAATCATAAAGGGCATGCCCAGGCCCAGGAGGCGGAGGTAGAGCACGGCATCGTCAAGGACCTCGGCGGGAGTGTCGAGCCATGTGAGCACCGGGCGCGCTATGAGCTGCGACAGCACCAGCATGGTGAGACCACTGAGCAATGCCAGGACTACCGACGAAGCTACTGCGGCGCGCACTCCGCGGCTGTTGCGCTGGCCGATATAATTGGCTATAACCACGTTGACCCCGACCGAAAGGCCGAGGAACATGTTGATCAACAGACTTATCACGGGGCCGTTGCTGCCCACGGCGGCCAATGCGTGGCTACCGGCAAAGCGGCCCACCACGGCCACATCGACCGAATTGAATGACTGCTGCAGCACGCCACTGGCAATCAACGGAAGTGCAAAAAGCACCATCCGCGATGCCAGCGGGCCGCTGAGCATGTCGATTTTATTGCCCTTTGATGCTGTACCCATATCACAGAATTAACTGCGACAGGGCGAAATTATTGTGCGTGTTCCGAAATAATTTTCAACAATTGTGCGGCGGCGTTCTTGGTGTCGACTTTGCGGATGATTTCGGTCACACGGTGGTCCGCGTCGGTGATGAAGGTGGTGCGGACGGTGCCCATATACTCGCGGCCGGCCATCTTCTTTTTCTGCCACACGCCGAAAGCCTGGTTCACAGTGGTGTCGGCATCGCTGAGCAGGATGAAGGGCAGGCTGTACTTGTCGGCGAACTTCACGTGGCTTGCGGTGGAGTCCTTGCTAATGCCAATCACCACGTAGCCCTTGGCGCGGAGGTCGTCGTAATTGTCGCGGATCGAGCACGCCTCGGCAGTGCAGCCGGGGGTATTGTCCTTGGGGTAAAAATAAATGATGAGCGGCTTGCCGGCAAAATCGCTTGCCTTCACCTGGCGGCCGTCGGCATCCACGCCGAGCACTTCGGGAATTTTATCTCCAATTTCCATTTTTTTCTAAGATTAATACTATTAAACAAACTTTGGAGGAGGGTGGTTCATTTTATGTGAGAGTTTTGGGCGAGTAGGGGAACAAAAAAATCCCGCTGCGGGCGGGATTTTTTCAGTTATTGCGTGTGCCAGGTTAGTCTTTCCAGGCGAGATTCTTGGCGGTGATGTTGAGGGGCAGGCGAGCTGCGATGTTGTCGGAGGCTGTGCCTACGAGGATTTCAAACTTGCCGGGCTCAACTTCCCACTGCTTGGTGTCGGCGTTGTAGAATGCGAATGCGTTCTTGTCCAGTGTGAGTTTCACCACCTCGGTCTGGCCGGGCTTGAGGGTGACTTTCTGGAATGCCTTGAGTTCCTTCATGGGGCGTGCGAGGGTGCTCTTGACGTCGCGGACGTAGACCTGCACCACTTCGGCACCTTCACGGCTGCCGGTGTTGGTGACGGGCACGGTGACGGTTACGGTGCCGTCCTGGGTGAGTTCCTTGGTGGAAAGGCTTGCCTGACCGAGTTCGAAGGTGGTGTAGCTGAGGCCGTGGCCGAAGGCGTAGTTCACGCGGGCGGGTTTGAGCTTGTCGGTGTGGCGGTAGCCCACGTCGAGGCCTTCCTTATAGGTTACGTCGCCGTTGACGCCGGGGTACATTTCGGGGTCGGCTGTTGCGTGAGCGGCATAGTCGGTGAGTGCGGCGGCCATGGTAAAGGGCATCTTGCCCGAGGGGTTAACCTCGCCGAAGAGCACATCGGCCAGGGCGTTGCCGGCTTCGGAACCGAAGTACCAGCCCTGAACGATGGCGGGTACCTCATCCTTCCAGGGCATTGCGTAGGCGTTGCCCGTGAGATTTACAACCACGGTGTTGGGGTTGGCCTTGGCCAGGGCGCTGATCACGGTGTTCTGGTTGTAGGGGAGTTCGTAGGCAAGACGGTCGGTGCCCTCGGCATCCTGGTGGTCGGACTTGTTGAGGCCGCCGATGAAGATGACCATGTCCGCGTCCTTGGCAGCCTTGACAGCGTCGGCGATGAGCTGCTCGGCGGTGCGCGAGTCGTTGAGGTCCTGGCCGGTGGTCACACCGTTGTATTCGCCGGTGACGTCGCCCACGTAGCCGCGCTCATAGACGATTTCGATGCCCTTGTCGGCAGCCATCTTGCGGATGCCGTCCAGAGGCAGGGTTTCGTGCTGAACCTTGAGCGAGGAGGAGCCTCCACCCACAGTCATCATCTTGATGGCGTTCTCGCCCACCACGAGGACTTTCTTGGCAGTGGGAGCGATGGGCAGCAGGTTACCTTCGTTCTTGAGCAGGACGGTGCCGTTGGCGCCGATGGTGCGGGCGGCTGCATAGTGCTCGTCGCTGTTGAGCGAGCCGTAGGGACGGTTGCGGTTCATTTCGGTGCGCATAATCAGGCGGAGCACACGTGCGGCCTTGTCGTCGAGGTCCTTGGTGTCCATCTTGCCTTCTTCGATGAGCTTCTGGTAGGGCTTGGCCAGGTAGTAGTTGTCGTAGGCATTGCTGGCGCCCCAGTTGAGGCCGTTGGTCCAGGAGCCGAACTCCATGTCGAGGCCGTTGGTGGCCACTTTCTCGGTGTTGTGCACAGCACCCCAGTCGCTGATGGCTACGCCGTCGAAGCCCCAGTCGCCCTTGAGAATGTCGAGCAGGAGCACCGAGTTCTCGCAGGCGTGGTCGCCGTTGTACTTGTTGTAGCCCGGCATGATGGCCCAAGCACCGCCGTCCTTGACGGCCGCCTTGAATGCGGGCAGGTAGATTTCGTGGAGCGTGCGGTCATCCACGAGCACGTTGACGTGGTCGCGGTCCACTTCCTGGTTGTTGAGGGCGTAGTGCTTAACGCAAGCGGCCACGCCGTTGGCCTGGACTCCCTGGATGTAGGGCACAACCATTACGGACGAGAGGTAGGGGTCCTCGCCCATGTACTCGAAGCTGCGGCCGTTGAGCGGTGTGCGGTTGATGTTGACGCCCGGACCGAGGAGCACGTTTTTCTGACGGTAGCGTGCTTCCTCGCCGATGGATTTACCGTAGAGTGCGGACATCTGGGGGTCCCATGTGGCGGCCAGGCAGGTGAGGGCGGGGAATGCCACGCAGGAGTCGTTGGTGGCTCCGGCTTGTTCCCATTCGTCCCAGAGAACATCCGGGCGGATGCCGTGGGGGCCGTCGGTGCACCAGATTCCGGGGATGCCGAGGCGCTGCACACCGGGCGAGCTGAACTTGCTCTGGGCGTGGATGATGGCGATTTTTTCGGATGTAGTCATGCGCGACAGGGCGTCCTGCACGCGAGCTTCGATGTCCTGGGTATCGTCCAGGTACACCGGTGTTTCGGCGTTAGCCACAGCTGCCGAGGCTGCGAGGGCCGCGGAGAGGGCAAGTGCCTTGAGTGCTGATTTCATTTGTCGAGTTGTATAGCGTTGATATAATTGTTGTGAATAAGCATATTTTCGGCCTTGGCGTTCTCCACGTACTGGTGCAGGAGTTCGCGTCCGCGCTGCTGGGAACATTTTTCGCGTGCGGCGCGGATTTCGCCGTAGGAACCGCGAGGAGCCTCCACGAAAGCCACCACTTCCTCGCGCCAGCCTTCGGGGACAGCTGCGCCGGTCATGGAGCTGTCGCCCAGCTTCTTGTAGGGCCAGAAGGTGTAGCCGATGTTGTTGGCGCGCATCACGTCCACGAAATCGCTCATCCACTGGTCGGAATTGTGGCCGATTTCACCCATGTACATGGGCAGGTTGGTCTTGTCGCGGAATTCGATGAAGCTTGCGATGGCCTCGGCAGTGGCATCGCCGCCGTAGCGGTGGCAGGTGTACATTATATTATTGTCGAAGGTCCAGTCGGTGAAGTTGCCGAAGTAGCTGTTCCACTGCGGTCCGCCCAGCAGCACGATGTGGTTGGGGTCCACCTGGCGGATGGCCTCCACGGTTCGCTTGTAGAGGGGTTCGAGCTGAGCGTTGAGCATGTCGCGCTCCTCGCCCTCCCAGTAGGTGGCGATGGGTTCGTTGGCGAGTTCGTAGCCCAGGATTACGTCCTCGTCGGCGTAGTAGTCGGCGATTTTCTTCCAGATGTCCACGAACTGGTTCTGGGCCACGGAGTCTACCATCAGCCAGGGATAGCCGTAGCTGTCGTCGATGTTGTCGCCGGTCTGGCCACCGGGGCAGTCGTGCATGTCCAGGATGAGGCGCAGGTTGTTCTTTCGGGCCCATGCCACGCAGTCGTCGATGCGGCGGAAGCCTTCGGTGCTGTCGTTGAGGCCCATGTAGTTCTCGTTGGTGAACAGGCGGTAGTTGAAGGGGATGCGCACGGTGTTGGCGCCCTTGGAGGCGATGAAGTCGAAGTCGGCCTCGGTGATGTAGTTATCCTTGAAGTCCTGCCAGAACTCGGCGGCTGCCGTCGGGCCGACGAGCTCGCAGAAAGCTTCGTTGATCATAAAGGGCGATGTGGTGCGCCCGAAGCCGAACATATAGCCTTCGGGGTTGAGCCAGTTGCCGGTGTTGGTGCCTTTGATGTAGAACACCTCGCCGTTGGCGTCCACGATGTTGGGGCCGTCCACGCGCAGGAAGTTTTTGGGTGTTGCGGAGTCGGTATTCCCGTTTTTTTCGGCCTGGCAGGGTGTGGCAGCGCCCAGGAGTGCGCACGCGCCCAGCGCCAGGATGATATTTTTATGAATCATAAGTCGTTTTCTTTGTGGATGCATATTGGGTGGATTAAGAAGTTTAGGGCCCTGAAGCTCGTTAATGGTCTTCAGGACCCTAAACTAAGGGAGTGTTTTAGAGGATGTTGGGAGTGTCCCAAACCTTTGTTTCGGTGCAGGTGGCGTTGGCGCTCTGGTTGCCGATGGTGAACTTGAATTCACCCTGCTCGATGGTCCAGTGGCCGTTGTAGCCAACAAAAGCGAGGTCGCTTGCGGGGATAGTGAATTCAACACGCTTGGTTTCGCCGGGTTTGAGCGAAATCTTGTCGAAGCCACGCACGCGGAGCACGTCGGGGGTGATGGAAGCCACCAGGTCGGAGCTGTAGAAGATTACGGGCTCCATGCCTTCCACGCTGCCGGTGTTCTTCACGTCGACGCTGACGGTGATGTTGTCGGCAGGACCGAATTCAGCCTTGTCCACAGCGATGTTGCTGTACTCGAATGTGGTGTAGCTCATGCCGAAGCCGAAGGGCCACTGCACGTCGATGTCGGCGCTGTAGTTGTAGGCACCGCTCATTGTCGATACGGTTTCTGCGGGCTTGTGGTCGTAGGTTGCCAGGGCGTTGATCCACTTGGGATAGGTGTAGGGGAGTTTGGCGCTGAAGTTGCGCTTGCCTGCCAGGAGCTGGGCCAGGGCATCGCCGCCGTAGTTGCCGGGCAGGAGCACGTCAACAACCGCCGAAGCGAGGGGCTCGATGTCGCGGATGATGCGGGGACGGCCGCCGTTGAGCACCAGCACGATGGGTTTGCCGGTGGCAGCAAGAGCCTTGACCAGTGCGGTCTGGTTGGCCGAGAGGTGCAGGTCGTTGGTGTTGCCGGGGGTCTCGCAGTAGGAGTTCTCACCCACGCAGGCCACGATTACGTCGGCAGTGCGGGCGGCAGCCACGGCGCGGTCAATGCGCACGTTCTCCTCGCGTTCCCACTGGCCGTAGGCTTCAACATAGTCCATACCCTGCTCCAGGGTTACCTTGTCGGCACCGAACTCGTTGCACATAGCTTCGTAGATGGTGTTGTACTGAGCGTGGAACACGGGGTCGTTGGTGCCCTGCCAGGTGTAGGACCAACCGCCGTTGAGGCTGCGCATCGAGTTGGCGTTGGGGCCGGTGACCAGGATGCGCTTGCCGGCCTGGAGGGGCAGGGTAGCGTTGTCGTTCTTGAGCAGGATTTCGCTCTGTGCAGCCAGTTCGAGGGCCTTGGCGGCATGCTCGGCACTGCCGAACAGAGGATAGTCCTTGGGATTGGTTACGGGAACCTCGAAGAGGCCCAGGCGCAGCTTGAAGCGGATGATGCGTGCCACGGCATCGTCGATGCGGCTCATGGGCACCTTGCCTTCCTCGACGAGCTCCTTGAGGAGTGTGCAGAATTCCATGTCGTAGGGGGTCATTGACATGTCGATGCCGGCGTTGATGGAGAGCATGATGGCTTCCTTGTAGTCCTTGGCGATTTTATCGCGGTTCCACAGGTTGTGGATGTCGGCCCAGTCGGTCACGATCATACCGTCCCAGTTGAGGTCGTCCTTGAGCCAGGTGGTGAGCATTTCGTAATTGGCGTGGAAGGGCATGCCGTTGTTGATGCCGGAGTTCACCATCACCGAGAGAGCGCCGGCGCGGATGGCTTCCTTGAAGGGATGGAAGTATTTCTCGCGCAGGTCAAGCGGGCTGATGTTGGAGGGAGTGCGGTCCTTGCCGGTTGTGGGGTTGCCGTAGGCCATGTAGTGCTTGAGGCAGGCACCGACGTTCTTCACGCCGATGTGGTTGGGGTCGTCGCCCTGGTAGCCCTTGACCATTTCCACGGCCATTGCGCCGTTGATGTAGGGGTCCTCGCCGAAGCTTTCCCAGATACGGCTCCAGATGGGGTTGCGGCCGAGGTCCATCACGGGATTGTAGACCCAGGGAATTGCGCTTGCACGGGTTTCGTAGGCGTTGATGGCTGCACCTTCACGCACGAGGTCGCGGTTGAAGGAAGCGGCCATGTTGATTTCCTGTGGGAAGAAAGTGCCGCCACTGGTGTAGGTGGTGCCGTGGTTCTGGTCCACGCCGTAGACGTCGGGGATGCCGATGTACTTCATCGAAGCTTCCTGGATGTCGTTGATGATGTTGTACCACACTTCGGGTGTCTGAGCGTGGCCCTGGGGGGTGTTGAGCACGGAGCCCACGCGGTACTGCTCAAAGGCGGTTTTCATCTTGGCGGGGTCGGCATAGGGGGTGCCGTCGGCGTTGGCGCTGTCGGCCTGGATAAGGTCGATTGTGATTTCGCACATCTGACCCACTTTGTCCTCAAGCGACATGCCGGACACAATTTTTTTCACAGTAGCCTCGATTTGTTCATCGGGGGCTATGGCCGGCGAGGGCTGGGTGCTGTTCTTGGGCGAACATGACACTGCCAGAACCGCAAGTGCGGCGATCGTTAGCTTTTTCATGAAAGGTGAAAATAATTAGGTTGGATTTTATTGATAATATTCTGTGTGCAAAAATAGCGTTTTTTTTTATTGATAAGGGGATTGCCTCAACTTAGGTAAATTATTACAAATATTATCAAACGTACACAGCTGATAATCAGGCGTGGTTGCTCCCGGAATTGAAATAATTCGGTAAATGATTTGCGTGAGGTGGCATGAGAGATAAAGGAGAAAACATGACGTAAAACTTACCTGAAAATTTTGTTTGTTGTGAAAAAATGTGTAATTTCACCGCGCAAACCGAAAATACTCTACATTATCCCCAAAACCATGTTCAAGCACCGGGTCGTATTATCTCTAATCCTATTGTTGCTTTCCTCATTCATCATGGAAGCAGGCATGAACAGCTCCATCCGCCAGAACCGGAAGCTGCTGCAGCGCCTGGACTCCATCATCGCCAACCATGACTACTACATTAACCGTAAGGAACAGCGCATAGCCGACCTGCGAGGTAGCCTTCGGGCACCCCTCACTGCCGCCGAGCGGCTGACGGTGTCGCGTCGGCTCTACGAGGAATATCTGGTGTACGATTCCGACTCGGCGCTCTACTATGCGGGCGAAACGGCCCGCCTGGCCGAGCAAATCGAGCCCGACAACCCCGAGCTTGCGCTGGATTGCCGCATCAACCAGGCGTTTATCTATGCAGCGCTGGGATTTTTTGACGATGCCACGTGTATTCTCCAGTCCATCGACACGGCCCTATTGTCGCCAACGGTCAAGGCACATTTCTACCAGGTGGCGGAGTACGTCTACTCCATCCGGGCGCTATACATGAACACCAACCCGGCGAAACAGATTGAAAATCAGCAAATATCGGATGCTTACCGCGACTCGCTTTCGACTATCAGCCCGGGAAGTATGTCGGATGCGCTCTGGGTGCCGGTGGCGCGAATGGTGGAAACACAGACCTTCACCCCGACCCAGGCACAGATTGACCGGCTGCGCCAGGTGGCCGACGAAGCCGTGGAGGCCAACCGCCAGAATGCGATAAATAACTACTGGATGGGGCGTTACTATGCCGACGTGGCCGACACTGAGAAGATGCTGCACTACATGGCCCGCGCCGCTATTTTCGACGCCGAGATGGAGAACCGCGAGATTGCTGCCATCCAGGAACTGGCCGTGTGGCTGTTCCAGAACGGCGACCTGACCCGCGCCTACAACTATCTGCTGTACTGCAACGACCAGGCCAACCGCTACAAGAACCGCTCCCGAATGGTGAGCCTGTCGAGCGTGCTGCCCACAGTGCGGGATGCCTACCGCAAATCGCTTGAGGACCACCAGCGCACGCAGCGCCGCTTCATAGTGGCCCTGGCTGTGCTGATACTGTGCCTTGTGGGCCTGGTGTGCTATATAGTATATGAGTACCGCCACCTGAAACGCACCCGCGAGGCACTTGCGCATGTGAATGCCGAGCTTCACACCGTTATCGACAGCCGCGACCACGCCATCCGCGCGCTGGAATCCGCCAACGCCAGCCTACGCGAGGCCAACTCCGTGAAACACGGCATGATACTATACGCTTTCCGCCTGACAAGCGATTATATCAACGAACTGGAGGAGTACCGCAAGAAGCTACTGCGGCTGTTCAAAAAGAAGCAGTTCGACGACCTGGGACAGGTGATTAACGACTCCGACCTGGTGAAGGAATCCTATAACACCTTCTACGAGGGATTCGACCGCACGGTGCTGTCCATCTTCCCGGACTTTGTGCAGCAGTACAACGCCACGGCTCCCGAAGATGCCAAGGTGGCTCCCGAAGCCGTGTATAAGAACCGGACGCTCAACACGCGCCTGCGCATCCATGCCCTGCGCCGCTTCGGGGTTGAAAAGAGCGCCGACATAGCCCGGATGCTGAACGTGTCCATCCGCACGGTCTACAACAACCGCAACACAATCCCGGGCGAGGACACTGACGCCTGACAGGGCTTGCATCGGACATTAGAGGCTGTGTCGTAATGCGGAAACGCGTCCGTAGGACGCTGAATTATCGTAACCCACGCCGCCGAAGCTTGCGGAGGCGCCGTGGGACAGGCAAAAGACTAAAACAGGCGTCCGAAGGCCGCCGAAAAGGGTGATAATCTGCATTCTACCTTTTCGGCGGCCTTCGGACGCCATTGTATGTTGCGTTTAACCCCGGGCGCCTACGCCTAAAGGCTTCGGCGACC
>JAAVFP010000036.1 GCA_014800735.1 Bacteroidales bacterium
TAGTGTCTGCGGAACAACTCCGCATCTATTCCCGATGGTCGGTGGATACGATATATGTAGATTACAGCCCAGCCATTTGCACGTCCATAATCAAGAAACTTTGCTATGGCCGGAAGGGTTGCATAGGCTCCTGCAACATGAAGCGGAGATGAGAGAAGAACCCAATCGTTCTGTATATCGACCACAAGTATCGCATTGTCCGCCTGTATCAGCATGCCGTCAATCTTTTTATTCATAATTCTTTTATTACTGTCAACAATGACGTTCCACCACCGGGAAATAACATGGTATGCTGAAAAACTCTACCTCACTCCGAAATATCTCTCGAATATATGCCACAAATATAGTGGCTATCCTGCATCAGAACTAATCAAAGACTATCTTAAAGCTGATATTAGAGGGCATCTGAAAAACTCAAATTTATCAATTAAGGAAGTCGCTGCAAATCTCGACTATCCATCTGCAACATTTTTCGGTAAATATGTAAAGCGATGGTTTGCCATGCCCCCTAAACAATTGAGTGACAATCTTCGTAATGAAGTTAATAAATAATTTAACCCTACATATCAGTCGCCGCAACTGTCGAGGCCAAGCTGGATTATATTCTCATCAGTGTTTTCCTCGGCGCATTGTGATTTAGGTGAGATTGCCTTGATGAATTTTGCGGGGTTGCCTGCTACTATGGTGTCCGGGGCTACGTCCTTTGTGACTACACTCGCAGCTCCAACCACGGCATTATCTCCGACAGTTACTCCGGGCAATATCGTTGCTCCGGCACCAATCCATGCGTTCTTGCCTATGTGGACGGGGTTGCAGGTTATGATCTGACGCTCGTATAGGTCATGGTTGTTGGAAATAAGTTGCACGTTGGCTGCTATCATCGCGCCGTCGTCGATGGTGATACCTCCTGCCGACATCATCAGGCATCCGGGCATGACCACTACGTTTTTGCCGATACTGACCATGTGGGGACGGACGGCTGTCAGCGGAGTACCTACACGGCTATTCTCTCCCATAGTCGGGAATATCCGGTGCATAAGTTCGGCATACTCTGCAGTGCCCGGCATCGTGTGGTTGAACTTGAATATGAGCTGAGCATGTTCATCGGCAAGAGCCAATTCCTCAGGAGTTTGTTTGGTCACGTCTATTCTTATTTCTTCCATATCTATACGATAACTTATGGATTCTGGAGAGTCAGGAGCACGGTTGGGAATTCGGGGTCTTTAAGGACTACGCGATGGTGACTGTCCAGGAGGTACAGCACAGGCATTGCGGGGAGGGTGTAGAGATCGTTGTCCAGCACACCGCTCATGTCGTAGCCAACTATCCAATTGCGGGGCATATCGGCTTTTGATTTTTCCCAGACTGAGCGTTTGCCTTCGGCGTAGACCGCGACAATAGCAAGTTCGCCGTCCATGACCAGCCGGTTTATCTTTTCGCTGGCCGCAATTTCGGCCAAAATTTCACTGCAATGGGGACACTCCGGATCATAAAAAACAAGAAGGATATGAGGCGCCCGGATTGAGTGCAAATCCCGGGTGACGCCGTCGCGGTCGAGGATAGAAATGTTATTGGCAACCGATCCCATACGGTTCAGGCTCGCCAAACGAAGATTTTCTTCGCACTTCAGTCTTTCGAAATCAGCGATGGAATCGGCTGAGAGCATTGCGCGGAGGAATCGGATATAGAGTTCGTTGTCCCTCACCGGCGAGGCGGGATTATTAAGGTAAAGATCTCCCAGACTGTCGGCTATGGCGACGCTTGCGGGTACGTAACTTATACTATTGAAAAAGTAGTTCAGCTCACGACTCGTGGTAAGACTGTCAGTGTAAGGCATTAGTTTTACAATGTCAATCATCAGGCGTGTCATGACACCTTCGTCGAGAAGCGAGGCTGTATCCGAATAATCTATGCTACGGCAAAGCGAGGCGAGCGGAGTGCGTACTCTCCTCCCCTCGCTTTGAGTGTCAGCATTGCTGTGATTGCTTGAGCATGAGGCAGCCAGAAATATCGATGCCACAGCAATTACACCTAAGCCGGATTTCATGCAGTGAGCAATTTTATTGACGAATACATCTTACGGAGACAGCTGCACTACGGCCACCGTGATCAGTATAGTTTGCAGTTAGCTGGATACCAACATTGTCCATATCCATACATTGACCGAAATTGGAACTTGCGGGCATAGTCATCCAGTAGACACCTTTATTGCCAACCTCCGTCATCATGCCGGTTTTGCGGTCTCGTTTGCCTGCTGCGGGATACCATGTTGTGCCGGCGCCATGGCTATTCGGATTCAGATAAAAATTATATCCGTGATATGTGGTAAAAGGATAGTTCTCGTCGGCTATAGCACTGAATCGTGTAGTGCCAACACCGCCGTGTGTAACATCGTAAGATCGGAAGTTTTCCCAAACAGCGTCGCCCGGAATACACCAGCCCGGAGGGCAGGGATCAAACAGGCTCTTCGTGCCCGAGGTGTGCCAAGAAGGATTGTTCCATGAATTCTTATCATAGCTGTTACTTTTCAACCACTTCTGGTCGGTCGTTGAGATATCACATGTGAAAAAAGTATAAGGCTTGGTGACTGATTCCTGAATGTTTTCGGCAAGCATCTTTATTTTCATATTGACGCCACCATTATTTTTGAAATCAGGAATGACCTTTCCATACATATCGTAGACATCGGCATCGGCGTAAGGCATCGGTGCAAAGCGACCGAACTGATAGTATAGGCCGAACGAGCGGGCGTTCACCGTCGGGTCGGTGGACGGAACGTCAGTGCGGGCACCAAGATTACGGTCCATGATGTACTTATTCAGATAAGATTTATCCCAAAAGCTTGACTCGTAACGATGGATAGCACCGCCGGTTACGGGATAGACATATTCATCATCCACCCACGACGAGATGTTATCGTCGGGCTCATAGTTAGTTATCCATAGATGCCAGCTCCACAGATACTCTCTATTGCCGGGAGTTGGAGTTTCAGGTGTTTTTTTGCGTACGCCAATCACAACATTGCCCTCAACATTTTCAAGGGGTCGGAAATAGAAAGCTGCGTCGCCTTTGCCTTCGAAATTTCCGGAAATTGCATCGTTATCGTAAGTATAGAAGCTGATGAGCTGCTGCGGCTGATCCTGCCAGATAACCTCAGCAATCCATTCGTCGGACTCATTGATGGCATGAGTGGATGCCGAACCTTCTTCGTTTTTCCAGTAGTAATTTATACGTGAAATGGGGACGGCGTACGTGCTTCTAATCACCGGATTGATGATGTAGGAGTTCGATTCGTCGAGTCGCAGTTTATTCATGTTTGTCACTCGCGAGTCAGTGTCCGGATTACCCGGAGCTCGGACTACAATCGGCATCGTGTAGCAATAATTTGGCAGCAGGTTGAAGTCCGAGAATACGTCCTTGCCGGGATAGAGGCGATAACGGAGCTGATAGTTGCCTGCATTGGCATTAATCTCGAAAAAAGTGGCTTTCAGATTTGTGGCCGCACGGTTTTTATCGCGCTCATCATCGGCGTTACCATGTATACCGCTCACATTGCGCGGGAGATAATAGACCAGATTGACAGCTGTAGCTCCTACATCGTCCAACTTGTCCTCAGTCCAGTTTTTCACTGTAATCTCGGGAATTTCTGCCACATTACCCATGGCTTTCCTGTAAAAACTCTCGTAGGAGGAGTAGACTGACTTGTAAGTCGCCTCATCATCTTTTGTAGTGTAGTAATCAGGATGGTTGAAGTGCTCGAGAAAACACACTCTGTCGGGCACATTGCGCCAAAGACCGTTGACCAGCTTAACTTCGGCCGACGGGACTTCAATCTGCAAGACTACCTTTACTACGTTGCGGCGCAGTTTGCAGCTGACCGTATTGAGAGTCTCACCGGCATTCTTGTGGATTTCAAACGATCCGCTCATCGGAAGGTAATGTTTACCATCAGGTCCGGTTGTTATACAGTCGTTGGGTCCATCAATATTTATATTGAAGGCTGTGCTGAACTCATTGATATAATTACATATATCAAGATTATCGTGATTTTTATCTTTGTCAAGCAGATCCGGATCATGTGTGTTGGCTATGATAAGACCACTGAAATACACGTCCGGACGGTTAGGTACAATCACTTGAAGATCCTTTAACTCATCCTGACTATTGAGTACAAAATATTTAGGCCAACCTATGCGCCTACCCTGCTCGTTATACTCTATGAACCAGAAATCCTTGATGGTATTTTCATCAACATCCCCTTCGGCAAACGCGCGGCTTGAGGGCAGGTCGCCATCAAAACCATTGCTGACAGAAAGCTGCAGCGAGATAGTGCGTTCGGTGCCTATATCGGGATTGCCAATCAAAATATCACCATCATCGGTCAGGTTATCGCTGCACGAAGCTGCGATAAATGACAGAGGCAGGAGAAGTATTTTTAATCGTTTATAGATACTCATGATCGGTTGTTTTGAATATAAAACATAATGCTTACTGGCGTATGCACCGCACCGCGCAAGCGGCACTGCGGCTACCACGGTCAAAACTCGGAGCAAGCTGTATGCCGGCTCTTGTCATATCCATGCGATTGCAGTAGTCAGAGTTGATGGGTACGCTCATCCAATACATACCTTCAGGGCCACTGTTATGGGTGGCGGTAGGCCCTTCGTAGAAGCTGGCATTTGTTGAGCTTTTACATCCTGCAAGGGGAAACCACGCTGTCCCTTTGCTTGTATCGTCAGGGTTAAGATATAAGTGATAGCCCTTTATGGAGCCTTTATCTGCATTTGTCTTTCCTGTATTGTTGTTTTCCACGGAATTTGTCTTGAAATAACTTTTCACGACATTAGTTCCATCTCTATAACTTACCTCATAGGATGCGAACCCTTCATAAACACCATAGTCAGGCACTTCCCATCCGGGTGGACAGGGGTCGAAAATACTCTTCGTGTCAGAGTTCCAGTCGGGGTTATCCCACACATTTCTTTCGTAGAGATTGTCGGTGTTATCGTTGATCCAACGACGCAAATTGTAGCTGATATCTTCTGCCGGTTTAACTGTTTTACTTGAACAATAAAAGTAGGTGTGCGGTTTTTTAACGGCTTCGGCATGCGATAGAGCGAACAGCTGGCGCAACATATTAAAACTACTAAATTTAAAATCAGCTATAGCAACTCCGTTCACGTCATAAACGTTAGCCAGATTAGGGTAAGGCAGCGGTGCATGTCGGCCGTACTGATAATACATGCCGAAAGTGTTTATCAGATCGGCGTTATTAGTGCCCGGTTCGGAGACCAATGCACCCAAGTTGCGGTCCATCATGTACTTATTGTGGAACGCAGTCTGCCAATAGCTTGACTCATAGCGGTGTACTTCGCCGCCGGTAACCGGATAGGCATACTGTCCCTCCACCCAGGCATGGCTCTGCTCATCAGGATTATAGTCGGTTAGCCACAAATGCCAGCTCCAGAGATATAAGCGGTCCTTGGGTGATGAGGTATCCGTGCCGGCGGGCTTTCTTCTCACACCGATAACAACATTGCCGGGGACTTTGTTAACGGGTCGGACATAGAACGATGTGGATCCTTTGCCGGTGTAAGAACTCATTCCTGTATCAGAGTCAGCCGAGGAGAATTGAATCATGGCCGAACCTCCGTGGTCCTGCCAAATTACTTCAGCAATCCACTCGTCATCATCCTTAAGGACATTGGCGGCATGCCCGGTATCAATTTTGTCGTTTGACCAGAATTTGTTGATACGTGATATCGGAATCTCGTAGGTGACGGGATTCAAATGGTCAATGATATAAGAGTTAGATTCCGCAAGGCGGACTCGGTTCATATCCTCCACACGGCTGTCGTTGGTAATGGCGGAAGCATTTAAAACAACGCGCACTGTATAACAGCAGTTGGCAATAAGATTGAAATCGGTGGTGACATTGGTGCCGGGATAGATGCGGTAGCGAAGTTCTCCGGAACCGGCAGTCTTTGTATTGACGGCATCAATCTCATAATAAGTGGCTTTTTCCGGTGCGTCGAGGTTTTTATCCTTGGCTTGAGTAGCGGTGCCTGCCTTGCCCCAGCAACTGCGGGGAAGATAATAGACCAGGTCAAGAGAGTCGGCGGCAAGTTTGTTCTGCTCATCGGTTATCTTTTCCTTATCCCAGTCAAGGACCTTGACGTCAGGCTCCATTGCGTTGCGATAAGCTTCATCAAATGTGGCTGCGTTCAGCCCTCGAAAACTGTGAAGCTGTTCGGCAGTGTAACGTTTTTCGGGGACATTACGCCAAAATACATTCTCAATCCTCACATCCTTAGTGCTCAGGCGCATGATTACTTTTGCCACATTGCGCCGGAGGATGCAATTAAAGACCGGAATTTCTCCGTTTTTTGGAGCAGGGATGTCAAACACACAGCTCATCGGAAGATAGTGATAGGTTTTGCCATCGCTATCCTCCATGGTGGTGTAGACATCTGCTTCCTCACGTATTTCGTCATACATGGTTTTCAGTCGATCCTCCGACATGGACATATCGTTCTCCTGATCGAACAGATTCTTGTTGTGGGTATTGGCAAGAATGACGCCCCTGAAAGTGTGGGATGCATCCGTAGGGACGATAATACGGACGTTTTGGTTTGCTTCGCTAAACTCATAATAGCGAGGGAAGCCTATTCGGTTGCCGTTGTTATCGTATTCAATCAGCCAATAGTCTTTGATAGCATCCTCATCAACAAATCCGACATTCACCGAGCGCGAGGCGGGAGAGACGTCGCCACTAAATGTTTCGGACTGAAGATTGAGCGATACTGTACATTCGACACCATCGCACACCTCCGCAGCCTGCGACGGCACAAGCTCGTCGCTACACGAAATAGCCAGCAACGCGAGCATCAGCGGAATAAACGATTGGCGAAAGCGCAATGTATATAGTTTGTTTATTGGAAACATAATGATTTTTAATTGTTATTGCCAGGGTTGCATAATATCAGACCAACCATTACCTAAGTTGAGGGAGCCCGATCCGGCATCATGGTCGCTGGACGTATCGGTAATAATTTCTGTAAGATCAGTGATATCGTTCCAGTCCTCAATGGTGCAGCCGCCTTGCAAAATTTCACCTACACTTACCTGCAGCTGGTAGATGATTTTCTGACCGGCTTTCCATTCTACGTTTTCAAGCACCGTGGAGAGTGTGTGGTCAGCAGCATAGGTGCCGTTAACCCATAGCCGGAAGGTCATGGAGAGTGTCACATCGCCCGGAGCCTTAGGCAGGACCATGATGGCATCATTATTGCCGAATACTGCATTAAATTTATTGTATTGCTCTTCGTATACACCATTAATGTGTCTGACGGCAGTTCCTTGGAATTTGCGGCTTCCTGAAGTAAGCTTGCTCCAACCGCTCACTGCATGTGCATCGGTTCCACTGGTAGCATTAGTTACGGTGAGATTATCGGGGCACACATTATATGAACCGGAAACGTTGATGCCGTCAAGAACAATCTCAGTAATCTCGATACGGTTATTACCGTTGCTATAAGCTAATTCTTCGTAATACTTTATTTGAATATCAAGCACGGAAAGGATATGTTCGAACTTAAATGATACGGGCTCAACATTCTTTCCCGGTTCCCGATCATACCGACGACGGTGGGTGGCAATCAGAAGGTCGGAGGCATTTTTGTAATCGGCAGGATGAGTATAATTGAAACTCAGTTGGCCGTCACTGTATTTGACATCTGCAACTGTCCGTTTGCTATTGATAGCCTCAATGGGGTGAAGAGCTACAAAGGAGTGGATATGGTTCGGGAACCAGTAAATGGTGTTACCATAATTCCATTTTCCGGACGTGTATGTGGCCTGGCGCCCGTTCATAAGTTGGGTGATATGGCTTTCATCAGCTGCAGGACTGACGTCGCCATAGACCGCAAAAGGCTTGGCGGTGAGATTCGCTGTAGTTGACACTGCCGCACGCGAGGGTTCAGCCGTGACAAAAACCAACTCCTCGGAGCCGGCGCATATCGGCTCCGAATCGTCAGCCGAGCATGAGCTCGTCAGGCCTGCAAGCGCGCAAGCGCAGCATAATGCCATGTATTTTAGATTGTGGATCATTGCGGTGCAATTATTTACCGATATTAATGGTGGAATTATCTATCACAGTCAGGTCAATAACCTCGTGCTCGCCAACAGCGTCCTGCCACTGGTTTACTATTGTTGAAACTGCAACTTCATTCAAAATCGGAGTTCCGGGATTAGGATCATCCGGGTCGTGGAGCCCGACGCCCTGGGAGTAGTCAAGCAGGTAGGTGTATTCGTATCCTGCTTTCCAAGCAGTTGCGATAGGCAGAGCCGCCCAGCCGTACTCCCGGATTTCCTGTGTGGCGGGAAGGACGTACTCCGAAGCTGCGTTAAAATCCGTGTCAGTAAAATAGCGGCTGTCGTTTTTGTAAAGACGTTTCATGACGCGGCCTGACGATGTTTCTACAGCCAGATATATCACGGTCATCTTCTGTGCGGCGGAATCATCGAGGGAAGAATCGCCGGGATAAGGATAGAGCCGGATGCCGGATTTATCCGTGATGCGGAGCAGAACGCTGAAATACATCCCCTGCAAGGTGTTGGGAGCGTCATCGTGATGATTCCATGCCTCGTGGGTATAAGGAATCACCATGGACCAACCGCCGTTGCCCATTATGGATGAAGCTGAATTTGCTGAGTTGTTATTGTGGCCGTCAATCGGGATAACCACGTCGCCTGATTCACGGAATATATATTCAACGCAGTCACGCGTGGGTGACTCACCGAGGGCCCAAGCACCGACACTGTTATCGCCTTTTTCAGGATTGTCGGGCACGGCAGCGAAGTTGAAAGTACCTTCAACAACAGGACGGCCAATTCTCACACCGGCGATTTCGACGTCGTAGGAGGCATTGTTACCCCACGCTCGGAGACCCACACGTGTCATCTGGTGCTGAAAGTTGAGTTCAACACCGGTAAAGAGATTATCGGTTTCAGTGCCGTCGGCGGCTGCAGCGACAAAATCAACATGGCGAGCGATGTCTTTGTTGATTTTGAATTTTTCAAGATTGTAGCTGTAGGTGGACGCGGACGAATGATTGGTGAGCTCGAAACGAGAGGATGTTTCGCTGTCATCTACACTTTGCCGAAGGTCCGCGCGCGAGGGATAGAATGCAAAGAACTTAAGGTGTCCTTCTTTTTCACCCTTATTGCCGGGCCAGTGGCACAGATCCGAACGGAATTTGCCGTCGATGCCCTGCGTCACTTTTTGCTCGCTGAAATATTCGCCAAGAGTGCCATCGCCGGAGATAAGGGACTCATCTTCGTCGCAGAAAGCCGTAACGAAGAAACCTGATGCGAGAGCACCAAGCTTGTTCGTATCCTCCGAGCGACTGCTTACACCAGGCAACGAGACATGAAAAGAGACGAGGTCATCCGCCGCTGTTTGACTGCCAGGCATGTCCTCCTGGCTGCATGATGACATCAATACAGCAGGCAGCGACAGAAGAGCGATATATAATATATGATTTTTATTATTCACGAATTTAGCAAAATAGATTATGAACCGGGAACGACAACGCCCGAAGATGGAGTTGACAGCCAGTCCTTTACGCTGACTGAAATGCCAACCTTGTCACTTATGATTGGCTTACCGGCGTCAGGATTCTCCGGGTCATGGAGACCGACACCAGAGGTATAATCGAGTGTGTAGGTATAAACATAGCCCGGCTCCCAATCAGCTGTAACTGGGAGCGCGGCCCATCCGAACTCCTTCACCTCTTCATCGGCAGGCAATGCATAGGCTGATGTGAAATCTTTGTCAGTAAAGTAGCCGTCGGCATTTTTGTACAGGCGCGAGCTGACGGTTTTACCGGTCGCCTTGTCGACAGCCAGATATACTTTCGAAATATTCGAGGCATCGTAGCCTTCGACATCTTGTGTGTAAGGATATTGCTGATCACCCTCACCGTCGGTGGGAGTGGCATCTATTACTCTAAGAAGTACGCTGATGTACATTTGCTTATTTCCGTTCTTAGCATCACCGGAAAAGTCCCATCCGGCATATGCAGCGGGAAGAAGCATCGCACAGTTGTCGTCGTCGCCAATCTTGCTGCCCATGATTGATACAGCATCCCCGGCAGTGAGGGCTGAACCGGCAGTTCTGTCCAGCGAAACGATTTGGTCGCCCTGGCGATAAATGTACTCAACGGAGCCTTTATCGAAATCGCCTGTCCAGCGGCCACCGCCAACAATAGGCTTGAAATCAAACGTGCCGCGAACACCGATGCCTCCGATACGAACACCGGCAATCTCTATGTTGCAGTTTTTGTTCGCGCTCCAGGCATGCAACTCTACGCGACTGAGTTTATGCTTGAAGTTGAACGTAACGCCTGAGAACAGATTTTCATCAATAGACCCGGAGGTATAGGCGGTGATGAAGTCCTGCTGGTCAGCAATGTCGGCAGCCACGCGGAAATCAGTCAGTTTGTAATCAATAGCGAGATTATTTCCACTGAGAGTTGTGGCATTGACAAGCTTGGCACCGTTGCTGAGGTCGGGGTAGAATGCGAAGAAGGCCAGATTCCCTTCTTTGCCGGGAGCAGGCCACAGACATTTTTCCGAGGTCAGCAATTCCTCGCCGTGCTCATTGATGATGCGCTCGTTGCTGATATACTCCTTCATCAGGCCTGCGGGAGTCACGAGGTCGCGGTCGGCAGGATTGAATGCCGTGACAGAGAAGTGAGGCAGATTATCCTTCGTGACAATCTGAGCACGGCTTGTGAGGGTGGGAAGCGATGTGTGGAATATTATGGGATTACTATCGCGATCGCTGATATGGACAACATCCTCCTCAGAACATGCTGCCAAAAGCAGCGCAGCACTGATTAGGCAGAGCGGAGAGTTTATCTTAGTGTTCATACAGTTGTTTTTTATTTTCTTGGAACGGACACATCAGTTTCTGAACCGGATTCCCAATCATCCACGACGAGCCCCCATGAAATTGAGGCTTTACCTCGGATTGGCTTTCCAGGTAAGGGATCCTGAGGATCATGCACTCCGATACCGTCAGTATAATTCAAGGTGTAGACATATCGCTTTCCGGCTTTCCAGTCAGCGTCGACAGGGGCTGCTGCCCAGCCGTATGCTTTAACCATAATGCCATCGCCTGCTACATAAGGCCTGGTGAGGGCGGTATCGCTGAAGTATTCGTTGTCTTTTTCGCCGGGATAGACACGCGCCAATATAGTGCCGGCCTTATCAACGGCATAGTATACAACAGTCATACTATACGGATTGCCGTTATAAGGATAAATCTGCTCGCCAGTGGCAGATTCGGCAACCCGCATCAGCACGCTGAAATACATCTTGTCAGTGGTATAAGGGATGGACAAGATATTGCTGTCGGCAAGGCCTTCCCATTTACTGTTGACAGTGGGGATGACCATGGCACAGCCTCCGAGGCCCATTATGGACCCGGCATCGTCATACGTGTTATGCTCGGCGTGATTTATATAGTAAATCCTATCGCCGGGGGAAACAATATCGGGCGTATTTTGTGAATTACCATAAAGGTATTCAACCTTATCTTTTACCGAAGGATTATCCGTGAGCCATTTGTTAGCGCTTGTCGGTGCACCGGAGAAAATAAAGGTGCCCTCAACCACGGGGTTACCGATGCGGACACCGGCAATCTCGAAATCATAGAGGTCCGACGCCCCCCAGGCCCTGAGCTCAACCTGAGCCAACTGATGGTGAAAGGCGAGGTCGATGACGTTGGTGAAATCTTTCCATCGCTCACCGGATGCCTCGGCTGTGACGAAGTCAAATTGCTTTGAGATGTCCGGATTTATGCGAACTCGGCCCAGACAGTAATTAATGTCAGACAGAGTCGAGATATCGGTGGTTTGATTGACAAGATTGAAGAATGATACGCCTGTCTGATTTTCGACAGCCGTATTACCGGTTGCCATCTCAGTGCGTGAAGGAGAGAATGCAAAGAACTTGAGTTGCCCGCCACCAGTGGGCCAGTTGCGCACATTTTCGTCCGGCGACGATTCGTAGACCAGTTCATTCGTCGGACTGACACGTCTGACAAAGGTGGCGTCTTCGAAATATGGAGAGACAAAGCCTGAAGCATCTTTCCTTATGTCACCAGTATTAAAGCATGTCACCTGAAAAGATTCAAGGCGATCAAGCGTCATATCGTTGGCTCTCGACGAGACGATGGCAGGTAGAGAAGTCTTGAAATAGATCTGCCCGTCCTTCCAATCGTAAACGTTTGTTTTCTCCGCCTCCTCGGAACAGGAGGCGAAGAAAACAGACGCTACAAGAGCAAAACATGTCACTCTTACTATATTCATATACTTTTAATGCAGTTGACCGGTGGATGATGTTGGCTCTGTGAAGTTAGTATTCCTGAGGTACGTCAATTTCGGTTGAGTTTTCATCCCAGCCTACAACTGATACCGAGAATTTGATACCGCCGCCGATAATGGGCACACCGGGTTTGGGATCTTCGGGATCCTGGATGCCGACACCATCGGTGAAGTCAAGGGTATAGATGTACTTTTTGCCGCGCTGCCAGTTAACACCGATAGGCACTGCAGCCCAACCGAACTCAACAATCTCATTGTTTGCACCGATTGTTGCTGCCTTGGAAGGTACTTGGCCGATGACCTTATTGGTATTCTTTTCCTTTTCAATATACACCACGTTCATTGTAGTGTTATTGCCGTAAGGATAAATCTGCGCAGTATTCACCTCGTGGCCCGTAGGTCTGAGAGTCACGCGCAGTAGGATACTGAAGTACATATCGCCTTCTTCGCTGTCCGCACTCCAGGGCTTGGGGTCTTTACCATCGGCTTCTGTGCCATATTTGGCCGCAATCCAGGGATTGCTCTCGCCAGCCCACGCGCCGTTCTTGGTGGGAAGCACCATAGCGTTGCCACCCCTACCCATAATGGTTGCTGCCGAGGTTGCAGCCGTATGATCAGTAGTTGTCAATCCGTTCATGTCGTTGAACTGCCCCATGCGGTAAATTTCATCGCCGGCGCTATAGATATACTGTACCGGAAGACGCTGAGGATTTTTTGAGATGCCCCATTGACCTCCATCAGGGTTGTCAAGATTGCCCTCGGCATCACAGAAGTTGAAGATTGCCCTACCCGTGTAAGGACGACCGATTCTCACACCGGCAATTTCTATGTTGAAATCCTGGTTGCCGGAGAAAGCACGAAGCTCGATGTTGGAAAGCTGGTGTCTGAATTTGAGTTCCACGCCTAAGTTCGCATCATCCTCACTCGAGGGGGTGTCAGCTGCGATGTGAGCGGTGATGAAGTCGACCTGCTGCGAGATGTCGGTGGCGACATAGAATCGACCAAGCTTGAAGCCCTTGTAGAGCTGAACCCCGGCGAAAGTTGTTTGCTCCTGGTTCAGCGGGTCGAGAGCCACGCCATCCTGACACAGGTTGTAGAACTGCATACCGTGAATGTAACTTTCACGGCTCGACTCATAGTTGGGATCATTCGGATCAAGCTGAGTAAGACCCGCCGTCTGAATTTCTTCAAGCGAAGGAGCGTAGGCAAAGAACTCTACCTTCTCGGCCTCTTCGCGCGAGGGCCATTTCTGATTACTGGTGCTGGCGTAGAGATTCGCTCCCATCAGGTAGAACGGTTCGTCCCAGAAGAGGGAATCCGGTAACTTACCATCGATGGGCTTGTGGCTGTTGGCATAGGCCGACACGTAGAATGTCGAAGGATTGGACGTGTAATCCAGATCAGGATTTACACGGCTCAGCACACCTGCGCGGAATGAGATGTAGCAATTATCCTTGGCCTTGACCGGACCGACAACTTCTTCCTGTGTGCAGGAGGAGAAAGCGAACAAGCTTCCTGCAACCGCAGTTAAAAATAGTTTGTTCATCGGTTTAAGAACATTAAAGTAATTATAGTTGATTGATTAATTGAATTCTGTATTAATTGATGATTTATACTTTCACATCAAAATGAATAGTGTCCCATGTGTCCACTTCAACACTCACTCCACCTTGCTCGGGCGGGTCGACAGGCTCGGTAGGAAGCTCAGGTAATTTCAGCCCATAAATCTTGATATTGACGTTTCTCGGATCTTCAGCCTCGTTGACTTGATCTGAAACATCAAAGGTGTAGAAATTACCGGTCCTGTCTCGCAGAGCGATATAGAGGCAGAGTATATGAGGTCTGGGTTCGCCATCGGGGACTCCGAAGGTCAGGAACTTGGAAGACATGGAATTCTTTTCGATGTCAGCTTCAAGGGTGAATGCGTGCGACACAACCTCTGAACTCGGTCGATTCAGGGATGGACGGTAACCGCCGGCAAGCGACGAGATGGTTGCGTCGATTCGAAGGTCGGCACTCTGAATATTCTCCACATCAACAAACTCGACAGTGTAATGACACAGAAGCTCTTCGGGGTAGAAAGTCAGCGTCTGACTAAGACCTGACACCTTTAAGTATACGTCGTCACTTTGGTCGCAGTACATCATGGGTGGTGTCACGCGCAGGGGTTCGTCCTCCGTACCTTCGGCTCGGGGAATACCAAGAGTTGAGATACCCTGCCCGATGAGTACCGCCGTTTCATCCGTATAAATTTCAATATCATCGTATGAATCCTGATTACGCAGCAAGTGCACATAGGGGTCATCATTGCTGTGGCACACAGCAGCATGCTTGCCGCCGTATGATTTGATGGTCCCTCCCTTGCTATTGTTGAACCAGTAATTCATCACATCGTGTTCGTCGGAATACAGATAGAGAGCCATTGAAGAGACTTGAGCATCCGGAGCCTTACTCCAGTCAAAAATCACCTCTACATCGTTGGCAATGGTTGTCGGGGCATCGTCGCGAAGGTTTTTATGCGTGCAGCCTGCGGATACAAGCGCGGAGAGGCTCAGCAACACAAATGAGATTTTATTGAATGATAGTTTCATCGTGCGCTGCCTCCTTTCCGATTATTGTAATTGCCGCGACCGATAAGCCACACGAGAGAAACCTCGAGCTTCGTCGGTCCCCAAAAACGCATTTTATACTCCTTCTGAATATAGTACTCGTTGTCGAAGGGAAAATACTTTATGTAATTACCCCTCAAATGGCCTATGCCGATTGAAAAGTCTATATTTAAGTTTCTGCTGACAGGCAGAGAGTAGCCATACTCAACTCCAGCATTGACAAGCGAGCGGTCCCAAAGGGTTCCACCAGGCAGGCCTCCCATATAACCCGTGCCGCCCCATTCGAAGTCGAAGGTGAGCAATCCGCCATAAATGCCGATATGATGACCTGTGAGCGACTTTGAATGCGCCTTATCTCCGAACCATACTCGAGCCCCGAGTTCTCCGCCGTAAATGCGCCAGTAGCGATGATGGGAATCACTGTCCCACCAACTGTACATCCAGTTTGCAAAGACTGAAATATTTTTACCGACATAAAATTCAGCCCCTATATTGGGCACCGCTAAAATATCAAACAGCATATTGGTGCGCACATCCATATAGAAAGGCTTACCGGCACCTTTTCCGACCTGGATTGCTGGGCGGTCATCGGAGTAAAGCGTAGATGGTGCAGGCAGGTCCAAGTCTTTCGTGGTACAGTGGGCCGAGTCCGGTTCCTCCGACACGGCAACTACGGAGTCGGCAGGTTGCGAGCCTACACCATCAGTTTCTTCAGGCACTACGCGGTCTAATCCGAGGTCAGGCCGGTTCTCGTATTCAACAAAAACATACGAGGTTCTTAACGCAGGGAATAGGTGGTGATACATATAAATATACGGTTCGCCACCTCTAAGTCTCTTCAGCTGATAGAGCAGATTGTTACTTTCACTGGTCGACAGCTCTGAGCTCTTTTCGACTCCACGCAGCAACGCAAGTACCTCAGGATGCGACGGCACAGCCGGATCCGAGGCGACGAGATCATACAAACCCTTCCAATTTCGCCCGAGATACTCGATATTGGTTATAGAGTCAGGGAGCGAAACAACTTCTCTGAGATAATCATAGACTGCATTGGCGCGTTTCTCTGACAGCAAACGGTTGTATTTTGCCGATCCCTCGGGCGAGGCCGAGCCAACAATCCTCAGTGAACTTATAATCAACGAAGTGTCGGCAGCAGAAATTTCGTTGATTCTTTGCTTTACTCCCTCAAGTTTAACTCCGTTGGTATCCCAACCGAAATCCAAACCGGAACTCGATATGCGGAAGTGAATCTCCGTAGAATCGGCCGTATTGGCAGGTGTGCAACCGGCATAGCCATCGTTCTGGAGAGCAACAGAATCGAAGGCCGCCTGGAGAAACACCACGAAGCATGCAAGCCTCGCTAAAAGGCCGATATTCCAGCATTTACCAACCTTGCAGGGAGGGGTAAATGAAGTGATATTTTGACTGTCATACGACTTCGACATATGGTTGTTAAGGTGTTTATATCTATGTATAATTAATAAGGAATAAGAGGTCGTCAGTCATATATTTCCATAAATTAGATTGGAAAAGATTTATGAATTTATACGAAAGTTTGGTGAAAAACTTACTGCTAATTCATTCTCGTTAATTTTATAGATTAAGTAAATAGCAAAAACTTTCACCAGTAATAAACGGTGATTTACTCCTAATTGTATACAAAATTACGATATTTGCTGAGTTAACACCAAGAAAATATTGTTAAGATACGTTAATAAGCATACTCAAATAACTTCTACCTCGCTACAAAAGGAAATATGTTTGTGTGCATAAACTAAAAAATATCATAAAAATTTGAATCGGTTGCATGATAAATAGTCGTTTATACTTATGATAATCTTGTTGATATTTATTTGTTTAGTAATCCGATAATATTGCTTACCAAATGTAAAGTTACATAATAAAAACTGTATTGCCTGCGAATTCTGCAAAAAATTTGCTGCGAAAATAGCGATTTTTCAATTGACCCTAAAAATCACACGAGGCTACCGACCTTGCAGTCGATAGCCTCGTGTGGCGCGGTTACGATGTAGAGGTTAGTCCGTAACGATATTTTGCTTGATAGTGTCGACGATGTAGCGGACATCGTCGTCGGACACATAGGGCCCGGCAAAAGTTTTACTTTAAAAGTATACTTTTAAAAGTGGAGAAAATGAGTTTGATGTCCGTCCATAAATTTGCACGAGGTACATATTCCAAATCAATTGCTAATTTATCAGGCATCACTTGTTCTATATAAGCCTTATCCGGGTCGGTGGCGGTGGCCAGAATATCGTTCTCATTACGGTAGCGGATGGAGGCTAACGACGTTATACCTGGTCGGACGGATAGCACACGAAGCTGTTCGGGGGTATACATATCCACATACTTTCGTACTTCAGGACGCGGGCCCACCAGACTCATATCGCCTTTTAGCACATTGATGAGTTGAGGAAATTCATCCAGTTTGTATTTACGGATATAATACCCTGAGCGGGTCACCCTGGGGTCACGTCCGCCAACTGTAATAAGCCCTAATTTATCGCTATCGGGTCTCATGGAGCGAAACTTATAGAGCCCGAAATCCTTATTGCCTCGCCCCACACGTATTTGGCGGTAAAATACGGGACCTTTAGAATCTGCTTTTATCCATACCGCGAGGACTGCAAAAAGCGGACTCAAGGCAACAAGGCCGAGTCCGCTTGCTATGATATCGAATAGTCTTTTCAAAGGTTTGAGATTATGTCAATGAAATTTTCAAGGATGTACTCCACATCATCATCAGTCAGGCGTGTGTGGAGTGGTAGTGTAATTTCGTTGTGATATTGCTCAAAGGCATTCGGATAGTCCTTGATGTCGAAACCGAGTGCCTTGTAGGCGGTCATCATGGGGAGGGGTTTATAGTGTACGTTGGTGGCAATACCGCGTTCTGCCATTTTGACGATAATGTCGTTGCGCTGCTCGGTTGAAATCCCCTTAACACGCACCATATAGAGGTGGCCACTCGAAGAGTGGTCATTGCTATAATGCGGAAGCACTTCAACAGGATAAGGAGTAAGGGCGACATTGTATCGTTCGATCAGTTGACGGCGTCGGCGAAGCAGTTCGGGGTAACGCTTAATCTGCGCCAGACCGATTCCGGCCATTATGTCAGTCATGTTGCACTTATACCATGTGCCGATGATGTCATATTCCCAACCACCGAGTTTGGTTTTGGCCAGCGCATCCTTGTTCTGCCCGTGGAGCGACAGGAGTTGAATCTGCTTATACACCATCGAATCGTCCACACCTTTGTGTGCACGCCATGTCAGCGCGCCACCTTCAGCTGTTGTAAGGTTCTTAACTGCGTGGAATGAAAACGAAGTGAAATCCGCAATCTCGCCGCACATTTTTCCATGCCACATTGCCCCGAAAGCATGTGCAGCATCGGCAATTACCACGCAACGTCCATAGGCTCTCTGAATATCGTTTGACGGACGGAAAAGATGCCTTCTCGATTCTACTGCTGCGAATATTTTATCATAGTCGGCCACGATACCTGCCAAGTCAACAGGCATGATTGCTTTTGTTCGCTCCGTGATTGCGTCCGCAAGCTTGTCATAGTCCATCTCGAAGGAATCAGGCGCACAATCCACCATCACCGGAACAGCCCCTACATGACACACCGAACTTGCCGTAGCGGTATAGGTATAGGCTGGCACGATGACTTCATCACCCTGACCAATGCCGAGCACTCTGAGTGCCATTTCCATGCAAGCCGTAGCTGAATTGAGGCACACCGTGGTTGGCAACACATTGCCTTCGGCATCGGTTCGGGCCGTCTGGCAGCACATAGAAATCAGATGCTCAAACTCCTTGGTTTTAGGACCGGTCGTGATCCATCCCGAGCGCAGAGCCTCAGCGACCTCCTGAATCTCCACCTCCGACATATCTGGCGGCGAGAACGGTATATTTCGTTTGGTGTTCATTGATGATTACCTTATATGTTTTACATAAAAAATCTTTTTATAACTATTTCCCAAAATATTCATGCACATCCAAAAACATGCGGAAATAGAATTCATCTTTTCAGCTTTTCGAAAAAGGATATAATGCCACTTGATTTTTGTACTGATTTTTGTTGGAGTTATTGAGCCAATACGGCGACGGTAGAAACCAAGATTTTCTGATAGTAAAAAACAGTCAGCCTTGGTAATGATTCGTAGCCATAATGCAGTGTCATTATTCTTCTTTACATTTTCGATTTGAATCAGTCCTGTGGCATGAGCATCATACATAACAGAGAGACATCCTGGCCAGCAACATGCGCGCATATCAAATCGATTAACTCTTTTCTTGCCACTTACGAGTATATTTAATGGGCATCCAAATTCATCTATTTCTGAATATTCATGATATGAAAAGGAATACCGATTTAACTCCATAAATCTGATCTGGTGTTCTAATTTTTCTGCTTTCCATAAATCATCACTATCAAGAAATGCAATCCAACGACCTTTTGCTAACTTTAAAGCCATATTTCTTGCAATGGCCGCTCCTGAATTTACCTCAAGACAATAGTATTTAATTCTCGAATCGTTTAGGACGAATTTATCAACGACTGTCTTAGTATTATCAGTTGAGGAATCATCAATGATAATCAATTCCCAATTAGAATACGTTTGAGCCAAAACACTTCTTATCGATTCTGCAATATACCCTCCGCAATTATAAGTAGGCATAATGATGCTTACTAAATCTAATTTTAGCATTAATATTAATAAGGTTAACAGCTAAGATATTATTCTTTTGTAGCTGAAAGTCTAAAGAATGAGAAGTAAGAAAATGAATTAAATCACAGATTCATATGAGATTAATGACTTTTCGGCAATCTCATCCCAATTAAATTTTCGAGATGTCATAATTGCATTTTTGGTTAGATTTTCCCAATCTGATGAATACTGGTTAACTGCTTTGAGAATGGTTTGCTGTAGACTCTCTACCGTTAAGGATGTGCTCCATCCGCAATTATTTTTTGTCACTATTTCTGCCATATTTGTCTCAGGAGTAACAATGCATGGCAAGCCAAATGATAGGGCCTCTAAAATAGACATTGGCATGCCTTCTGAGCGACTAGGTAAAATTAAAATATCAGATTGAGAAAAAACCTGATGTTTAATTTTATCTGTAGCAATCCCCTGGTATGATGCAATGTCATTCAATTTGGAAATGTCGTCTTGTATGTTATCTGTCGTAGGTCCGTAAAAAGAGAAATGGATTTTTTTATTTATTTCACTAACCTTCAGAACCGACAATGTTTGTAATAAGACATCCAAACCCTTGCCAAATCTATCTAGTCTAGACAAAAAGAGTATTTCTATTCGAGTTTCTATGTCATAATCTCGATGCTTATTATTATGAAGATTAATGCCGTTAGGTATAATTAATTGGTGTGGAGCTAATCTTTTAAATATAGATTTATTAGATTCATTCTCATTAAGATATATAACTCCATTCGCTTTAGAAATGTATGAATTAAAAATAAAATAATTTGCAATTGTTTTTTTTAATTTATGCTTTTTAAAATTAGTGGGAGATGCACCACCGTGAAATGCAATCAAATATGGAATTCTTTTTTTCCGTAAGAAATATGCATATAACGGATGGTGAAAATCATAGAAAGAATTGAATACCACTACGTCTGGGTTAAAAGTGGAGAATAAATTTCTAAAATTATTTAGCTTATGGATGTTAATTATGAATTTATCATCAACTGCTGGATGATCTCTAGTCGATCCAATTAACACTTCGGCACCTGCTCTTTTCTGCGCGTTAGACAGATTTATAACAGCTTCGGTCATTCCGGAAATACCTTTTGATTTTCCAAAATCAACTATATGTAATATTTTCATTTATACAGTAGTAACTTGATAATTTCTTTTGTAAATTTTGGCATAAAACATTCTGCAATTGCGAATAATTTCTTCTTCAGAGAATAATTGCTTATTAAGAAGTTATATATATTCTCTTTTATGATTTGTCTTAATTCAGCAATAATTTTTGGATCATTAAAGCCTTGACAAAAACTTCGAATTAGAAATGAACAAGCATAACGAGTTTTCCTATTTTTGGCATCTAATAGTAGCTCAGGAAAGTTTCCTTCAACATACTTTATGATATCATTATGTGCGTTCACAAAATCCATATTCTGAACTCTAAATCTTGAATTCATAATGCTATTAGGATTTTTCCTATAACAATACAATGGAATATTGTAAAAAGCCATTTGCTCAACTTGATCAAATATTTTATATATCGTCGAAAGATCTTCGTAGAGCTGTCCTTTAGGGAATCTTACATTCGTGAACAGGTTTGATTTATATAATTTACCCCAAGCTGAAGTCGTTAAATCCCTCTCTTGAAGAATGTTTTTGATGGCTTCTCGTTTTGAAAGAACCTTAACTGAAACATCTTTATTTTCAGAGTTAACAGGCGTATCAATAAATTCAATTTTTCCTACAGATGATATTAGACAGTTATACTTTACGATTAAGTTATATAAGGTTTCAATATAGTTTTCCCTAATATAATCATCACTGTCAACAAATGTAATATAATCACCTTTAATGCAATCGAGTGCAAAATTACGTGCATCCGACAGGCCTCCGTTTGGCTTATCCAGTAAGATTATCCTTTGATCCAAAATTTCAAGTTCCTTACAGATATCAAGACAAGAATCTGTTGACCCATCGTTTACAAGAATAATTTCAATATTAGAATAGGTTTGATTAATGATACTATTCACACATTCCCTTAGATATAACTCAACATTATAAATCGGTACTATTACTGATATAAGAGGATTTTTCATATTATCGTTTTAGACATGACTTGTCAACTTTGATTGAATAGTGCTTTTGGGGTCATTATCGGATTTGTGATAGAGGAAAACCCAGCAAGATTATAAAGTAAAAATATGAACAAAGATATATCGGTTACTCCTTTCATACTTAAAATGAGAAATAATGCTAAGTAAGGCATTAGAAATGTTTTGACAGATAGGTTTAGCTTCTTACCCGTTAGTTGTATAATTTTATAAAAATACTGAATCGTTATGCAAAGTCCAATTAATCCAAAAAAGAAAATTAATCTTAAATACCCAACATCAGTATGCATATAATAAATATCTCCGAATCTCCATTTACCGTCTCCAATGACCCACGATTTTATCGATGAGGGATATACATACATTTCCTTAAGGTGGTTGGTCGATTTCGAGGAAAAACCCTCTCCATTTATAAAATTATCAAAAAGTTCAAGTCCGTATTCTCTAAGACCATTTAATTCCTTACCTAATTGAGTTCCCAAAAAAGATGTAAGACATAATGTACAAATGCCAATAACTATAATAAAATATTTAATATTTTTGTAGGCGACTGAAGGCGTTGCCGTAATAATAATGAGTGAACCTATGCCTGTTCCGACTAACGTTGTTCGGGATAAAAAAATACCTCCAAAAGATATGAATATAAACATAAAAATAAGTTTTATAATCTGCTTATTTTTTAATTTAGATATCGTTAATGCTAAGGATATTAAAACTAATACGCAGCAATTTAGGACTCCGGCACCATAGAATACATAATCACCAATACCAATTGCTCTTACGGCTAAAGCTCCTTCTATTTTAGTCTGGGTCAATCCTGATGTTACAGTAAATAATGAGATATAATTATGAATAAATGGAAACAGAAAACTAACGACTGAAATTATAACTTGAAACGAGACTAGGACAGCAATTAGATTTGTGAAATTATAAAAGAGCTTATCAGAATAAATTTTATAAAATAAATTTATTACCAGATAAGCAGCAAAGAATCGAACAATATTTGCAACAACAAGTTCCTTAATAAAATAAGGATCAATATATGAATTTATTAAAGAGGTGATTGAGAATAGGATAAAAATTATGATAAATAACCTAAAGATTGAATAATCACTATATTTGAATACTGTTTTGTTCTTCTTTATCCATAGAATAATTCCAAACAAACTGCATATCACTATCGAATTTAATGAACCAATAATGGGAAATTTATATTTCACCCCAAATAGGACTGAAAATAAGATAAAAATAAATATTGTCTTTTTTATTATTGCTAACGATAATCGCATAGAAGGACAATATTAATATCGTAAGTTAGTATTAATCAATTTTGCTATTTTATTAATGAATTCGTCTAACTGGTTAGGCTGATGATGATCATTTCCCCAGAATCGTTTTCTAATAATAGCTAGATGGTCATTGGCCTGGTGTGGATCCCATTTTGTTTTGCCATTCAAATATGCAATAAAAGACTCAAAATCTGTAATCTTTAGCCCCTCCGTATTATCATCAAATGGAAACGCTATATCTCTTTCTGTCGACATATACTCATTTAAATCTGGAATATAGAAAATAAAATCTTTGTTGGATAGTAGAAGCCAATCGTAATATACAGAAGAATAATCCGTAATAAAACTATCTATTTTAGGCATAATAGGATAAATATCTGTCTTACTGTCCATCAATTTTACATTACTAAGATTATTAAAATTGTGGGGTATTTTAGTTGCAGGGTGAGGTTTAAATAAGAATAGTGCGTTTGTGTTTTTCATTGACTCATTTATCCTATTGAAGTCTAATGAAAGGCTTTGAAAAAAATCTTTTCCAGAGTCTCTCCATGTAGGCATATATAAATATATTTTTTTATATTTTTCGAATTCTTTAATCAAATATCCTAAAGTTGGCGACTCATATTTAGATATGTAACTGCTGCGTTCTTCATCATCTAATTTAAAAATATAATTTCTCGGATAGCTACATTCTACACAAGCATCCTTACTGATAGCAAAACATTGGGAAAAATGTTCTGTCATTAGTTGGGATGTGGTAA
>JAAVFP010000037.1 GCA_014800735.1 Bacteroidales bacterium
ACCAGGTCGATAACATCCTCTATGCAGTGGGTGTCGAAGTAATTCTTGACGGGATCGTAGTTGGTCGGAGCGGCAATCACCACGAAATCGGCCTGCGCGTAGGCCGCAGCGCCGTCGAGGGTGGCGGTAAGGTCCAAATCCTTTTCGGCCAAATACTTTTCGATGTAATCGTCCTGAATCGGGGAGCGGCGGTTGTTGATAAGGTCAACCTTTTCGGGAACCACATCAACGGCCGTAACGCGGTTGTGCTGCGCAAGCAGTGTGGCAATCGACAGTCCCACATATCCGGTCCCGGCAACTGCGATATTGTATTGCTGTTCCATTTCTTTCAGTCTTGCTGAGTAGTTTGTTGTGTTACCCGCGGCGGATGAGGGCTTCGCGGTGGAAGCGGTTGGTGTCGGGGTGGGCGAGGAGGGCTTGAGTGAGGTTTGCGCGGTGACGGGCGCTTTCGTCGGGGGTGAGGTAGCGCTGACCCGATTGCAGAAGCCGGTCAAGAGCCATGAGGTCGCGCACAGCGGTGAGAGGTTTTTCAAAGTAGTGCCGGGTGTAATCGAAAAGGCGCTCCTTGAACGCGTCCTGTTCACTGCCAAGGAAAGCTCCAAGCCTGGAATTGAGCAGGATAGCTGCCTGATTCAGACGGTCGTAATCCGATTTTCGGTCATACTGATGTTTCAGCCATCGGTCAACACATATCGAGGTCCACGCAAGCGGCTTGTCGAAAAAATGCGGATCGCGCTGCTGAATCCGGCGCTCAATGCTGCGATAGAGTGCATATTCATCCACTGCTCTGTCGCCGTGAATCTTAGCATCGAAAGCCTCAAGGAGATTGTCGTTGACGATACGCGGCGCTGTGGTCTTGACATAGGCCATTCGGTATGCCAAATTATAGGCCGAGTCGCACAAAATTTTCTGCGCAGGACTCATGACAGCAAACTGTGCCTCAAGACGTTTCACGTACTCTTTGGCTGTGACTCGTAGGCAGTTCCACTCAGCCGCTGGCACGAAGGTGGATTTAAATGCGTTCAAGTCGTCGGCCACCTGAGCCATCAAGCCTGCATAGGCATCCACTTCCACCGGGTCAGCGAAGTCAACAATCTCAATACTTGGCAGTTGAGCTACTGCTATCATTATTATTTTCAATTAGCCAGTTTCAACTGGCGGGTATCGGCATTCACCGACCATTCAAAACCGGATTTATCGCGGAAAACGACACGATAAACCGTGGCGCCCTCGCTCTCGGTCAGCACCTTGGAAACTTTCGCTTCCTGGTTGTAGAAGTCAGCCATCAGTAGCACTACCTTGTCATCGGGGCGCAACGGCAGCTCTCCAATGGGATGAATTTCCATATCGGGCGTGAATTGCCCGATGGCTGTTTGAAACCGATGCATCTCGCCCTTCGGGATTATAGCATAGGGCGCCGCCGGACTATTGAACATCCTGTAGCACCACGCTTTATCGCCGATTTTTGCAAACATCGGCAGCACAGCTTCAGGGCTCATCTTGAAAAATACGGTCTGGGTGATGAATGGCTGGTCCTTCAGCACGCGACGGTTATTTATATTCTTCGCTATCAGCTCACAAGGATAAAAAAGCATCGGGGCTGGACTCACGCTGGCCGCTATCTCCGATTGCAATTCGGCAAAAGTCACTCCGCGGCGCATCTGCATTGCATACCAATGCGGAGCAGCCTGCTCAAGAAGTGCATCAATTGCCCTGCTCAAACGCTCTTTAGCGTTCAAATCCACGCTGGCAGCAGTAAGAAAATCCGGCGCGGCGTATCGGGCCTTTCCGCCGACACAAGCCAGTGCCTCCGAAGCCCTTGCGCCACATTGCACGGCCATAGCTACCCAAAGCGAAGTGATGAATTCATCGAGGTCAAAGCTATCAGCATCCACATACTTAGCGAAACGCTCCGCCAGTTCGGCGGTGAGCGCCGCGACAATTTGGCGTGGTGTGCGATACGACTGCTTAAGATCAAAGATAAATGCTCGCCTCGCGTCGGCATTACGCTCAAGCATAGCCCTGCTCTGCCCCGCATATTCCGTCAGGCTGTCTTTACGAATTGCCACCACCGCCTCGACAGGCATACAACCGTTCAGGAGCGAGAAGAGCAATACGTCGCAAGCAGTTCCACCGGAGCCCTTGGCCTTCATGAGCCCTCGAATTATGGCAAGGCAGGTGTTAAAAGCCTCACCTCTCAGCAAATCAGGCACTATCACTGCCGATGCCTCGAACCTACGGGCCAACTCGCGTGCTCGCTTCGCAGCCTCTGCATACCGTTCGTCGATGACATCTTTCAGACAACCGCTGAGTATATTCAGGCTCCCTGCCACAGCCGTGCGCGATTTGCCCTGGCGCATCAGCTCATAAGCCCAGTCGTCAACAACCGGAGCCGAAAGGTCGGCATGTGTCAATCCATGCCCGAGCAGGAACGCATCCAGGGCAGCAAGGCTCCGGCGATACTTCGCCAGGCTGTCGCCGGACAGTTTCGAAAGCTTAGATTGGAAAATATCCTTACCCATACAAGGGTGGAGCGCTTGAAAATCAGCCATTTGATTTGGGAGGCGATTTTCCGTTTTACTAAAATCTCAGCACTATCTCTCTTCCCCTTGTTCTTGAGCCAGCGTGCTCAGTGACAAAGGTTCAGCAACATCCATAAACGCTTCAGCCGTCATGTTTTAGCAGAGGTATAGAGCTAAAAAAGAAACAACTTACTCTTTCTAAGAGTACGTAAGATTTGTATTTTGCTGAACTACATGACCTTTTAAACTGAAAATAATATTTTAGTAAAACAAACGTACATCATGTTGCGAAATTTGCGATTATTTAAGCACGTTACGGCAAGTGTACGAGTTGAGATTTTTGATTGTTTTTTTGGCAGTTAGAAATTATATTCATAATTTTGTATTGAAATTTCTGCGATCTTACGTACTCTTAGAAAGAGAATGCACGCATGGTCGAACCAGCTAAAGCACCGACAGAATTTCACGGTTGGCACTATCAATCACCGAGCAATCGAGCTCCGACAGATAAATCCGCGTAGTCCGCTCCGAATCGTGCCCCATTCCCTCGCTTATTACACTTATTGCCACTCCTTGCGACCGCGCCAGCGATGCCCACGAATGTCGCGCAGTGTAAAGCGTCAAGTTCATACCGAGCCCTACCCTCTCCGCCACCTTTTTCAGATTACGGTTGATTTTCGCACCCTGATTGCGATAAGCATGGATATTATTTCCACCATCCTTAGTGAGAATTGGCAGCAGAAACTCCGTCGGATTGCACGGATACTTATCCACAATAGCCTGCATCTCCGGCAGCCACTCCACCATCAGCCGTTGCCCCGTTTTGCTTCTATTATATATAATGTGTCCATCCACAAGGTCGGTCTTGCGCAGGAAAGCCATATCCACTATACTCATTCCCCGCAACATCAGACTGAGCATATACACATCGCGCGCAAAATCCAGGTCGGGCTCGCCGGATAAGTCCAGCTGCTTTATCCGTCGCAGCACACCCAAGGGCACAGCCCGCTTCTCCGTCCGACCCACACCCTTGTAGACGTGCCGAAACGGCCGCCTGTCCTCCGTCAAACCCATATCCACAGCCCTATTGTATACAGCCCGCAGGCTCCGCATGTAGAACGACGACGTATTCGGCATCACCCCGCGCCCGCTCAGCCACACCTCGTAAGCCTCGATCAGTTGAGGCGTAATCTGATACAGTTGAATATCCTCCTCGCCACATCGCTCACATAAAAATACCCTGAACCGGCGCAGTGAGGCCTCGTACACCTCCGCCGTCCGCGCATGGCGTTTGGCAATCTTTTCCGCAATCAAACCCTGCGTGAAATTAGTCAGCGAACTCTCGTGCCGACAACCCCTGAACTCCTCGGCCACATCGTCGGCCGAGAATTCAATCCCCTCGTCGTCCAGTCGCCTCGCTATGCGCGTCAACAGTTCCACATCCCAGCGTATACGTTGTCTGATAACACTGACGGCTACTGCCCGCTCCGGCTCCGTCGGCACCACTACCGCACCTCTAGCCCCGTTCCATTCACCGGGGAAAATAAAATACTTTGAAAACACCAACTTGACCTTTCTTGCATGGGTAATCTGAAAATAAACAGTACCCATCCGCCCCTCGACAGTCGACGGACGAAACTTAACCTTCACCGATGTCATATAAATGCCGATTAATAATACAGAAATATTCCACAAAATAAATCCACCCATCCCGGAAAAACAACTACCTACAGATACAAGCCTGAAAACTCAAATATTTTATCTAACTTTGCCACGCAATTATCTCAACCGTATGACAACCGTGAAAAATTTACTGACCTCTCTGCTTCTGCTTTTGTTTGCTTCCAGCGCTAATGCACGTGACGCACAATGGATTAGTGCCGACGATTCGCTGCGCAATGGCGTGAACACCTGGATAGAGTTCGAAAAGGATTTCAACCTGCCCAAGAAGCCCAGGCAGGCACTTGTGAAGATTGCCGCCGACTCCAATTATTGGCTCTGGCTCAATGATTCTCTTACCGTGTTCGAAGGCAGCCTAAAACGTGGTCCTAACCCCTCCGATGGCTACTTCGACCTTGTAGATCTTGCCCCCTTCCTGAAAAAAGGCGACAACAAACTCCGGGTGCTTCTCTGCTACTTCGGCAAGCTCGGTTTTTCGCACAACAACAGTGGCCAGTCAGGCCTGATTTTCGATGGGCCATCAATAGGCCTGGCGAGCGACAGCACATGGCTCAGCCGCCGACTCCCCGAATTCGGCACTTCCGAAAACCCCAAAACCAACTACCGCCTGTCCGAATCAAATATCCGCTACGACGCCCGCCTGGAAGGCTCGGCGCCCCTCAAACCGTCCGTAGAACTGGGCCGTTGGGGCGACGCTCCGTGGAACTCGCTGGCCGAGCGACCCATACCCCAGTGGCGCAACAGCGGAGTGATCTATGCCACACCCCGGATTGACACCGACGGCCATGGCAACACCGTGCTCTCCCTGCGCCTGCCCTACAACATGCAGCTGACACCGGTAATCGACCTTACCGACCCTCTTGGAGGCACTGAAATAAAAATACAGACGGACCACGTGCGCGGCGGCAGCGCCGAATGTGTCCGTGCCGAGTACGTAACCAAACCCGGCACCCAGACCTACGAATCCCTCGGCTGGATGAACGGCGACGTTCTGCAAATCATCTACCCAGAATCCGCTCCAATCACTGTCAATCGCGTCGGCTACCGCGAAACAGGCTTCGATGCCGACTTCGAAGGCAGCTTCGTGTGCAACGATTCCACCATCAACCGCTTCTGGGACAAAGCCATGCGCACACTCTATGTGAACATGCGCGACAACTACTTTGACTGTCCCGACCGCGAACGCGCCCAGTGGTGGGGCGATGTCACCATCCTCATGGGTCAGAGCTTCTACCAGCTTTCCCCGAAAGCCAACGCACTGATGCGCAAGGCCATCCACGAGCTTGTGGACTGGCAGAAGCCCGACGGTACCCTCTATGCTCCGATTCCATCCGATAACTGGACGCGCGAACTCCCCGCGCAATCCTTGGCATCCGTCGGTCCCAACGGCTTCGGCTACTACTTCATGCACACAGCCGACTCTGCTACAATGAAACACGTCTACGAACCCGTGCGCCGCTACCTAAGCCTTTGGGACCTCGACTCCGACGGTCTTACCGCCGAGCGCAAAGGCGGTTGGGCCTGGGGCGACTGGGGCACCAATGCCGATATGCGCCTGATTCTTGCCGCCTGGCACTACCTGGCACTGAAATCCGCCTCGCAACTCGCCGAGCTCAACGGCACCCACGAGCACATCCCGGCCTATCAGGCACGCATGGACAGCATCGCCACCGCATTCAACAACTGCTGGAACGGTTACGCCTACCGCCACCCATCATACCAAGGCGCTACCGACGACCGCGTGCAAGCCATGGCCGTGCTCACCGGCATTGCCGATACCACCAAGTACGACCGGATATTCAAACTCTTCAAAACCCAGGAGTACGCCAGCCCCTACATGGAAAAATACGTCCTTGAAGCACTCATGAAGATGGGCCATGCCGACTATGCCCTTGACCGCTTCAAGAAACGCTTCGGTCCGATGATTGCCGACCCCGACCACACCACCCTCTACGAAGGCTGGGAGGAAGGCGGCTACGGTGGCGGCTCCACCAACCATGCCTGGAGCGGCGGAATGCTCACCGTGATTGCCGAAAACATCTGCGGCGTCCGTCCCCTCGTTCCCGGTTGGAGTGAATTCATTGTCAGTCCCAACCCCGTCATCAGCGAGTGCGCCATCACAATTCCCACAGTGGCCGGAATGATAAAAGAAGAATTTACGGACACCGACCAATCCTTCACCCTCACCCTTACCGTTCCCGCCGGCACCAGGGCCACAGTCCAACTCCCCGCCTCCGACTACAAAACCGTCACGCTCAACGGTAAACCCATCACCCCCACCACCCTCTCCCCCCTTCCTAAAGGCAACTACACCTTCCGCTGCATTAAATAAAGTCCAGGCGAAATCATACCGGAAAGCACGAATTAATTTCGTGCTTTTCTTGTTTCTTTAAACTATAAACCTTAATTTTACACAGCAAATATTTATCCGCGCTAAATGAATTATCCCATCGGTCTTCAGTCATTCAGAAATATCCGTGCAAACGGGTATGTGTATATCGACAAAACGTCGTATATACCTCTATTGCTGCAAAATGGCCAGTACAAATTCCTGAGCCGACCTCGCCGATTCGGAAAAAGCCTTCTGTTGTCCACACTCGAAGCATTTTTCAGGGGCGAGCGCGAACTATTCTCCGGGCTTGCCGTTGACACCCTCCTGCCCGAAAAATGGGAGGTACACCCTGTGATTCACCTCGATTTTTCAGGTGAAGATTACAGCTGTGTCGAAGTGCTCGAAAACAAACTCGATGCCTCCCTCGCGACCTACGAAAAAGAACTCGATCTTCCGTCGCTCAACTACTCCTTCTCGGAGCGCTTCCGCAGTATCGTGCGCGCGCTTCACCAAGCATCTGGTGCTCAAGTCGTAATACTCATCGACGAGTACGACAATCCAATCACAGCAGCCATCGGCAACTCCGAATTGCAGGAGCGATTTCGAGCTATCCTCTATGGCTTCTTCTCCTCGCTCAAATCCCTCGATGCGCACCTCCGGTTCTGCATGCTCACCGGCGTCACCAAGTATGGCCACCTATCGGTGTTCAGTGGCCTGAATAACATGCTCGACATTTCGTTCCTCAATGAATTTGCAGGTATATGCGGTATTACCGAGGAGGAACTCACCACTGTGCTTCGCCCTGGTGTAGAACGTCTGGCCTGCGAAGAAAACTGTACTGTGCCCGAAGCGTATGCAACGCTCAAGAATTGGTACGACGGCTATCACTTTTCGAAATCGTTGCTTGATGTCTATAATCCTTATAGTGTCATGAACTCGCTTGCAAGTCTTGAAATTTCGGACTTCTGGTATCGCACCGGCACACCCACTATTCTCATAAAATCGCTCCAAAACCGCGCTGTGGATATTGCCTCGCTCAATGGGGCAAAAGCATCCGTTGATATGCTCGACAATATTTCGGCCCTGAGTTCCAACCCAATAGCACTGTTCTACCAGACAGGTTACCTCACCATTAAGAACTACGAAAAATCCTCGCGTCTGTTCACACTCGGTTATCCTAACAAGGAGGTAGAGTCGGGGCTGATGAACAGTATCCTCAGCGTATATGGCCGCATCAATGATTCCAAAGTGCTTGTTGCCGACCTGCGTGATTGCCTCGAAAACGGCCGCCCTGAAGCATTCGTGCTTGCTCTCAAATCATTCTTCTCCAACATTCCCTACGACCTCCGCCGCAACATCGAAAAATACGAAAACTACTACCACACAATTTTCTACGTCCTGCTGCGCTTGATTGGGATGAACGTTGATGCCGAATATCACACTTCCGAAGGCTCAATTGATATTCTAATAAGAACTGCGAGATTTATCTACATCATCGAACTTAAAATCAACGGCGATGCCGAAAGCGCCATGCAGCAGATTAACAATCGTAACTACACAGCGCCTTTCGCGTCGGATTCGCGTAAACTTATAAAAATTGGACTCGGATTTGCCGAGAGAACTCATTCAATTGATTCGTATCTGATTTTCTAAACTTCCTTATCCTTATGCCCGCGGTTTTTTTGCAGCGCGTTAGTCACAAAGTTGGTCAGATACACGGTGAAGAGCGGGAAGATAATCATGCCACAAATAGGCAATATTATAGCCACTATCTTTCCAGCCACGGTCACCGGCTGGATGTTGCAACCCACAGTAACCATATTCATTGCCGCCCACCACAGGGCCGTCCAATATGTGTTCACCTCGGGGTTCACACCATGCTCTCGCTGGAAAAATATCAGTGAGCAGAAATAGCCAACCAGAATCATTATCACGATGTATGACATAAACAGGCTGGTCACGGCATTGCTCGAAAGATAGCCGATGACAATCGAAAGCGCCAGTGCTCCGCGGGCAAGCGGAATGAAGCGCACAAAATAGAGTGCATCCGGACTGAGATGGATGTCCATCTGGTTCACAATGTTCAGATAGGGTATGGACAGCAGCAGGAACACAAAACGACGGCGGAAGTACCGACCCTTGTCCTCGGCATACCACAGTCCCACAAAAAAATCAAGAATAAAGAACATGCACACCCAGAACTGGAACTGCATGTAGGAGTGATTTTCCAGAAAGTTGATGTTCTTGAACGTGTCCACTGACAACCACACGATCAGCAGAACCGACAGTGCGAGCACTATCGTGTTCATAAATCCGGTTACGTATTTCTCAACCTTCGGATTGTGATGTTGGACAGCAGGAGCCACACTTTGTCCGCTCCCTGATTTAGTATCGCTGCTCATAATGACGAATTAGGATGATGCACAATGTGAATATTTTATAGTTCAAACACCCTTGCCTCGCCCTTTGTTCGCTCAGCACTTGCCGTTGCGCAACCATCGCCGCCATGCGTAGTGGCGGCGCCCTGCCAGATAGCTCAGGTCGTTGCCGTGCGTATAGGCTTCCCGCTCGAAGGATATCCGCATATAGGCGCGGTGCAGGTTGCGCTCCTGCACCAGGCGCACCAGCCATTCAAGCACATATAAAATATAGAACGGCACGAACAGCAACTCGCGCTGCTGAGCAGTGTGGATGCGCTCATGGTTCACCACGTATTTATCGATCCAGCTCGTGTCGCGCGCCCAGAAAGTGCCGAACAGGTTCAGGCAAATCCCCGGTGGCATCAGCCGGCTGCGCACTATTATCGGTCTCCTACTCATCATCAGTCTCAATCTGCTCCTCGGCGCGGGCAGTAGCCTCGCGGAATTTCTCTTTCATCGTCGGGTTGCCATGAGTCAGGCGACGGATGGTCAGATCCTCGGCGTTCTTGTTGGCCAATCGCAGATTGTTCTCCGAGCCTATCAGTGCATCCTTGATGTTCTGCAGGTGTTTGATGGTCTTATCGATTTCTTCAATAGCTTTTGAAAACTTCTCGCTGGCCAGGCGGTAGTTACGCCCGAATCGGTCGCGGAAATCATTGAGCTTATTCTCAAAGTTGGTCACGTCAATTTCCTTCCGGCGTGCCAGCTCAATCTCCCGCTTGTAGTCGGCGGATTTTCGCGATGCCTGCGAAAGCAGCGCTATGATGGGCATGAAAAACTGCGGACGGATAACATACATGTTCGGGTAGCGGTGGCTCATGTTTACAATGCCCTCGTTGTAAAGCTCGTTGTCAGGCTCAAGTAGCGACACCAGCACTGCATATTCGCAGCCTTTCTTCGTGCGGTCGTTGTGCAGTTTGGCCAGAAAGTCCTCGTTGCGATGTTTCGTGGCAGTAGTGTCAGCCTCATTCTTCATTTCGAACATTATGGATATATACTCCTGTCCATCAATGAAGTCACGGAAAATAAAATCACCCTTCGTGCCGTCGGCCACCTCATTATCCTTCTCGAAATAGGCGTTAGGATAAGCCATATTGCGCACGCGGTTGAACTCGTTGGCGCAATGCACCTCCAGCGATTCGCCTATCATCTTGGTGCTCATGCGTGCCTTCAGGTCTTTGTAGAACTCGATGGTTTCGTCCTTGCGGCGCACTTCGAGCGCATGCTGCTCCTTCAGGTTGGCTTCGCGCAGGGCGGATTTCTGCTGCTCGGCAGCCACATCGTTGCGCAGGCGCAGAATTTCCTGCTCCTTCTCCATCATGCTGCGGTCAGCCACTGCCTTCTGCTCCATCAGTGCCAGGCGCTTCTCGCCATCGCTCTGCTGCAGGCGCGAGGCCAGGTCCTGGTTGCGCACCTCCAGGGCGCGCAGCTCGGCGTCATGCTTCTTGGCAATTTCGGCCCGCTCGCGCTCAAGGCGCAGATCGCTCTTCTCGTCGGCAGCGCGCAGGCGCTCCTTCAGCACCTCGATTTCGGCCGTAGCTTCCTGCAGCTGCGCCGCGCTCTTGCTCATTTCGTCGCTCAGGGTCTTCTCCGCTTTCAGTCTGTCGGCCTTCAGTTCGGCCATGAGCTGACTGCGGATTTCCTCGCTACGGCGGGCTATCTCCTTCTCGAACACTGCATTGCGCACCTGGGCAGCAAGCGAATCAAACACTTCCTGGCTCACCTGAAACACGTGGCCACATTCCGGACATTTTATCTCGTTCATATAACAAAATTACGAAATTTTCTTGATAAAAAGAAGCCTCATCGAAAAGATTTTGTCACTGTGAACGCGCCTTGTAGCGTAATCATCCCCATAAACCCATAAAATGGCAAAGGAAATCCAAAATGGTGTAACACATAATTATCATAAGTGAACTAACTTTGCAGTGCAAAAACAAAGGAAAATTATGAAAGAATTACTCTATTCCCTCATCAACATACTCAATGAGATGTCGCCCTACATCTTGCTGGGCTTCCTCATTGCCGGAGTGCTCCATGTGTTTGTGGCACACCGCACCATGGCCCGCCACCTTAATGGCCGCGGATGGAAACCGGTGGTCAAGGCTGCTCTATTCGGCATTCCTCTACCGCTGTGCTCCTGCGGTGTGCTCCCGGCTGCCGTGTCGCTGCGCCGCCGCGGTGCTTCGCGTGGCGCCTCCACGTCATTTCTCATCGCCACGCCCCAGACCGGCGTTGACTCCATCGCCGCCACCTATTCGCTGCTCGGGCTTCCTTTTGCCATCGTGCGCCCCCTGGCCGCACTGGTGGGCGCCACATTCGGCGGCATGGCAGTCGAGAAAATGACACCGCCCGACAGTACCGACGATCTCTCCTCGATTGCCGATGACGCATCGGAAGATTTCTCCGGCCTCCCCTTCGGTCGTAAATGTATCCGGGCCGTCCGCTATGGCCTGGTCGACATGGTTGCCTCCGTGGGCAAGTGGCTCGTGATAGGCCTGGTGGTAGCCGCCCTCATCACCGTTTTCGTGCCAGATAGCTTCTTCCTGAGCCTCAGCAACCACCCCTTCCTGGCCATGCTTGCCGTGGTGGCCGTGGCAGTACCTATGTACGTATGCGCCACAGGTTCCATTCCCATCGCTCTGTCGCTGATGATGAAAGGGCTCTCGCCCGGCATTGCCTTCGTGCTCCTTATGGCCGGTCCGGCTGCCAACTTCGCCTCGGTCCTTATCCTGCGTAAATCGCTCGGCTCCAAGGCCACGGCTATCTACGTAGGCAGTGTCGTGGTCACAGCTATTGCATTCGGCCTGATGATTGACCTTGCCCTGCCCGCGCAGTGGTTCACCGTCACCGGCATGAGCCATGCAGCCTGCCACCACTCCGAATTCAGCATTTTCAGCTCCGTGTGCTCCGCTGTGCTCATCGGCTTGCTCATCTACACCGCATTTACTCACAAACATCCCTCACACAATCATTCACACAACATGGAACGTACATATAAAATCAAGGGCATGCAGTGCCCCCACTGCCAGGCAACCGTACAGCGCAGCATCTCCTCGCTTCCCGGCACCGAAAACGTAAACGTCGACCTCGGCAAAGGCACAGCCACTGTCCAGGGCCAGGTTGAACCGGCCGAAGTGTGCCGCGTGGTCCGCCTCGCAGGCTTTGAAATCGAAGAATGAGAATAAGTAACTCTTAAAAATTAGTTTATATTTATGGTTATCAAGTAAACCCTTCGGGCCAATATATCTTTGCTCGTCTTTACGGTGCTTTTATTTCTTTCACTCAATCGCTTAGCTCGCTAAGCTCCTTCGTTCAATAAATAAAATCCCTCGCAAATCCTTCGCAAATATATATTGTCTAATTTTTAAGGGTTACTTAAGAAAAAGTACAACGACTACTTGGAGCGTCGCACCAGGCATGAGTGCGACGCTCATTTTTTACCCTCGCGGTGGAGCGCGTGTCGCGTTTTTTTTGTACTTTTGCAGGAAATTGTGTTAACCAATCACTAACGTGGATACAAAGTACATATTCGTCACCGGAGGCGTGGTTTCGTCCCTTGGAAAAGGTATAATCGCTGCCTCCTTGGCCTGCCTGCTTAAAGCAAGGGGCTTTCGTGTCACCATCCAGAAGTTTGACCCATATATCAACGTTGACCCGGGCACGCTCAACCCCTACGAGCACGGTGAGTGCTATGTGACTGCCGATGGCCAGGAAACCGACCTCGACCTTGGTCACTATGAGCGTTTTACCAATGTTCACACATCGCGCGCCAACAACGTCACCACCGGCCGAATCTATCAGAGCGTAATCGAAAAGGAGCGCCGCGGCGACTACTTGGGAAAAACCGTTCAGATTGTGCCCCATATCACCGACGAAATCAAACGCCGCGTGAAATACCTCGGCACCACCGGACAATACGATTTCATAATCACTGAGATAGGCGGTGTTGTGGGCGACATCGAATCGCTGCCGTTCCTGGAAGCCGTGCGCCAGTTGCGCTGGGAACTCGGCACCGACAGCCTGTGCGTGCACCTCACCTACGTGCCCTACATAGCAGCCGCTAAGGAACTCAAGACGAAGCCCACGCAGCACTCCGTCAAATCCCTCCAGGAGCTGGGCATACAGCCGGATGTGCTTGTGCTGAGAACCGAAAAGGAAATTCCGGCCGACGTGCGCCGCAAAATCGCATTGTTCTGCAACGTGGAACCCGACTGTGTGGTGCAGTCGCGCGACGTCAATTCAATCTACAAAGTACCCCTGAAGATGCACGAGCAGCATCTGGACGAGATTGTGCTCCGCAAAACCCACACTCCCGCCCAGACCGAGCCCCACATGGAACCATGGATGGACTTCGTTCACCGTCTGGACTCCGCCACCGAGACCGTGACCATCGGCCTTGTGGGCAAATACGTTGAACTTCAGGACGCCTATAAATCCATCAGCGAGGCACTCCTGCATGCCGCCACCTATGCCGACCACAAGCTCAACCTGGTCTACATCCACTCCGAAAAGCTTACCGACGAGAACGTGGGCGAGCGCCTGGCCGATATGGACGGCGTGATTATTGCCCCCGGCTTCGGCCACCGCGGTATCGACGGCAAATTCGTGGCCCTGAAGTGGTGCCGCGAGCACGATGTGCCCACCTTCGGCATCTGCCTGGGCATGCAGTGCATGGTGATTGAGTTCGCCCGCAACGTGCTGGGCCTTGCCGATGCTCACTCCACCGAGATGAACCCCCTCACACCCCACAATGTGATTGACCTGATGGAGGAGCAGAAGAACATCTCCAACATGGGCGGCACAATGCGCCTGGGTGCCTACGACTGCGCCCTGCGTCCCGGCAGCAAAGCCGCCGAAGCTTACGGCAGCACACTGGTGAGCGAACGCCACCGCCACCGTTTCGAGTTCAACAACGACTACCGCGAGCGATTCGAGGCCGCCGGCATGCAGTGTGTGGGCGAGAACCCTGCCGCCAAGCTTGTCGAGGTGGTCGAGATGCCCGAAAAGCGCTGGTTCATAGGCACTCAGTACCACCCCGAGTACTCAAGCACGGTGCTGGCCCCGAGTCCAATCTTCCGCTCGTTCGTCAACGCCGCCATCACCTACCACAACGAAAAAGAAAACAAGTAAACTTACCACATAAGAAATGGATAAAAACACCCTTACCGGTCTGCTACTGATGGGTTTGGTGTTGTTCGGATTCATGTATCTGAGCAAACCTGCCGAGACCGACTACTCCGACAACAACCAGGTGGAGCAAACCGCGGCCACCGATGCTGCCGACAAGCAGTCGCAGCTGTTCACTCCTGCCGATAGTGCGGCCCTGGCAGGCGCCGTGCGGGCAATGGGCACAGCCGACGGCGGTGCCCTCACCTTCGCCAACGAAAATCTCAGCCTGCAGCTTGACAGTGTGACCGGCCTGAGCGGCACCTACACCGACGGCGGCGAAAGCTATGATATCCGCGAAATTCTGGCCAACCGCGCAGCCCTCACCACCGCCCGTGCCGCGCGTGCCGCTCAGAGCATCCGCACCATCATCAGCAACGCCAAGCGCTACGAAGGCTTCGCACGCTACCTGGGTGGCGACAACAAGGAAGTAGTGCTCGAAAACGACCTTGTGAAACTCACCCTCAACACCCGCGGCGGCCGCATTGCCCAGGCCGAACTCAAAAAGTACAAGACCGAGCTTGCAACCGACAGCGCCGACAGCAATGTGAAACTGTTCCGCGACGCTACAGACGGCTACAACTTCCAGTTCAACACCGCCGACCAGCGCATCAACACCGCCGACTTCAACTTCACTCCAGTGACCGAAGGCGACACCGTGGTGTGGATGACCCTCGCCCCCGCAGCAGGAGTGCAGTGGGCTATTCGTTATCGTCTGGACCCCGACTCCTACGTTGTGCGCATGGAGCTTGTGCAGAAAGGCATGGACCGTATCCTGCCTGCAAGCACTTCGGCCATCGATTTCAACTGGCACCAGAAAATGGCCCGCAACGAAGTGGGCCGCTCATTCGAGGAGCGCAACAGCGCAATCATGTATAAATATGTAGGCGAAGGCGTTGACGAACTCAGCGCCAACAAGGACGACCGCGAAAGCCTGTCGGGCCGTCTGCGCTGGGTGGCTTTCAAGAACCAGTTCTTCTCCAGCATCATCATTGCCCGCGAGCCTTTCAACAGCGCACAGCTCACCAGCCTCGACATTAAGGACGATACCTATCTGAAGGACATGACAATGGCCGCCACGCTGCCCTACTCGCCCGCCGACGGCTATGCCGCTTCCTTCGATTTCTTCCTGGGCCCCAACGAGTACCCCATGCTCTCCAAGCTCGATGACAAGCTTGCCGTGGGCGAGGACTTGAAGCTCACCAATATCGTGCCGCTGGGCTGGACACTGTTCCGCTGGATCAACACGCTGATCATCATCCCCGTGTTCACCTTCCTTGGCTCCTTCATCACCAACTACGGCCTGATTATCCTTCTGCTGACAATCTTCATCAAGATTATCATCTTCCCCTTCACCTACAAGAGCTTCAAGTCGCAGGCCAAAATGCGCGTGCTGGCTCCGGAAATCAAGGAAATCAACGAAAAATATCCCGGCCAGGAGAACGCCATGAAGCGCTCCAGCGAAACCATGGCTCTCTACAGCCGTGCCGGCGCCAACCCCA
>JAAVFP010000038.1 GCA_014800735.1 Bacteroidales bacterium
GGCAATGCCCTCTCAACCAAAACCCGGGTTAATAACATTTAAAAGAGGTATTGATAGAATACAGACAATCTATCAATACCTCTCGAAAGGGGGGTGACTTGTGGGTAAAGGATAGTGCCGGAGGCACGTCCCTACAAATCGACACCTTCCGCGCGCAGGAGGGCTAGCTTGCGGTGGCTACCCCAGTGGTAGCGGCCTACTCCGCCCTGCGAGGGCACAATGCGGTGGCAAGGCACCAGAATGGCAAGCGGATTAGCGCCGATAGCCGTGCCTACGGCACGCAGAGCCGTCGGGCGTCCTAATGCAGCGGCTATTTGCGAATAGGTTGCAACCGAACCCCGCGGAACGCGCGTGAGCGCCCGCCAAACCTCCAACTGAAAATCTGTGCCTGCCGGCGCCACGCGCAAACTCCCGAAATTCTCTAAACTCCCTATAGCCCCCTGAGCAAAAGCCGCCCGCGGCAAGCGCCGCGCCAGGCGCTCGCGCATCTCCGCGGCACCGTCAGCAAAAGCCACGGCACACAGCCCGAAGTCAGTCCACGCAACGAACAGCTGCCCCACCGCCGACGCGCACTCGCAACACACCACAGTGCCGGCGTAGTCGGCCGGCGTGCGACCAAAAATCACTTCCATAGCGGAAACTCCTCCACATACTCCGCCGTGACACGCAGCGAAGCATCCGCGCAGTAGATGCGCGGCACACCCGCTGTTGCAAAAAGATTATACACCCGCGCATCCGGCTGCGGCGAGTACGGCAGCGTCAGTCCCTCGGTCGTCCAGAAAGCGGCAATATCCGCCTCGGCCTGGCTGCGGGCTATGCACACCACCCTCACCTCGGGGTGAGCCAGAGCGTAGGCATTGATGCGCGGCAGCTCGCGGCGGCAGTCGCCACAGGTGGTGGTGAAAAACACAATCATGCTCTCGGAGCCACCCAGCATGTCGGTGGTGAGCGTGGAGCCATCGCTCATCACCACCGAAAAATCAGGCAGGCGGTCGCCCACGGCCACAAGCGACGTCAGCTCCGGCTCATCATCGTTGATGCAGCCCGCGGTGCACAGCCCCACGAGCGCCACAAGCAGCCATCGGCACAAACGGCACGCGCTCATTTCTGGAACGGACGGATAATGTCGCCCTTCACAAGCATGCCCACCACCGAATTATCGGCGTTCGAGGTGATGCGCACCACCTTGCGCACGGCACCCGGCTTGCGGCGGCGGCCGTCGAAAATCACGGTGATGGCGGCGCTGTCGCCGGGCGCTATGGGAGCGTGGTTATACTGCACGCGCGTGCACGAGCAGCTGGCAAAGGTTTTCAGGATGGTCAGAGGCTCGTCGCCGGTGTTCTTGATATACACCTGGCGCGTCTGCACCTCTTTTTCCTCGAACTCGCCCAGGTCCACGATGCCGTCGGGCAGAACCACCAAATGGGGCTCGGCCACAGCGGCCGTCGCGGCGGCGAGCATGAGCGCGGATGCTAATATCAGTTTCTTAATCATGACACAAAGATAGGCAAAAAAAGCAAGGCGGGCAAAACCTTCGCCGTGAAAGTTTTGCCCGCCCTGAGGGGGAAAATGTGTGTTGGCGAATTACTTCACCACGAATTTGCGGGTCACTCGCTGATTATCGGCCACGGCCTCCACGATAAAGATGCCGGGCTCAAGGTCGAACTGCAGGCTCGTGTCGTCCACGCTCCACTCGCCCAGGCTGAGACCGGCGGGAGTGTAGACGCGGGCCACGATGCCCTCGGTGGCAGCCACGATGCTCACGGTGCGGTCCTTGAGCACTACGGCCATGGTGAGCTCGGTCAGGCCGCTGGTGGGACGCGTGATGTAGAAGCGGCCCGAAGCGGAGCCTTCAACCTCGACGGTCATGCCGTCGTAGAGGTCAGTGAACTGCCCGGTGCTGGTGTCAAGCAGCAGCAGACCTTCGGCATTGTCAACGCCCTCGAACACCAGGGTCGACACAACATCGTCGGCTGCGGCAAGCAGGCCAACCTCGGTTTCAACGATTGCGTCGAGGCTGTTGATGGCCAGTGCCTGCTCCGAAGCTACGGTGTAGACCGTGGCGCGGCTTTCCAGGGTGTGGTCAAGCAGCAGGGCGGCATCCTCGGCACCGTCGTAGGCGCCCTGTGCCATCGGGTCGATGTTGATGATGGCTCGCGAAGCCACTTCGCCATCGGCATCCAGGGCCGAAACGCTGATTACCTGCGGCTCGTACATAGACACGCTCTTCAGCTCAGGAGCCTTGCTTAAATCAGCATCCTCAACAATCATGTCGGGAGTGAAGGTGAGCTTCAGGTCCTTAGTTGCAGCCGTAGCCTGCACGAAGAATCCCTGCATGGGAGCGATGGTGCCATTTACAGCCTCGGTGAGTTCCGTGCTGATGAAAGTGCCGGATTTCTCATCCCAGTAGGTTGCGTCCTGGCGGTCGCTGGTCATAATCCAATAGTAGGGAGCGATGGCGGTGCTGTTCACTTCAAGGAACTTGGCCATGTCCATACGGGCGATGAAGGGGTTGCCCACCAGGAAGTAGTTGCCGGCGGTGCCGACCGAAACTGTGGGCTCGAACTTACCGTCGTTGTTAAACGCTATCAGGCTGTGGCGGTCGGTACCGTTGCGTTTAACATCTGTGTCGTCGGCGCCTTCGGTCTTGTCATTCTGGTCGAAGTATTTATAGGTGTCATCGGCCTTGGGAAGACGGAAGCGGACAATCTTGTCCTCACCCCAGTTGTCGATACCCTCAGAATCAGTGCGGATGGAGAAGCCGGTGCCGGGTGCATAGTCCTCGTCGACGTCGTTGTACACACGGCTCCAGTTGAGCGACACGGCCGCCGACTTCGAGGCGTGGGATTCGTCGCCCAGGAAGTAAGTCTTGGCCTCTGCCTTGTTCCAACCGCGCTGATAAACGGCGGGCTCGAAGCGGCCATAGTCCGTGTTGTTGAAATTGATTTCAGTGAACAGTTCGTTGTCCTGCTTACCGCCGGCGGTCTTGGTGTACATATCGCCGGCCACTACGCCCTGCAGAGGCGAGCCGAGAGTGTACCAGCGGTCGGCGGTCATTTCCATGTCAACCCATGCCTTCTGATAGTTCTTTTCGAACACGAAGCTTTCCTGGTGAACCAGCTCGGCGCCGTGGTTGAAATGAATCTGATCGCAAGTGTTGGCATACCACGGACGGCAAGCAAGCTTACCATCTGTTTCAAGCATATCAAGCGAAGTCATATCGTACTCGATATTTTCGGTAGCGATACCTTCGGCATCAGCAACGCCGGAAGTAGCCTTGTCATTCCAGGTGCGCGAGCCATTGAGAGTTGGAATGTCTGTGCTCGAAGCAGTGAACATCCAGGGATAACCCTTGGTGGCTTCGTCCTTGCGGAGGTCAAGCACAATCACCTTGGTGAAATCCAGCGGAGCATAGCTCATGGCGTTGCCGGTGACGTCAACCTCGCGGGTTTCAATCACGCCCATGGCATTCTCAACGAGCGCGATTCGCTTCTTATCGTTAACGATGGTGTGGTCAGAAGTCTTCGCATCGCCATCGGGCAGCAGAAGCTCTTCGGCCTTCACGCGGCTCCAGTTGGCATCGTTGTTCCAGTTGCGGCTGTCGACGCCGGTCCACTTCATGTACTCCGGCACAACCTTGAGCGTGAACACAACCTGACCCTGGCAGTAACCATCCACCTCGGTGTTGAGCACTTCATCGAAGTTGAATCGCACGCGGTAGTAGTAGCCCTCGCGGAACTCCATCTGCTTGCTGAACACGATGCCGACCGAGTTGGCAGTGCCGTCCTTGATTGCAGTCATGTTCTGCATCATGCCGATGGGCAGGAGGCCGTTCTTGATGGCCTGCTTATCCATGGGGTGCTTGTCGAGGCCGATATAGCGGGGGTCGTTGGTTTCAACGAGGTAAACAAAGGGATCACCCTCCTCATTCACGTTGCCACCGATACCCATGGTCGCGTCGCTATCCACACCTTTATAAGATGTGATGCCGCGCAGGGGCAGTTCGAGATATTTTGCATTGGCAGGAATTACAGCCGTTGTGTTCACAACAAGATTGTCACCTCCGTTGGAAGTAAGGTCGGCCACATCGTTGATGCTGTTTAGCTGGCGGAAGCCGAGGCGCAGAGGAACATCCTCCTCGGGATAGTCGATACCATCGAATCCATCAAGCATGCGCGGAGCGCTGTCGGCCACACGCAGGCGGATTTCGTTGGGCTGCGAGCACACCTTGTAGTTCTCCTCGTCGTCAGGGCCCGGGATGATGGGCATGGCGGTGAGCACCAGTATGCGCTCCTCATTGTCGGCATTGTTCTGGATGGGCGGGAACACGAAGCTTGAAGCATGAAGCACCAGGCGACCATCGGCTACAAGCTGGCGGAGCGGAGTATATTTATCCTCAGTCTGGCCTTCGGGAAGTTCGGGAAGTTCGGTAGCATCGATATTGCTTTCAACACCGGCATCCTTATCGCCATTGCGGAATTCGAAGAGAATATCGTAGAGGCTGCTGCTAGCGTCACCATCCGGTTTCTTCATGAAATCCTCAATCGGACCGAGGAACCAATCGTAGTAGTGGTTGGGGGCGTTAACGTAGTCGTCGTAGTTGTTGGGGGCCTGGATTTCCTTGCCTTCGGCAAGCATCTTGAGGTCCACTTGCACAACGGGTGACTGACCCTCGCACACCTCGATAGGATTGCCATCGGTGTAGGCGATACCGTCAATCTTGATTACGCCCGAACCCTGGAGGGTGATAACGGCGAATTTATCGCAAGCATCGCCGGTGATAGCGAAAGCGGAGAGGCCCTGCGTATCCACAGGTTTGACATCGGCATACTCAGGATAGAGAACGACATAATAGTCCTTGCCCGGGCGAAGATTCTCGTCGAAAGGTTGGATATTTGCACGGAAATAGCGGGTACCTGAAATTTCAGATGTGTAGCGCATTGCCTTATTAAGAGTCCGTTCATCATATTCGGGCAAATCTTCGTAGAAAGTGTATAAATCCATCGCTACGTAGCGCTGACTATCAACGTCCGGATCCGCATTTTCAACCATACTGATGATTGCTTTGCGGACTACTTCATTAAGGGCTTCGTTCTGTTCATTTTCATTGGCAAATTCCGTGTTTTGATACGCCTCGTATGCTTCGTCGTAGACCTTTTTATCAAGGACGGCGAAATTCAGAACTATCTTGGAATCCTTATTACTAACGTTTGTTTCTTCAAGACCGTTGGACGACAGAAGCTTGTCGAAACGGCTGGTGATACGCATTGCAACGGTAGTCTGCTCGGGGTCGCACACGGGTTCAAGCTGGCGAGCAGTGATTTGCGGCGAAATAATGTACGCACGGATATCATCCACTGCATAGTCAGCACCAACGGAGGACACACAGTTGTTTTCCAACCACAGTTCATAGTGGTCTATCATCTTCATCTGGATGCTGTTCAGGTCAGGAATGAACTCGTAATAGATGTGCATCCAGTCGCCGTGGTTCTCGTCGATGTTACCATGCTTCTGTCGTGCAGTAGCAGAACCGAACTTCTGGTTATCAATAAAGCCGGTAACGAAAGTGTGAACAGGCTCCGAGTTTCCGTAGGCGTCAACTGCCATAAAGTTGAAGGCGATATTGGCGGTTGCGTAGTTGGGCGACATTTCGGCAGCCCAAGCCGAAACAGCCACGGTAGAGCCGGGGCACAGGGAGTGAATGTGCATCTTGGCAATCACACCGGGGTCGGTGGCGGCATTCACATAGTAGAAATAACCTGTCTGAGCATTTTCGGGGTCGGCCGCGTAGGTGTCATACCACAGGCGGTCGTAAAGACCATTTGTGGCGTCATCATTTTTATGTTTGTCGGCCGCGGCATGATATGCAACCTGGTCGGAGTGGTTAGCTATGATATATTCATTGTAGTCATAGCTATCATAACCTCCATAGCCAAACGAATAGGTAGAATTCTGCCATGTTGTAGGCCACTTGAAGGAACGGTGAGGGCCTACTTTCTCAGTGTCATTTTTAGTGCGGAAATAATCCTTGAGATTATAGAGCTGTTCATTCTCGAATGTACGATACTGGTCGAAGTCCACTACCACTGCCGGAGCACCTGCCACTTCTTCCTGTTCAAGATACTCGGGCTTATGGTAGTAGTAATTCGTTTTTCCAGCCTCTGAAGGGGTAGCTGCAGTGTAGTCTTTCAAAACTTTTTCATTGACAACGGAAGCTTGTTCCTCGCCAACGAATGTGATAATATATTCGTCAACATACAGGGGAGAATTAGTTTCTCCAATATTAATTTGCGACTGGCCGTTATGGTCAAGAGCTACGAGACGCACACGATATTTACCAGGGGCTGCGTTCTGATATGAGCAGTATACCACTCGGTAGAGACTCATGTTGCCGTCACCTCCGTAATAGTCACCATTTTGAATTGTGGGATCATCGTTACCAAATCCGTTTTCGATATCCTGGTACTTACGCGTGCCCTGCGATGTAGAAGTTGCATCGAAGGTGAACATATTGTTGATAGGATTACCGGTAATAGCACCATTTTCGTCGAGACGATATACTTCGAGTCCTACACGCGGCACACGACCATAGCTTCCATCAGCCTTCTTATAATAGAAATTTGTGTAGGCATACATGGGATCGCCATTAGAGGCCTTATTGGGTACTATAGTATTAAGTCGGACTTGAAAGTCGTGGCCGGAGCGAGCGGAAACTGCTCGGTTGATTTGAGAAAGGTATGCTTCATTATCCTTGACTGAAGTAGTATAGTCATCGGCAAATTTCTTACCATCCTTTATGTGCCAGATGTAGCGGAACGAGATAATGGGCTCGTGCACGGTTTTATTCGCATTGTCAAGGTTATATTCAGCCGTGGGGTTAAATTCGTGAGCAAAGTCGGCGGCAATGTGAAATGCGTCGGCACCCGCAGGGATGTCGAGATTCAGATTCTCAGGAGCATCGGGAGCAAACTTTGACTTACGAGGCTGATAGAACGTAGCCGAGGTGCCGTACCAACGCAACGGATGCGAACATAAAGGACTGTTGAGGTATGCTTCATCAAGTTCGAAATCGCTGCGGGTGGTCAAAGGAGGGGTCACATAACCATCGGTGAGCGTCCAACCGCCATCGAGCTTTTCAAGCATCTCATTGTTAAAATCTTCGGCAGGGCTGGCATCGTTAATATCAACCGAGGTATTGGTGACAGTGACAGTCACATTGTCTTCTCCCTGACTATAAATACCGTTGCCGCCATTAAGGTTATCGATGGTTGCAATAGAATAGCAATTATCTAAGTTGCAAGTTTTACAGAACGCAACAAACGCAGCATTGGCGCCACCGTCATAACCGCCGGTGACAGTACCAACAAAACCGACATTTTTAAAATCCAGCGAACCGTTATTGTGATATGCGAGAATACCGGCGGCATAGGAGACATTGTTACCACCGATATTACCGGTCGCTGTAATCTTAACATTACCGGAAACAAGAACATTTTCAAGCTTCACATTATCCCATGCCATGCCGATAAGGCCGGCAGCACGACCACCGGAAGTTACATTGACATTGAGAAGTTTAAGATCGTGGATATAGCAGCCGTCATGGACCATTCCGAATAGTCCTGTGTGGTACTGATCATTATCACGAGTAATCGTAAGATTCTTAATGGCATAGCCGTTACCATTGAATTCGCCGCGGTATTCTACATTTGTGTTACCTGTGAGCGTGGGGTTATTGGCACCGATAGATGTGGGTAAGTTCGAGCCATTACATTCTATATCCGAAACAAGAATTGCATTGGTATACTCTCGGTCTTTGGATTGATATACGTATTCGGCAAATTCACAAAGGTCAAGATAGGTGCCGATGACATAATATTCTTTTCCGTCGATGGTGATAAAAGGGTCGTTTCGGCGGGGAAATGCAGAACCCCCAAAATAGCCAGCATTGTCTGTCTTAATTATGCCGGAAGGATCGGCAAGGAAATCCAGCAACACATTTCCGTCTGAGTCTTTAACGTGGTCAAACGAATAATCCTGATTCTGGAGCTCTCCTTCGCTATTTTTGGGGACATAGCCGTACCAGTGCGAGAATTTTTCGTAGTAATTGCCAACATTGGGGAGGTCGTAGAAGGGAATGAGCGTGATGATGTCACCGGGCATGGCGTAGAGCGTCATCTCGGTGATATGGGGCATCTGCGATTCGCCCTGTTTGTCGAAAGTGGGGAGGTCGTAAACTTCGCCGTCATATACAAAGGTGTGGTTCTCGCCCCAGGGAGTTGACATTTCCTCCTGTCCGGTTTTGGTGCAATAGTACTCGGCATTTTTACCGTAGTGGTTGCGGTGCGACAGAATACCTTTGTTTGATTGATATTTATAATCTCGATACGACAAATAGTAATCGCCGATGGCATGGAGTGGGTCAAGGCGACCTCCGGGGTAGTATTGGTCATCAGCAATGGCATAGAGATTGAATTTAAAGAATTCAGCTTTAGCGGAAGGAGTAACCTGGTTACCGCTGGAGACTTCCAAAATCTCTAATTTAAAGCTATCATACTCAACTTCATTATCGGTAAGGCCATAGACGCGATTAGAAAATTCGTGAGCACGATTACTTCCTCGGAAAAGTAAATAAGCATATCCAAGATCAGTATATGTGGTAGATCCGCTAACTCGACCGGATACTTTCAAAACCGTAGGTGCACCCCATTTTTCATAACGCCCAAAATATACAACAAGGCCGCGACTCTTGGACAGACCCACAGGGTTTGCGGAAAGATCAACCGTAATTGTACGGGTTTCAGGAGATGCTAATGATATATGACGTCCCCACGCATAATGCTCGTCGATGTGAAGGTTCATGTTGTATATTTTACCTTCGCTATCAGTTGGAGTAAGAATTTGGCTCTCATTTGACAGGAGCGGCTCCGGAGCGGGGTTCAGAGCGCCGATGGGGATGGCTAATGATAGGAGGACTGCTGCTGCGGCGGTGCGCAGGGTGGCGGTCAGGTTGCGGAATATAATCATGTTAGCTGTTGTTTGCTGTTTGGATTGGTTCCCCCCGGGAATGGGGGTGAGGATTGAGGTTATATGGAGTGTGTCGGTGTAAGAGATGTGAGGGGGGCGGTGAAGCGCGCAGGGGGAATTGCGGGGCGACGCCCTCAATTCCCCTGCTCTACCGCTTATTTGCTGAGCAGATACAGCGTGCGGGTGTAGACGAGGCTTTCGATATGGAACTTAAACGTTATCGTTATAGTTTCGGTACTACCTTGAGGGAAATCACCACGCCACTTGTTCTCCATCGGGTCGAATGTGAGTGTAAATTTCTCGGGGGCATTGACTATTACAGGTTCTTCTACGTAATTCTCCGAGGTTCCACCTTGACTTTGCGGTTTTACTACAATAGTACGTCCCTGGCTGTCGCGCAGGTGGGCGAGGATGTCGAAAGCGCCGCTTGAGCTGAATGTGGCGTAGAATTCGGTTCCTTTGTTATCCACCTGCACGGGATAGCCACCGATGGGGGGATAATCGAACACTTCGAGCTCAGGAGTATAATCCGAAATCACGATGGGAAACAGGACGTAGTCGTTGCGGTAGAAGAATTCGAGCTTCTCATCCGCCAGGGCCGTCACGGTTTCGGCGGCACGTCCCTCGCGCTGAAGGTTGACGCCGATGTGGAAATGGTCGGTGGCATGATTGCCGGCGGCAATGGACTCCTTGATGTAGAAGTGTGTGCGGAGGGGCTTTACTTGGGAATTGACTACCGATGATGTTAAATCCTGATTCACGAGATGGTTTACTGTGGCATAGGTATCTGAGCCGTGGGCGGGCAAAGCGGGTTCGTTTTCCGGATTGCTGTCCGGGGTGGGTTTATCACCGTTGTTGCGGAACATAAAGATGTTGCCGGTGTAGACGGGTGTGAAATCGATGGAATTGATTTTAACAGCATCCGTCTGACAACGGTTCTTGAACGTGAACTGAACCTTGGAGAACATGCGGACTACTTCGATAGCAAAGATTTCGTTGACAGTGCCGCGGACCTGGAAGTTTTCAAGATAGCCGCTCATGGGAATGCCGGCAGTCGATGCGGGAGCGGCGGCGGTGTAGATTTTCTCCTTCCAGTCGGCGGGCAGGGTGGCATCAGCCTTGAATTCCTGAGGGATATCGGCCTCGGGGATGTTGGCAAATGCAATGGCGCTGTACGTGCCGCGGGGGAGTTCGAGGCTGACGCGGTCGTTCCACGCTGCCTCGGGTTGGCCGGTGGCCGTGGCGTAGACTTTTCCTTCACGAACGAAAGCCACGAACCAGTTGTTGATCAGTTCGTTTGCCTGGGCAGCATCTTCCGCCTTTTCGCCGTCGGTAAACTGGTCGCCTTCGGCACGGCTGGAGGTGCCCATAGGCGCCGCTGTGAGCGAAAGGGTGATTGTCGCTGTTTCGGGTTCGCTATCGGCAGGCTGCTCGGGGGTGACGGGCGCGGGAGTGTCGGGCTCGGCAGCTTCGTCGTATACGCACGACGTGACAGCCAGCCCTGTGAGGATGGCCGCCGCGAGCGGATATATTAGGTGTCGGAGTTTCATTTCGGCGTGTGTAGTGCGATTTGAGATTGGCTTGGTTATGAAGCGGGAGGTGCGCTATGTGTAATTTACATTATAATTTCCGGTTGTTGACGGAAGTTCCATTTTATAACGTAAATACGCGATGTAATATTGTGTGGCTCGTTGATTTCGGGTGTCGGCTGGCCGATGCCATTGAAATTGAGGCTGATGCGATAGATGTTATTGCGCACGATGCCGTACTCCATGGGGATGTCCTCGTCGTAGGCTAGGTTGCCGTCGGGGTAGACATTGGCGTGCTTGATCCAAATGTTGTAGTAGCAGATGCCTCCGGGGTAATGGGCGGTTTCGTAGCGGCCGCCGGCAGGGAGCGTTGCAACGTAGGCGTCGAGTGCAGCCTGAGTGGCAAAATAGAGGTTTTGGGACTCGAGGACATTATCGGCCACCGTGCGGAACAGATAAAAGTCATTGCCGGTGGTATAGACAACAGGCTCCTGAGTGATATCGCCGGATGTGTACACTTTGCCGGGGTTGTACTGCGTACGTAAAAGCAGACCGGTGATATAGCGCGAGTCGTGCTCGGTCTTGCTCTGAGTGTTTTCGTTGGAGTAAGTTATGGTGATGGCACGAGCTCCGGCGGGAGTGTTCCAATCGCTCTCGATATTGAAGGCCGCGCCGAAGCTGCTCATGGGATAACGCTGTCCAAGAACATCGTCAACGTCCTGAGCACTGAGCCACTCTGCACTGCTCTGGCCATACCAGTTGGAATAATCGGGGGTGCCGGCTTTGTCGAAAAAATCGGGGGTGATGACGTAGTTGGTGGGGACACCGATGTTATCAACGGTTTCGTCAGCGGCAATAAACTGGTCATCGTTACGGCCCAGATTGTCCACTCCGCCGCTGAGATGCTTGAAGAGATAGGAGTGGTTCTGCATCAGGTTGACGGGGATGGTGTTGAGAAGCGTTACGGTGCGCTTGTTGTTGTTGTCGAGACCTTTAACAGTATATTCGAGTGTACCGTTCGCATTATATGTCTCGGTGGAAAATTCGAGGTCAATGCGTGCTGCCACACGCTCGAGGGTGATATCGCTACTATAGACAATGCCTTCGGTGTTGGATTGCGCTATGTTAATCACCCCATCGCGCTTGTAATTATCTGTACGCTTTGCCCCATTGAAGGCCGATGACATGACGAAATAATCGGATTGGTCTGCTATCGTACCATCGGTCTGGGTCCACGCAGGTGCCTCGCATATGGCCCAGCGCAGATTGCCTACAGAAGTGTGTTGAGAGGTTAAATCGCCCGCATTTGCAACCACAGCTGCGCGGAGTGTAGTGCCCTGTACGGGGCGAAAATACTGAAAATCAGTGTCCGCAAGGGGAATACGCACGTTGTAGATGCGGTCAAGCGGGAAATCAGGGTTTTCGGTATCAATTTCTGCAGCAGCTACATACTTGCTCCACACAATCGCGTTCGTTTCGCTGTCGAGGCCAAGACCGTCCTTGTCGGCGTAGACAAAGATTGTGAGGTTGTGAATTGTGTTCTCGTTGTTGCGGCCGTGCTCCAGGCCGTCGCCTTCCTCGCCGCCGGTGGGGTTGGCGCGCGAGGCGGTGGTGCCACCGGTGGTGACGGTGAGCTCCAGGTACCCGGTGTGGGTGTCCGAGGGGCACGGCTCGAGGCCGTCGTTGACGCACCCGGTGAGGGCCATCAGCGGCAGCAGGAGCAGGGTGTATATTGCTTTGCGCATGTTCATGAGTGTGGGTGTGGGTGAGAGATTAGCTTTCACTGCGGGGTGGGTTATTCGAGGGATACGTTCTGGATGCGGATGCTCCACGAGAGGATGTCAATCATCACGGTGCAGTATTCCCAGGTGTCGCCCTTGAGGATGAAGTCGAGGTGGTAGTCGTGCTCACGGTCGAGGTATTCCTGGGGCGAGTAGTTGTAGTATTCGTAGGCGGTGCGGCCCTGGGCCAGGATGTAGGGGAGGTTGATTGTGGCAACGTCCACACCGGTTTCCTTGTTGCGGATGCGCAGGGTGGCGCACTGGTCGGGGTCGGAGTTGTACATGATGCGGTTGTACATCACGTTGAAGTGGGCGGTGCGCTCCAGGTCGGGGTCGGCATCGGCGCGACCGGTGATTTTGGCGCCGGTGGCGATGGCGGGCACAAGGTCGCCGGATTCGTATTCAAGGCCGTTGTTGCTGAAGCGGGTTGTCCAGCCGGCGAAGGGGGTGTAGCGCAGAGGATGGTTGGGCACAATGCTGTTGTCGTGGGCCAGGAGTGAGTTGTCGTCGTCGATGGTGACCTCGTAGCGCGAGTGCTGCATGTCGGCTTTGTCGTTGAGCTGACGCAGGGTGATGTTGAGGTGCTTGGTGTCGCGGATGAGCGACACGGTGGCGTAGGTAGCGCGGTCGTTGGTCACGGTGACGTACTGCTCCTCCATGGGGTAGATGCTGTAGGGAGCCTTGGTGGCGTGAACGTCGGGCACGGCGTGGGTGGCTACGGGTTCGTAGGACATCACTTTGAGGGTGTGCCAGAGGGTATCGAGAGGCAGCGAACGATGATCGACGGTGTGACGGCCGGTCATGGGGTCGGGCTGCTCGGAGTGTTCGAGGTTGATGTTGAAGGCCTGAGCTTCGGTGTGGCCTGTGGTGCGCTGGTATTTGGCGCGGTCAGTGGTCTGGGCATCGTCCCAGTCGTTCTGCAGGCCTATTGCCTTGAGGCGGTAGCGGCCGGGGGCGAGCTCGCCGGGGCCGAAGTGCATTGTGTAGCCATAAGTGGCCAGGGGGCTGTCGGAGGCGACGTTGGACACGGAGCGCTCGGCAACCTTGCGGCCGTCCTCGTCATAGATGTACAGCGTGACGTGGCCGACGTGGTCCTTGAACATATCGGCGCGCATCGTATTGTAGTCGTAGACGTAGCGCACGAACAGTCCGGTGGGACATTCGTCGACGTCGTCCTCCATCATCGAGCAGGATGATGCGGCGAGGGTGATACCAATAATTGCTGCGCTTGTCAATTTATGAAGAAAACGGTTCATATCGGGGTGTTTGTTTTGAAAAGATTGATTGTGGCGCCGTGTTTTCGGGCCGATAATCAGCGTGGTTGAGGAGAAATTGTTGCTTTAAATCGAAATGTCGGACCAATGTCCGCTATATATTTATATGTGTTGAGGAGATTGGTTTCGGTAGGTCGTTTCGGAGAGGAAAAGGAAAAGAAGGGCCGGACGCTCGGCCAGGGGGCTTCCGCCCGGCCCTTCTTGTATGGGGATGTTAGGAACGTCGGAGATTAGAGTTCTTCGCTCTGAACACGCTTAGCCCAGGAGAGGATGTTAATGCGGCAAGAGATAGATTCTTCAAGTTCCGACTTGTCGTCGGGAGTTCTGTTCAGAGGCACGTCGCCAGCGGTGGGCTCGCCAAAGCTGTTGATTGCGTCAATGTTGATCACATACCAGTTGTTGCGGACAACACCGTAACGACCAAGGAAGTTCTTCTGATCCTGCTCAACGATGTTAGTGCGATTTGCAGCGTAGGAATCAACAGTAGTGTTGGTTGTGATAGGCTTACCATCAGCACCAAGGGGAGTTGTCCACGGGGTATATGTATCGCCAAAGTGCTTGATGCGCACTGCGAAATAACCTTCGCTCTGGAGGTAAGCTTTGATTTCGTGCTCGGCATTTACAGTCTCGATGATTTCAGCGATAACTTCATCAGAAGCATTGATGCTCTTAGAGGCACCATCAAGGAGATCGAGAGCAGTAACACGCAGGCGACCTTCCAGAATGTTTAGCGTAACATCCATCCAGGCATTCTTAGCAGTACCACGTGATTCGAGATTGGAGCTATAGACCATATCGGCGGTGGTAGCAGTTTTGTTGATATCATCGCCTTGACCCTGGAAGAAAGTCTCCCATGCGGTGCGAGCGGCAGCGTTTTCAAGAATCGAGCGGGTAAGGATGGAAGCAGCTGCATCAAAGATGTAGCGGGTGGTCTGGTCGAGACCAACGGTGTAGAACGGACGGGGTGCATCATTAACGCCCTCGCCGATGCTGGCGAACTGAACCTTGATGATGGCACGGGTGGTGTTGTAATAGTCCATGTGCTCTACGTCGAAAGTGTTCTCGTAGCAATACTGCGGATTATCAGCGGTTGCAGTGCTGATAGCGCGGTAGACCTCAGGAGCGCCGTTCTTTACATTAACCATATCCGAGTAGTCTTCATTGAAGGCATAACCCACGCCATTATCGTTGGGGTTAGCGCAATAGTAAACGCGGAAACGGGAAAGGTCCTTCAGAGGTACGTTACCGATAAAGCGGTAGTTGGTGCTTTTCTGGCTCTTCCAGTCAGCCCAGGTGGGAACTTCGTTGGGAAGATAATTGGCGCCTACCTGCTCAAGGTTACGGACGATGTAGGTATTGGGCTCGGTGTTGTCAATCATCCAGGTGATGCTCTGCACACCCACACCAAGCTGATTGGACACATTCGCCAAAGTTTTACCCTGACCGAGCTGAACCTGAACCTTTGCAAGAGCACGCTCGACAAATATTTCAGCGGCAGGATTCTGACGAGCCTGCTCTGCAGTTTCGTAGATATTCTGACGGAGAACCTCGGCAAGAACCTGGAAGCTATTATCCCTATCGTTGAACGAGGGCTGAACCGTACCGCCGGGAACACGCGAGAAAGGAGTATTTGTCATAAAGAAGTTGGTACCGTCGTTCATAAGGCTGCGGTTGGTGACCTTCTTCATAAATTCGGGGAATTCGGTGTTGAAAGCGAAAGGCTCAAGGACACCTTTTTCGTTGTAGATTTCAAGAGTGTTGGTCTTTTTACCTTCGGCATCCTCTACAACTTTGATTGACATAACATTGCTGTAGTTGAGTACAGCAAGCGCATAGAGGGGTGCGTTGGACTCCTTGGCGAAATCCACGGGGAAGGTTGATGCAATCTGAGCAGTAATCTGATTGTAATTAGACATACCGACATTCAAGCCATCATCCTCATCTCCTTCTCCATTGAAGCTGGTAGAGATAGGATAAACGCGGGCGAACTTAGGATTGGGCAGGTTGCCCTCGAAGAAAAGGATAGCTGCATTGGATACAGTGTATTCATTTTCTTCGCCATCGTCAAAGACGTCGTTCGCACCACGGGCAACGGTTTCGGTAGGCATACCGATGGCTACTGAAATGTAGCCGGAGGAACCGTCTTCGCTGTAATCAGGTGCGGTCGGCTCGTTACTGCGGTCGTCGGAGCACGATGCGAACATGGCGCCGGCGAGGAGAGCGAGCATTAGCTTGTTAATTTTCATATAAGAATGAGAATTAATTGGTTAATTATTTATGATTGTTATTTTTTCGTTTTAAAGCCCGAGGAGAGCTTTGTTACGTTTAGCTTCGGGGAGACGGCCGGCAGCGTCGAAGAAAGATGCTGCGGCTTTGAAGTCGCCACGCTTGGTGGCTACGATGCCACGTGCGTTGTTGGCTTCTGGGTTGTCGCCGGCACGCTCAAGGAGCTGAGCTGCGCGGTCGTAGTCGCCGCTCTGGATGGCGAAGATAGCGCCCAGAGTGTTGGCTTCGGGGTTGTCCGGGAAGTGCTTGAGGGCGATTTCGATGGTGCGGCGGAACTCGGGGGATTCCTCGGAGTAGAGGCGAGCCACGCGGTACATCTGGTTGAGCGACATCTGCTCGGGCGACTTGAGGATGATTTCGGCCAGTTTTTCGTCGGGCATGGGCTTGAGGCGGGTGCTGATGGCGAATTTGGTGGCACGGAGCTGCGGGAACCACTTGGGCAGGATGGTGGAGCGGTAGAGCTGGGCGAAGCGGGGGTCGGTGCGCAGCTCGCGTTCCTTGGCATCGTAGTCGGCGGGGCCGTAGGCGGGACGGTCGATAAGCTCCAGAAGGTCGGCACGCTGCTTTTCGGTAATATCCTTGGCGTCAAGCACCTGCTGGCGGAATTCGGTCCAGTTTTCGGGAACGGCGCCGTAGGCTGTCACCTCGGGCGACAGGCTGTAGCGGTCGCCGATATATTCGGCCAGTGCGCGCGAGCGGTTGGTGGCCAGGTAGTCGTTGTGGGTATAGGGCGACTCGGGCGAGGCGTAGCCGGTGATTTCGATACGCGCGATTTCGACGTTGGGGTCGGTGGTGGCGTAGCGGATAGAGTCGTCGATGATGGCGAGCTGCTCGCGGTTGTCGATGCGCTGGCCGTTGCGGCACACGTAGGGCTCGGGGTGGAGTTCGGTTTTATCGACTTCGAACTGCACGCGGGCCTTGCCTTCGTGGATGAGTACGGGGAGCTCGGTGACCTGGGGAGTGAGCCATGCAAGGCTCATCTGGTTCACAGGGTTGAGTTCCAGGGGGATGCGCTCAATTTCCTGTCCGGCAAAGCGGCCGCAGCCGCAGGTGTCGTAGCGGAAGGTGATGGCGGCATCGGATTCGTACATCCAGTCGCGGAAGGGGGTGGTGGCGCTGTAGGCCACTTCCTGAGCCTTGCCGTTGTAGCGGCGTACCTCGGTGACGATGTCGTAGGAGTCGGCGAGGCGGTCGCGGACGGTGCCGCGCTCGTAGGCGTAGTGCATGTTGCGACCGTTGATGAGCACGGTGGGGAATGCCACCTGCTGGCCCTGCCCACCCTCAACCACGGGGGTTACGAGGATCTGACGGTTGGAACCGAGGCGGAGCGAGTCGAGCACGTAGTTGAGCTGAAGGTTGAAGTTGTCGCCGTGGCGGTAGAACTCCATATTTTCCATCGCGATTTTGCCAGCGGGGGCAGCGGCGAATGCCGATGCCGAGAACGAGGCTGCAAGCACGGCTGAGAGTATCTTCTTCATAATTTACTGTGGGATGGTGCTGTGTGTGATTAGAAAATATAGAGAAGTGAGAGTCCGATTTTGGTGATGCCGACGTAGTTTGTGCCGCCGTTGGCTATCTTGGCGCCGCATTCGTCGCAGGCGTATTTGTCGTACCATGCGTGGATGTAGCCCGCGCCGATTTCGGCCTCGAAGTTCCAGTGACGGCCGAGAATCCACTGATAGCCGTAGGTGAAGCCTGCGCCGGCATAGCGGGCTTCGTAGCGGTGATCCTTAACGCCCTTCTGCAGGTTTTCGCCGCTGAAGAAGAAGCCGGGGATGGGGAGGTTGACGTTGGAAGCGTTGAGCTGACCGCCGAGGGCGTGAACGCCGATGAAGCTGCCGTTGAATTTGGAGCAGTGCCACCAGCGGTACTCAGGCTGAACTACCCAATGCTTGGCTTTGCGCACGCCGTTGTCGCCTGAGCCGAAGCTCCAGGGGTTAAGGCCATAGACGATGTTGACAGTCGACCTGCCGCGCAGACCTATTTCCACGCCGAGGTTCGGTGTAGTCATAGCATCGTAGGCAAGGTTGGTTTTCACTGCGAATTCCTGGGCGAAGCCCTGAACTGCGAAGGGGATGATGATACTGAGTATCAGAAGACGAATGTAGTTCATAATGTCGGCCGCTCGGAGGGAAAGAGTACTTGTGCTTTTGAAAAGGATATTATAAAATCGTTGGCTAAAAGGACTCCATCCTCAGAATACGATTGGTTTTACAAAAGACCTAAAATATTTGTTGTTACGGTGTTGCGCGGTGTTAATTCTACAGTGTGTCGGATTCCGGCGGACTTAAATAGTATTGTACGGGCTTTCTATTAGTAGCGTGGCCCGAGCACAGCTATAGTTTTAGCGGTACAAAGGTAATAAAAAGTTTTTGATTGACAATTGCTACCCCCCTATTTTAACATCATTTAACAGCAAAATTTTCAATTTCGCTTTGAATGTGTAATTCAGCCCTGCTCTACCCTGCTTTTGGACGGCATCGGCGGCATTTCGCAGGGAAAAGGGGTTGATTCTCAGTCTACGTGCCAAAGGCACGTCCCTACAGTTTTCGGCGCGGGAGGGATTATAAAGAACGCGCCTGTGACGCGCAGACGCGTGAATGAGTCACGGCCTACGTGCCAAAGGCACGTCCATACGGATTTTGCCACCGTGGCGAGAGGAATAAAAAAGAACGTGCCTATGACGCGCAGACGCGTGAATGAGTCACGGCCTACATGCCAAAGGCACGTCCATACGGATTTCGCCGACGGATGCGGGATTATTTCATGCGGATTTCGCGCGAGGGGTCGGTAATTTTCTTAATCTGGTCGATTACCACACCGGCTTCGGTGATGCCGCCGCTGCGGGCCTTCTGGAGCATGCCAAGGGCTTCGGTGAAGTTGCCTTCCTTGGCATGGATAATGCCCCAGGCATAGTCGGTGGCTGCGGAAGTCTGCACCTGGCCGAGGAACTCACGCGCGCTGCGAAGGTCGCCCTGGTTGATGGCCGAGTAGGCGGCGTTGGTGTTGGCCACGTCGGAGGTGGGGAACATGCGCGCGGCGGTGAAGAACACGTTGTCGTACTCGGGGCTGCCCTTGGGCAGGCTGTTGGCGAGCAGGAAGAACTCGTTGAGGCTGAGGTTGCGGGGATTGGACACCATTACGGCAGCGATTTCCTTCACGTCGTAGTAGCTGCGGATTTTGTAGGTGATGACATAGTCGGTGTGGCGCAGCATGGGATAAACGTTGGCCAGCAGGAACTTGTATGTGTCGGGGAAGCGCTTGCGGAGGGCATCGTTCTTCTTGTCGACGGCAATTGCCTTGTCGTCGATAAGGGCGATGATGGCGTCCTTGTCGTTGAGGGGCGATGTGGTGAGCCATTCGCGCAGGCCGGCCCAATCCTCGGCCACGAACGAAGTCTTGTAGACCGAAGCGGGGAACGTAGCATGCTCGGCAACGTATTTCTTCACCACTTCGGTGCGGCCCTTGGCCAGACGCTCATTGCCGGCGTAGGAGCCTTCAGGCGAGGCGTAGCCGGTGAGCAGAATCTGCTCCACGGTAGCGTCGGGGTTGTTCTTGACTGCGTTGATGGTGCTGAGAATGGTGTCGAGCTCGGCCTGGTTGGCTTTGTAGGTCCAGTCGATGTCGGTGCGGCCAACTTTGAACACGATGTTGGCACGGCCGGAGAGGTTGAACACCTTGGCCACGGTGTCGTTGGGCTCGATGTATTCGAACATCGAAGCGTCCTGGGTGAACACTGCGGGCGAGAAGTCCATGGCAGCTACGGGGTAGACGGCTGAGCGGCGGTCGCAGCCACACTCGCTGACGGTGTCACAGAAAATAACGACGTCGGAAACTTCCATCCATGCTTTGTAGGGCACCTGCGAGCGATAGGCCGAAGGCTCCTTCTTGCCAGAGCGGAGAAGCATTGCGCCGGCTTCGTTGTTGCGGGTGTGATAGTACCAATTGTTGCGACCGGCCACGGTGACGGGGGTCATGCGCAGGGTGTCGGTGGCATTGACGATGGCGGGGGTGAGGACCACGGCCTTGTTGGTGGGCACGCTGTAGTTGGAGGGGTCGATGTTGAAGGATACGACCACTGACTGGTCGGCGCGCTTGACGGCGAGGTCCGACACATAGGTATTTGCAGTCTGTGCTCCGGCAGAAACGGTCAGAGCGGATGCGAGTGATATCAGAAGCTGTTTCTTGTTCATACCGGTGCGAATTTAGAATACGTAGACAATGTTGACGGCAGCCTTGGTGGGACCGAAGTAGTTGTGGTGCGAGTCGCTGGCAATTTTGGTGCCGCAGTTGGCGCAGGGATATGTGTCGTAGCGGGTGTAGACGTAGCCCAGGCCAATTTCAGCTTCGATATTCCAGTGGCGATGCACGGGCCATGCGTAGCCGTAGGAAATGCCGGCACCGGCAGCCCAGCCTTCGTAGCGGTGGTCGCGGAGCTTGTTGAAGTCGAGACCGAGGAATTTGAAGTCAACGTCGAAGTTGCCCACGTTGTACTGGCCGCCAAGGGCGTGAACACCGAAGAAGTGGCCTGCAAAGCGGCGGCACAGCCAGTAGCGGACCTCGGGTTGCACCAGGAAGTGCTTGTACTTGTGGTTGCGGATGGTCCAGAAATTCATCTGGGCAGTGAGGTCGAGGGTGACCTTCTTGGCCAATCCGGCCTCGACGCCGACGGCAGGACAGAGCGCGATGTCGGTGAGCAGATTGGACTTGACTGCAACCTGCTGAGCCCTGGCGGGAACATGGAGCGCCGCAACCAGGAGAAAAAGGATCAATAGTTTTGTTTTCATAGGAAACGGTTATGAATTAATTGGCGCAAAATTAATGCTCAGGAAGCGATTATGCAAATAAATGTTGCTAATATGGCGAAAAAAAGCCCGGCGGCGCAGTGCCGACGGGCTTTTTGGAAAGAGTATGGAATTCAAAAGCGAATTTTACTGGAGCTTGAAGGTCACGGGCAGTGTGTAGGTTACCTTCACGGGCTGACCGTTGTTACGGCCGGGAATCCATTTGGGCATAGCCTTGATCACACGGAGAGCCTCTTTGTCGAGAGCGGGGTGACGCTGGCGAACAACCTTCACGTTGGTGATAGAACCGTCGCGGTCAACAACGAATTCAACAACCACACGACCCTGCACGCCTTCCTCGGAAGCAGCCGAAGGATAGACGATGTTGTCGGAGAGCCATTTGTACATTGCGGCCTCACCACCGGGGAATTCCGGCTTCTGTTCAACCATTGCAATGCTCATGGGCTGCTCATCAACAACCTTGGGTTCTTCGATTACCTGCTCGGTAATTATGGTCTTGTTAAGGTCGTTGACACCTTCGGTAACGTCCACCGAACCGATGGCAGCTTCGTTTTCGAGTACCTTTTCGGTATCCTTAACCTGCTTGCTTTCGTCAATCTCTTCGTCCTGGACGATGAGAAGGTCGGTTACCTGCTGCGAGTTAGCAACTTCCTCGGGGGCGATGATTTCCTCGGGTTCTTCCTGAGGAACGAAGATTTCTTCTTCCTCCTCAATTTCCTCGTCGGGAACATCGTAGGTTACCACTTCCTGTTCGGTGGTGATAGCCACCTCGTCGTCCTCGGCCTTGGCGAATACGCCGGTGAGCGAAAGGATGAGCAGAACCAGGATGATGGCCACTGCGATGAGCACAGAGAGGATTGCTTTAGTGTGACGAGCGGGCGAAGCTTCGCGGAGCTTGTAAGCACCGAAGTCTTTGTTTTTACCTTCGAAGACTATATCGCGCCACTCTTTTGAAGTAAGATCTACGTCTTTTGCCATTGTAGTAGTATGGTTTAATTGTTAGTAGATTCTCCGGCAGGGCGAGCTGCAGTGGCTGCGGGACGCTGCTGGCGGACAGTGGGACGAATGATAGTTTCTCCGTTGGCCTGCTCGTAGTGACGAAGCAGAAGAGTGTCGGTAGCGGTGGGGAGCTCGATGCTGTAACGCGAAATCTGGTTGATGTTCATCTCGTCGAGAGCATTAATCAGACCTTCGTAGGTGGTATTAGGACCGGGCTTGATCACAACTACAGGACGAGTCTTGAGCGAGTCGGAAGCGTTTTCCTTAGCGCGCTTGTCGAATTCTTCCTTGGTGATTTGCTTATTCTTCCACTGCTCCTTGAGCTTGGCATATTCTTCCATTACCTGTTCGTTCTTGGAACGGAGGATTTTGCGGATGCCCTGGGGTTCGTGGTTGACGTTACCGATGAACTGCTCCTTGCGGAGGTAGTTTTTGGTCTGGAAAGTGGTATCGGCAATACCTTCGTAATAGTAGATATTGTGGATGGTCTTTCCGGTCTCGGCATCGACGCGGGGCTTGTCGCCGTTGTACTCGGTGTCGAGGATGAGCGTGATTGCTTCGGACTGCTTGGCCTGGCTCTGCTGCTCTTTCTTCACGTCCTCGTTGGTAGGAAGGACAATCTGGAGAGTCTGCGACTTAATCATCGTAGTACAGAGCATGAAGAAGGTGATCAGAAGCATGTTCATGTCCACCATGGGAGTAAAGTCCACATGGATAGACTTCTTTTTCTGGGCGCCTTTTTTCTTTTTGCCGCCCTTGTCAGAGGTATCTATTTGTGCCATTTTGACTTTACGTTAATTAATTGGTGGGTTCGTTTTCGGATTTCAGAGCGGTCATAAGGCTGAACTTGTTCAGCTTCATGGTCTGGAGATTATCGAACACCATCTGCACGGTGGTGAAGGGGGTGTCCTTGTCGGCTTTCACAGCGATACCCTGACCTTTACGCATGAGAGCGGTGTAGAGGTTAGCAACATTTGCGCGTTCCTCGGGCGTGAGGCCTTCGGTCTGCTCGGTGTTGATGCGCTGGGCAACGTTGTAGATAGCCTGGAGCCACACCTGGAAGTCGTTGAGACGACCGTTGCGGTCCTTGTTACCATCGATAGGAATTCCGACACGGGGGTTGGTCATGTCGCCCATGAACTTGTCGCGCTCGGTGATTGACATCGAGAGAACTGCGGGAAGTTCGGTGAAGGGCACACCAATCATGTTGCTGGTGCGGAATTCTTGCTTCTGGCGAGCGTTGAGAGAAATGGGGTTGTTCTTGTGCTGCTCGTTGTAAACGGCCAGTGCTTCGTCGAGCATCATACCGCGAATTTTTTCGCTGGAGAGTGTCGAGTCGGCATCGCCGGTGAACGAGATGAAGAGTTTACCTTCTGCAATGGCCGGGTCTTCGAGTTTGCCGGATTTATCGGCGGAGGACACGAGGACAGTGACCAGGTTGTTCATCGGCACCTTTTCTTCAGAAACCGAAGAAGGGGTGTAGACGATTGTAGGCTCCTTCTGTAAGAAGGTTGAAGTCAACATGAAGAAAGTAAGCAAAAGAACAGTCACGTCGCTCATCGCCGTCATGTCGATGAGTGTACTTTTCTTTTTGATTTTTACTTTTCCCATATTTACCTGTTTTAGTTGGTTTTAGTTGACTGATAAACGGATAAACAGGGATTAGTGGGTAGCGGCAAATGTCTGCACGATGGAGAAACCAATTTCGTCGATAGCGTAGGTGAGGTTATCGATCTTGTTGGTGTAGTAGTTGTAGAAGATTACAGCGAAAGCACCGGTTGCGATACCGAAGGCGGTGTTGATAAGAGCCTCGGAGATACCGGTGGAGAGCTCGGTGGAGTCAGGAGCACCGGACTGCGACAGAGCCTGGAACGATTTGATCATACCCATTACAGTACCGAGAAGACCAACGAGAGTACCGAGGGTGGTCATGGTAGCGAGGATGGGGAGGTTCTGCTGGAGGGTAGGCATTTCGAGAGCGGTAGCTTCTTCAACCTGCTTCTGGAGGTTGGCAATCTTCTGCTCCTTGCTGAGGGTGGTGTTCTGGTCCATTTCAGCGTAGCGGATGAGAGCGGAGTCAACAACAGCGGCTACGGAACCTTTCTGCTTAGCGCAGAGGGCGCGGGCACCGGCGATGTCGTTCTTTTCGAGGCAAGCCTTCACACCGGCAACGAACTTGGCGATGTTGCCTTTACCTTTAGCGGAGTTGAGGGCGATGTAGCGTTCAACAGCGAGAACGATAACGGTGAGGAAGAGGGTCTGGAGAACAGGCACGATGAAGCCACCTTTGTAGATGGTGCCCCAGAGGTTCTGAGGATGGCCGTCTTCGTCGAAGTGCATGTCGTTGCCGAACCAGAAGATGAAGAGACATACTGCGATGCAGGCGCAGATGATGATTACCCAAGCGGCGTTCTTAATGCCAGGGGCGTTGTTTTTTGCGCTGGGCTGTTTAGCCTTAGCGGCGGGCTTTTGAGCTTCCATAATTGTTTAAGATGTACTGAAAAAAATTAAGTGTATTAGTTAATTATTGATAACTTGCGTATTTTAATTTTCAGACGGAAGATACGTTTTTCTGGTATTCCCGGCTGTTAGATTGAGTCATATGACCGGTATTGATTAAAGTGCTTTTTGGCGGAAGCCTCGATAAACAATGCTACAAAATTAAGAAGTTGTTTTTAACTTGCAAAATATTTAAGGGTGTTTTTTGCCCTACGAGTAGTTTTTTGAGGCTTTTTGGCATTTTTCGGTTCTCATTTCAGCTAATAAACGTTAATTTGGGTTAAGGAGGGTTTTATTCACCCTGCTCTACCCTATCGGTCGAGTTGGCTGAAGCGGCGCTTGCCCCGCAGGTAGTACTGCGAGAGCAGCGAGGGAGCCTCCGGCAGCAGGTTGCGGTCGGGATGGTCGGTATAGTTGCGGCGCATGCGGGCAAAATCGCGGTGTGCGCGCACTATTGCGGCAGCGTTGGCAAGGTCGAACGTCGCCACGAATTTCGCCCAGGCCAGGGTGTCGAGCAGTCGGCGTTTTATCAGGAAACGGCGCCCGGTGGCCTCCGGCAGGTTCTTGTGCAGCATCAGCAGGTTGTTGCGGAAGTTGAGATAGGTTTTGCGCGGGTTCTCGGCCGGCAGCGAGCCACCGCCCAGGTGGTAGACCACGGACGCAGGCACGGCGCAGATGCGGTATCCGGCCAGACGGATGCGCCAGCAAAGGTCGATTTCCTCCATGTGGGCGAAGAAGTCAGGGTCAAGGCCTCCACACCTTATATATATATGCGGGAGCACCATCAGTGCCGCGCCGGTGGCCCAATGGATGTCGGCCACGGAGTCGTACTGTCCTTCGTCGCGCTCGCATGTGGCAAAAATGCGGCCGCGGCAGTAGGGGTAGCCGTTACAATCCAGATAGCCGCCGGAAGCCCCGGCATATTCGAAAGTGTCGGGGCGCGTATAGCTGAGCACTTTGGGCTGGCAGGCGGCCACGTCGGGATTAGCCTGCATGAAGTCAAAAAGCGTGCGGTCCCATCCCGGGGTGGTGGCTACGTCGGAGTTCAGCAGCACGACGTAGTCGAAGCGGTCGGCCACGGCGGCGATGGCGCGGTTGTAGCCCTCGGCGAAACCGTAGTTCTTGTCGAGCAGCATCAGTTCCACTTGCTCGGGGGTAAAGGCTGAGCGGACGTAGTCCACAGAGCCATCGGTGCTTCCGTTGTCGGCCAGAATTATACGCGACAGGGCGAGGTCGGTCGTGGCGACCACTTTCGGCAGATATTCGGGCAGCAGCTTGGCACCGTTCCAGTTGAGTATGATTACAGCAATAGCGGGAGTCATTCCAGAGGTAAGGTTACGGGATTTTTCCATCGGTTGTGGGTCCAGAGCCAGTCGGCGGGGTCGCGTGTGATGGTGGTCTGGAGCATGCGGGCGTAGGTGCGGGTCACCTCGTGCTCGGGCAGGTCGGCGGCATTGTCGGCTATGGGCCGCACCACGATGCGGTAGTGGCCGCGGGCAGTGTGGGCGAGGTCCCAGTACACCACGGCCATGCCAAGCTTGCGTGCCAGAGTTTCAGTGCCGCTGATGAATGCCGTAGGGCGGTTTAGGAACATCAGGGGCACTGTGGGGTCGCCGTGGCTGGGTTTCTGGTCGCTCATGAAGCCTGTGACGGTGCACACTCCCTGGCGGCGCTTCATGATGAGTTCGCGCAGGGCCGTGGCCTTGGGGATGGACACCGAACCAAACCGGCCGCGCACGCGCAGCATAAGGCGGTCGAAGGCACGGTTGCGCAGGGGGCGGTAGATCTGCCCGAAGGAGCAGTCGGCACCATTGGCCACATGCAGAGTAACGGATGGCGCCCACTCCCAGTTGAAGCAGTGCGAGAAGTAGACCACCACCGAGCGGCCTGCGGCAATGTGGCGCTCAATCACGTCCACACCCTCGAACACGAAGCGGCGCTCCACCTCGCGGTCGGATATGTAGAGCAACTTGATGGTTTCAACAACGTAGTCGGCGAAGTTGCGGTAGAAACGGCGCGCGGTTGCCCGGCGGTCGGCCCCGGTCATATCCGGAAACGACGCGGTCAGGTTGCGGTCCACGAGCTTGCGGCGGTAGCGCACCACGTGGTAAATGAGCACGAACAGAATATCAGCAAGCACATAGAGCGCCCTCAGCGGCAGCAGCGCAAGGGGATAAATCAGGGCAAGGAGCGCGTAGTATGTCAGGCGCTCTTTCATGCGATAGGGGTGGCTTTGATGGTTTCGCCGTCGGGCAGCAAGGAGTCCAGGCGCAGCGGAGCCACAGTGTTGTCAAAATCCTGGCCGAGGTCCACCTGGATGCGCAGGTAGTTGTCCGTGAATCCGCCAAGAGGCTTACCCTCCACCGAGTGCTCGAGCAGCACAGGGCGCACCGAGCCCAGAAAACGACGGGCGAACTCGGCATGCTTGCGTGCGCTCACCTCGTGCATGATAGCTGAACGGCGGTGTTTGTCCTCCTGGCTCACGATGTGGTCGATGGTCAGAGCGCGGGTGCCGGGACGCTCGCTGTAGGGGAACACGTGCAGATGGCTGATGTCCAGACTCTCAACAAAGCTTTTGGAAGCCTCGAAGCGCTCAGGCGTTTCGCCACGCGCACCCACAATAAGGTCCACACCGATGAAAGCGTCGGGCAGCACACGGCGCACCCGCTCCACCTTGGCGCGGAACAGGGCCGTGTCGTAGCGCCGACGCATCAGCGCCAGCACGTCGTCCGAACCGCTTTGCAGCGGGATGTGGAAATGCGGCATGAAGCTGCGCGAGGTGCCCACGAAGTCGATGAGCTCGTCGGTGAGAAGATTGGGTTCGATGGACGAAATGCGATAGCGTTCGATACCCTCCACACGGTCCAGTTCGCGGCAGAGGTCCAGAAAATTATCATCGCGGCCGTGGCCGAAGTCGCCGATGTTCACACCTGTTATCACAATTTCTTTACCACCCAGCCCCGCAGCTTTCTCGGCCTCGGCCACAATCTGGGCTATGGTGCCGCTGCGGCTGCGGCCGCGGGCCTTGGGGATGGTGCAGTAGGTGCACCAGTAGTCGCAGCCGTCCTGCACCTTGAGGAAAAAGCGCGTACGGTCGCCGCGCGAGCACGATGGCATAAAATCCGTGAGCTCCTTTGCCTCGGGCACCACGCACACCGGGCTATGCTCGGCCAGATAGCGCTCGGCATAGTCCACCAGGGCCAGCTTGCCGTTCACCCCGGCCACCACAGCCACACCGGGCAGAGCGCGGAGCTCCTCGGGTTTGAGCTGCGCGTAGCAACCGGTCACCATAATCAGTGCATCCGGGTAGCGGCGGTTGAAGCTGCGGATGGTGGAGCGGCACTTGCGGTCGGCTTCAGCCGTCACGGAGCAACTGTTCACAATAATCAGATCGGGCACTTCGCCCTGCCCTACTGCCGTGGCAATTCCGCGCTCCTCGAAGAGCCCGGCCACCGAAGCAGTCTCGGCAAAGTTGAGTTTACACCCGAAAGTATGGTAAAGAGCTTTTAGCATGTCAGTTAAATCGGTTAATGATGGCGGCAATCTCGCGCGCGTCGGCCGGCGTGGTGCATGCCGACACGGGCAGACACACCACGCTGCGGCTCAACTGCTCGGCAACGGGCAGGTGCAGGTGGGCGTAACGCCGGTAGCAGGGCTGAAGATGAGGCGGTGTCGGATAATTCACATCCGTGCCCACTCCGCACTCGCCCAGATAAGCACGAAAGCGGTCGCGGTCCTCGATAAGCAGAGTGTACTGGTGCCACACGGAGCCCGCGGTAAATTCCGGTTTCACAACCCGAGGGTTGCTGATTTCGGTGTCGTAGACACGCGCCAGGGCCCGGCGGCGTTCGTTTTCCTCAGCCAGATGCGGCAGCTTCACGCGCAGGAAAGCGGCCTGGATAGGGTCCAGACGGCAGTTATAGCCGCAATAAATATTTTCGTAGCGGCGCTCGGAGCCGTAATTGGCAAGCGCGCGCACGGCATCGGCCAGGGCGCCGTCGTCCGTAGTCACGGCACCGGCATCGCCCAGGGCACCGACGTTTTTAGTCGGGTAGAAGCTGAAAGCCGCGGCATCGCCAAGGCCTCCGGTTGGACGGCCGTCGAAAACCGTGGCCCCGATGGCTTGTGCGTTATCCTCCACTATCAGCAGGCCGTGGCGGCGGGCAGCTTCAATCATAGCCTCGTCGTAGCACGGGCGACCGTAGAGATGCACGGTCAGGATGGCGCGGGTGCGCGGTGTGATGCTGCGCTCAATCAGATCGGTGTCCATGTTGAGCGTGCGCGCCGAAGCGTCCACGAACACGGGCGTCAGCCCGGCATCCGTAACAGCCAGGACGGAAGCTATATAGGTATTGGCAGGCACGAGCACTTCATCGCCGGGAGCAAGGCGACCGAGTTCGATGTAGGCCTTGAAAATCAGGCGCAGGGCATCCAGGCCGTTGCTCACACCCACAGCATGTGAAGTCCCGGCCACGCGGCACAGGTCGGCCTCAAGCGCCTCGCACTCAGGGCCACCCACATAGCGACCCGACTCAATCACCCGCGTGGCAGCGGCTGTGAGTTCGGCCATCAAAGGCTCGTTGACGGTGCGGAGGTCAAGGAAGGGATAACGCATCATTGCTTTTGGAGTGCCATATATTCGTCGAAGTCGCGGATATAGTCGGCTTCGTCGTATTTCACATTAGTCAGAACCATGCACACCGAGCCGGAGGCGAAATTATCCAGCGTGCGCCAGATGCGTGCAGGAATGTAGAGGCCCTGATACGGGCGGTTGAGGGTGTAGGTGGTCCACGTGCGGCCATCGAACAGGTTCACGTTGAAACTACCCCCGGTGGCCACGAGCAGCTCGCGCCCCTCGCGGTGGGCATGGCCTCCGCGCTCCTCACCGGCAGGCACGTCGTAGGTCCAGTACACGCGCTGCAGCTCGAAGGGCAGGCGTCCGTCGCCCTCCTGTACAAATGTAAGGTTGCCGCGCGGGTCGTAGATTCGCGGCAGCTCTATGATGCAGGGGATATCTTTATTTTCCATCGGCAAGGCGTTTCAGATATTTTCCGTATTCAGTGCCGAGCATGGGCCTTGCAAGGTCGGCAAGCTGAGTGGCGGTGATGAAGCCGCGGCGATAGGCAACCTCCTCGAGCGCAGCCACCAGCAGCCCCTGGCGTTTCTGAATGGCCTCGATAAAAGCCGAGGCCTCCATGAGCGAGTCGACGGTTCCGGTATCCAGCCACGCGAACCCGCGGCCGAAGCGCGCCACCCGCAGCTGTCCGGCGTTGAGATAGTGCTCGTTGACGGTGGTTATTTCAAGTTCGCCGCGAGCCGAGGGACGGATGCCGGCAGCCACCGCGGCCGAACCGGCCGGATAGAAGTACAGCCCCACTACTGCAAGGTCGCTCGCAGGCTCGGCCGGTTTCTCGACAATGCTCACCGGAGCGCCGTCGGCGTTGAGAGCAACCACACCGTAGCGACGGGGGTCCTGCACCGGGTAGGCAAAGATTGTGGCACTACCCTGCTCCGCAGCTGCACATGCCTCAAGCAGCATGCCGGTGAAGCCCTGGCCGTAGAAAATATTGTCGCCAAGCACCAGGCACACCGGCGAGTCGCCCAGCCAGTCGGCGGCGATGGTAAGGGCCTGGGCAAGCCCCTCGGGGCGCTCCTGCACGCGGTAGGTGAGATTTATGCCCCACTGGCGGCCATCGGCAAGCAGGCGCCGGAACATGGGGCTATCCTCGGGCGTGGTGATTACCATGATATCGCGTATGCCGGCAAGCATGAGCACCGACAGCGGATAGTATATCATCGGCTTGTCGTAGACCGGCACAAGCTGTTTGGAGATTCCGCGGGTGATGGGCCACAGGCGCGAGCCGGAGCCACCGGCAAGTACGATACCTTTCATAATCAACGGTTGGAATACATTTTAGTGTAATAATCGCGGTAGCTGCCGCTGACAATGCGCTCCACCCAGGGACGGTTGGCCATGTACCAGCGGACGGTGGCGCGCAGACCGCTTCCGAAATCATGGCGAGGTCTCCAGCCCAGCTCATCCATGGCCAGGGAAGCATCAATGGCATAGCGGAGGTCGTGGCCGGGGCGGTCGCCCACATAGGTGATGGTGTCGGCTGCCTCGGGATGGCCTGACGCGGCTATAAGTTCATGCACAAGGTCGATGTTGCGGCGCTCGCTGTACCCGCCGAAGGTGTAGACTGCACCCGGACGGCCTTTCTCGGCGGCCAAAAGCACACCGCGGCAGTGGTCGTCCACATGAATCCAGTCGCGCACGTTCAGCCCACGGCCATACACCGGCAGAGGCCGGCCCTCCAGGATGTTGTTGAGCATCAGGGGAATCAGTTTTTCAGGGAACTGGTAGGGACCGTAGTTATTAGAGCAGCGGGTGATGACCACAGGCAATCCGAAGGTGCGGTGGTAGGCAAGCGCCATCATATCGGCCGAGGCTTTGGAGGCCGAATAGGGCGACGAGGGGCGCAGCGGTGAATCATGGTGGAACACCTCGCGGCCGTAAAGTGCCACCTGTCGGCCAAGCTTCTCGCTCAGCACAGCGTTTACCACGGGACTTTCAAAATCTATGCTCAAGTCGCCGTAGACTTCATCGGTGCTGATTTGCACGAACTTTTCGAGCCGACCACCGGAGGCCACGTAGGCCCGGGCACTATCCAGCAGAGTCTGGGTGCCGAGCACGTTGGTTTCCACAAAGGGCCGAGGGTCGGTCACCGAGCGGTCCACATGGCTTTCGGCAGCGAAATTCACGATATAATCTGGGCGGTATTGCGCCAGAGTAGCATCCACCAGCGCGCGGTCGGCAATGTCGCCGTGCACAAAGGTTATGCGGCCGTCCTGAATTTCGGAGCGGAGCGATTCGAGGTTTCCTGCATAGGTGAGCGCGTCGAGAACAACGACGTTACTGTCGCCGTTCTCCAGGAGCATTTTCACAAAGTTCACACCGATGAACCCGGCTCCGCCTGTCACAAGAAAAGTACGGCTCATTTAGCCTCCTGCTCGGGTAATGGAAGGTTGGCAAGCTGGTCGCGGGCGGTTGCAAGCATGCGCTCGTATTTCTCGCGGCGGATTTTAGCCAGGCGGTCGGCCTGCAGGGCACTTGCGTATTCATAGCAATCCAGCAATTCCTGGCGAAGCTTGTCGGTGAGCTTGATGCTCACGTCGCCCTTGGCTCCCCTAAGCACCACCTTGGAAGCACCCGGATGCGCGGCCAGCCACGGAGCCAGGCCGTCCACCTCCTCGGGGTTGAAGCTTGCAATCTCGGAACCTTCCACATTAATTACGCGCGAGGGCGAAATCTCGGCTGAGGTCATGCTGTCGGCTCCGTCCACAAGCGAGATGGAGCGAAGCCCGATGGCGCGGCCCTGCACGTTGGCCACGATGTAGAAGTAGCCCTTGTCCGTCACACGCGCCTGGACGGCGTTGGCGTTCATGATTTCCTCCGACACACCCACGGGCAGGAAGTAGCCCTCCAGGCCCACGGAGCTGTCCACGTGGCGGAACTTGGGAGCGATAGCCTCCAGGCGCAGGGTGGCCTCGGCCAGAGCACGGTCGGCCGAGCCGATGCTGTCCGATGCAATGCCTTCCATCGCCGTTGCGCGCAGGCGCAGACCGTTGCGGCGCACCGCAGTCTGGTCGGGGTAGCGAGCGTTGAGGGTGTCCAGGAGCACCAGCGCCCCGGTGTAGTTGTGGTTGGCAATTTCTTGGGCGCACTGCTCGTAGAGCTTGGTGGCCTCGTCCTTCCCGGCATTGCCGCAGGAGGTAACCGCAAGTGCGATTACCATGGCTGCCAGTGCCTTATTTATTCCTTTGAACATTTTTCACTCCTTTTACGGTTGCTAATTTCTTTATCAGTTGATTCAGCGCCGTCTTGTCGGTGACACCCACGGTGAGGATGCCCTGGAACAGGCCGTCGTTGGAATCAATGGATATGCCGCGCAAAGATACGGATTTTTCTTTATTTATTATAGAGGTGATGTTGGTGACAATGCCGATATCGTCGCGCCCCACCACGCGGAGTGTAGCCGTGAACTCGGCATCGCCCTTGCCGCTCCAGCGCACACGAATCAGGCGGTAGGCGTATTTCTGTTTCAGGTGCTGCGCGTTGGGGCAGTCGCTGCGATGAATTTTTATCACGCCCTCGGAGGAAATGAAGCCGAACACGTCGTCGCCGTAGATGGGGTTGCAGCATTTGGCCAACTTGAAGTTCACGCCCTTGATGTTGTCACCGATAACAAGGATGTCGGCGCCTTTGTCGGCCACCATATCCTCCTCGGATGGAGGCTGGAGGGTGTACTCGCTTGCCGACACACGCTCGGCGCCCTCGTCGGCCTTAATCCTTGCGTTAAGGCACTCGGTGTAAGCGTCCACCACGTCGTTCACCTCGATTTCGCCCGACCCCACCATGCTGAAGAAGGCGATTGTGTCCTTGTGGCCCATGCGAGCCATGGCCTTGCTCATGAGCGCCTCCTCCATTTCAATCTTGCGGTTCTTGAGGCGGCGTTGCAGCAGTTCCTTGCCTATTTCGGCGGTGCGGTTCTCGTTTTCCTTAAGCACGGCGCGGATTTTGCTCCTGGCCTTGGAGGTGACCACAATCTGGAGCCAGTCGCGGCTGGGTTGCTGCAGGGGCGACGTGAGGATTTCCACCGTGTCGCCCGAAGCCAGGCGGTAGTTGAGCTTGCGGTTCTTGCCGTTCACTTTGCCGCCCACGGTCTGGCAGCCAAGCTTGGAGTGGATGTTGAAGGCGAAGTCAAGCAGCGTGGCACCCTGGGGCAACTTGTAGAGGTCGCCCTTCGGGGTAAACACAAATACCTCGCGCGAGTAGACATCCATCTTGAAGTTGCGCATCAGCTCCATTGGACCGCCGGCACCGGCCTCGAGGATATCGCGCACGTTGGCCATCCAGGTGTCAAGCGAGTTCTCGGCCTTTATACCCTTGTACTTCCAGTGGGCTGCCAGGCCCTTCTCGGCGATTGCATCCATGCGGCGGGTGCGTATCTGCACCTCCACCCAGCGCTCCTGAGGACCGTAGACTGTGATGTGCAGCGACTCGTAGCCGTTGCTTTTGGGGATACTCAGCCAGTCCTTCAGGCGTCCGGGGTTAGGACGGTACATATCGGTGACTATCGAGTAGGCCAGCCAGCACTCGGGCTTTTCGCGCTCCGACTCGCAGTCAATCACGATGCGGATGGCGAAAAGGTCGTAGATATCCTCCACCGTGTTGTGCTGCTTCTTCATCTTGTTCCAGATGGAGTAGATGGATTTAGTGCGCCCTTTGATTTCGAACTTCAGTCCCTCGGCTTCGAGCTTGGCCTTGATGGGGGCGATGAAGTCGGCAATGTAGGCATCGCGCTTCACCTTGGTTTCATTCAGTTCGCTGGCAATGCGGGTGTACATCTCGCGGTTGCTGTATTTGAGCGACATATCCTCGAGCTCACTCTTCACCGCATAGAGGCCCAGGCGGTGAGCCAGCGGGGCGTAGAGGTAGCTGACCTCGATGGCAGTGTCGCGCACCAGGCGCTCCGAGGGATGATGGTTGATGGCACGCATCAGCGTGAGGCGGTCAACAATCATTATGATAATCACGCGTAGGTCCTCGGCGAACGTGAGTAGCAGTTTGCGGAAATTCTCGCTTTCAACGGATGTGCCGCGGCTGTAGAGCGAGGCCACTTTCACCAGGCCGCGCACCATCTTGGCCACGTCGTCGCCCCAGTCGGCCACAACCTCGTCCTCGGTCATGGCTCCGCGGCGCACCACAGGCGCAAGGAGCACTGCAGCCACCATATTGCGGTCGGCCGAAATGCTCTCGCACAGCGACACACAGGTGGCCAGCGAGCGCACAACCTGGTTGAAACCGAAGCGGTCGCGCGTGAGCTTGCCCGATTCTATTCCCCGGCGCAGGGCCTCGCGCAGGCGCCGCACATCGCCGGCCTCGCGGTAGGGGTTGAGCATGCGCATCACCCTGCCGCTCAGGGCCAGTGCTCGGGTCTTCTCGTCGTTTCTATAAAAATTTTCTTCCATAAGCTTGCTTGTGGTGGAAATGAGGACTCAAAATTAGCACATTTAACTATAAACGCAAAATAAACCGTCATAAAAAAAGAAAACGCCGCCCGGGCCGGAGCCTGAGCGACGCTTTCATTACGTTGCGAAACGTGCTATTATAAAAGGTGCTGTTACTAATTGTCAATTTCGTTATTGCGGGGATTATTGCCGAGGGTGCAGGTGCGCTCCTTCTGGAGTTTTTCCGTATTTTTTTCGTCGTCGGCAATATTGATGGCCACGCCCGAAAGATTCTGTTCGGCGTTCTCAATTTTCTGCTTGATGTCTTTTGCTGAGGGAGTATCCATAGTCGTTCAGTTTTTAGTTGTTATACTATGACAACGCCCTAAGTGCATGAGTGGTTCACTCGCCGATGGGCAGTTTGTTCATTTCCTCGATATAATCCAGGATAGCGTTGCGGCCGCGCTTGTCCTCGCTCGAGGTTTTGAACACCGGCGGAAGTTCCTCCCACTGCTCCAGCAGCTGGGCGCAGTATTTGGCCACGAGCGTCTTGCCCGCGTTGGGCGTGAGCTTATCCAGCTTGGTGAACACAATGCTGAAAGGCACACCGTTCTCGCCGAGCCACTGCATGAATTCAAGGTCGATTTTCTGCGGCTCGTGGCGGCTGTCCACCAGCACGAACAGGTTGGTCATCTGCTTGCGGTTGAGGATGTAGCTCTTGATAATGCCCTCCAGCTTAGTGCGGTCGGCCTTGCTTCGGCGGGCGTAGCCGTAGCCGGGAAGGTCAACGATATACCACTGCTCGTTCACCAGAAAGTGGTTGATGAGCATGGTCTTGCCGGGAGTCGACGAGGTCATGGCCAGCTGTTTCTGGCCGGTGAGCATATTGATGAGGCTCGATTTTCCAACGTTCGAGCGTCCGATAAAAGCGTATTCGTGCCGGTTGTCGGCCGGGCATTTGGTGTGGTCGCTGTTGCTGACCACGAAGCGGGCTGTATTAACTATCATAATACTTCTATAACAAAATCTACGGCGCAAAGGTAATGTTATTTTTTCAAAAAATCCGTAACTTTGCAGCTCCAAGCAGAATTTACAACTAATCCAAGCAAGAAATAATGAAAAGCAAAGACGAATTAATCGACGACCTGCTCACACTGGCCTTTGCCGAGGATATCGGCGACGGCGACCACACTACCCTGTCCACCATCGGCCCCGACGCTATGGGCAAGCAGCACCTGCTGGTGAAGGAAGAAGGTATCCTGGCCGGAGTGGACATAGCTCGCCGTGTGTTCGAGAAATTCGACCCCTCGCTTAAAATGACCGTATTTATTCAGGATGGTACCCGCGTGAAGCCCGGCGACATTGCCTTCGAGGTGGAGGGCCCCGTGCGCTCGCTGCTCCAGACGGAGCGCCTGATGCTCAACATCATGCAGCGCATGAGCGGCATAGCCACTGTCACCGCCCGCTATCAGGACCGCCTGGCAGGCCTCAACACCAAGGTGCTCGACACCCGCAAGATAACCCCGGGAATGCGTATGCTCGAAAAAGAAGCCGTGCGTATCGGCGGCGGCTGCAACCACCGCATCGGTCTGTTCGACATGATTCTGATCAAGGACAACCACGTGGACTTTGCCGGTGGCATCCCCCAGGCTGTGCAGCGCGCCAAGGACTACTGCAAGGCCAAGGGCAAGGACCTGAAAATTGAAGTGGAAGTGCGCAATACCGATGAAATCCATCAGGCCATCGCCGCAGGAGTTGACCGCATCATGCTGGACAACTTCACCCCCGAGCGCACCCGCGAGGCCGTTGAGCTCATCCGCCGCGAAGCTCCAGGCGTGGAAATCGAGTCGAGCGGTGGCATCACCTTCGACACTCTCCGCCAGTATGGCGAAACCTGTGTCGACTTCATTTCGGTCGGTGCTCTCACCCACTCGGTCAAAGGTCTCGACCTCAGCTTCAAGCATTGCTGATTATTCTCAAGTGATATGATAAAAGAAGCCGCCCTGGATGCCCCGGGCGGTTTCTTTTATCATATCATATCAAATCCTCGGCGGTGAGCTCCAGTAGGGTGTCGATTACCCGGTCCGACAGGGGGATGAGGGTGTCGCGGGGATTGGATGTTGCCAGGGCTATGACGTGGGCGCCGGCTGCCCGGCCCGCTTTGAGGCCATTGTAGGAGTCCTCGAACACGTAGCAGTCCTGCGGCGGCACGCCGAGGGCCTCGGCGGCCTTCAGATAACATTCGGGGTCGGGTTTGCCGCGGGTCACCCACGAGTCGGTCACCACCTCGGCAAAGAAATCGCGGAAGCCGGGATACATGCCGAAAAGGCGCGCCATTTTTTCATCGCCGCTGCTGGTGACGATGGCAGCAGGAATACCGGCATCGAGGAGTGCGGCGAGAAATTCCACCACGCCGGGGAACAGAGGATAGGCCATGGACTGCTCCTTTTCCTTTAGCAGTGCCATCACCGCGGGGCGGTCATCCTCGGCGAAATAGGTGGCCAGGATGTTGGGCAGCGTGGTGCCCTTGATTTTGTATGCAAATTGCTCGACGCCGGTCGGAAACTCGCGTTCGATGCTGTTCCATATTTCAGTGTAAATCGGTTCGCTGTCCACAAGCACACCATCGAGGTCAAACAATGCGGCTACTTTTCTTTGTGTCATCTTCATGTTTTATTTTGCTGCAAAATTAGCGTAAATATAACGTATTGCACAAAAATAACGGGCGGAATTTTTGGCGGTTTCTCGTTCGTTACGTACTTTTGTGTTGAAAATCAGCCATCACACCTATATGCCAAACAAAATGCTCATAATAGTCGACCCGCAGAACGACTTCATCAGCGGCACTCTGCCTGTGGCCGGAGCCGAGGATGCCATGCTGGGCCTGTGTGACTACCTAAGCCGTAATCCGGAGAAATACGACCTTATCATCGTGACGGCCGACCGCCATCCGGCCGACCACTGCTCGTTCGCCACCCGGGGTGGCCAGTGGCCGGTGCACTGCGTGAAGGACAGCGATGGCGCGGCTGTTTTCGAGCCTCTCGCCCGGGTGCTGGATACCTGCACGGCCCCAACAGTTGTGATTGGCAAGGGGCAGAATGCCGAGCGCGAGGAGTACTCCGTGTTCACCGCGCCTGAAAATTCCGAAACCATAATTCGCCTGGCCCGCGAGCATGACATCGACCAAATCGACGTGTGCGGTCTGGCTGGCGACTACTGTGTGCTGGCAACCCTGACGGATGGCATAGAGCGCTTCGGCCACGAGCCCTTCACTGTGCTCCTGTCCTACTCCCCTTCGATTGACGGTGGCACCCGTCTGGCTGATTTCATTACCGAGAACTCCCTTAAATCCGAAAAATGATACCACAGATTATAAAGCATTTCACGGATGACGACCTGTACAAATTCACGATGTGCTGCGCCGTTATCGACAACTATCCCCGCGCTCAGGTGCGCTACACCTTCCAGGACCGCGCCCACACGTGCTACCCCGCCGGATTTGCCGACGAACTGATGGCCCAGGTGGCGATGCTTGAGGAGGTTGTGATTACGCCCGAGGAAATCGACTTCATGAAGCGCAGTTGCCCCTACATTCCCTTCTGGTTCTACGATTATCTGCGCGGCTATCGCTACGACCGTCGCCTGGTCCGGGCCGAGCAGGACGCCGAAGGGCATCTGGAGGTACACTTCGAGGGGGCTTGGGCCGATACTATCCTGCTGGAGGTGAAGGTGCTTGCCATAATTTCCGAGCTATATTATATAATGACTGGCCAGACCGATGCCTTCGACCTCGATGATTGCTACGTCCGCTCCTACGACAAGGCCCGGCGCCTGAAAGAGAACGGCTGCTGCTTCAGCGACATGGGCACACGCCGCCGCGCGTCGATGGCCGTCCACGACACCGTGGTGCGCGCCATGGCCACTGCTCAGGCCGAGTGCCCGGGCTCGGGGTGCTTCATCGGCACCAGCAACGTGTACCTCGCCATGAAGTACGGCCTGAAACCTATCGGAACGATGGCCCATGAGTTCGTGTGCGCCATTGCTGGCATGTTCGGACCGCTGATGGCCAACCACCTTGCCATGCGGGCGTGGTCGGCCACCTACCGCGGCGCCCTGGGCACCTTCCTCTACGACACCTACGGCTGGGAGATTTTCAGCCTGAACTTCTCGGAGGACTATGCAAATATGTTCAAGGGCCTGCGAGTGGACAGCGGCGACAACTACGAACAACTCGAAAAAATCACAGCCAAATACCGCTCGCTTGGTATCGACCCGCGCACCAAACAGGTGATTTTCAGCAACGCGCTCAACACCGACCAGGCCATCGAGCTTCAGCACTACGCCCGCGAGCGCTGCATCCCCTCCTTCGGCATAGGCACCCATTTCACCAACGACTTCCCGGGCATCAAGCCCCGCAACATAGTGATAAAACTCACTGCGGCGAAGATTACCGAGTCGTGGACATTTTTCAATCCCACCTGCAAGCTGAGCGAGGACCATGGCAAATACACCGGCGACCCCGAAGTGGTGGCCCGCTTCAAAGCCATCCTTCACATGGACTGATAGGATTTAGAGGCCGCGACCGTCAAGGCCGTGAGCCTCTGAAAGTTATAAACTTTTCAGCGTTTTATTGTAACAATTTTATTGTCGGTTTCGAATATTTTTACTACTTTTGTGCCAGAAAACCAATTTACCCCGCAATGGTAGTATTTTTTGTCACTGACCGCGCGACAGCCTATGCTGTCGAAACCGACCACCAGTTTAACAACGCTGAAATCGAACAGTTGAAATGGCTGTTCGGCGGCGCCACTCCGGCAACCTCCGATGTTATCGAAGGCACATTTGTCGGACCCCGTAAAGAAATGATTAGCCCCTGGAGCACTAATGCCGTGGAGATTACCCAGAATATGGGTCTCAGCGGCATTACTCGTATCGAGGAGTTCGAAAAAGTGCCCGAAGGCCACCAGCCCGAGTACGACCCGATGCTCCGCCGCGAGTACACCAACCCCGGCACCGATGTGTTCAACATCGATGCCACGGCTGCTCCCCAGGTTGAAATCGACGACATCCGTTCCTACAACGAAACCGAGGGCCTGGCCCTGAGCGAGGACGAGGAAGAGTACCTCGACGGCCTGGCCAAGCGCCTGGGCCGCAAGCTCACCGACAGCGAAGTATTCGGCTTCTCGCAGGTGAACTCGGAGCACTGCCGTCACAAAATTTTCAACGGCACTTTCATCATCGACGGCGAGCAGAAGCCCCTGTCGCTCTTCAAGCTCATCAAGCGCACCAGCGCCGAGAACCCCAACCGCCTCGTGTCCGCCTACAAGGACAACGTGGCCTTCGTGAAGGGTCCCTCCGTCCGCCAGTTCGCCCCCGAGCGTGCCGACCAGCCCTCGTACTTCAAGGAGGACCGCATCAAGACCGTGCTCTCGCTCAAGGCCGAGACCCACAACTTCCCCACCACCGTGGAGCCCTTCAACGGCGCAGCCACCGGTAGCGGCGGCGAAATCCGCGACCGTCTGGGTGGCGGCAAGGCCAGTCTGCCCCTTGCCGGTACTGCCGTCTACATGACCTCCTACCCCCGCTTCGCAGGAGCCACCCGCCCCTGGGAGCAGGCCATTGCCGAGCGCATGTGGCTCTACCGCACTCCTTCGGACATCCTCGTGAAAGCCTCCAACGGCGCTTCCGACTTCGGTAATAAATTCGGCCAGCCACTGATTTGCGGCTCGCTCCTCACCTTCGAGCACTCCGAGAAAGAAAACACCCGTGGCTACGACAAGGTGATTATGCTTGCCGGCGGTGTGGGCTTCGCCAATAGCCGCGATGCCATCAAGGGCGAACCCGAGCCGGGCCAGTGCGTGGTGATTTCCGGTGGCGACAACTACCGCATCGGCATGGGCGGCGGCGCAGTATCGTCCGTCGACACGGGCCGCTACGAAGGCGCCATCGAGCTCAACGCCGTGCAGCGCGCCAACCCCGAGATGCAGAAGCGTGTGGCCAACCTGATCCGCGGCCTGGCCGAGAGCGCTTTCAACCCCATCGTATCCATTCACGACCACGGCGCAGGCGGTCACCTCAACGCCTTGTCGGAGCTTATTGAGCACACCGGCGGTTTCATCGACATTGACGCTCTGCCCGTGGGCGACCCCACCCTTTCGGATAAGGAAATCATCGGCAACGAGAGCCAGGAACGCATGGGCTTCCTGCTCCGCGAGGAGGACCTCGAACTGGTTCAGCGCATTGCCGACCGCGAGCGCGCTCCGCTCTACGTTGTCGGTAAGACCGACGACACCCACAGCCTGCACTTCGGTCACAAGGACGGCCGCTCGGCCATTGACCTTGCCGTGACCGACATGCTCGGCAACCCGCCCAAGACCATCATCGAGGACAACAGCGTGGCAACCGAATACGACCGCGTTGAAACCGACGCCGCTCGCATCCCCGAATACCTCGAGAACGTGCTCACCCTCGAAGCCGTTGCCTGCAAGGACTGGCTCACCAACAAAGTGGACCGCAGTGTGACCGGCCGCGTTGCCCGCCAGCAGTGTGTGGGCGAACTGCAGCTGCCGCTGAGCGACTGCGGCGTGGTGGCCCTCGACTACCAGGGCCGCTCCGGTATCGCCACCTCCATCGGCCATGCTCCCCAGGTGGCCCTGGCAAGCGTTGAGGCCGGTTCGCGCCTGGCGGTTGCCGAATCGCTCACCAACATCGTGGGTGCTCAGCTGCGCGGCGGCCTTTCGGCCATCTCGCTCAGTGCCAACTGGATGTGGCCCTGCAAGAACCCCGGCGAGGATGCAGCTCTGTACCGCGCCGTGCAGGCTTGCTCCGACTTCGTGACCGAACTGGGCATCAACATCCCCACCGGCAAGGATAGCCTGTCGATGACTCAGAAATACGCCGACGGCAAGAAAGTGGCCGCTCCCGGCACCGTCATCATCTCGGCCGCCGGCGAGGTTGAGGACGTCCGCGCCACCGTCAGCCCCGTGCTCAAACGCACCATCAACTCCACCCTCTATTATATCGACTTCAGCTCGGCACCCCTGGCGCTGGGTGGCTCGGCCCTGGCTCAGACCCTGGGCAAAATCGGCCGCGAAACCCCGGATGTTGCCGACACCAAGAAGTTCATGCGCGCCTTCGCCACAGTGCAGCAGCTGGTTGAAAAAGGCTACCTCTCGGCCCTCCACGATGTGAGCGCCGGCGGCCTGGTCACCACCCTGCTGGAAATGTGCTTCAGCAACGTGAAGATTGGCCTGAACTTCTACACCGACGGCTTTGCCAAGTACGGCGAAAACGACCTGGTGAAAATCCTCTTCGCCGAGAACCCCGCCGTGGTTATCCAGGTTGATGACACCTACAAGACCTCGGCCGAAAAGATTCTGGACGCTTCTGGCGTGAAGTACTTCCCCATCGCATCGCCCATCCACAACAAGGTGCTCACCATCACCCACTCCGACCGCGAGTTCCTGGTGTCCATCCCCTCGATGCGCCGCGTATGGTACGAAACATCCTACCAGTTCGACCGCATGCAGACCGCCAACGGCATGGCCGAAGAGCGCCGCGACAACCTTGGCCAGCAGCCCGTCACCTATAAAATCCGCTCCAACTTCGACGGCAGCCTCGAAAGCCGCCGCCTGGCCCGCTTCCGCCGCGACGCACAGTCGGGCGTACGCGCAGCCATCATCCGCGAGAAGGGCGTGAACGGCGACCGCGAAATGGCCTACTCGCTCTACCACGCCGGATTCGACGTGAAGGACGTGCACATGACCGACCTGATGAGCGGCCGCGAAACCCTGGACGACATCAACATGATTGTGTTCTGCGGCGGCTTCTCCAACTCCGACGTTCTCGGCTCCGCCAAGGGCTGGGCCAGCGGCTTCCGCTGGAACGAAACCGCGCGCAACACCCTGCGCCGCTTCTTCGAGCGCGAGGACACCCTCAGCCTGGGTGTGTGCAACGGCTGCCAGCTGATGATTGAGCTCAACCTGCTGGGCGACCGCAGCGACGACAAGCCCGTGGAAATGCTCCACAACGTGTCGCACAAGTTCGAGAGCGAGTTCGTGGCCGTGGAAATCCCGCGCAACGACAGTGTGATGTTCAGCACCCTCGGCGGTATGCGCCTGGGCATCTGGGTTGCTCACGGCGAGGGCCGTTTCCACTTCCGCCGCCCGCTGAGCGAATCGGGCCTCAAGATTGCCGCACGCTATGCCTACGACACCTATCCCGGCAACCCCAACGGCTCGGACGAAAGCTGCGCTGCCCTGGTGAGCGCCGACGGACGCCACCTGGCCATCATGCCTCACCTGGAGCGTGCCATCTTCCCCTGGCAGTGCGCCGTTTATCCCGCCGAGCGTCGCCGCGACGACATCACTCCCTGGATCGACGCCTTCATCAACGCCCGCCGCTGGATTGAGCGCCGCATTTTCGGTGCCGGGGCCAACGACAAGCGCAAAATTCGCCACGCCAAGGCCGATTAAGAAATTTTAACTCGCTAAATCACCCTCTTCTGCCTGCAAAATGACTATCTGAAACAATATTTCAGTAATTTTGCAGGCAGTACATAAAATCAGAATAATTTTAACAAACACTAAATAACGCAATTATGAGTTTGAACATCATAGTGCTTGCCAAGCAGGTGCCCGACACCCGCAACGTGGGCAAAGATGCGATGAAGGAAGACGGTACTATCAACCGCGCTGCCCTTCCTGCGATTTTCAATCCGGAGGACCTCAATGCTCTTGAGCAGGCTCTCCGTCTGAAGGAAACTCATCCGGGAAGCACCGTAACGATGCTGACTATGGGTCTGCCCCGCGCAGCTGAAGTTATCCGCGAGGGCATCTTCCGCGGTGCCGATGCCGGTATCGTGCTCACCGACCGTCCTCTCGGCGGCGCCGACACTCTGGCAACATCCTACTCGCTGGCTCAGGCTGTTAAGAAATTCGGCAACTACGACATCATCCTCGGTGGCCGCCAGGCTATCGACGGCGACACCGCCCAGGTTGGCCCCCAGATTGCCGAGAAACTCGGTATTCCCCAGGTTACCTACGCTGAGGAAATCCTCGGTGTTGAGAACGGCAAGGTGACCGTGAAGCGCCGCCTTGAAAACGGCGTTGAAACCGTGGTTGCTCCCCTGCCCTGCGTGGTGACAGTGAACGGCACCGCTGCCGACTGCCGCCCCCGCAACGCACGCCGCGTGATGCAGTACAAGTATGCCTGCTCCCCCAGCGAAGCTGCCAAGCTTCCCGAGCAGATTGCCGCCCTGGTGGCCAAACGCCCCGAGCTCACCATCCCCGAGTGGAGCGCAGCCTTCATCGAGGCTGACCCCGAGCAGATTGGTCTGCCCGGCTCCCCCACAAAGGTGAAGACCGTGGAGAACGTCGTGTTCACCGCCAAGGAAAGCCGCCGTCTGGACAACAACGACGAGCAAATCGAAGAGCTCATCAAGGAACTCATTGCCAATCACACCATCGGCTGATGCAGCCCTAACCCAATCAAAGACACATTCAAAGCTATGGCAGATAAAAATAACCTCATAGTCTACTGTGAATACGACGAAGGCCGTATCGCCGATGTCAGCCTCGAACTCCTCACCAAGGGCCGCGTGCTGGCCGACCGCCTGGGCGTGAAACTGGAAGCCGTCGTTATCGGCGACAAGCTCGACAAAATCGAGGACCAGATTTTCCCCTACGGCGCCGATACCGTATATAAAGTAGAAGACTCCCGTCTGTTCCCCTACACCACCAACCCCCACGCTGCGGTGCTCATCAACCTCTTCCGCGAAATCGAGCCACAGATTTGCCTCATGGGCGCCACCTGCATTGGCCGCGACCTCGGTCCCCGCGTCAGCTCGTGCCTGCACAGCGGTCTGACCGCCGACTGCACCGCCCTTGAAATCGGCGACCACAAGGACCCCAAGACCGGCAAGGAATACACCGAGCTGCTCTACCAGATTCGCCCCGCATTCGGTGGCAACATCGTGGCAACCATCGTCAACCCCGAGTGCCGTCCCCAGATGGCCACCGTGCGCGAGGGTGTGATGAAGAAAGAAATCTTCAACGCCGACCACCGCGGCGAGGTTGTCAACCTGGACGCTAAGAAATATGTTGACGATGCCGACTTCGCTGTCGAAATCATCGACCGCCACATCGAGAAGTCCAAAATCAACATCAAGAACTCCCCCATCATCGTGGCCGGCGGCTACGGTGTGGGCAGCAAGGAGAACTTCGACATGCTCCACGAGCTTGCCGCAACCCTCGGTGCCGAAGTCGGCGCCAGCCGTGCTGCCGTGGATGCCGGTTTCACCGAGCACGCACGCCAGATTGGCCAGACCGGTGTCACCGTCCGTCCCAAGCTCTACATTGCCTGCGGCATCTCCGGCCAGATTCAGCACATCGCCGGCATGCAGGAGAGCTCCATCATCCTCTCTATCAACAACGACCCCAACGCACCCATCAACACCATCGCCGACTACGTCATCACCGGCGACATCGAGGAAGTTGTGCCCAAACTCATTAAATATTACAAGAAAAATTCCAAGTAATCAACCGTACCGAACGGAACCGATACCGAATTTTTCCAACTAAAGAATAAAGAAAGCTATGGCTAATTTCTATACGGACAATCCCGACCTGAAGCATCACCTGAACCACCCGCTGATGCAGAAGATTGTCGAACTCAAAGAACGCAACTTCGCCGACGCCGAGAAGTACGACTACGCTCCTCTGGACTTCGCCGACGCGATGGACAACTACGACAAGGTGCTCGAAATCGTGGGCGAAATCTGCGGCGGTAAAATCGCCGAGAACGCCGAGGCCGTTGACCACCAGGGTGCTTCCTGCGCCGATGGCCGCGCCTTCTACGCCGACGCTACCGTCGAGAACCTCGACCTCTGCCGCAAGGCAGGCCTGATGGGTATGGCTATGCCCCGCCGTTTCGGTGGCCTCAACTTCCCCATCACCCCCTATATCATGGCTGCCGAAATCGTGAGCCGTGCCGACACCGGTTTCGAAAACCTCTGGGGCCTGCAGGACTGCGCCGAAACCCTCTACGAATTCGGCGACGAGGAGCAGCGCAACAAGTACATCCCCCGTGTGTGCGAGGGCGAAACAATGTCCATGGACCTCACCGAGCCCGATGCCGGTTCCGACCTCCAGTCCGTGATGCTCAAAGCCACTCAGAAGGAGGACGGCACCTGGGTGCTCAACGGCGTTAAGCGCTTCATCACCAACGGTGACAGCGACATCCACCTGGTGCTGGCCCGCTCCGAGGAAGGCACCAAGGACGGCCGCGGCCTGTCGATGTTCATCTACGACAAGCGCAACGGTGGTGTGACCGTTCGCCGCATCGAGAACAAGATGGGTATCAAGGGTTCGCCCACCTGCGAGCTCGTGTACAAGAACGCTCCTGCCGAACTTTGCGGCAACCGCCGCATGGGCCTCATCAAGTATGTGATGGCCCTGATGAACGGTGCCCGCCTTGGCATTGCCGCCCAGAGCGTGGGTGTGAGCGAAATCTCCTACCGCGAAGCCAAGCAGTATGCCGAGGAGCGCCGCCAGTTCGGCAAGGCCATCATCGAATTCCCCGCTGTGGCCGAAATGCTTGCAGTGATGAAGGCTAAACTCGACGCTTCCCGTAGCCTGCTCTACGAGTGCGCACGCTACGTGGACCTCTACAAAGCATGGGAGGACATCGCCCGCGAACGCACCCTCACCCCCGAGGAGCGTGCCGAAATGAAGCGCTACACCAAGCTGGCCGACGCCCTCACTCCCATGGCCAAGGGTATGGGCAGCGAATACTGCAACCAGAACGCCTACGACTGCATCCAGATTCACGGCGGCTCCGGCTTCATGAAGGACTATGCTTGCGAGCGCGTTTACCGCGATGCCCGCATCACCTCCATCTACGAAGGCACCACCCAGCTGCAGGTTGTAGCAGCCATCCGCCACGTCACCGGTGGCACCTACAAGACCCTCATCGAGCAGTACGCCGCTGCAGGCTACCCCGAGCCCGTGCTCGCTCCGCTGGCTGAAACCCTCAAGGAGCTCACCGCGCTCTACGACGAAGCCGTGGCTACAGTCACCGCCGCAGGCGATGCCAAGTACCTCGACTTCATGGCCCGTCGCCTCGTGGAAATGGCCGGTGTTATCGTAATGTCCTGCCTCCTGCTCCAGGATGCCAAGGTCAGCGAGTCGTTCAACAACTCCGCCATCGTCTACGTGAAACTCGCTCAGGCCGAAGTGAACCGCCACATCGAATTCATCCGCAACTTCAAGATTGAGCAGCTCGCCGCCTACGGTTGCTGATAATCGCTTGAATGTACCACTCATAAATGAGCGCCGCGAACATTTGCGGCGCTCTTTTTTGTTATATCTATATATTTTTGTAAATCTTATAAAGCCTTCAAACCACCAATGCAAGAAATCATCCTTGTGCTCGCCATCCCCTTTCTGGGCACCGTCACCGGAGCTGCCAGCGTCTATCTGCTGCGCTCCGGCATGCCCGACCGCATGCAGAAGGCACTCCTTGGCTTCGCCTCCGGTGTGATGATTGCCGCCTCGGTGTGGTCGTTGCTCATCCCGGCCATCGACATGAGCACGGCCGAGGGCCTGAGGCGGGTGCTGCCCGCAGTGGCCGGTTTTCTTTGCGGCATGGCCTTCCTGTTCGTGCTTGACAAGGTCACGCCCCACCAGCATGTGGTCGGCGGCGAAGTGGAGGGACCGGCAAGCCACCTGTCGCGCACCAGCAAGCTGGCCCTGGCCGTTACGCTCCACAACATCCCCGAGGGCATGGCCGTGGGCGTAACGCTGGCCGGTGTGCTTGAGCACGATGCCGGCATGAGCATGGCCGCAGCCATGGCGCTGGCCGTGGGTATAGCCATCCAGAACTTCCCCGAGGGCGCTATCGTGTCGCTGCCGCTGCATGGCGCCGGCAACACCCGCCACCGCGCCTTCGGCATAGGCGTGCTCAGCGGTGCCGTGGAGCCTGCGGCAGCCATCCTCACCATCCTGCTTGCCACTTACATCACTCCTGCCCTGCCTTTTCTGCTTGCATTCGCTGCCGGTTCGATGCTCTTTGTGGTTGTCGAGGAGCTCATTCCCGAAACGCAGACCGGCTCACACTCCAACCTCGGCACCACGGGCTTTGCGCTTGGCTTCGCGCTGATGATGACACTCGACGTAGTGCTCGGGTAGAGATTTCCCCATCCATCGGCCCGGAAATAGCAAAAAAATGCGTATCTTTGCGGAATAATTAGGAGTACACTTTATGAAAATTCTTGTCACCGGTTGCCGCGGGCAGCTGGGCACTGAGCTCAGAGACGTCCTGGAGGCAAAAGCACCCAACAAGACCACTTATATCGACATCGACGACCTCGACCTGACCGACGAGGGCGCCGTGGCCCGCTATCTGCGCCAGGGCGACTTCACCCACATTGTGAACTGCGCGGCATATACCAATGTGGAACTGGCCGAGGAAGAGAAGGCCAAGTGCCACGCCGTGAACATCAACGCGGTGTCGAACCTGGCGCGCCTGGCCGACGAGCTCGACCTGCGCATCATCCACATTTCCACCGACTTCGTGTTCGACGGCACCGCACACCGCCCCTACACCGAGAGCGACAAGACTGCCCCGCAGTCCGTCTACGCTTCCAGCAAGCGCAAGGGCGAGACGGTGCTCCTGGGCCTGTCGCCCAACGCCATTATCATCCGCACCGGCTGGCTGTACTCCCCCCATGGCAAAAACTTTGTGAAGACCATGCTCTCGCAGGCGCGCCAGGGCAAGCCGCTGCGCGTGGTGGCCGACCAGATCGGCACCCCCACCTATGCCACCGACCTGGCCGAAATGATTGCCCGCATCCTGCTGCGCGGCCCCTGGACTCCCGGCATTTTCCACTACACGGATGCCGGTGTGGCCTCGTGGTACGACTTCGCCGTGGCCGCCCTTGAAGCCGCCGGTATGCCCGAGGCTGCCGCAAAGGTCACTCCTATCCCCACTGCCGACTACCCCACCGCCGCCACCCGGCCCCACTATTCCGTGATGTCCAAGGCCAAAATCACCGCCACCTACGGCGTGAAAATCCCCCACTGGCAGGCCTCGCTCCGCCGCTGCATGGAGCGCATTCTCAGCAACGAAGAATAACCCCCACACGACTTCCATCCCCACACTCCAATGGCTACAATAAAAGATGAAATAAAGCGCCGACGCACATTCGCTATTATCTCCCACCCCGACGCCGGCAAAACCACCCTGACCGAAAAGCTCCTGCTGTTCGGCGGCGCTATCCACATTGCCGGCGCCGTAAAAAGCAACAAAATCAAGAAAACCGCCACGTCCGACTGGATGGAAATCGAAAAGCAGCGCGGTATATCTGTGGCTACCTCGGTAATGGGTTTTGACTACGACGGTTATAAAATCAACATTCTCGACACTCCCGGCCACCAGGATTTTGCCGAGGACACCTACCGCACCCTCACCGCCGTGGACTCCGTCATCATCGTTGTTGACGTGGCCAAGGGCGTCGAGGCTCAGACACGCAAACTCATGGAAGTGTGCCGCATGCGCAACACTCCGGTGATTATTTTCGTGAACAAACTGGACCGCGAGGGCCGCGACCCCTTCGATATTCTGGACGAACTGGAGTCGGAACTCAAAATCGACGTCCGGCCTCTGTCGTGGCCCATCAACATCGGTGCCAAGTTCAAGGGCGTGTACAATATCTACGAACACAGCCTGGACCTGTTCACCCCCGACAAGCAGAAAGCCACCGAGCGCGTGGAAATCGACAACGTGGACGACCCCCGCATTGACCAGGCCGTGGGCGAAGCCGATGCCGCCAAGCTGCGCGAGGACCTCGAACTCATCGAGGGCGTCTACCCCGAATTCGACACCGAGGCCTACCTGGCCGGAAAGGTTGCGCCCGTGTTCTTCGGCTCGGCGCTGAACACCTTCGGCGTCAAGGAGCTGCTTGACTGCTTCGTGAAAATTGCTCCCGAGCCCCGCCCCATCGAGGCCGTAGAGCGCCGCGTGGACCCCGAGGAGGAAGCTTTCAGCGGCTTTGTGTTCAAAATCCACGCCAACATGGACCCCAACCACCGCTCGTGCATCGCATTTGTCAAGGTGTGCTCGGGCCGCTTTGAGCGCAACGCCCCCTACAAGCAGATCCGCACCGGCAAAACAATGCGCTTCGCCGCTCCCACGGCCTTCATGGCGCAGAAAAAGAATATTGTGGACGAAGCCTATCCCGGCGACATTGTCGGTATTCCTGACAATGGCAACTTCAAAATCGGCGACACACTCACCGCCGGCGAGGACATCCACTTCAAGGGTCTGCCGAGCTTCTCGCCCGAAATGTTCATGTACATCGAGAACACCGACCCCATGAAGGCCAAGCAGCTCGACAAGGGCATCCGCCAGCTCATGGACGAGGGCGTGGCTCAGCTGTTCATGCACCAGTTCAACGGCCGCAAGGTGATTGGCACCGTGGGGCAGCTCCAGTTCGAGGTAATTCAGTACCGCCTGCTCCACGAGTACGGCGCTCAGTGCCGATGGGAACCCATGTCCATGTACAAAGCCTGCTGGATTGACAGTGACGACCCCGCCGCGCTTGAAGCATTCAAGAAACGCAAGCACCAGTTCATGGCGCTCGACCGCGAGGGCCGTGATGTGTTCCTGGCCGACTCGCAGTTCGTGCTCACCATGGCCCAGAACGACTTCCCCAAAATCCGGTTCCACTTCACGAGCGAATTCTAATTGGCACAGGCACATAAAGGCCGTTTCGCTCCTTCGCCCTCGGGGCGCATGCACCTGGGCAACGTCTATGCCGCCCTCATGTCGTGGCTCTCGGCCCGCAGCAGGGGCGGCGAGTGGTTGCTGCGCATCGAGGACCTTGACCCCCAGCGCTCAAAAGCCGAATTTGCACGCTTGATTGAGGACGACCTCTGCTGGCTGGGGCTGGACTGGGACGAAGGCGGTCTGGACAACCGCGGCTCCGCCGGGCCGTACAGCCAGAGCTTGCGCGGCGAGTTCTACCTGGCTGCTCTGGAGCGCCTTGAAAGCTCCGGCCTGACCTACCCTTGCTTCTGCACCCGCGCCGACATCATGGCCACTCAGGCACCCCACGAGTCGGACGGCCGCATCGTGTATGCCGGCACGTGCCGCCACCGCACTGACCGTCCTGACCGGTCCGGGGCCACCCGCCTGATGGTGCCCGACCGCGACATTCACTTCACCGACCGCTTCTACGGCCCGCAGAGTGTGAACCTTGCGCGCCATTGCGGCGATTTTGTGCTTCGGCGCGCCGACGGCGCCTGGGCCTACCAGCTTGCCGTGGTGGTTGACGATGCCCTTATGGGAGTGACCGAGGTGATGCGCGGAGCCGACCTGCTGCTATCGTCGGCCCAGCAGATTTATCTCTACGACCTGCTCGGACAACAGGTACCGCAGTTCGCCCACCTGCCGCTGATGTGCAACCCCGCCGGCCAGCGCCTGGCCAAGCGCGATGCCTCGCTGAGCATGGCCTGTCTGCGCGAAAATTTCACCGCCCCCGAAATCATTGGCCGTCTGGCTGCTGCCGTCGGCCTGATTCCCGAACCTGAGCCATGCCGCCCGGCCGAACTCATTGCGGGCTTTGAGCACTTCCGCCCGCAGTCGCTTGCGGCTGTGACTGTGAATCCCGCTGAGTGGGTTCGCTGATATATTTCACATAGTAGCTCATCAGCAGCGCCGTGACCGGCAGCGCGATAATCATGCCTATAATGCCCAGCAGACTGCCCCACACCGAGAGCGACAGCAGTATCACGGCCGGATTGAGGCCCATCTCGCGGCCCATCACGTGAGGGGTGATGATGTAGTCGCACACGCATTGGCTCACCAGGTACACCGCCAGGCACTTGCCAAATTCGGGCAGGAACTCCACGCGGCCGCTGAGCGAGTAGATAAAGCACACGGCCGCAACGGGAACGACGGTGACATACTGAAAATACGGAATCATGTAAAGCACTCCCACCAGGATGCCCAGGGGGATAGCCAGGGGGATGCCTACGATGCGGAAACCGGCGCAGTAGAACACAGCCGCACACAGCGCCACGAGCCCCTGGCCGCGGAAGTAGCTGTTCATGCTGTCGCGCACGTCGGCCACCACGCTCATGCCCGCCCCGCGATATTTGCGGGGGATAATCAATGCGAAGCCGCGCGATATGGCCGGGTAGTCAATCAGGATGAACAGGATGTAGATGAACGTGAGCAGCCACTCCAGCGCGTGGGCCACGATGCCGAGCGACTCCTCGATTATGGATGAGCCGCGGCGCAGCAATGCCTCCATGTGCTCGGCTGTCAGATATTGCTCAATGTTCTCGGGGTTGAAAAATCGATTGATGAAGTCCACAATCGACTCATAGGCAGGCGGCATGGCTTTCTGCCCGGTGGAATATTCGTGCAGGATGTTGCTCAGCATGGTGCTGTCAGCCACAATCGAGGGCACGAACAGATACACCAGCAGGGCCAGCGCCGCCGTTACGTCGATAATGGTGACGATTACCGGCACGGTGCGCCCGCGCATGTGCAGCCACCGACGGTTCAGGTCCACGAGCGGCTCAAGCATATATGCCACAAAACAAGCAACGAAGAAAGGCAAAAGCACGCCGCTTAGGTAATTGATGAGCAACACAAGCAAGGTCGCGATGGCCAGGCCAATCACGAGCCACATAATTCTATCGGTGGTCCAGTAGGGGGAGCGGTTAGATGACATAAGCTTAAGTGATGAGGTTACAGTTACAACACATTTTCATTAAAATATGTTCAAGGAGGACAGTTTATCGGCAAAAATCACCGCTTTGTCGTTTTCTATCCCAATTTCAAGGTAAAAATTTGGTTTACGTGCAAAAAAAATGTACCTTTGCAACAAATAGTCGAATCTATACGTTTTACGAATCCTTGAAACAACTATTTCTTCCTTATGGCCCGACAATATTTTGATGCTCTTGATTTAACCATTCTGCATGCGCTCACCGCGAATGCACGCACACCATATCTCAACATCGCCCGTGAGTACGGTGTTTCAGGCGCTGCCGTCCACCAGCGTGTGCAACGCCTGGTTGCCAATAATGTAATAACCGGTTCGCACTGCGACATCAACCCCGAAAGCGTGGGCTTCACCGTGGTGGCCTATCTGGGGGTGAACGTGCTGCCCGGAACAAATGTGGATGAACTGGCTGCGCAGCTGGCCGAGATTCCCGAAATCACTGAGTGCCACATCGTGACCGGTCGTTTCGACCTCATCATCAAACTTCAGGCACGCGACAATGCCGACATGCTGCGGGTGATCCGCGACGAACTGCATCACCTCAGCATCGCCTCCACCGAAACTATGGTTTCATTCCGCGAGGCTTTCTCGCGCAGTGTGCCGATTGCCAACGAATGATTAAGCTCACACCGGAGCCGCCCAAGCACCCGCAGGGCGGCTCCAGTTGTGTTGTGCCGGCACCTAACGTCATTAAGTTTCGTTAACAAAAATTGAGCACGAAAAGCCACATAAACCGACATTTTTGATTAAATTTGCACGTTGAAGCCCCGGGCGCCGGCGCGCATTTTGCGTCCGCGCGCAATCAGGAGCTCTTTAACTATTCGAATATTAACCAATTAAATCATAATACAATGGATATTTCCCATATCGAGCACATCGGCATTGCTGTCCCCTCGCTGGACGAAGCCATCCCCTTCTACGAAAACATTCTCGGTTTCAAATGCTTCGCCATCGAAGAAGTAGCCGACCAGAAAGTGCGCACTGCTTTCTTCAAAGTAGGCCAGACCAAGCTTGAGCTCCTCGAAGGCACCTCCGAGGACAGCGCTATCAGCAAATTCATCGCTGCCAACGGTGGCCGCGGTGGTGTGCAGCACATCGCTTTCGCCGTTGAGGACGGTGTGGCCAACGCTCTGGCCGAAGTCGAGGAAAAAGGCTGCCGCCTCATCGACAAGGCTCCCCGCAAGGGCGCCGAAGGCCTCAACATTGCCTTCCTCCACCCCAAGAGCACCATCGGCACTCTGATTGAGCTCTGCGAAGACCCCAACAAGAAAGCTTAAGTAACTCTACTCACACAAGAAAATTATGAGCAGCCAACTCGAAAAAGTAAAAGAACTCATCGAACTGCGCGCCGAGGCCCGTCTTGGCGGCGGTCAGAAAGCTATAGACAAGCAGCACGAGCGCGGCAAATACACCGCCCGCGAGCGCATCGCACAACTTCTTGACGAAGGTTCCTTCGAGGAACTCGACATGTTCGTGCGCCACCGCTGCACCAACTTCGGCCAGGAAAAGAAGTCCTACCTCGGCGACGGCGTCGTGACCGGCTACGGCACAATCGAAGGCCGCCTGGTGTACGTTTTCGCTCAGGATTTCACCGTGTTCGGCGGTTCGCTGTCCGAAACCATGGCTCTGAAAATCTGCAAGGTGATGGACATGGCCATGAAGATGGGCGCGCCCGTCATCGGCCTCAACGACTCGGGCGGTGCACGTATCCAGGAAGGCATCAACGCCCTGGCAGGCTACGCTGAAATTTTCCAGCGCAACATCATGGCCTCCGGCGTTATCCCCCAGATTTCCGCCATCCTCGGCCCCTGCGCCGGCGGTGCCGTTTACTCCCCCGCCCTCACCGACTTCACCATCATGGCCAAGGGCATGAGCTACATGTTCCTCACCGGCCCGAAGGTTGTGAAGACCGTGACCGGCGAAGATGTTAGCCAGGAGGACCTCGGCGGTGCCGACGTTCACTCCAAGAAGAGCGGTGTGTGCCACTTTGCAGCCGAGGACGGCGAGGAAGCACTCAAAATCATCCGCAAGCTCTTCTCCTTCATCCCCCAGAACAACCTCGAGGAGCCCCCGCTGGTTGAATGCACTGACCCCATCGACCGCCTGGAGGACTCGCTCAACGAAATCATCCCCGACTCGCCCACACGCCCCTACGACATGTACGAGGTGATCGGTGCTATCGTGGACAACGGCGAATTCCTGGAAGTCCAGCGCGACTATGCCAAGAACCTCATCGTTGGTTTCGCCCGCTTCAACGGCCAGGCCGTCGGCATCGTGGCCAACCAGCCCAAGTTCCTTGCCGGTGTGCTGGATAGCAACGCTTCGCGCAAGGGCGCACGCTTCGTCCGCTTCTGCGACGCCTTCAACATTCCTCTGGTAACGCTGGTTGACGTTCCCGGCTTCCTGCCCGGCACAGGCCAGGAGTACAACGGCGTGATTCTGCACGGCGCCAAGCTGCTCTACGCCTACGGCGAAGCCACCGTGCCCAAAGTCACCGTTACCCTGCGCAAGAGCTACGGCGGCAGCCACATCGTGATGAGCTGCAAGCAGCTGCGCGGCGACATGAACTACGCATGGCCCACCGCCGAAATCGCCGTTATGGGCGGCGCCGGTGCTGTGGAGGTGCTCTATGCCAAGGAAGCCAAGGCATCCGACAACCCCGCTCAGGTTCTTGCCGACCGCGAGGCCGAGTACAACAAACTCTTCTGCAACCCCTACAACGCTGCCAAGTACGGCTATATCGACGACGTTATCGAGCCGCGCAACACCCGTTTCCGCGTGATCCGCGCTCTCCAGCAGCTGGCCACCAAGAAGGTTGTGAACCCCGCCAAGAAGCACGGCAACATTCCTCTGTAAAACGTTATGAAGAAACTGACCAAATACTTCGCTGTCGCCACCCTCGCGCTGCTCGGAACTGCTGCGGCCAACGCCCAGGGCCGTTCCGGCCTCCGCATCAACGAGGTGATGGTTGCCAACGAAAACAGCATCGTCGACGACTACGGCGAGAAGCACGCCTGGATTGAGCTGTTCAACTCGAATTTCTCGCCCATGGAGATTTCGAGCATCTACATCACCAACGACCCCGCGCGCCCCACGCTCTACCCTGTGCCGCTGGGCGACGTGAATACCGAAATCCCCACCCGCCAGCACGTGGTGTTCTTTGCCGACGGTGAGCCCAACAAGGGCACCTTCCACACCAACTTCGTGCTGGTGCCCGGCCAGGACAACTGGATCGGCATCTACGACGCCGACGGCAAGACGCTCATCGACGAAGTCACCATCCCCGCCAGCCTGCTGGTGGACAACACCTGGGCACGCACCGAGGACGGTGGTGCCGAATGGAGTGTGCGCGATGGCAGCGAGAACGCCTACATCACCCCCTCGGGCGCCAACATCATCAAGGACACCAACAACAAGATTGAGAACTTCAGCCGCCTGGACGAGAACGGTTTCGGCATGACCATCATGGCCATGTGCATCGTGTTCAGCGCTCTGCTCATTCTGTGCCTGTGCTTCTACGGCATCGGCGAAATCAACAAGGGTGTGTCCAAGCTCAATAAGCTGCGCGCCCACGGCGTTGCGCCCGACGAGGCCGCCGTTCACCATGCCACCCACGATTCCGGCGAGGAAATCGCCGCCATCGTCATGGCCCTGAACCAGCACCTCAACGCTCACGACACCGAGAACACCATCCTCACCATCAAAAAGATGAAGCGTGCCTACTCGCCCTGGAGCTCCAAGATTTACGGCCTCCGCGAGATTCCCCGCAAGTGATAATCCACCACCTCAATTTTAAATTCCAATGAAAGAATACAAATATAAAATCAACGGCAACGTCTACAAAGTGGCTGTCGGCGACATCGAAAACAATGTGGCCCAGGTTGAAGTGAACGGCGTGCCCTACAAAGTAGAACTCGACCAGGCCGCTCCCGTCAAGGTGGCTGCCACTCCCCGCGCTGCCGCTGCTCCCCGCACCGCAAGCGGCGAGAAGGTTATCACCAAGCTGGCTCCCACCGCAGGTGGCGCTTTCAAAATCGCTGCTCCCCTGCCCGGCACCGTCATCGCAATCAACTGCAAGGTTGGCGACACCGTGAAGGCATCCGACACCGTTCTGCTGCTCGAAGCAATGAAGATGGAAAACGCCATCCACGCCGGCCGCGACGGCAAGGTGGCATCCATCAATGTTAACGCCGGCGATGCCGTGCTGGAAGGCGCTGTTCTCATCACCCTTGAATAATCCGGGCTAAATCCCTAAGCTTTGAATTATGTCATTCGGTGATTTCCTACTCAGCAACCTGCATCAGTTCTGGGAACTGACAGGCTTTGCCAACGCACAGGCCGGCAACTTCGTGATGCTGGCTGTGGGCTTGTTCTTCATCTGGCTTGCCATCAAGAAAAACTTCGAGCCCATGCTCCTTGTGCCCATCGGCTTCGGTATTCTTATCGGCAACGTTCCCTTCAACGCCAGTGCCGGTCTTGAAATCGGCATCTACGAGGAAGGCTCCGTGCTCAACATCCTCTACAACGGCGTGTCCGCAGGCTGGTATCCCCCGCTCATCTTCCTGGGCATCGGTGCCATGACTGACTTCTCCGCCCTGATTGCCAACCCCAAACTGATGCTCATCGGAGCTGCCGCCCAGTTCGGCATCTTCGGTGCCTACATGGTGGCCCTGGCCATCGGTTTCGCTCCCGACCAGGCCGGTGCTATTGCCATCATCGGTGGTGCCGACGGCCCCACGGCAATCTTCCTTTCGTCCAAGCTCGCTCCCAACCTGATGGGTGCCATCGCAGTGTCGGCCTATTCCTACATGGCCCTCGTGCCCGTAATCCAGCCGCCGCTGATGAAGCTCTTCACCACCAAGAAGGAGCGCCTCATCAAGATGAAACCCGCCCGCGCCGTGTCGCAGAACGAGAAAATCATCTTCCCCATCGTGGGCATGCTTCTCACCTGCTTCGTGGTTCCTTCGGGCCTGCCCCTGCTGGGTATGCTCTTCTTCGGCAACCTGCTGCGTGAGTGCGGTGTGACAACCCGTCTGGCCAAGACCGCTTCCAACGCTCTTACGGACATCGTCACCATCCTGCTGGGCATGACCGTGGGTGCCTCCACCCAGGCCTCGCAGTTCCTCACCCCGCAGACCATCTTCATTTTCTTCCTTGGCTTCATGGCCTTCATCATCGCCTCCTCCAGCGGCGTGCTGTTCGTCAAGCTCTTCAACCTGGTGCTTCCCAAGGACAAGAAAATCAACCCCCTCATCGGCAACGCAGGTGTATCGGCCGTGCCCATGTCGGCTCGTATCTCCAACGATCTGGGCCTCAAGTACGACCCCTCCAACTACCTGCTGATGCACGCCATGGGCCCCAACGTGGCCGGTGTGATCGGCTCGGCTGTTGCTGCCGGTGTGCTGCTGGGCTTCCTGGCTTAATAGCATACTCAAGAATAACATCAACCATCCGCAAGGCGCGGGGCTGCCATCAGGGCAGTCCCGCGTTTTTTTGCACATCTCCGCATTTTTCCGTAACTTTGAAGCCCGAACGAATTTTTGAAATCAGAAATGCTTACATATAATTCCAAAATGCGCCGGCTGATTTTGCCTGAATATGGCCGCAACATCCAGAATATGGTGGACCACTGCCTCACCATCGAGGACCCCGAGGAGCGCCAGCGCTGTGCCGAGGCTATCATCCGCGCAATGAAAATCATTGTGCCCTGCACCGGCGACCAGGCCGAGTACGACCGCAAGCTGTGGGACCACCTCATGCTGATGAGCGGCTTTGCCCTCGGTGTGGAGTCGCCCTACGGCATGCCCGACGCTGCCGGAATGGACCAAGGCCCCGACCCGATGGCCACTCCGCGCCCCAGCAATCTGCCCTACCGCCACTACGGCCTGCTGCTGACCGAGCTTATTGAAACAGCCGCCGGCATGGAGCCGGGCGAGGCGCGCGACGAGCTTGTGGGCATGCTGGCCAACCACATGAAAAAAACCATGCTGGCCTACAACCAGGACGGCGTGGAGGACGAACGCGTGTTCAACGACCTGCTCCACATGTCGCACGGCGCCATCCGCATCGAGCCCGGCACAATGCGCCTGCACGAGTACCAGCAGGCTGCCGTGCCCGCATCCAAACGCAAACGCAAAAAGAAATGATAGCCCGCGACAAGCTCGAAGAGATAGGCCGCTTCAACAAACCCCATGGTGTGCGCGGCGAGCTATCGGCGTCGGTCTACGATGTCGACCCCGCCGACCTGTCGTGCATCCTTGTGGAAATCGAGGGGCTCTACGTGCCCTTCTTCATCACCGGTGTGCGCACCAAGGGCTCCGAAACCTATCTGCTCACCATCAAGGGTATCGCCGACGAAAACGATGGCGCCCTACTGGCCAACAAGACCATCTACGCCCTGGCCGATGAAGTTGAAACCGACCCCGACGACGCCGACGGCTTCTACTTGAGCGACCTGATTGGCTACACCGTGATGGACGACGACGGTCACACGGCCGGCGAAATCGAGGACTTCGATGACTCCACCGAGAACGTCCTTTTCATCGTGCGCCGCCCCGGCTCGGACAGCACCTTCTTTGTGCCCGCGGCCGAGGATATAATCACCGAGATAAACCAGGATAATAAAACAATCATCATGAATCTGCCCATCGGGCTGCTTGACTTATGAAAGAATTCAACGAAGCCGACGCCGTGCGAGCCATGGCCGCCGCCGTCGCCCCCGAGCACCGCAACGACGATGCCATAACCGAAGTGCTCGACCTGATTTTCGACGGCTACGAAGAAAACGGCCTCCTGGACATTGATGCCGACGACAATGTGTCGCTCGACGACGATGCCGAGGTAGTGACCGACTACGTGTGCCGCATGCTCCGCAAAAATCCCTCGGAAGTCAATTTTTCCGACGACGAAATCCGCGCTATGGTCGAAGCCGAACTCGACTACGAAGAAAGCCTCTTGAACTGATAAGTAACTTATGAAGATACTCTCCGCACTGCTCCTCACCGCCTCGCTGATGCTGGGCTGTGCCTCGGCTGCCGCCCAGAAGGCTTCGGACTTCGACGCCTACTCGGCCACCATCGAGGAAAACATCAATCATCCGTCCGTGGGCAACAAGCACGCCGTGACCGTGAGCGAAGCCATGGCCCCGCTGGCCCGCACGCTCCGCAAGGCTGGCTTTGCCACCGCCACCACCCGTGCCGACCAGGTTGTGGTGGTCACCATCCCCTGCTCCGACCTCTTCGCTCCCAACGCCACCGAGCTCAAACCCGGTGCCAAAGCAATCCTCGAAAAGCTCAAGCCCTACATGAAGCGCACGGACAACTACAAGGTGCTCATAGCCGTACACGCCGACAACACCGGCGATGCCACATATGCCGACCGCCTGACCTCCGACCGCGCCACGGCCGTGGACGAGTATTTCTACCACGACGCCGGCAACGAGGAAACCGGCTTCATCCCCTACGGGCTGGGCGCCGACGAGCCCGTGGCCTCAAATATCGGCGTGAACAACCGCGCCCGCAACCGCAGAGTGGAAATCTACTTTGTTCCCACACAGGGCTTTATCGACAAAGCCCGCAAAAACAAAGGAGTCTGATCTATGGCCGCCAACGAACGCAACACCTACTCGCCCAACAACCGCGACCGCCGCAATGCCCTGCCCGCTGAAATTGGCGGTCGGCTCGTGCCTCGCGCTGTGGAAATGGAAGCCGCCGTGCTGGGCGCCATGATGCTGGAGAAGGACGCTTTCACCGCCGTGTGCGACCTCCTGCAGCCCGACAGCTTCTACGACCCCAAGCATCGCATGGTGTTCGAGGCAATCCAGACTCTCGGTCTGGCCCAGGAGCCTATCGACATGATTACCGTCACCAACCGCTTGCGCGCCGACGGCAACCTCGAAAAAATCGGAGGTCCGGCATTCATCGCCGCCCTCACCTCCAACGTCGCCTCGGCAGCTCACGTGGAGTACCACGCCCGCATCGTGGCCCAGAAATTCCTGGCGCGCCAGCTCATCACCTTCGCCTCGGAGGTTGAAAACTCGGCCTTCGACGAGAGCAACGACGTGGACGACCTCCTGCAACTTGCCGAGAAAAATCTCTTTGAAATTTCACAGCACAACATCAAGAAGGACGTCGTGCAGATCGACTCCCTGCTGGTGCGCGCCGTGGAGCAGATGCAGATTGCATCCAGCCGCGAGTCAGGCCTCAGCGGCCTCGGCACAAGCTTCCGCGGGCTGGACAAGCTCACCTCCGGCTGGCAGAACTCCGACCTCATCATCATCGCCGCCCGCCCTGCCATGGGCAAGACGGCCTTTGTGCTCTCCATGGCCCTCAACATCGCCAAGGACAACAACCCGGTGGCCGTGTTCTCGCTCGAAATGTCCAATCAGCAGCTCGTCAACCGTCTGATTTCCAACGCCTGCGAAATGCCAGGCGAGAAAATCAAAAGTGGTCAGCTCACACCAATCGAGTGGAATCAGCTGCTGAACCGCATGCAGAACCTCCAGGGCCTGCCCCTGTTCGTGGACGACTCCTCGGGCCTCTCTATGATGGAACTCCGCACCAAGGCACGCCGCCTGGTGCGCGAACACGAGGTGAAACTCATCATCATCGACTACCTTCAGCTCATGACCGCAGGTGTCAAACTGGGCTCGCGCGAGCAGGAAGTGTCCACCATCTCGCGTTCGCTCAAGGAACTGGCCAAGGAGCTCAACATCCCCATCATCGCTCTGTCGCAGCTCAACCGTAAGGTGGAGGACCGAGGCAACAAGGACAAGCGTCCACAGCTTTCCGACCTCCGCGAGTCCGGCGCCATCGAACAGGACGCCGACATCGTGTGCTTCATCCACCGCCCCGAGTACTACACCCGCATGCCAACCGACGAGAACGGAAACAACATCCGCGGCAAGGCCGAATTCATTGTGGCTAAGCACCGTAGCGGCTCAGTGGACACTGTGGATATGCTCTTCCGCAAGGAGTTCGTGCGCTTCGAGAACTGGGACCCCAATGCGTATGCCGACGACGGCGCCTTCGGCATGCGCGCCGCCAGCGACAACGCCGACACCGCCATCCCTGCCCCGGACCCTGCCCGTGCCGCCGCCGATGCCGAAGCCCTCGGCCTCAACCCCGGCCACACCCCCAACTCCGCCTTCATGCCCGCCGACGACAGCCCCTTCTGACCTCAGGGCAGCCGCGGAGCGGCGAGATTATTCCCAACCGAGGGTGTAAGCCCTCGGGAAAAGCCACTCATATCACGGAGCTCCGGAGGAGCGAAACACCTTTGCAACGTTTCGCTCCTCCGGAGCTCCGCAGTTCACGGCGCCCGGACTCCGGGCTTACACCCGCAGTTAAACATAATCCAACGCCTCCGGCGTGTTTGACATCTACAAAACCACAGCAACACACCCACAAAATCCCAATATTTAAATCAGCTATATCACTAAATAGCAGTCATTTAATTTTCTATTTTGATTATTACAAAGATGATTTTATCAAAATGATTATTACAAAGATTATTTTGCCAAAATGATTATTATAAAGATTATTTTATTATCTTTGCACTAAAATAGAATTAACTGATATGAAAACCCTTAAGCGGCAATACAACCGACTGCTCAAACGTATTTCAACAACGCATATCCGCGATTTGTATAACCAAATATCCTGGGATACGCGACTCGTGGGTATAAAAGGTGCTCGAGGTGTTGGAAAAACCACCATGATGCTGCAACGCATCAAATTGGCGTTCCCCGACTCATCCAAAGCCTTATACGTGTCGCTTGACGACATTTGGTTCGCAAGCCACACTCTGATAGATTTAGGCGAAGAAGCAGAGAAAGAAGGTATTACACACTTATTCATTGACGAAGTGCATCGACTGCCTGGTTGGGAAAGGCAGATTAAAAATCTATATGACTTTTTCCCAGATTTAAGTATAGTGTTCACCGGTAGCTCATTGCTGGTCATCGACAATTCTATAGCCGATTTGTCACGCCGATGCCTCATGTACAATCTCTCCGGACTATCGTTTAGAGAATACCTCGAATTTCAGGATATAAGTTTCGGCCGTATATCCTTGGCCGATATCTTATACAAACACGAAACACTGGCATCCGAGATAGCCGACAAAGTAGATATTCTTTGGCACTTTGAGCGCTATCTCCGGCATGGGTTTTACCCATTTTACACCACAGAGACCGAAGTAGACTACCTGACACGTGTCAACAACATGGTGGCAAGCGTTATCGACTATGACATCCCTGCGGTCGAGAACGTGGAGTATGCCACACTGATAAAAGCTAAACACCTGCTCACGCTGATGGCTTCGCAGAGCCCCTCGCCTCTCAACGGAAAACAGACCTCGGAGTTACTTGGAGTTACTGTCAATCAGCTCGTAAAGCTACTCTCACTCCTTGAGCGCTCCCAAATATTGCGCTTATTATACTACAAAACTGAGCGCAGCCCCAAATCTTTAGCCAAGCCTCAAAAAGTGATTTTTAACAACTCCTCGATCCTTTATGCTCTTGGGTACGCCAACACAGGTAAAATCCGCGAAACTTTCTTGGCATCCATGATAGCAAATCAGCACGAAGTTGCCTATCCAAAGGATGGTGATTTACTCGTGGATAACCGCTATCTGTTCGAAGTCGGCGGCCGTCGGAAGAACTTCGAGCAAATAAAAGACATTCCTGATAGTTTCGTGGCCGCCGACGGTTTAACTTGCGGGCTGGGTAACAGGATTCCTCTTTGGCTTTTCGGTTTCCTTTACTAAAACTGCACTCCGGTTTGGCTATATCGGCGTTTTTGCGTATTTTTGCAAAAATTTTACACCACGATGACTCCCGAAAATAAGCAACCGAAAAAGCCCTTGAGCCCGGGCCTGATTATAGCCATTGTTGCCGTGGCAGCAGTGCTGGTGGGCTGGCTTGTGTTCTCAACCGTCAAGGCCAACCGCAAAGCAATGGTGGCCGAGGCTCAGATGGAGCAACTGCAGCTCAACATGGCTCAGGAACAGCTCGAACGCGAGTATGCCGACCTTAACAACGAGTTCGAGCAGTTCGAGAACTCGCGCAAATTCATTGTCGACGACTCGGTGAAGCGCGAGCTCAACGAAAAATACGAGGCCGCACGCCTGCAGGTGGAAAAACTGCAGCAGGAGCTCAAGAGCCAGAAGCGCAAGAGCTCGGCCGAAATTCAGAAGCTGAAGAACGAAATCAGCACCCTGCGCGACCTCCTGCGCCACTATGTGGAGGAAATCGATCGCCTGAACAAGGAGAACCAGGAGCTGCGCAACGAGAATGAGCAGGTCAAGGAGCAGAACAAGCGCCTGAGCTCGCAGGTGAGCGAAACCACGCGCCGCAACGAGGTGCTGGCCGAGCGTATGACCCTGGCTGAGAAGCTCAACGTGACCGGCCTGCAGCTCACCGCGCTCAACAAGAAAGGCAAGAACGAGAAGAAGGTGGCCAAGGCCGTGCAGCTGATGGTGTCCTTCACTATTCCGCAGAACAACTCCACACCGGTGGGCGAAAAGACCATCTACCTCCGCATCGTGTCGCCCTCGGGCCAGCTGCTGGGCCAGGGCGGAACCTTCGCTTTTGAAGGTGGCCAGGTGCCCTACACTGCCAAAAAAACCATCGAATACGCAGGCGAGGAAATAGCCAACATCCCCATCTACTGGGACGTAAACACGGCCTTGACGGCGGGCGAATACACCGTTGAGCTGTTCGCCGACAACTTCCGTCTGGTTTCGCGCCAGTTCAGCCTGAAGTAATCCCTCCGCATGGAAATCCTGCAGAACATATACTCGCAGATAAACAGTATCGAGGTCAACACCGTCGGCTCCATCTACAAGCTGGTGCTGAGCATGCTGCTCGGTGCCATCATCGGCTACGAGCGCAAGCGCAAGGGCCAGTCGGCCGGTGTCCGCACCTTCTCGCTCATCTCCATGGGGGCCACGCTGGCCATGCTGCTTTCAATCTACGTTCCGCAGGAATATATGGGCCTCAAGAACGGCGACCCCGGCCGCATAGCCGCCCAGGTGATCTCGGGCATAGGCTTCCTGGTTGCCGGAGCAATCATCCAGATGAAAGGCTCCGTGCGCGGCCTCACCACGGCCGCCGGCATCTGGATGGTGGCTATCATCGGCATGGCCGTGGGCCTGGGCATGTACTGGCTATCAGTGGTGGCCAGCGGCCTGATTTTGTTCATCCTTGTGCAGCTGGAGCGCATCGAACATTCGGTGAGCCGCGGCTCCGAGTCGCGCATCATCCGCATCAAGGTGGCCGAGGTGCTTCACGATATTTCCGACTACCGTGCCGTTCTCAAGGCCCACCGCATCCACCTGAGCAACTTCTACGTGGAGTATGACTTCCAGGCAGGCGAAACGCGCCTCAACCTCATTGTGCTCGTGCGCGAGAGCACGGACTACATCAAGCTCTTCTCGCAATTCGAAAAACTTCATCCAACCCTGGCTATAACGCTGGCCAATCAACTAAGCATCTGACACCGAAACTATGAATATCGAAGGCCTCATTTCCGACCTGGCGTTCATCCTGCTGCTTGGAGCATTCGTCACCGTCTTTTTCAAATGGATCAAGCAGCCCGTGGTGCTGGGCTACATCGTGGCCGGCTTCCTGGCCAGTCCTCATTTCGAATATTTGCCCTCGGTGACCACTGAGGAAAACATCGACTTCTGGGCCCAGATAGGCATCGTGGTGCTCCTGTTCTCGCTGGGCCTTGAGTTCAGCTTCCGCAAGCTCATGAACTCGGGTGGCTCGGCCGTGGTCACGGCCCTGGTCATCATCACCGGCATGATGGGTACCGGCTTCGCCATCGGCCATCTGCTGCACTTCAACACCATCAACTGCCTCTTCCTGGGCGGCATGCTGTCCATGTCCTCCACCACTATTATCATCAAGGCGTTCACCGACATGGGCCTGCGGCAGAAAAAATTCGCCACCCTGGTGCTGTCGGTACTCATCGTTGAGGACCTCTTCGCCGTGTTGATGATGGTGCTCCTTTCGTCCATCGCCGTCAACAACAGCGTGGAGGGCTCGGAGCTTATCTACAGCGTGGGCAAGCTCGTGTTCTTCCTCATCCTGTGGTTCCTGGTGGGTGTCTACGTGCTGCCGTCGATGCTCAACCGCATGCGCCGCTTCCTCAACAGCGAGTCGCTCCTGGTGGTGTCCATGGGTCTGTGCCTGGGCATGTCGGTGTTCTCGGTGTTCTGCGGTTTCTCGCTGGCACTCGGCGCCTTCGTGATGGGTTCCATCCTTGCCGGCACGTCCTATGCCGAGCGCATCGAGCACGTGGTCACCCCGGTGAAGGACCTTTTCGGTGCCGTGTTCTTCATCTCGGTGGGTATGATGGTGCAGCCTGCCATCATCGCCTCCTACTGGGCTCCCATCCTGCTGCTTTCGGCCGCGGTGATTGTGGGCATGATTATTTTCGGCACCGCCGGCATGCTCCTCACAGGCCAGACGCTCAAGGTGGCGATCCAGTCGGGCTTCTCGCTCACGCAGATTGGCGAGTTCGCCTTCATCATCGCCACGCTGGGCATGTCGCTCGGCGTGCTCGAGTCCACGCTCTACCCGATTATCGTGGCCGTGTCGGTCATCACCACCTTCACCACGCCCTATTTCATCAAGATGTCCGTGCCGTTCTACGACATGCTGGAACGCCACCTGCCCTCGAAGCTCAACTTCCTGATTGACCGCTACCAGAAACAGTGCGACCTGGGCCGTGCCGAGGGTCGGCCCTGGGGACGGATTATCAAAATCTATCTGTGGCGCACGGTGCTCTACTCCATCGTGCTGATAGCCATCCTGCTGGTGTCCGAGCACTACTTCCTGCCATGGGTTGAGTCCTTCCTGCCGTCGTGGAGCCGCCTGGTGTGCGTGGTTGTCACCCTTGCTGTGATGGCCCCCTTCCTGCTGGGCCTTATCATGCCGGTGAACCTGACGCGCTACGCCGATTGCCGCACCGAGGGCGGCCGTGTGCCCCGCCTGGTGATGACGGTGTTCCGCTTCGTCATCGCCGTGGCCTTCGTGGTGCGCGCCCTCACGCTGGTCTACTCCGCCCGTGTGGGCATGATGGCCATTGTGGCCGTGGTGCTCCTGCTGGTGTTCTATCTTTCGCGACGGCTGCGTTTCAACTATGACCGCATCGAAAGCAAGTTTATCGACAACCTCAACGAGCGCGAGCTGCGCCGCAGCGGCAAGAAAAACGCCGTGGTGCATGACCTCCACGAGGCTTTCATGCGCGTGGGCTCGGGCTGTCCCTTTGTGGGCGAGCGCCTGATGGACTCCAATCTGCGCCGCCGCTACGGTGTGAACCTGGTGGGCATCCAGCGCGACTCGTCCTACATCGCTATCCCCGACGGCCGCACGCGCCTGTTCCCAGGCGACATCCTCACCATCATCGGCACCGACGAGGAGATAGAGCAGCTGCTGCCTGTGGTGGAGAAAGAATTGCCCGAAGCCACCACGGCCGACCCCGGCACCATGCGCCTTGCCAGCATCCTGCTGTCGCCCACATCGCCGCTGGTCAACCACAGCCCGCAGTCCACCTCGCTGCGCGACAAGTACGAGGCTATCGTGGTGGCCGTGGACCGTGGCGACGAGTACATCGACAATCCCAGCGACATCACATTCCACCCCGGCGACATTGTGTGGCTGGTGGGTAACCCTGATAAAATTTCCCAACTGAAATAAACTAAACAGAAAAAAATAATGTCCAGCGACCGCTATGACAAGCGCGGTGTGTCCGCCAGCAAGGAGGACGTTCATTCCGCCATCAAGAACATCGACAAAGGTATTTTCCCGGGTGCTTTCTGCAAAATCGTGCCTGACTATCTGGGCGGCGACCCCGAGTGGTGCAACATCATGCACGCCGACGGTGCCGGCACCAAATCGTCCCTGGCCTACGCCTATTGGCGCAAGACCGGCGACCTGAGTGTGTGGAAAGGCATTGCCCAGGATGCACTCATCATGAACATCGACGACCTTCTGTGCGTCGGAGCTACCGATAACATCCTGCTGTCCAGCACCATCGGCCGCAACAAGCGCCTGGTGCCCGGCGAGGTTATCTCGGCCATCATCAACGGCACCGAGGAACTGCTGGCCGACCTTCGCCGCGCCGGGGTGAACATCTACTCCACCGGTGGCGAAACCGCCGACGTGGGCGACCTTGTCCGCACCATCATCGTTGACTCCACCGTCACCTGCCGCATGCGCCGTGCCGATGTGATTGACAACGCCAACATCAAGGCCGGCGACGTCATCGTGGGCCTTGCCTCCTACGGCCAGGCTACCTACGAAAGCGAGTACAACGGCGGCATGGGCAGCAACGGCCTCACCTCGGCCCGCCACGATGTGTTCTGCCACGCCGTGGCCGAGGAGTTCCCCGAAACCTTCGATGCCGGTGTGCCGGCGGACCTGGTGTACTGCGGCTCCTGCGGCCTGACCGACAGCGTGGAGGGTTCGCCCATCAACGCCGGCAAGCTCGTGCTGTCGCCCACCCGCACCTACGCCCCCGTAATCAAGGCTGTGCTCGACAAATACCGCCATCAGATTGACGGCATGATTCACTGCTCCGGCGGCGCGCAGACCAAGGTACTGAACTTTGTGGGCAATCTGCACGTTATTAAAGATAAGCTCTTTGACATTCCCCCGCTGTTCCGCCTCATACTCAAGGAATCCGGCACCGACCCCCGCGAGGCCTACCGTGTGTTCAACATGGGCCATCGCATGGAGCTGTACGTGCCCGCCGAAATCGCCGAGGGCATCATCGAAATCTCCAAATCGTTTGGAGTGGACGCCAAGGTCATCGGTCGTGTTGAAGCTTCGGATAGCCGTCGCCTCACCATCGTTTCTGAACTCGGCACCTTCGAGTATTGATTCAGGCTGCCACCGACGCCGGAGCGGAGAGCACAGTATTTCTATCATCGCATTTAAAATCTTGATTTTATGCCCACTTGCATATCCGCCCGGCTCAGGCATGCCGGCTTTCTTGCCACTGTATTCATCGGTGCTGCCGCTGTAGCATCGTGTTCGTCGCGCACGGCCGGTTCGGCCGACGGCGCCACTGCCCATAAGCTTCCCGACACTCTGCGCGTGGTCACGCTCAACAGTCCCACGTCCTACTTCATCTACCGCGACCAGCCCATGGGCTACGACTACACGCTGGCCGACAGCCTTGCCCGCCAGAAAGGCATGGTGCTTGACCTGACCGTGGCCCCCAATCTGAGTCGCGCCGTGGCCATGCTCGACTCCGGCCTGGTGGACCTCATTGCCTACGAAGTACCCATCACGGAGCACTACCGCCAGCGTGTGGTGCCCTGCGGCCCGGAGAACTACACCACCCAGGTGCTGGTGCAGCCCAAGCGCGAGGGCACGGCCCCGATAACGGATGTCACCCAGCTGGTGGGCCGCGAGGTGTATGTGGAAAAGGACAGCAAGTACCTGCGCCGCCTGCAGAACCTCAACGACGAGGTGGGCGGCGGCATTGCCATCCACGAGGTTGACGCCGACACGCTCATCACCGAGGACCTGCTCAAGATGGTGTCCGACGGCAAGATTCCCATGACGGTGGTGGACAGCGACGTGGCCATGCTCAACAAAACCTACTACCCCGACCTGGACATCAGCCTGGACGTGAGCTTCCCGCAGCGTGCGTCGTGGGCCGTGGCCAAGGACAAGGAGTGGCTGGCCGACAGCATCAACGTGTGGTTTGCCCAGGAATCGCCGCAGCGCACCAACGCCGAGCTGCTCAAGCGCTTCTACGAGCAGTCCAAGGGCCTGCCGATGGTCAACTTCGACTTCTCCAAGGGCTACATATCGCGCTACGACGACCTGTTCAAGAAGTACGCTCCCACCGTCGGGTGGGACTGGCGCCTGATGGCCGCCCAGGCCTACCAGGAGAGCCGTTTCCGGCCTAATGCCCGCTCGTGGGTGGGTGCGCGGGGCCTGATGCAGATCATGCCGGCCACCGCACGCGGCTACCGCACCCCGGTGTCCAAGCTCAACAACCCCGAAACGAGCGTGAAAGTGGCCTCGGCGCTTATCAACGACCTCGACGGCTACCTCAAGAAGTACGTGCCCAACGACAAGGAGCGCATCAAATTCGTCATCGCGGCCTACAACGTGGGCATTGCCCATGTGTACGACGCCATCCGCCTGGCCGAGAAGTACGGCCTTGACCCAACCACCTGGAACGGCAATGTGGAGAAGGCCATCCTGATGAAGATGAACCCGAAGTACTACAACGACCCTGTGGTGAAATACGGCTACTGCCGCGGCACCGAAACGGTGGACTACGTGGACAAAATCACGAAATTCTACGAGCACGCCCGCCGCGAAATCAGTGCCTGACACATCCTTTGCTATCATCCTAAACCCATAAAATCCAATGAAAAAAACTATCCTCTCAGTCGCCATGGTGTGCCTGCTTGGCACCACTATGCTCACCACGCCCTCGTGCATCGGCTCCTTCTCGCTCACCAACCGCCTGCTGGGCTGGAACCAGCACGTAGGCAACAAATTCGTGAACGAACTGGTGTTCTTCGCCTTCTGGATTCTGCCCGTCTACGAAGTTTCGGCGCTGGCCGACGTGCTTGTGCTGAACTCCATCGAGTTCTGGAGCGGCTCCAACCCCATGGCCAAGGGCGAGCGTGTGATTGACGGCAACGACGGCCGCTACCTGGTGCGCTGCGATGGCCGCGGCTACGACATTGAAAGCCTTACCGACGGTTCCACCGTGCGCCTTGACTTCAACGAGCAGGAGCAGTCATGGAGCTACGTTGTGGACGGCGAACGCACCCTGCTGTTCACGTTCGTGGACGACACCCACATCAGCCTGCCGGTGAACGGAGGCGCTGAGTATCGCACGGTCGAGGTGTCGCAGGCCGGAGTGTACGCCTATCAGCAGATGGCAACGGACGCACTGTTCGCGGCTCAATAAAATCATTTAAAACAAAATCCAAAGGAGGGAGTGCCGCGCCTGCGCGCGCGTTACTCTCCCCTTTTGTTTTAGTTTTTGATTTTGATTTAGATTCTGATTTAGAGTTAGAGTTAGATTTAGAGTATTGGTCAGTTTCGGTTTCGTTCCGGTTATTTTCGGTAATTTCCGGTTCGGTTCCGGTTGTGCGCTTGCTGCGACGCTCGGACTGCTTGCGGCGGAAAGCTGCCATGCGGTCGACATTAGGCCTGATGTAGGCAAAGGCCACACGGGCAATTTCGCAACTCAGTTCAGGCTCGGCGCCTGTAAGCTGATACTCCACCACGGCTAATATCACTTCGCTGCGCACCACGGGGGCTACGTTCTGGAGCGGCTCCAGCCACTCGCCGGCCACAAAGGCCATGTTGTTCTGTTCCATATTCACGATTGTTTCTGAGTGATTTGACTATGCAAAAGTACACTCAAAAACACCGTTCGATACTGCAAAAATGTCCTCGCGGACAAAAAGTGCAGTAAATTCGCGTGATTTCAGGGAGAGTGTGTGTTTGAATTCATATGCACACTCCTACACTTAGGACACACACGCTCTCAGAAAGCGTTTTTCACCTTGTTGCGGATTTCGGCCTCGGACTGTGGCACCGAGGGCAGCGAATCAAGCGGTACCTCAATAATCATGACCGGACCGGCCGGTTGCTGCTGCGCCGAGGGCGGCTCAACCTGCGCTCCCGCTGGCGGAACCGTGGGTGCCACGGTGGTTTTGGAGCTTTTGCGCGAGCGGTAAATGTCGTCGCGCTCGCCGTCGGTGTCGCGGTTGGTGGGCGGTTCGTAGATGGTTTCGCTGCGGCGGCGGTAGATGTCGTCGCGGTCGTCGCGTTTTTTGGGGCGGTCCACATTTATTATTACCGGCAGGGGCGACACTGCGGGCACGTCGATAATCTCCACCGTGCTTTCGGCGATATCCGGCACGCGACCGCCGGAGTGATAGTGGTCCGTGTAGTACTTTTCGCTCAGGTTGCTCACAATCACGCCGCGGCTGGTGGAGGCGTGGATAAAGTCGCCGCCGCCGATGTAGAGCCCCACATGGCTCACGCGGCCGTTGCGGCTTGAGGAAAAGAACACGAGGTCGCCGGGCGCAAGCTTGCGGCGGTCCACACTGCGGCAGAACTTCTGCTGCTCGGCCGAGTTGCGCGGCAGCTTTATGGCAGTGACTTTCAGAAACACCTGCATCACCAGGCCTGAGCAGTCGGTGCCGCTCTTGCTATCGCCGGCGTACTTATACTTGGTGCCGAGCCACGTGCGGGCCTCGCGCTCCAGGTCCTTGGCGGTTTTGGAGTCGATGCCGCGGCCGGTGGTGGTGACCACAGAGGGGCCCCCAACGCCGTCGGGGCGCACCACTCGCTGGGCGTGCTTTCCCGAGCCGCACCCGGCAAGGAGGGCGGCCAGAAGCACGGAAACGAGTATGGACAGATGGCGTACTTTCATTTTCAGAATACAAAAATAGTATTTCCACGGCATTTTTTCGTAATTTAGCGGAAAATTTAACAACGAATGATTGTATTTCCTACTGCGAAAATAAATCTCGGGCTGCGAGTGCTGCGCAGGCGGCCCGATGGCTACCACGACCTGAGCACTCTGATGCTGCCCGTGGGCTGGTGCGATGTGCTTGAGGTGGTACCCGGAGCTGGCCAGGGCCACACGCTGAGCGTGGGCGGCGCCAATGTGCCGGAGTGCGACGTGGAGCAGAACCTGGTGATGAAAGCCGTGCGCGCACTCGAAGCCTACCTGGGCCGCGCACTGCCGCCCCTGGATTTTTATCTTGAAAAAGTCATTCCCTTCGGCGCAGGTCTGGGCGGAGGATCGGCCGATGCGTCGTATGCCCTTATCGCCGTCAACGAGCTCCTGGGCCTGGACATCGCTGCCGCCACCCTTGCCGCTGTGGCAGCGCGTGTGGGGGCTGACTGCGCCTTCTTTGTGATGAACCACTACACCGGGCTGCCGCAACTGGCCGAGGGCATAGGCGACGTGCTCAGCAGCGTCGAAATTCCGGCCCTGGCAGGGATGTATATCGCAATAGCCAAACCGGCATCCGCGGCTATACCCACCAAGGAGGCCTACGCAGGCATCCGTCCGCACGAGCTTGCCCCGGGTGCCTCGCTTGTGGCGGATGCCCTCCTCCCCGCCGCGCAGTGGCAGCACAGCGAACTGAGCAACGACTTCGAGCTGTCCATCTTCCCCGGCCACCCGGAGATTGCTGCGCTCAAGGACCACTTTCTGCACTCCGGAGCCGTGTATGCGGCCATGAGTGGCTCAGGCGCGGCGGTGTTCGGCCTGTTCAATTCCGAGACCGAGGCCGCAGAAGCCGTCGCCCACCTGTCCGACTGCCAGACTTTTGCAGGAAAATTGTAGCCGCATTTGGCCGAATGGCATTTTTTGTCTATTTTTGCAACTTAATTACAGAAGAATATGGCAAACAAGACAGAATTTGCATCGAAAATAGGACTTATCGCCGCCACCGTAGGCTCAGCCGTGGGGCTTGGCAATGTGTGGCGCTTTCCGGCCGAAACGCAAACCAACGGCGGTGCGGCCTTTCTACTCCTCTATATACTGTGTGTGCTGGTGCTTGGTGTGCCGGTGATGCTGGCCGAGTTCTCGCTTGGCCGCGGCGGCCGCTCGGATGCCATCGGCGTGTTCCGCAAGCTTGCGCCCGGCACCCCGTGGTGGCTGGTTGGCGCTCTGGGTGTGCTGGCGTCCTATCTGATTCTGAGCTACTACATGGTGGTGGCTGGCTGGACACTCGAGTATCTGTTCGAGAGCGCCACCGGAGCCCTCTATGATGGCCGCGAGGCCGTGGCTACCACCGGCACGGAGGTTCTCCGCAGTCAGTTCACAACCCGGATGCAGGAATATGTGTGCACGGACTGGCGCCCGCTCATCTTCACCTGGGCCATGATTGTGATTAACATCTGTGTGCTGCTGGGCGGAGTGCAGAAAGGCATCGAGCGCCTGAGCAATGTGCTGATGCCGGTGCTGTTCGTGATACTGCTGGGGCTCTGCGCCGTGACCCTCACGCTGCCCGACGCAGCCGAAGGTGTGAAGTTCTTCCTCTCGCCCGATTTCTCTAAAATCACGCCTGCAACAGTCATCAACGCCCTGGGCCAGGCATTTTTCAGCCTCAGCCTGGGCATGGGTATTCTGATAACCTACTCGTCCTACTACCCTGCCAAAACCAAACTGACGCAGACCTCGGTGATTGTGGCGCTGCTGAGCCTGCTGGTGGCGGTGCTGATGGGACTGATTATCTTCCCGGCCGTCAAGAGCTTCGGACTGGACCGCGAGCCGCTTGAGGGCGCCACGCTGGTGTTTGTGACTCTGCCCGAGGTGTTCGCGCAGATGCCCATGCCGGCGCTCTGGTCGGTGTTGTTCTTCCTGCTGCTGTTTGTGGCGGCGCTCACCTCCACGGTATCGCTGGCGGAGGTCACCATCGCCATGCTTCAGGACCGCCGCAAGCTGAGCCGACGCGCCGCCACGCTGTGGGCCATGCTGCCCATCTTCGCGCTGGCCACCTTCAGCTCGCTGTCCTTCGGCAGTCTGGCGGATTTCCACATCCTGGGCAAAACGATTTTCGACTTCCTGGATTTCACCACCACCAACATCATGCTCCCCGTGGTTTCGCTTGGCGTGTGCATATATCTGGGCTGGTTCGCGCCCAAAACACTGCTGCGCACCGAGCTCACCAATAATGGCACCCTGCGCTCCCCTGCCACACCTGTGATTACGGCAATTATCCGCTATCTGGCGCCGGTGCTGATTATTCTTATCATGATTTTCGACCTCGTGTAGGGATGGCACGCAAGCAGCACCTGATCGCGTCCATCGCAGGAGTGATAGTTGCGGCCATAGCCGCTACGGTCGCAACATGTTGGCACGGCAATGAGCCGCAGCCCGAAGCGCCGCAGCCCGAGGCTGCAACCGTGACCAGGATGGACTCCGTGGAAGCGGCACACGCAGCTGCCGAAATTCGCGCCGCCCAGGAGCGCGATGCACGCCGGGCAGCACGCAAAAAATCGCCCCGCCTCCCCCGCCGGCGCAACCATCTGGACGAACCCGTCCCCGGCACCCCGCGGTAGCCGCAGATATCTCGGAGCGCGAACAAGGAGTTTGCGTAAGTCGTTTATTTATTGTAACTTTGCAGTAAAACAAAAGAAACTATGGCAATACCTATTAAATCCGTTCCAATTCTAACCGGCGAAATTGCCGAAGAATTCGAGCGAAAGGCGCAAGAGCGCGAACAGCATCCTGCTCCGGGCCTGTCGCAGGAACAGGAAGAACGCATTGCTATGATAATGAAGCAAATGCGTGAATTCAAGTTCCCTTGGGAGAAGAAATGAGCAGCAAGGAGTTTCTACTTAACGAGTGCTGCCAGTTGGCGAGAGTCACACGCGAAGTGTTGGATTTTTGCCAGCCGTTCACTTGTGGTGATGCGGACCTTGATGACTTTTTTGCCAATACTGCCATAGCCTATGAGAAAGAACTGATGGGCAAGACTTATTGCTGGGTTCTTCGAGAAGATATAACAAAAATCGTCGGCATGATTACGCTGGCAAATGCAGGTATTCAAACCACTCACCTCCAGAACCATCCTCGCCGAAAAATCAACAATCTGATCACCTATAGCAAGCAGGGCCGAACTTATCCGAGTGTGCTTATCGGTCGTCTGGGCGTGAATATTGATTTTCAAAGTGCGCACTATCGAGTAGGCGCTCAGATTATGGATTTTATAAAGGATTGGTTCAAAAGCTATGATAACAAAACCGGCTGCCGTTTTATTCTGGTAGATGCAGTCAACAACGAGCATGCGATAAGATATTATGAGCGCAATGGTTTCCGTCCGTTATTCCCACGCGTAACCGACGAAAAGGCTTTCTATAATATTCCCGAAACGGAGGAACTCCGCACACGCATGTACTATTTCGATTTGCTTTAGAAATACAAGTACGCCCATAAGCACCGAAAAGCTCTTTGCTCTTTTCGGCGACTTTCGGGTGCCTTAATTTGATGCATCACTTAATTTGATGCATCATCGGTGTGGTTATTCCCCGGTCGAGCCGTACTGGCGGAGGTATTCCTCGCAGGTGGTGCGGAGTTCGTCGTACCATTCATCGCCGAAGCGGCGGCGCAGGGGCCCTTCGAGGAACTGGTACACGCGGATGCCTTTGCTTCGGCCCAGGATTTCGGCGCCTTTGCATATCTTCCAGCGGTGATAGTTTACGGCGGTGAAGCTATCGTATTTTTTCAGTCGCACCGGATAGAGGTGGCACGATACGGGCTTGTAGAAGTCCACGCGGCCCTCGCGGTAGGCTTTTTCGATAGCGCACAGCCATTTGCCGTCAGCGCCGATGGTGGCGAACACGCAGTTGCAGCCCTCCACGAGCGATGTCACCTCGTCGCCTTCCTCGTCGATATAGCTCACACCGTTGGCCTCGATTTCGGCCTTTGCGGCAGGCAGGAGGTCGTTCCATATTTCGGGCAGTATGCGGCGGATTTCGTCGGCTTCGCCTTCTTCAAGGGGGGCGCCGGCATCGCCGTCGAGGCAGCACTGGCCCTTGCAGGCTTCGAGGTCGCAGCAGAAAAATCGCTCCACAAGGTCGAGCGTCACTAAGGTGTCCTGTATTTGTAGCATGGATGAAGTTGATGTTTAGAGTGTTGTGGTGCAAGCGGCGGTGCCGATCAGGCGGTCGTAGCGCTCGCCGGGGCGGCGGTAGTACACACGCACCGAGTATTCGTTGACGGTCTGATACTTGTCGCCCTCCACCTGCGCGGTGTAGCCGCGGCTCGCACCGGGTGGCACGGCCAGGTACTGATAGTTGTAGGCGCCCTGCTTCAGGAGCATTGTGCGCTCGTAGAGACCAGTAGCGGGGTTAAAGACCATGCGCGAATTATCGTCGAAGCGGCGCTGCACAAAATCGCCGTCCAGAAAAATCATCATGCCCGGAATTTCGGGATAGTCAAGGGTGAAATGCACCACGCCATAGTCAGCTTCGATGTCGGACTCATCGGATGTGTACTGACGCACGAAGTATCGGCCATGCTGAGTCTGGTCGTACTGGTAGCGGTCCTCGCTGCGGTCGGCATCCGTGCGGAGGCGGTAGTGGAAATAGGGGTCGAAATATTCAATCGCCTCCACGCCCATGCCGGGATAGTTCTCGGACAGGAATTCCATGCGGCGGTACTCGTTGCCGGCCTCGAAAATCAGCTCAGGGCGGTGCTCGTAGATAAGCTTGGTGCCCTGCATGCGCAGGGGCTGGCGCAGGGCTACCTCGGAGTCAAGGCGTCCGTTCTGCCCGGCGATTATCAGGAGGTCGTTGAATGGGTCGGCCACCCCGGCACGCTCCACATCCACGATAGCGTTGAGCTGCTGGTGGGTGGCGTTGTAGTCGATGTCAGTGCGCGTCACAGCCTCAAGGGCAACAGGCGCCGTTTCCTCGCTCACCATGAAGCGGCACTGGAGCACAGGGGTGTCCGGGGAGTCCTCGCGGTAGATTTTAAGCAGGTAGTTGCCTGATATTTTGGGTGCCACCTGCTCGTTGGGCACCGTGAGTTCGTAGTGAACATAGTGCACGAGTGTGCCGCGCGAGTAGTCGTAGTCCTCCACAAGCCCTTCGTTGAAGCCGTCCAGGAACTCGCTGTCAACCAGCCCCGATGGGCTCCACCGGGCAGTGCAATGCTCCAGGGAGTAGCGAAAGTAGTCGCGGTCCTCAGCCAGGCAGTCGAAGGACACACGGATGCGCTGGGGCGAGTTGAGCACCACCACGGGCATGGCGAAGTCGTCGCCGTCGAAGCGCACCTGCAGCGAGCGGATCCGCTCGTCGAATACGCCCGTCATCGTGTCGGCCGGGCGTACCTGGGCTTGTAGGCCAAGCACTCCCAGGACGAAAACCATCAGATGCAGCAACCTCATAGCCATCGGATTGGCTCCAGCCCCTGCGACTGGAGATACTGGTTGGCGGTGCTGAAATGGTGATTACCGAAAAAGCCGCGGTGAGCCGACAGGGGCGACGGATGGGGCGAAGTGAGCACCAGGTGGCGCGAGCGGTCGATGAGCGCCTCCTTGCGGATGGCGTAGCTGCCCCAGAGGAGGAACACGATGCCGCTGCGAAGCTCGTTGAGGCGGGCGATGGCGGCATCGGTGAGCGTTTCCCAGCCGTGGTTCTGGTGCGAACCAGCCCGGTGAGCCTCCACCGTTAGGGTGGCGTTGAGCAGCAACACACCCTGCTCGGCCAGATAGTCGAGGTCGCCAACGGCGGGGATTGGGCCCTCGAAGCCCAGGTCGCTTTTCATCTCCTTAAAAATATTGAGCAGGGAGGGCGGGAGTGCCACCCCTGGAGCCACCGAAAAGCACAGCCCGTTGGCCTGCCCGGGACCATGATAGGGGTCCTGGCCGAGAATCACCACCTTGACTTTGTCAAACGGACAGGCATCGAAGGCCGCAAAGATGCGCTTGGCAGGGGGAAAAATAGTTTTCGAGGCATATTCGGCGCGCACAAAGTCGGTCAAGTCCTTGAAATAAGGCTTTTCCCATTCATCAGCCAGCGCCGTGCGCCACATATTATCGATTTTGACGTTCATCCTAAGTAAAATTCTTTTGCAAAACTACGAAAAAAAGCTTACTTTTGCAGAGAAATTCGCACTAAAACGAATACCCGCACCTGTATTTCAATGGATAGAATAAAGGATTCCGGTTCCTTAGATTAGGGTTCGATTCCCTACAGGTGTACTCCAACCGTCCTGCAACTCACTGAGTAGCAGGGCGTTTTTGGCTTTTAACAAGCAACTTTTACGTTGCGGTGAGGTGCCGCACCTCCGGTGCTCCATCCTGGAGGTGTGTCCTGAGCTGCGGGCTTACACCCGCAGTTAGTAATAATATCGCCGCGTTGCGGCTCTTGCTGGCGTCGATGTCCGTACTGTCGACCGCCTGCGTTGCGGCTCAGTATGGCGGTCGTGAACGTAGGGATGCGCCGCAATGCTGTTTACTTAAAGAAAAAGCGGACACGGCCGCTGATTTGTTATATTATTTTACCACAAATAAAAAACAATAGAGCCATGTCCACATTCGGTACTATATTAAACAGCGTAAGAAAGGAAATTGTTAATTATGGAAAGATTGAAACTGTTAAAAA
>JAAVFP010000039.1 GCA_014800735.1 Bacteroidales bacterium
ACAATGGCGTCCGAAGGCCGCCGAAAAGGTAGAATGCAGATTGTCACCCTTTTCGGCGGCCTTCGGACGCCTGTTTTAGTCTTTTACCTGTCCCACGGCGCCTCCGCAAGCTTCGGCGGTGTGGGTTACGATAATTCAGCGTCCTACGGACGCGTTTCCGCATTACGACATCGCCTATCTTTCATTTTATTGTGCAGGATGGCGGTGAACTGGTAGTTTTTCAGGCCCCAGCGGGGGGCAATCAGCAGTTCGGAGGGCGCCGAGGCCACGAAGCGGTCAACGGCTATGTCGGGGCGGAGCACTTCGAGGATGTCGGCGCAGAGCGCGGCATAGCTTTCTGGACTGAACTGCATGATGCCGGGCAGTTCTCCTGCTTCGTATTGCTGCGCCATCCGTGTGTTGCGCAGTATCTGCAATTGATGGAATTTAATGGTGGAAATCGGCAGTTGCGATGCGCGGCGGACAGTTGCGAGCATCATCTCGCGGTCCTCGCCTGGCAGCCCGAGAATAAAGTGCAGCCCCACGGGAAAGCCTGCTGCCACGGTGCGCTCCACGGCATCCTCCACCTGCTGCCAGGTGTGGCCGCGGTTTATACGGCGCAATGTCGCATCGTGCGAGCTCTCAGCGCCGAATTCTATAAATATTTTGGTGTTCAGGGTCTTAAGGCGCTCCAATAGTTCCGACGGCATACAGTCGGGCCGTGTTCCGATCACCAGGCCCACCACTCCTGGCTGAGCGGCAGCTTCGGCATAGAGGGCCATCAGGCGGTCGATATTGCCGTGGGTGGAAGTATAGGACTGAAAATAAGCAAGATAGCGCATTGCGGGATATTTCCGCGCAAAAAACTCCTTGCCTCGCGCAATCTGTTCGGCCACGGTGCTTCCTCGCTTGTCGCTCATTGGGCTGAAGCTCAAGTTGTTGCAGTATGTACAACCGCCTGTGCCGATACTTCCGTCGCGGTTGGGACAGGTGAACGCGGCATCAACCGACAGCTTTTGAATCTTGCCGTCGAAATGCTCGGCTAAAAAATCAGAATATTCGCGGTACCAGGGCGTCATACCGTGGCCTTGGAAATGAGTAGTGCGTCGAGAATGGTCATAGCGGCCATAGCCTCGACCACCGGCACAGCGCGAGGCACCACGCAGGGGTCGTGGCGCCCTTTCATTTTCAGCTCCACGGAATTGCCCTTGCTATCGATAGTGCTGACGGGCCGGAGCAGGGTAGCCACCGGTTTGAAAGCTACGCGGAAATAGATTGGCATGCCGTTGGAAATACCGCCCTGTATGCCGCCTGAGTGATTGGCTGTGGTCACTACGCGCCCCTGGGTGTTCATTTCGAAATTGTCAATCACTTCGCTGCCGCGCTTAGCCGCGCCCTCGAAGCCCATGCCGTAGTCGAATCCCTTGGCGGCGTTTATACTCAGCATTGCAGCCGCCAGGCGTGCCTGGAGTTTTCCGGCCACAGGTTCGCCAAGCCCTACGGGGCAACCGGCGACAACACACGTCACCACGCCGCCAACGGTATCGCCCTCGGCCTTAGCGGCCTTTATTTCAGCAATCATCCGCTGGGCCGTGGAGCCCTCGGGGCAGCGCACGGCGTTGCTCTCGGTGAGGCTGAGGTCGAGCTCTTCGAAGTTCTTTGCGAGCACCACAGGCCCAACCTGCGATGTGTAGGCGCGGACGGTGATGCCGAGCGAAGCGAGCACTTGCCGTGCCACGGCACCACCCACAACACGGCATGCAGTTTCGCGCGCCGAAGAACGGCCTCCGCCACGGTGGTCGCGGAGGCCATACTTGGCGCTGTAAGTATAATCGGCATGCCCGGGGCGGTAGGCCGTGCGGAGCTGCTCGTAGTCGGACGAATGTTGGTCGGCGTTGCGGATGATGAAGCCTATCGGAGTACCTGTGGTCCGCCCCTCGAAAAGCCCGGAAAGGAACTCGACTCTATCGGCCTCGCGGCGTCCGGTGGTGAGGGCCGACTGACCGGGCCGCCGGCGGTCCAGTTCGGTCTGCACGGCATCAAGGTTCAGAGCGAAGTCTGCCGGCACTCCGTCAATCACTCCGCCTATGGCCGGACCATGGCTTTCGCCGAAGCTGGTGAGGGTGAAAAGGGTTCCGAAAGTATTCATTTCACAAGGTCGGCTGTGGTGGCACCAACGAAATCAATCAATGCTTGCGGGGCGATTTTGAGCTGAAGGCCACGCACTCCGGCGCTCACATAAATTGAGTCGAAGTCCGTAGCCGTCTGATGGAAAAAAGTTGGCAAGGGCTTTTTCATGCCAACGGGCGAGCAACCGCCGCGGATGTAGCCTGTGGTAGGCAGAAGTTCCTTCATGGCAATCATCTCCACCTTCTTGTCGCCGAAGGCAGCGGCGGCCTTCTTTAGGTCGACCTCGCAGTTGCCCGGCACCACACACACGAATAGCCCGTGGCGCTCGCCTCGGAGCACGAGCGTTTTGAACACCCGGTTGATGTCCTCACCCAGCTCATCGGCCACATGCTGCGCGGCCAGGTCGTTTTCATCCACGGTGTACTCAATCAGTTCGAATGGGATTTTAGCCGCTTCGAGCAGTCGGGCAGCATTGGTTTTCGGTTTCGATTTCGCCATGTTTACGTGCTATTATTCTTCGGAGAACATCAGGAAGCGTTCGGCATCCAGGGCCGCGCGGCAGCCCATGCCGGCAGCCGAGATAGCCTGCTGATAGGTGGGGTCGGCAACATCGCCGGCAGCGAACACTCCGGGAATATTGGTGGCCGTGCCGGGGCTGGCAGTCTTGATATAACCGGCTTCGTCAAGCTCGATTTTGCCTTTGAACAGGTCGGTGTTAGGCTTATGGCCGATAGCCAGGAAGAAACCGTCGAGTGCAATCTCGTACTCTTTGGGCAGGGCAGTGGAGGGGCTGGTGCGCAGGCGTGCACCCTCGAGAACATCCTGGCCGAAAAGGCCCAGGGTGACGGTGTCGAACAGAATTTCGATTTTCGGATTTTCCATCACGCGGCGCTGCATGTACTGCGAGGCGCGCAGGTGGTCCTTGCGGACAATCATGTAGACCTTGGATGCCAGGCCGGCCAGGTAGAGAGCTTCCTCGCAAGCGGTGTCGCCGCCGCCAACAACGGCCACGGTGCGGTTGCGGAAGAAGAAGCCGTCGCAGGTGGCACAGGCCGACACGCCCATGCCGAGGTATTTCTGCTCGTCGTCAAGGCCGAGGTACTTGGCCGATGCGCCGGTGGAGATAATCACGCTTTCGGCAAGAACGGTGCTTGCGCCGCCGTCCACAACAGCCTTGTAAGGGCGGCTGCTGAAGTCAACGTCGGTCACCATGCCGGTGATAATCTGAAGGCCGAAACGCTCGGCCTGCGAGCGGAAGTCCTCCATCATCTTGGGGCCTTTCACACCATCCACAAAGCCGGGGAAGTTCTCGATTTCGGTGGTGGTGATGAGCTGGCCTCCCGGTTGGGGACCTTCAATCATGATGGGCGCCAGGCCGGCGCGGGAAGTATATATACCTGCGGTATAGCCGGCAGGGCCGGAGCCGATGATAAGGCATTTGGTTCGAAATTCCATAGTAGTATTCTTGTGTTTTAATGTTATCGTAAGTCAATGATTTCCGAGGCCGGGTAGGCCGCTTTGTTGTAGCGGAAGGTGGAGGCCGGTTTTGTCTTGCCTGCGCTGATTTTGTCCACTTTCAGGCTTATAGTGCGCCCGTCGGTGAAAGTCACCATGATGTCCGAGGGCCAACCGGTGGAACGGTTTACCGAAACCTGGATTTTTGCAATGCCGGCCGAAGTATCGGCGGGTGTCAGTTCAAGGCGGGTCTTCCCGGATGCGTCGGCAAGCTTTTTGCACGAATATTCCCCGCTGCCGGCCGAAAGGATGGCAAATGGGTTGGTGGCAAGCAGTTCGGCGGCATCAGGCTCGGAAATATTCAGTTCGCGCGAAGCGGTGATGTAGGTCCATTGCGTCGTGCCATCGTACCACACGCACATTTGGGGTGTGGTCATGGCAATTTTTGCTCCAGCCATGGTGGCCGAGCCCTGCACGGGACCCTCCAGGCCATCGATGGTGAAAAAAGCCTCCACACTGGGCGCGCTCATCTTCTTGCGCAGGGCGGCAAGCTCGGCATCGGCAGTAGCCGCGAACACCGGCACAGATGCTACCAGCATCAAGAGGACAGCTATGACTTTTCCGTATAGTTTCATATTAATTACCTAACGACGGGACAAGGGCTAAGGTTCGGTATTACATCGTGGAAAACAGGCGTTCAACCTCGTCGGGTGTCATGAGCACCTGGCGTGGCTTGGCACCGTTGGCGGCACCGACAATGCCGAGCTTGTACATCTGGTCCATGTAGCGGCCGGCCTTGTTGAAGCCGATTTCAAAGCGGCGCTGCATCATGGTGATGGAGGCCTGGCTCTGGCTGGCGATGAACAAGGCGCAGCGCTTGAACTCGTCGTTCACCTGGCCTACGTCGGCCGTGGGTTCGTTGCCACCTTCCACGGGCGGCTCGGGCAGCTCGTAGGGTGCGAGGAAGCCCTGTTGGCTGCCGATGAATTCGCAGATGTTTTCGGCCTCGGGAGTATCCACAAAGGCGCACTGCACGCGCTCAATAGTGCCGTTGAGCATGGCGAGCATGTCGCCGCGGCCCACAAGTCGCTGGGCGCCGGGGCGGTCGAGAATGGTCTTGGAGTCCACGCCCTGGGTAACCTTGAAGGCGATGCGGGCCGGGAAGTTGGCCTTAATCATACCCGTGATAACGTCGGTCGAGGGGCGCTGGGTGGCGATAATCATGTGCATACCCACAGCGCGTGCCTTCTGGGCGATACGGGCGATGGGCTCGGACACATCCTTGCCGGCAGTCATGATAAGGTCGGCGAACTCGTCGACAATCATCACGATATAGGGCATGAAGCGGTGACCGTCGTTGGGGTTTAGGCGGCGCTGCATGAAGCGCTGGTTGTAGTCCTTCATGTCGCGCACACCGGCGTCCATCAGCAGCTTGTAGCGCTCGTCCATCTCGGTGCACAGCGATTTAAGCGTGGCAACCACCTTCTGCGGGTCGGTAATCACGGCGCGGTCCTCTTCGGGGATTTTTGCCATGAACTGGTTGGCAATGCGCTGGTAGAGGCTGAATTCCACCATCTTGGGGTCGATGAGCACAAATTTCAGTTCATCCGGGTGCTTGGCGTAGAGCAGCGAGGTGATGATGCAGTTCAGGCCCACGGATTTACCCTGGCCTGTGGCACCGGCCACAAGCAGGTGGGGCATCTTGGCCAGGTCGGCCATGAAGATGTCGTTGGAAATAGTCGCGCCCAAGGCCAGCGGCAGGCTCATTTTTGTTTCCTTGAACTGAGGGCTGTTGAGCAGCTCGCGCATGGACACCATACGCTGCTTGCGGTTGGGCACCTCGATGCCGATGGTTCCCTTGCCGGGCATAGGCGCGATGATGCGGATGCCGAGGGCCGACAGGCTCATTGCGATATCGTCCTCCAGGCTCTTGATTTTCGAAATCTTGGTGCCCTGCTCGGGAATGATTTCGTAGAGCGTGACGGTCGGGCCGATGGTGGCCGTAATCTTGGTGATTTCAATGTTGTAGCTGCGCAGGGCGTTTACAATCATCTGCTTGTTGTCGGCCTGTTCCTCAGCGTTAATCACCACGTTGGTGTCGCGCTCTTCAAGGAGGTCCAGCGTGGGGAAACGGTACTGCGAGTGCGAAGCACGCGGGTCGTAAGGCTGGTCGATGCCTATGTGGGCACCGTCGGGGATACGTTCGGGTGCGGGAGCGCGGTCAATGATTTCGGTCGGACGGTTCGTGACGATAACCATTTCGGGCTCATCTGGAGCGCCGGGCAGAGTGTACGATTCGGGTTCCTCGAAGGTCTCAGCCTGAGGGATTGCGGGTTCTTCCTCGGGCATATCGGGTTCGTCATCGTCGTCATCGTCCGCAGCGGAGTCGAGCATATCAAGCGAGGCAGCCGGCGGTTCGGGCGCGACTGTGGCCGCGGCCATAGCTGCCGGGGCCCCTGCGGCAATCTCGGTGGCGAGCGCCACACCGGCAGTGGTCGAAGCAGCCGTAGCTGCCGCAGTAGCGGCTGCGATAGGGGTGGTGACGAGTGCGTCGGCCGACACTTCGGGGATGTCGGGCGCTGTGGGCGTGTTCGGGGCAGTGTGAACGGCTTGTGCCGACTGCTCGGTTTCCTCCGGACGGTCCATGTCGGGACCTGTCTCGAGGTCCTCGAGTGCAGGTGCGGGCATCATGGAGTCCGAGGGCAGGGGAGCGGTGGCCACGGCTTCCACAGGCTGCTCGGCGGCGGCAGCTGCCTCGGCGGCCATGGCATCGGCAATTTCGGCAGCGGTTTCAGGCTCGTTGTCGAAGGCACTGATATCCACAGGCTCCTCGGTCGAGATTTCGCCAACGGCATTGGTGGCCTCGGCCTGGGCAGCAGCCTCGGCCGGAGTTACCTCGAGGTTCTCAAGCGAGGGAACACTGTCGGCCTCGCCCTCGGTGCGCTTGTCGAAGATGGACTCCTTGGGCGCCTTACGGCTGAGGCTCTTCTGCATGGTGGCGATAACGGCCTTAATCGGGTAGAGGTACACGGCAATCAGCAGGCCCAGCATGAGCACGCTTGCCGAGTAGGCTCCCAGGGCATCGCCGTAGGTGTAGAGCAAGTTGTTGATGTAGTAGCCATGGGCGCCTCCCAGATGGAACATTTCGGCCCTGTTATAGCTCACCAGGCCGATGATGATGGAGAGGGCCATGGTGGTGAAGAGGCATCGGGCCGACAGGCGGAAAAAGTTGCACTTTTTCAGGCCCATCACGGCCAGACCAAGCAGGAAAACATAGACGGCCAGCACGAATGAGCCGATGCCGAAGGCATTGACCATCAGGAGCTCGCTGAGCTTGGCGCCGACCGCTCCGCCGGCGTTCTCAACGGTGTCGCCGGCCTCGACAATCTCGGCCACCGAGCGGCCGTAGATTATGCTCTGGTCCACCTGGTTGTTGAAAATGAACGATATGCAGCACACCGCTGTCACCACGGCCAGCAGGCACAGGAAGATGCCTAAGCCAAGGCGCGTGCGGTAGTCCTGGAGAAAGTCGATGAACGTGTACTGCGGCTCGGGCTGGCGCCGGGGTGCCTTGCGCCTTTGGGTGCGGGGGCCTTCGGGGTCAGGGGTGGGGCGGTGCACAGGGCCGGCCTGGGGCTCGGCGTTTCGGGTCGAAGCCTGGCGGCGGTCGTCCTGAGCGGAGCGCTGGCGGGGACGGCGGGGAGCCGAAGGAGCGTCGAAGTCGGTGGTATCGTCGTCGGTTACAGTGTTGTACTTAGGATTGGGACGCATTCAGAATGTGATAATGAGGAGTTGGAGATGAGGATATTACAATCAGGAAGGCAATCAGAGTGCTGCCAGTGAGGCTATGTAGGCCTCGGGGTCGGGGGCGTTGAACACGGCGCTTCCGGCCACGAGCACATCGGCTCCGGCAGCGGCGCACTGTGCACCGGTGGTGGTGTTGATGCCGCCGTCAATTTGAATCAGCGCCTTGGAGCCGCTTTCGGCAATCATGGCCTTCAGGCGTGTGATTTTGGCAAGCACGCCGGGGATGAAGGACTGTCCCCCGAAGCCGGGGTTTACGCTCATCAGCAGGACCATGTCGAGGTCGGCGATGATGTCCTCCAGCAGCACTACGGGAGTGGCCGGGTTGAGCGTTACGCCTGCTTTCATGCCGGCGGCGTGAATCTGCTGCACGGTGCGGTGCAGGTGGGTACTGGCTTCCTGGTGCACGTTCATCATGTGGGCACCGCAGTCGCGCACGGCACCGACGTAGCGCTCAGGCTTCTCAATCATCAGGTGCACGTCGATAAACTTGTCGGTCAGCGCGCTCACTGCCTTGATGACGGGAAAACCGAATGATATGTTGGGCACGAACACACCGTCCATCACATCGCAGTGAACCCACTGGGCCTGGCTGCGGTCAAGCATCCGGATGTCGTCGGCAAGGTGGCCGAAGTCGGCTGAGAGTATTGAGGGGGCAACTATCATTTTTTCTTGGTTTTGAAAGCGTTATAAAGAATATAAATAACACAGAGTGCCAGCAGGATAAAGCCGGCTATGGTGAGGTAGGAGTTGTATTTTTCAACTGCGTCGTAGAGCTGGTCGAGGCTCACTGTTTGTGCAAGCCACCAACCCAGGGCTGCCAGGATACCGTTCCACACCAGGGCGCCAAGCGTGGTGAAAATCATGAACAGCCAGATGTTCATGCGGGCTATGCCGGCGGGAATGGAAATGAGCTGGCGAACGGCGGGAATCAGTCGGCCGATGAAGGTGGACGCGGCGCCGTGTTCGTCGAAGTATTTTTCGGCTTTTTCCACCTTAGCCCGGTCAATCAGGCATGCATGGCCAAGGCGCGAATCGGCGAAAGCATATACGATGGGGCGGCCGATGAGCAGCGACAGCACATAGTTGATGAGCGCACCGACGAGTGCACCGGACGTGGCCACGAGCACGACGACAAAAATGTTCATATCGCCTTTTTGTATGGCCAGATAGGCTGCGGGCGGTACGACCACTTCGGACGGGAAAGGTATGAACGAACTCTCAATCACCATGAAGATGAACACAAAGAGGTAGGAAGCGTTGTTGACAAACCAGTCGAAAAAGCTTGCTGCGTCAAGGTAATCGGTGATTGATAAAGGGAGCAGTAAATCTATCATTGTTTTCTGAGGATAAAACTAATTACAAAGTTACGAATTAAAAGTCATAATTTATGTGTGACGGCAATACTTTTTTCCTGCGAAAAAAACGAACGAACCTCCGACGCAATTTCTGCGCCGGAGGTTCGCAATGAAAATAAGGTTTGTTTTGGAGTGCGTTTTTGTTTAAATCCAATCGCGCTCTTAGAGCTTGTTTAAAAACTAATGTTAAATGCTGGGTCTCATATTTCGGAGGGGATTTTTCGCTGACGTTGAAGGAGTGTACTCAATGTACACGACTGAAACAAAGCGGAAAAGGCACCC
>JAAVFP010000040.1 GCA_014800735.1 Bacteroidales bacterium
GTTCCTGAAATTGAGCATCATCTGAGAGACTTTGATAAAACCATAGTTCGTTTCCGTTCAAGGGAAGAGGCCGACGAATTTATAGAATCGTTGAAATGAAAAAGCGGATAACTCCGACTGTGTAGCCAGAGTTATCCGCCTTATATGTGCTTTAAAGATTATTTCTTTTTATTCTCTTTGATAATGTTGAGGTTGATGTTGCCGTATCGTTTGTAGTGGGCGAACAGTTGGTCCATCGCGTCAGCCGAGAGTAACGGGATTCTGTCTTTGCCGGGATTACGGTCTGCTAACTTTGCTACGATGGTTCGGATATGGGTTGTTCCGAATGGTTCTTCAAACATGTGTTTTACGAAGCGGGCGATAATCTCGCCTCTGAGTCGTAGGAATTTTCCGACGTTATAGCCCAGATGCTTCAGGTCTTCTTTCGACAGATGATCACTCCACAATTGAACTGAATACCCTAGATACGAATAAATACACTCATTACATAAGGAATCAAACGGATATTATTACAATTTATGTATAGTAGTTTATAACTATTAAATCATCGATAATTACTTTATAGCTAACTTCTTCGCTAATGCACCAAAATGGATAATTACCGCAGACACTTCCTGTTGTAATGCAACAATTCCATGGTGCATACTTTGGAAGGGGGCTTCCAGGGTCAAGACATAATATTTTTGTGATTTTATCATCACTATCAATTTCTGCCCCAATAGCTACAAGGAAATGCCCACCATTTGGGAAACGCGTAGATATTATGACAGGTACATCTTGTGATAAGTATTCGTAAATACGTTCAACGGTTTTAGCCGGATCCTCAGGGTTATGACGTTTTACCAATAATTCGGGACATAATATGCTAATATCTCTACGGAGACAAATGCTTGAATATCCCTTGCGTATGAAACCCTGTTGTTCATAGAAATAACTTAGAAAGCGATCTCTTGTTTTTCTATGGTCTAAGGAATCATTATCAATACTTACTTCTTCGGCACTTAGGTAACCAAGGATTAGTAGAGCCATTGTTAATGAATAAACACCACAAGCTCCATCAAGTTCTCCTTGACGGTAATGAGCCTTTACCCATTTTCCAGAGGCATCCTTGCATTCGACTCCATGACGATTAAATCGAATTTTATCAATAATTTCAATAGTGTTCATTAGAGTTATAATTTGAGCTGCAATATTTGATTGGTAAATCCATTTATTAAAGCGTAGTGCAAACATATCAATGTCGCGTAGCGGTAGTCCGAGTTTTCGAGCTTCACTACGCCATGATTTCATCGCTGATTTTACTTTATCAATGATGTCCTTAGCTTTTTCAGTCGAAAGCATATATTCTCCGACTGATTCCAATAGTATATCCAAGTTTGACTCACTTGTTGAACTATTGATGAGCAGACTTTGATTATCTGAAAGTGTCGGATTGATGTCGTAGGCCGGGGACAGTTCCCAACTATACATTGAATTTCCCGTTAAGAAAGTTATAGATATACTTAGAATTGTTCCCTTGTCTAATAAGGGAAACAATTTCCAAACAAATTTCTTTAACTATAGGATTAATGCGTTGTATCTTATTCAATCGCTCCACACACATATCACAAAAATCAAATCCACATGACATAGAATTATTCAAATAGCCACATGAGTAATTAAAGATCCTTCTTATAGCCTTATCCAAGGGTGTTTCTCGGTATAGAATTTCTTTTGCGTCATTAATTAACTCACCTGCAACACGAGATTGCTCAATGCCTATCTTATAGATATTGATTAAGTCCTGTTTATGTTGGCACTCGGCTTCAGACATAATTAATTGACTCTTAGTAGAGTGTTTTGGCTTTGAGGAGTCTAAAATTAAGTCAACAGGACTTGATGTCACCATACTATACAAGTGATTGTATGCGGCTTTCTTAGGATTTGCCCAACCCATGCCTCGTTTACCATATCCTGGTATAATTTCTCTTAATAGGGCACGTTTTAACGCACCAGTAGTCATTGCAGAAATACTACGTTTAAGTGATGGTTTTCTAAAGCCGAATTTCATACTGTGTATTTTTGTGGTGAATGTATATTACTTTTTGGGGGCACGTTGACGATGTTTTAAGCTTAAATCTTGTAGTATACGACCGAGGGTATCCTACTTTGCTAACAGCAGGAGATTGTCATCAAGTTGCAGAGCATAGAGAACATGTGCACACTGTCCACACACTGTCCACGCACTCACCGCCAAAAGTATCCACCTTATCATGATTTGCAATCTTCAAAGTAGCAAGGGCTTCCCAAGTCATTCAAAAATTCGGCAAACGCATTGAGCAGACAGTCAGCCTTGCTGATTTAATAGTGAGATGTCAAAGTTATCCGATTTTTGAACATTAAAATTTACGCACATAAATAGCTTATTAGCAACTATTTACCCACACAAAACCGCGAGAAGATGGTTGCGAGGATTTCTGGGGTGGAGATGGTGCCGGTGATGGCGCTGAGGTGGTGGAGGGTTTCGCGGAGGTCCTGGGCCACGAGGTCGGCAGGGATGCCGCTGCGGAGTGCGTCGGCGGTAGCGCTGATGCTGCGGGTAGCGGCGGCTATGGCCTCGGCATGGCGGGCGTTGGTCAGGATTACGTCGTCGTCGCTGCCCTCCTCTGCTATCAAGGCTGTCATTTTATCAGTAAGTTCATCAATTCCCTGACCATTCAAGGCACTGATGGCCACTACACTACCCTGCTCTACTGCCAGGGACGGCGCAGGAGCACAGTCGGTTTTGTTAATGGCGTAAATTACGTGAGCTTCGGCCGCGGCCAATTCGGCCAACAGTTCCTCATCCACAGGTTGGGTGGCGTCAATAACGGCGATGATAATGCGGGCCTGCTGCATGGCCCGGCGCGAGCGTTCGATGCCTATGCGTTCGATGCTGTCGTCGGTTGCGCGCAGTCCGGCCGTGTCGATAAACCGGAAAAGATAGTCGCCAAGCTCGATTGTTTCCTCAATAGTGTCGCGGGTGGTGCCGTGGATGTCGCTCACGATGGCACGGTCGTCGCCCAGTAGCGCGTTGAGCAGCGAGGATTTACCGGCATTCGTTCGGCCCACTATCGCCACGGGAATACCATCCTTGATGGCCGCTCCGCGGGCAAAGGTGGCTCCGAGCCGCTGCAATTCGCCGTGTACTTCATCGGCAAGCTCAATCAGGCGCTGACGCGAGGCGAATTCCACCTCTTCCTCCGAAAAATCCAACTCAAGCTCAAGCAGCGAAGCCAGGTCGAGCAGTTCGGCACGGAGAGCGTCGAGCTTGCGCGAAATGCCACCGCGCATCTGGCTGACAGCAATGCGGTGCGAGGCGCGCGACGATGATGCGATAAGGTCGGCAACAGCCTCGGCTTCAGCAAGGTCAAGCTTACCGGCCAGGAACGCACGGCGCGTGAATTCACCGGGATTGGCCAGGCGGCAACCGGCCGCAACGAGCAAGCTGATGAGCTGACGCTGAATCCACCGCGAACCATGGATGGAAAGCTCCACCACATCCTCGCCCGTAAACGAATTAGGACCGCGGAACACCGTTGCCACACCCTGGTCAAGCACCGAACCATCGGCAGGGTCGATAATCGTACCCAGGTGGGCTGTGTGGCTCGCCACGCCAGCCAACGGTTTGCCCCGCCACAGCTTGTCCACACACTCGAGCGCCTTGGCACCACTGATGCGGGCAACAGCAATGCCGCCCACACCGGGGGCCGTGGATATGGCGCAAATGGTATCCGTCGAGTCAAAAAGTCCTTCCATCATCATTATCGCTTGCGTCGGGTCCAGTTTTTATAATTTGCAGCGGCTTCCACCTGTGCCTCGACCTCGTCGGGGAGAGCCGAGAAAAAGTCGTAGCCCGTGATGGCCTCAACCTGATCCACCGACACTGCCAGTGCCTCAATCTGGTCGTTGACAGGCGAATTGGGCATGATGAACCCGATGGCGCGCGGCGGGTTGGCATAAGGCGCAAGGATAACCTTGAAAAAGCGTTCGGGAACCGACACTCCGCTCGCGCCGATTGTGCGCGGAAGTTCATCGGTCAGCACCGGACCGGCAATGATTACGATGCTGCTGTCGCGCAGAGCCCACGTGCGGCACATCTGCTCAAGCGAGTTCCACTTTCCGCCGTTCAGCCCGTGGTCCTGCGGACACATGTTGGTCAGATAGTGACAATCCAGCATGGCCTGTTCGCTCCACTTCATGTCGGCCGCCGGGGCCATGTGGCCGCGGTCGAAGCCGCTGCCCTTATAGTCGTTCAGCGTCGGGCAGCCGTACACGTCCGGGTCGGGGCGGAAAGCGTTGTTTCGTGGAAACTGACCGTTGGCTTTCTCGGCCGTCAGCTCCCAGGCCACATAGTTGGGCAGATGATGCGTGGGGTTGAACGAAACGAAAAATCCTGTGTACTGCTTGGTGATTTCAGGCGTTTCATCCGGAATCGTCACGGCAAGCAGGTCGGAATCGGCAAGTTCAAATCCACGGCTCGGTTCGTCCTCGCAACAGGCAAAAAGCGTCAGGGCCGACGAAAGCCCCAGGAAAATCAGCGTAAGAATCAAATTGCGCACCTTGCGGCGGCGGTTATCGCGCCTGCGGCGGGGCGACTTTTTATTGCGTCGTGCAGTCATCTATCTTTTTATAGTGTAAGTAGTTTTAAATCAATTTAGCAAGCGCGTCACCGAGACCGGCGAAGCAATCGGGCGTCAGTCCGGCCGATAGGCTGAAGCGAAGGCGGTCCGTGCCCGGCGGAACGGTGGGCACACGGATTGGCAGCACATCGAAGCCGGCCTCCTTCAAGCCTGCCGACAGTGCAACAGCCCTCTGCGGCGAGCCAACGACCAGCGGCTGGATGTGCCCCCGGCTTGTGCCGCCAAAGGGCCGGAGAATAGCGGAAAGAGCCTGTGCGTTGGATGCCAGCTGCTGCCGGAGCGTGTCCGCCCCCATCGCCGTCCGGAACATGAAGCGGCTCCACTTCAGATTGACAGGGGGCAACGAAGTGGAGAAAATAAAGCTGCGGGCGCGGTTCACAAGGAACTCACGCACCGGCGCATCCACCACCGCATAGGCGCCCACCGAGGCAAGCGCCTTGCCGAAGGTGCCGATAATCACGTCGGCTGCCCTGCCCCTGCGTTCCGCTTCATGAGCCAACCCGAGTCCGGCCGGGCCCTCCACACCAACGGCGTGAGCCTCGTCGATGTAAAGCATCGCACCCTCGTAGCGGTCACGCACATCGAGCAACGCTTCCACATCGCTGCAGTCACCGTCCATGCTGTACACACTCTCGGCAATAATCAGCAGCCTGTAGCCCTCGGCAGCGGCCTTTTCGGCCAGGCGCTCCAAGTGGGCATAATCATTGTGGCGGAAGCGCGCAAATGGCGCTCCGCTCAGGCGGATACCGTCAATAATACTGGCATGCACAAGCTTGTCAGCGAGGATATAAGTTCCTTTAATAGCACCGAGCGCACCGATAATGCCAGTGTTGGCATGATAGCCGCTGTTGAACAGCAATGCCGGGCGCCCGTAGGCCTCCTCAATCAGAGCCTCAAGTGCCTTGGCCTCGTGTTGGCGCGCAGCAAGCAGACGCGATGCGGAGGCCGACATGGCCATATCGCGCGCGGTGCAGTCAAACTCCGCAAAAAAATCACGCCGCAGGTCCGCGCACTCAGCCAATCCCAGATAGTCGTTGGAACTCAGGTCCACCCGGCCGCATCCGGCCGCATCCTCCGGCACTCGGCGCAGGTTGCCCTCGGCTTCGAGCGTGGCAAGGGTCGCATCAATAATTTTCCTCATCGGCAATAATCTCCAGCAGGTTACGGCACAGGAAGCATAACTGTTCATCGGTGATTACATAGGGCGGCATAATGTAGACGTTGCGGCCAAAGGGGCGAATCCACACCCCGCGGCGCACACACTCACGCTGGAACTTGCCCACATCTACACTACGCTTCATTTCCACCACACCAATCGAACCCAGCACGCGCACATCGGCCACCGTGGGGCGCCCGGCAGCCGGAGCAAGCTCGCGGCGCATCACCTCGGCCAAGTGCTTCACGCGGCCTTCCATGTCCTGCTCACGGAGCATTTTGAGCGACTCCACAGCAATGGCGCAGCTGAGCGGATTGCCCATGAAGGTGGGTCCGTGCATCAGCACGCCCGCTTCGCCGCGCGAGATAGTGTCGGCCACATTCTGCGTGGTCAGCACAGCACTCATGGTCAGATATCCTGCCGTCAGGCCCTTGCCAATGGTCATGATGTCCGGCTCCACACCGGCATGCTCCCAGGCAAAGAAGCGGCCCGTGCGCCAGAAGCCCGTGGCAATTTCATCGAAAATCAGCAGCACGCCGTAGCGGTCGCACAGCTCGCGCACCTGGCGCAGATACTCGGGGTGGTAGAACCACATTCCGCCAGCACCCTGCACCACGGGCTCAAGGATCACGGCGGCAAGCTCATCGTGCTTCTCCTCGATCAGGCTGCGCATCGGCTCAATGTCGGCAGGATTCCATTCGCCGTCGAAGCGCGAGCGCGGCTGAGGCACGAAATACCGCACCGGCAGCGCCAATCCGAAGGCACCGTGCATACCCGTCACGGGGTCGCACACACTCATCGCATTCCACGTGTCGCCGTGATATCCGCTGCGTATGGTTGCAAAGTTTGTCTTGGCATGGCTGCCACTGGCCGATATGGCATACTGCACAGCCATTTTCATGGCCACTTCAACAGCCACCGAGCCCGAGTCGGCATAAAAAATATTGTGCATCGAGGGGGGAGCCACCTCCAGCAGTGCTTTGCCGAGCTCAACGGCCGGTTCGTGTGTGAATCCACCGAACATCACATGGCTCATCTTGCTCAACTGGGCCTCCGCAGCGCGATTAATACGCTCATTATTATAGCCGTGGATAGCACACCACCACGACGACATTCCGTCCACCAGTTCAGTGCCGTCGGCCAGACGTATAACAGCCCCTTCGGCCGAAGCTACCTTGTAGGTCGGCAGAGGGTCGATAGTAGAAGTATAAGGATGCCACAGGTGCTCACGGTCCCAGGCATCATGCAAAACAGATTCTGAATCCATAATGCAAATTTACGCACAATTCGCCAAAAATCCACGCACCCTTAGGGATATTTTAACCTGGCTGCTAAAAAGCCTACATCACTGGTGGCACATAAAAATGGAACATTAGTGAAATAATTTCATTACTTTTGTGCGTTCAACCAAATATCAAATTTCCAATGGCAAAAATCACAGTTCAAAATACTAATATCAGTGTCATAAATCTGAATGGCGAAGACTATGTATCCATCACGGACCTTGCCCGGTATAAAAGCGACGATCCTACAGCTGTAATCAGTAATTGGATGCGTAATCGCAACACCGTCGAGTATCTTGGTATTTGGGAAAGTCTATATAACCCTCATTTCAACCCCCTCGAATTCGAGGGGTTTAGAAAAGAGGCAGGCCTGAATGCCTTCACACTATCTCCAAAAAAATGGATTGAAACAACTAATGCCATAGGATTAATTTCCAAATCCGGCCGTTATGGCGGAACTTATGCCCATAAAGATATTGCATTTAAATTCGCTAGCTGGATTTCAGTTGAATTTGAACTATATATAGTAAAAGAGTTCCAGAGATTAAAAGCTGAAGAACAGAAAAACCTGGGGTGGTCTGCTAAGCGAGAATTGTCGAAAATAAACTATCATATTCATACTGATGCAATTAAGCATAACCTTATTCCCGCGGAAGTAACGAAAACCCAAGCAAGTATAATTTATGCTAATGAAGCCGATGTATTGAACGTGGCCTTATTCGGACTCACTGCAAAGCAATGGCGTGAGGCCAATCCTGACTTGAAAGGGAATATTCGTGACTATGCCTCCGTGAATGAACTAATATGCCTGTCGAATATGGAAAATTTAAATGCCTTATTTATTGAGCAGGGTATGACGCAAAGCGACCGACTGCTTAAACTTAACCAGATAGCTATTCATCAAATCAGTATATTGGAAAATGATATAAGCGGAAGAAAATTATTGAGATAAAAAAAGCTTTATATAATCAATTGTTATATAATACCTTGCCATTAGTTTGACTTCTTTATTCCCTTTATCTGCAACATACACTTTTTTCCTGAGGAGCATAAATTGTACATTGGCGCACCATTTCGTGTAGTAACTTTGCCATCACAAAACTAATACTACCGAAAATGACACGCAAAAACTTTTCATTCCGCTACGATTGGCAGAAAGCCATCGCGGACCTTGACCCCGAAATCCGTCTTGAAGTCTACGAGTGCACCGTACGCTACGCCGAAACGGGTGAACTGTGTTTCAGTACCAACACCGCTGCCGAAGCTTTCAATAAATACATCCTTCCGGACTTCAAGCGCCGCGAGAAAGCGGCCGAATACCGCGCACGCCGCAAAGCGCGCCGCGAGCCGGCTGAAACTGAAGTAACCGAACCCGTGGCCGAGCCTATCGGTGAGGTAAACGAACCGGCAGAGGAAAAATTGCCTCAGAAAACTACCGCTCCCTTCATCCCCGCCGGCCCCAACCGACGCGAACGCAGGCTGATGGAAGCCGAGGCAAAACGCCTGGCAAAGCGAAAAAAGCGCAACGCCATGGCGCGCAAGGCTAATCCTCCGACACCAGAAGCTCCGACATCAGATAGTTTGATATCAACCACTTATTTTCCGGTATGGTGAGGCGTCCGGATTTTACAACGAGGTCGCCCGTGGCGATAAAAGGCCGCGCAGCTGCGCGCACTGATTCGGCATAATGGCGCGGCAGGCTATCTAAATCAAGGCCGCGGGCAGTGCGCAGGGCCGTGATTATGCGGTCGTTCCACACTTCGGTTTCGTCCTCCTCGTCGATAATTGCTGATGCCCCGGCAAGATATCCGCGCAGGTCGGGCGAATTAAACCGGCGCACACCCCGGCAGTCGAGGCTATGGGCTCCCGGGCCGAGACCAAGATAGGGCGTGCCGTCCCAATAGGCTGAGTTGTGGCGCGAATGGAAACCGGGCAGACCGAAATTGCTGATTTCGTAATGTTCCAGTCCGGCCCGGTGCGTGGCCGTACACAACCGTGCGTACATTTCCACAATCATGTCCTCCGAAGCTTCGGCCACACGGCCCTCGCGCAACATTCGGGTGAGCAACGTGCCTTCCTCGAAGCTCAGATTGTAGGCCGAAAGGTGTTCCACGCCCTTGTCCAAGAGTGTATCGAGCGAGTATTGGAAGGTTTCGGGAGTCTGCCCGGGAAGACCGTAAATCAGGTCAACGCTCAGGTTGGCTATTCCGCCTGCACGGATAGTGTCAATGGCCTGCAGGGCATCAGCCGCCGAATGTCGGCGGCGCACCACAGCAAGCTCGCCGTCGACCAACGACTGCACTCCCATGCTCACGCGGTTCACTCCCGCACTGCGCCACGCCGCGACGGCTTCCGGGGTCACATCCTCGGGGTTAACCTCAATTGTGAACTCCTCGACTTCATTTTTAGGAAAGAAAGCTGCAAGCAGCTCAAAATCATCCGCAGGAAGAATGGATGGCGTGCCCCCGCCAAAGTAGATGGTGCGCACAGGGCTACTGCCCAGTTCGTCGACGCGCGCGGCATACTCCTGCCCTACTCTGTCCACAAAAGCGCGGCGCCGGCGCGTGTCGGCCAGCGAATAGAAATCGCAGTAGGCGCACTTGGCGTGGCAGAAGGGAACGTGTACGTAAATCCCTGACATACGGCTATACGTTATCCGGCACTACGCGGCCGCACAGGCGGGTGAAGGGACAGAACTTACACTGCTTGGCATCAGCGCACTGCCCGAAAGCTTCCGAGGGATCGAAAATCCGCTTGATCATTGCATGGATTTTCGGGCGTACAGTGTCGGCGATTTTGGCATAGGAGACTATCTCCTCGCCGCAGGTGAACAGTTGAATCGGTTCGCCCTTGGACAGGGCGCGGAGCGGGTAAAGCACCGGCACTATGTCCACAGCCGGGTCCATCACGGCGCGGTAGGCCTCGCAGTAGATAAGCAGCTGGCGGAAACCGCTCACCGAGTGGTCCGCTCCGGGCATGAACAGAAGGTCGAAATCCTTGGTGGTGATACTCTCGCTGCCGGTCTTGAAATCCACGAATCGCAGGCGGTGCGCATCGAGGCGGTCCACACGGTCCACGGACATTTTGAAGTTCACCGATAGCTCGTCGTCAATCTTCCACACCGCATTTGGGGGCAGCTTCCATTCGCTCTCCACAAAGGTGTACGGCTCCGGATAAGCCTCGATTTCGGCCCTGAAACTTGCCGCCACAATTCGTGCCACAATCTCGACGGCAATCTCGCCCTCGGCCGGGAGCACCTCGTCCTCGCGCCCGATGAATGAGCGATAGCGCTGCTGAACTACGTTGACACGCGCCGCCCTCACCACTGCCGGACTTTCGGGGTCGGTGTAAAGGCTCAGCACCGAGCGGTCAATCAGCTGGCCGCGGTGACCCTCATAGAGCGCCTGGATGGCTCCGTGCACGGCGCTACCGTACTGAGCGGCCGAGATATAGTCCACAATGTCGTCGCTGCCGCGCATATTGCGCACGTATTTCAGGTAGAACGACAGCGGACAGTTCAGAAAATCCTTGATGGCGGATGCCGAAAGCTTAAGTCGTCCGCCTGGCTTGAATCCGTCAAGCAGGCGAAGCACCTTCTCGTCCTTAGGCACGGTGATGGTGCGGTCGCCTGAGCTCTCGGCACCGTAGGTGATGTTCTTGAAAGTCATTTTCACAGTCGGCATCAGGTAGTGCATCTGCGAAATGTAGCGCGACATCTCGCCACCGCCCAGTCCGTCGCCGCGCGAGTCGTAGAACAGCACTGCCTGCTCCGCACGCGAAATCAGGCGGTAGAAGCAGTAGGCGTAGGTCCACTCCAGGCTTTCGAAATCCGGCAGTCCGTAGCCCACGCGCAGATTGTTGGGAATCATGGTGCGGGTGTACTGCTTGCGGGGAAAAATACGCTCGTTCATGGACTCGACAACAACGTTACGGAAGTCCAGCGCACGCGTTTCGAGCACGCCGAGAATCTGCAGTCCCTTGAGCGGGGCGCCGTTCACACTCAGGCCACGGCTGTTGAACACACGCTCGAAGAGGTGAAGGAAGGTGCGCTCGCTCATTTCCACACCATGCTCCGCAGTCAGGCGGGCTATATAGTCCACCTGGTCGCGGAAAAACTGGATGGCGCGTACCTCGAAGCCGTTGGCAGCCCTGGCATCGGATTTCCGGGTGTCAAGTTCGGTTCCGAGCCAGTCCAGCAGCGTGCGCAGATAGTCGGCCACATCGGCCGCGCTCTGCAAGCTGCGAACCGGAGTGAAAACAGCCCGCAGTGCCGGCGACGAGTCGCAAATCTCGTCGGCGGCGATATTGTACAAGCGTTCGTCAGTTATGCGTGTGCGGAGCCTGTCGGCCTCGGCCGAGGCCAGCGCCATGATGTGCGGATGCGAGATGACGGCATCCACATCGGCATAGAAAAAGTGCATGCGGCCACCGATGCTGCGCGCACGCAGCTGCATGCTTATAATCGAGTGAATCAGCCCGGCGAATGTGGTTGTGCGGTAAGGCAGACCCATGGATATGTTCACCGATTTGATGTTCTCAGGGATGGAAGTGAGCGTGGGCACCAGCAGGCTTTGGTCGGGCAGAATGACGGCGGTTTCAATCGTTTTTTCCTCGGTGCCGCCCTCGCCTTCATGCCACTCGCGCAGGCAGTTGCCGGCGCCCTTGGCCTGGCCGGTGTTGGACGGCACGGCAACTACGGTCACATGTGGTGTGGTGGTGGGCAGCGGCACTTCGTAGTCGGCCGGTGCAGGGAAATTGCGCACCAGGTCGGCAAGGCGCTTGAGCGGCCGCGAGTTCTGGAGCAGTTCGGGCTCGCAAAGGCGCAGCGGTGCGGTATCCCAGAAAAACGATGCCACACCTAAGTCCTTCAGACGGTTGAAAATCAAGGTTTCGGCAATCGAAAGGTCGTTGAAACCGACGAAAGCGTAGTGCGTGGTGTCGCCGAAATCCTCGCGGCTGAGTTTGCGGATAGCCTCGACGGCCTGGCGATACTGCGCCCCGACTGACGACAGTTTGCGGCCGTCCATGCGCCGCTGGAAATTCTTGTAAATATCCCCCAGAATCTGCCACAGGTAGAGGAAGCGAGCCGTCACACTGTCCTCGCGGTCACTGTCCAGATTGAGCCAGAATTCCTCCGTGTCGGCTGTCAGGCGGCTCTCGCCCCAGATGCGGCGCACCACTTCCTTCTGTTCATCATCCAGATAGTTGGCCACCAGGTTCTTGTTGTTTTTGAGGTTGCCGAAAAGCTTCTCGGCATTGGCAAGCGAGCGGTCAATGTCGTCGAAGTCGGACAGTATCATCTCTCCCCAGAAAATGAAGGAGTCGAAGTCGCGCGAGGTATCTCCGTGGCCTGCCTGGGCCATAGCCTCGCGGTAGGCATCGTACAGGATGTAGAGCTGTTCGAGCCGGTCCGCCTCGGGGAAAGGCGAGTGAAGACTCAGAAAGGTACGCATGGTCATGAAGCGCGGCATCAGGGCAACGTCCGTCACCTGGGCGTGCACATAGTGCTTCATGAAGAGGGCACTGCGCTTGTTGGGCAGCACGTACACAATGTTCTCGGCTTTGGGACGGCCGTAAGCTCCGGCCGAAAAAAACTGGGCAACCGATTGCAGGAAGGTTGCCGGAGCGGCATGTTTCATTTTCTGCGGATAAGCATTATCACCCGCACGGCAACGTCAAAGAACACAATCTTGGCATTGCCGTTGGCGGCAATGTCGCGGCGGGCATCATCGAAGAGCCGGATGAGGTCCTCGACGTTTTTTTCGTTGATAAAGGGAAAGAATCTGGCCACGAACTCGGTTTCACGGCTATCGAGGGTGAGCAGTTCGGGCATGTGCAGATGAGTCAGGAAGCTTTCGCGGATAAGGCGCGTGGAATAATCGATGAATTGCATGGACGTTTCGCGGCCCAGTTTGGCAACTTCCTCGCTCCATTTGCGCAGTTCCAGCACCTTGCGCTGGTAGGCCATGCGCATCAGTGTGGCAAACAGTGTGAACTGCTGCGCACGCTCCTCGCTCAGTTCGCTCAGGCGCAGTGCCGTGTTCACATTGCCCTCCGATACCCGGGCCAGGTCGTAGGCCAGCCGCTCGTCGCAGCCCATGCCGCGGAGAATAGCCGTAAGCTCGGCCACCTCGTAGCGCTTCACCTCCACCCGCTGCGTGCGCGAGTAGATGGTGGGCAGAATTGCCCGCGGCATATCGCTTACCATCACAAAGATGGTGTCGCCGAAGGGTTCCTCGATCAGTTTCAGAAGCTTGTTGGCGGTTTCCTCTTTCAGTCGCTCGGGGAGCCACATGAGCACTATCTTGAAGTCGGACCGCCGCGCCATGTAGGTGAGTCGTCGCACCAGCTCGGCGCCCTCCTCCACATACATCATGGGTTGTGCGTTGATGTTGTCGAGCGCCAGGAGCCACTGCTCGAAGTCCATGAATGGGTATTTGGACATGAACTCGCGGAACTCCTCAATGTAGTCGTCGGACAGTGTCGTTCCCCCGCCCTTACGCTTTATGACCGGGAAGGAGAAAACGGTGTCGATATGATTGAAGGTTTCATGCTGACGGCACGACGGACACACGCCGCACGAATCGCCCTCGGGGGTGCGGTTGGTGCAGTGGACATACTGCGCGAAGGCGCGTGCAAGCATAAACTTGCCCGTGCCCGCGGGCCCCTCCAGCAGCAATGCGTGGGGAATGTGGCCGCTATCGGCCATCTCGCGCAGGCGGCGCTTCACATCATCGTGTCCGGGAACGTCGGCAAACTTCATCGTGACATCATTTTGCAAGTTCCTGAACGTAAGGCGTGGCCGGAGTATATGCTTTCCAGTCGCCCTCAGCGGTCTGGCCGTTGGGGTTGCCGTACTTCACGAAATTGGTCCAATAGTCCACCATCCGGTTGCTCAGTTCCTCATCCTTTTCATCGAAGGGTCGCCATGAATTTTTGAGTGTGTGGAACACATACCACAGTTCGGAGCTGTGAAACACTCCGGGAATACTCGGACGGCCGTCGGTGGGGATGGGGCCTGAAAAATGATAGATGTAGGTGGGACGGTCCGATATGGAATCGCGCACGGTAGCGAAAACATCGAATCCGCTGTCGAGCGTGGGGAAGTCATCGGCAACGCTGCCGAACATATAGGGCACATCGGCAATGTCGCCAGCCATAGTGGCGCGGTCAAACGACAGGGGCAGAACCACGCTGTCCGTGTGCGGAGAGTACAGGCGGATGCCGAGATTATTGTGCTTCTGATATTCAGCCGTGGCGGCTGCCAGTTGCTCGTAGCTTGCGGCGCGCATTTGGTCAAGCGTTTCGCAACCGGCAAGATTCATTAGTTCCAGGCCGATTTCGTCAAGCTCTTCCTGGCTCATGTCGGGTGCCGGAGTCAGATTGAGGCCACCACCGCTTTGCACTATCGCACCCTTGATGAGCTGACGGCTCAGAGGCGAGGCAACAAGATTTTTCACACTCATGGCGCCGGCGCTCTGCCCGAACACAGTAATTGCATCGGGGTCACCGCCAAATTGGGCTATGTTGCGCTTCACCCACTCCAATGCTGCAATCTGATCCATCAGGCCGTAGTTGCCCGAGTGACCGCCACCCTCGGCTGTGAGCAAGGGGTGATTGAGAAATCCGAATGGGCCAAGGCGGTAGTTGATGGTGACGAGCACCACGCCGCGGTCGGCCCATGCCTCGCCGTCCATCTCGGGCTCAAAGCCCCAGCCGCCGGTGAAAGCACCGCCGTGAACCCACACTGCCACAGGCAGTTTCTTTTCTGCATTGCCGGAAGCTCCGCGGGGAGTCCAGATATTCAGATTGAGGCAATCCTCGCTGAAGTTGGCATCCTGGGCAAAAAACTCAGTGCCGTAATTGCCGTCGTTGGGGTCGTGAGCAGCCTGCATGGCGGCATTGCCGAAGGTGTCGCACACTTTCACGCCCTCCCAGGCCACAACTGGTGCCGGAGCTTTCCAACGCAGCGAATCCACCGGGGGAGCGGCATAAGGGATACCACGGTATATCTCGGTGTTACCGTCCTGTGAAAGGACGCCCTGAATGTCGCCACCCTCAATGCTGATGACGGGCATCGCGCTATCATCGGTGCGCGTGGTGGTGCAAGCCATGCAGAGAGCCGACAGCAATGCGGCAAAATAGAGTCGTAACATATTAATTATTTTTATTGGCGCGGCGCTGCTCGGTGGTGCCGTGTTCGGCCACATACTCGCGCAGCTCGCTGAAGAGGCGTGTGGCAAACACGAAGTCGTTGAGCGCCTGATTGCTTGTGGTGTAAATCTTGCTCATGTCGCCCACCCACTCGCGGTGACCCTTGTTGATGAAGATGATGTTCTCGCCGATACCGAGCACCGAGTTCATGTCGTGCGTATTGATAACGGTTGTAATCTGGTACTCGTGGGTGATGTCGCGCAGAAGCTCGTCAATCAGAATCGAGGTCTTGGGATCGAGGCCCGAGTTGGGCTCGTCGCAGAACAGGTACTTGGGGTTCAGCGCAATGGCGCGGGCGATTGCCACACGCTTCTGCATGCCGCCGGATATTTCAGCCGGATATTTCTTTTCGGCCCCCAGCAGGTTCACACGCTCCAGGCAGAACATGGCGCGCTGAGTCATTTCGGAGCGGCTCATGGTGGTGAACATGTCCAGCGGAAACATCACGTTGCCGAGAACCGTCTGCGAGTCGAACAGTGCCGACCCCTGAAAGAGCATGCCGATTTCCTTGCGGAGGCCCTTGATTTCGCGGCGGTCCATGGTGAGCAGGTTGCGGCCGTCGAACAGAATTTCACCTTCCTCTGGGCGGATAAGGCCCACGAGCGACTTCATCAGCACGGTTTTGCCCGAGCCGCTCTGGCCGATAATCAGATTCGTCTTGCCGGTTTCAAAGGTTGCATCCACACTGTGGAGCACCGTCCTGCCGTCGAACGATTTGGTGAGTTTGTGTACTTCAATCATTGCAGCAGAAGTTTAGTGAGAATTACGTCGGTAAGCAGGATAAAGATGCTGGACATCACCACGCCGTCCGTACTTGCCTTGCCCACCTGGAGGGCACCGCCCTTCACGTAGTAGCCGAAGAACGAGGCTGTGGAGGCAATGATGAAAGCGAACACAAGCGACTTGATGAGGCCGTACCACACATACCACTCGGTGAACATGGCCTGAAGGCCGTAGACGTAGCGGCTTACGGGAATAAGGTCGGTGAACGCGGCCACGAACCATCCGCCCACAAACGAGGTGCCGATGCTGAACGACACCAGCACGGGCATGAAGAGCACGAAGGCGACAATCTTGGGCAGCACGAGATAGTTGGCCGAGTTGATACCCATGATTTCCAGTGCATCAATCTGCTCGGTGACACGCATAGTGCCTATTTCCGAAGCGATATTCGAACCAACCTTACCGGCGAGGATAAGGCACAGAATAGAGTTCGAGAACTCGAGAAGCACAATTTCGCGTGTGGCAAGGCCCACGGAATAGGCCGGGATGAGCGGCGAGGTGACGTTGAGCTGCATCTGGATGGTGATTACCGCGCCGATGAAAACCGAGATAATCATTGCCAGCGGCACCGAGTCGACACCCAGTTTCACGACTTCGCTCACCGTGTTGCGGCCGAAAGCGGCCCAACGGTCGGGCAGCGAAAACACCCGTCGCAAAAATATGCAGTAGCGGCCGAACTGGGCCAAGGATTTTGTTAGGAACATTCTTTTGTGATGTCTGTGTTAATTATTCAGGCAAAAATACCGAAATATCCTGTTATTGCAAAAATAATGTAGATGTTTCGCAACTTTTATTCCACATTCCCGTCCTTTTTGGCCAAAGCGAGCTTAATCACCTCGGCGGCGGAGTCCACAAACGTGAATTCAAGGCCTTCGCGGTAGGACGCGGGTATGTCCTCTATGTCGCGGCGGTTCTGCTGGGACAGCACCAGATGAGTGAGCCCTTCGCGCTTGGCAGCCAGGATTTTTTCGCGTATGCCGCCAACGGGGAGCACTTTGCCTCGCAGAGTGATTTCGCCTGTCATGGCCAGGCCGGGAATCACAGGCACGCCGGTGAAGGTGGAAACGATGGATGTGGCGATGGTGATGCCGGCCGAAGGACCATCCTTGGGCACGGCACCCTCGGGGAAGTGTATGTGAAGGGTCCGTCCTTCGAAAGCCTCGGGGGCTATGCCGAGCGCCCGGGCATTGGAACGCACCCACTGGAAAGCCACGCTTGCCGATTCCTTCATCACGTCGCCCAGTTTGCCGGTGAGAGTGAGGTTGCCGATGGATTTATCAGGAGCTGCCGACAGCGAGGACTCCACCTGGAGCACTTCGCCGCCAACTTCGGTCCATGCCAGGCCGTTGACCAGGCCGGGGATGCTGGCAGTGTCGGCCTCGGAGTGCGTGTAGGGGGCAAGGCCCAGCAGGCCGTAGAGGTCGCTCTTCTGTATAGGGTCGGGGAAGCTCTCGCCCTTCATCTGCGCAAGCACATGCTTGCGGCCCAGGGCCGAAAGGCGTTTTTCGAGCGTGCGCACACCGCTTTCGCTGGTGTAGTCCGAAATCACGGCGGCAAGAGCCTCGTCGGTGATATTTATTTCAGTGTCAAGCTCCTTGGCCACACGGGGAATGAGGTAGCGGCGGGCAATCTCCATCTTTTCCTCGCGCAGATAACCGTCGATGTTGATAATCTCCATGCGGTCAAGCAGCGGGCGCGAAATGGTGCTCAGGGTGTTGGCGGTGGCAATGAAGAGGACGTCCGACAGGTCGTAGTCGATGTCCACATAATTATCATGGAAGCGGCAGTTCTGCTCGGGGTCAAGCACCTCGAGCAGAGCAGCTCCGGGGTCGCCCTTGTAGTCGGCACCGATTTTATCAATTTCGTCGAGCACAATCACGGGGTTCACCACCTTGGCGCGCTTGATAGCGTCGATAATGCGGCCGGGCATGGCGCCGATGTAGGTGCGGCGGTGACCGCGGATTTCGGCCTCGTCGTGCAGTCCGCCGAAGCTCACACGTTCGTATACGCGGCCCAGCGCACGGGCCACTGATTTGCCAATCGAGGTTTTACCAACGCCGGGAGCGCCAACAAGGCAGAGAATGGGAGCCTTGCCGTCGGGCTTGTGCATCAGCACTGCAAGCTGCTCAAGCACACGCTCCTTCACTTTCTCCAGGCCGTAGTGATCCTCCTCAAGGATTTTTTCGGCCGCAGTGAAGTTGGTCTGGTCGTCGGTCCGTTCCTGCCATGGGAGCGCTATGAGCGTTTCGAGGTAGGAATACAACACCGAGTAGTCGGGCGAATTCGGGTTGTAGCGGCGCAGTTTCTCGCTCTCCTTCTGGAATAGTTCCCAAACCTTGTCGGGCATGCCACGCATTTCGGCCTTAGCCAGCAGTTCGTCCACCTCGTCGCCGTCGCCGTAGAGGGTTTCGCGGATAGCCTCCATCTGCTGTTGCAGGAACGCGTTGCGCTGGTTTTCCTCCATGCTTCGCTTGGCCTTGTTCATGATGTTCTGTGTGAGCTTCATCTGCTCCTCGAACACTCCGACGAAGCCCAGCAGACTGAAGGCACGGCTCATCACGGTTCGTGCGGCCAGCAGTTCGTTCTTGTTCTCGACTGTGATGGGAAGATTGGTGCACAGGTAGTTGAGCATGTCAACATCGTCGCGTATCTGGCCCAGCACGTTGCGGATGCCCGTGGGGTCGGAGCTTTCAAGTGTTTTATTGACCATTGTGCGTATCTGCGCGCACGTGGCCTCGAACTCCATCTGCTGGTTTTCGGTGGGCAGGGGGTCTTCTATAAGTTTTACCCGCGCATAAAGGCGGCCGGGTTTCTGGTTCTCGCCCTTGCCTTTGCCCATGATGCGGAACTTGCCTCGGGCGCGCACAAAAGCAATGCGCACGCCGTCCGGACGCTCGAACACATTGAGCACATCGGCCACCGTGCCGTAGTGGTAGAGGCCGGTCGATATTTTAGGTTCTTCCTCGTGGGGGTCCGTCTGGCACACGATGCCGATGGGGAAAGGCCCTGCGTTGGCATCGCTTGCAAGCGAAATGGAGGCGGGGCGCCCCAGTTCCATTGTGGTGTGCTGCCCCGGGAACAGCACGAGATTGCGGGTGGGAAGGAGTGGTAGATTATTTTCGTCAGGCTGACCGTCGAAGCGCGTCAGGTCGATTTCTATTTTCTGAATGCCGTAGGGAAGCTCGCCGCCTCCGTCGTTGAAGTTATCCATATATTAAGATGAGTGTCTTTGCAAAAACAGGTTACAAATTTACGCATTTTTTTCCACATACGCCCTCACCATGCGTCACCCTATTAAAAAATTATGTTTTCAAACATATCGGAATTTTGCGCTATGTGAAAATTTCTGAGTAAATTGCGGCCACAATTAGAAAAATTGTTTCACCGAGGCGACTGCTACCATAATTTATTGTCGCCAAATCATGATACCAGTATGAAAATCTACAAAACCAAGGAAATCAAAAACATCGCCCTGCTCGGTAGCAAGGGCTCCGGTAAAACCACGCTCGCTGAGGCCATGCTCTTCGAGTGTGGAGTGATAAAACGCCGCGGCACCGTAGGCGCCGGCAACACAGTGACGGACTACTTTCCCGTGGAGAAAGAATACGGCTACTCGGTTTTCTCCACCGTTTTCTATGCCGAATTCCTCAACAAGAAACTCAATGTAATCGACTGCCCCGGAGCTGATGACTTCGTGGGTAGCGCCATCACCGCTCTCAACGTCACCGATACGGGCGTGATTGTGGTGAACTCGCAGTACGGCGTGGAAGTGGGCACCCAGAACATTTTCCGCACCGCCACCAAGCTTCACAAACCTATCATCTTCGCTCTCAATCAGCTCGATGGCGAGAAAGCCGACTACGAGAACGTGATGGAGCAGATGCGCGAAACATTCGGCTCGAAAGTCGTTGCCGTGCAGTATCCCCTGGCATGCGGCCCCGGCTTCAACGCGATGATCGACGTGCTGCTGATGAAAAAATACTCCTGGGGCCCCGACGGCGGCACTCCCAAAATCGAGGAAATTCCCGATGCGGAAATGCCCAAGGCTCTTGAGCTCCACAAAGCGCTTGTGGAAGCTGCCGCCGAGAACGACGATACCCTGATGGAGAAATTCTTTGACGATACCCCTCTCACCGAGGACGAACTGCGCCTGGGTATCCGCCTCGGCCTGGTGAAGAATTCGATATATCCGGTGTTCTGCGTGAGCGCCGAAAAGGACATGGGCGTGCGCCGAATGATGGAATTCCTTGGCAACGTTGTGCCCTTCGTGGATGAAATGCCCGCTCCCGTTGATGTTCAGGGCAACGAAGTGGCTCCCGACCCGGCCGGTCCGCTGAGCCTCTTTGTGTTCAAAACCACCGTTGAGCCCCACATCGGCGAGGTGAGCTACTTCAAGGTGATGAGCGGCACCCTCAAGGCCGGCATGGACCTTGACAATGTGACCCGCGGCTCCAAGGAGCGCCTGGCTCAGATTTTCTGCGTGTGCGGCCAGATCCGCACGGCTATCGACGAGCTCCAGGCAGGCGACATAGGCGCTGCCGTGAAACTCAAGGACGTACGCACCGGCAACACCCTGGACGAAAAGGGTTGCGAAATTGCATTCGACTTCATCAAATATCCGGCTCCGAAATATCAGCGTGCCATCCGCCCCGTCACCGAGGCCGATGCCGAGAAGCTTTCGCAGATTCTTACCCGCATGCACGAGGAGGACCCCACCTGGGTTGTTGAGCAGTCCAAGGAACTAAAGCAGACCCTGCTCAAAGGTCAGGGCGAGTTCCACCTGCGCACGCTGAAATGGCGCGTTGAGAACAACGACAAACTCCCCGTGGTGTTCGAAGAGCCCAAAATCCCCTACCGCGAAACCATCACCAAGGCTGCCCGCGCCGACTATCGCCACAAGAAGCAGTCGGGTGGTTCGGGTCAGTTCGGCGAGGTTCACCTCATCATCGAGCCCTACACCGAAGGCATGCCCGCACCGGATTCCTACCGCTTCGGCAACCAGGAATTCAAGATGAACGTGCGCGACACCCAGGAAATCCCCCTGGCATGGGGCGGCAAGCTGGTGGTGTGCAACTGCATCGTGGGCGGTGCTATCGATGCCCGCTTTATCCCGGCTATTGTCAAGGGCCTGATGGACCGCATGGAGCAGGGCCCGCTCACAGGCTCGTATGCCCGCGACGTGCGTGTGTGCATCTACGACGGCAAGATGCACCCCGTTGACTCCAACGAAATCTCCTTCCGCCTGGCAGCCCGCAACGCTTTCAGCGAAGCTTTCCGCGCATCCAATCCCAAGGTGCTCGAACCTGTCTACGACGTTGAGGTTCACACTCCGGCCGACGTTATGGGCGACGTTATCAGCGACCTCCAGGGCCGCCGCGCTATCATCATGGGCATGGAGTCGGACAACGGTTTCGAGAAAGTAATTGCACGCGTTCCCCTCAAGGAAATGTCCAACTACTCCACCGCCCTGAGCTCCATCACCGGTGGCCGCTCGTCGTTCACCATGAAGTTCGCAAGCTACGAACTGGTACCCGCCGACGTTCAGGACAAGCTCCTGAAGGACTACGCCGAAAGCAATGCAGAATAATCTATCCTTCTGATACTGAATAACACGAGGGTGCTCCGACTTTGTCGAAGCACCCTCTTTCGTTTATCCTTAATCAGCTTTGGTGGTGAAGCGGCAGGTGGGATAATTCTCGCAGCCCAAGAAACGGCCATAGGCTCCCTTGCGCTTTTCCAGGCGCCCTCCGCATCGGGGACAGATGCCGCGCGATATGTCGCGTGCCACTTCGCGTCCTACTTTCTTGACGTATTCCGTGTGCTCGTGGCGGCTACGGCGGCTGCGGTCGTTGCAGCGGACAATGTCGTCCACTATCATTTCCACCTCGTCGCGGTCAATCAGCGGTTTGCGGCGCTTGATTTCGGGCAGAAGGCCGAACAGACCTGTAATGATTTTGCTGTCGTCCAGCACCGGGCGGCTGCCCCACTGCCACCAGTGCTTCCGTGCAAGTGCCGGGATGAGCGTGCGGCTCACACGCTTGTCGGGCAGCAGGGTGCGCTCCTCCACAAAATCGTCAACTGAAATATCGAGCTTTCGGGCATCCGTGAACACCACCATGGACACAAACAGCCCCGGGTCAAGCTCAGGCATCAGTTTGCGCAGTGCACGGATATGGCCCTCGTTCTGCAACAGAGGATTATAGAAGGTACGCTCCTCACCGTGCGGGGTTGTTTGCGTCCAGTTCTGGGCGTGCTCACTGCCGCGGATGGCACCGCTGAGGCGCTTGGTTTCGATTACGAACACTCCGCGTGTGCTCACCACAATGTGGTCAATCTGTGTGGTTGCACCTGTTGGACCCGATGGAAGGAGTACGTCGCTTATCACCGTGTAGAATCGCCGCGGCAGGCGCGCAAGCTGGCGGGCCACACGCCGTTCGCCCTCGCGCCCGGCTCGCGCCGCCCTGCCCCGCTGCCATCGCCAGGCAAGGAATACTATTATAAATAAGACTACTACTGCTGCAATTATCTCCATAACTCGGGTTAATATCATAAAATAAGAGCGTGAATTTTAATCTTTTGATTCCTTCATATAGAATCATTTAAAAAATAAACACACTCCAAAAAATTCAGGGTCGTACCCCACAATTGTGAGTACGGCCCTGATATTGGGTGCTGAAGCGATTACTCGGCGAGCGACTTGAGGGTCTGTTCGCTGATAACCTTGCCTTTCTTGTCGGTATCCACGGTTTTAACCACACCTACGCCCTTGGCAAACCAAGTGGTGCTGAGCAGATTTTCAACCGGACCACCCATGGCACGCTTGGTGGCATATTCCACTTTGAGGCAGTTGAACTTGCCGGCGGGAGTTTCGATTTCCTCGAAACCTTTGTATACGCCTTTGCTGATGGTGATTGTCATGTTCTGGGTGCCCATAGTGCAGCGGAGAATCGATTTATCGAATGTAGCATCCATCTCGGGGTCTTCGGGCAGAGGCATGGAAAGCTCGCCGCGCACCTTCATGGCTTTGTTCAGCTCAATGAGGTCCTGCTCGGTGGGAGTGTGGCCCGAGGCCGAAGCAGCCTGCACGAGCATGTCGACTATGAATGCCTTGAAGTCATCGGCAGTCATCATGGTGTAGGTCGTAACCTTGTCGGCAGGATTGTAGCTATAGGTGCTGAAGGTGCTCATTTCGCCGCTGAACAGGTCGCCGGGGATTGTTTCTTTTTCTTCCACGCGGGCGGTAATCACACCATCGGCGGCGGTCTGAACCGAAATCACAGTGCCGTTGATGTCGGATTCAACGTTGCCTTCGGTAATCTTCTGGGTAGTGACGAAAGTTTTGCCTTCGGTGGTGGGCATATACTGGGCCGATGCAGCGGTGCAACCGAGCACCAGAGCAGCCGCTAAATTAATGATATATTTCATGTCGGGAACTATAATGTTGTGATTTATACCGCAAAGGTACTCAAATTTCTCCGAATTTCAAAAAAACTGCAAATTTCGCCGCACATATTTGTTAACAAATATTGGCCATTCGTTAATCAACGCTAAATTTCTGACGCGATTTTAAACCAAAGTCCGACAAAGCCGTCATATAATCGTAAGCGAACCAAAAATGATTATTAACATTATAAACACATATAGATTATGAACAAGAAAGCATTATTTGCCGGTATCATCGCACTCACCGGCGTATTCGCAAGCGCATCCGCCCAACAGCCTCAGCAGAATCAGGCAGCGTGCTGCACCGAGCAGTCCTGTGCCAAACCCACCAGCAAGGCATGCACCTTCAACCCCTTCGCAGGCCTCAACCTCACCGAGCAGCAGCAGGCCCAGATTGACGCCCTGAAGCAGGAGCAGAAGGCAGCACGCGAGGCTGCAAAGAAGGACAAAGCCGACCGCAAGCAGCAGGACCGCCAGCAGGCCAAGGACGCACGCGCTCAGAATCTGGCCAAAATCAAGGCCATCCTCACTCCTGAGCAGTACGTGACCTTCCTTGAGAACAGCTACCTGAGCGCCGGTCAGGGACATCAGCAGAAAACTCGCCCCGCGCAGTTCCGCCCCGAACGCAAGTTCGATAAGTCGCAGATGAAAGCGAAGAAGATGGACAAGGCCGAAAAGAGCGACAAAAGCGACAAGTCCAAAAAATAATCTACTATAACGGATTTCAAAAAGCCGTGCCAAAATGCATCAACGCGTCCGCAGGACGCAGAATTATCGTAACCCCGGTCGCCGGAGCCTTTGGGCGGAGGCGCCCGGGGTTAAACGCAACTAACAATGGCGTCCGAAGGCCGCCGAAAAGGTAGAATGCAGATTGTCATCCTTTTCGGCGGCCTTCGGACGCCTCATATTCTCTTTGCCTTTTCCCCGAACGCCTTCGCTAAAGCTACGGCGGTCGGGGTTACGATAATTCAGCGTTCTCCGAACGCATGATTTTTGGCACTGGCGCTATTTTGTTTTATTACACTATGTTACAAGCAATCAAGGATCGCCACTCGGTGCGGTCGTTTCTCCCCCGCCCTCTCGAAGCCAAAGCTGTGCAGACACTCGAGCGGATGATTGGCGAAATCAACCGTGAGCATGGGTTGGCAATAGCTCTGGTTATCGACGAGCCGGATGCGTTCGGAAAATCCATCATGGCGCATTACGGCAAATTCACCGACGTGCGCAACTACTTTGTGATGGCCGGTCCCAAAGGCCCCGATACCGAACGCCTGCTCGGATATTACGGCGAAAAACTTGTGCTGAAAGCCCAGGAACTGGGCCTTAACACTTGCTGGGTGGGCCTGACGTTCAAAAAGGATGTGGCCGGAAGCGAAATTTCGTCCGATAACAAGGTGTACGCCGCCATAGCGCTTGGCTACGGCACTACTCAAGGGGTGCAACACAAAAGCAAGCGGCCCGAGCAGATTGATCCGAAAGTAGCCGAGGCTCCGGACTGGTACCGCCGCGGCATAGACGCCGCACTGCTCGCCCCCACGGCACTGAATCAGCAGAAGTTCCGCTTCAGCTGGCTTGGCGACAAGCGCGTGCGGGCCCGCAAAGGCTTCGGCTTCTTCACACGCATGGACCTCGGGATAGCCCAATGCCACCTCGAGCTGGCCGCCGCTCCCGAAACCGTAGAGTGGGAGTACTAATATTGTAGGGACGTGCCTTTGGCACGTAGGCGTAAGTTCTTGATTTCCATGTCTACGTGCCAAAGGCACGTCCCTACAATATTGTGGAAAAATTCGGTCAGTCGTCGCAGTAGTGGCGGAGGACGCGGCGGTAGGAGTTGAAGATTTTACTTTTACTCACAAAGCCGACGTACACGCCGTTTTCGACCACGGGTAGGTTCCACGCGCCGGTGTCGTCGAATAGCTTCATCACCCGGTCCATGCTATCGCCCACCTCAATCTTGGCCGGAGGCATTGCCATGAAAGTGCTCACACGCATACGGCGGTAAAGTTCGGGGCGGAACATGATGTTGCGGATGTCATCCAGCAGTACCACGCCCACGAGCTCTTTGCGCTCGTTGATTACCGGGAACAGATTGCGCTTGCTCTGCGAAATCACATCCACCATCTCCTTGAGCGTCATGTCGGGATACACGGGCGTGAAGTCAGTTTCAATCACGCTGTCCACTTTCAGGAGCGTCAGCACGGCTTTGTCCTTTTCGTGGGTCAGCAGCTCGCCGCGCTTGGCCAGACGCATGGTGTAGATTGAATAGGGTTCGAAGAGCTTGATGGTGCCGTAGGCAACGGTGCTCACCACCAGCAGTGGCAGGAACAGTTCGTAGCCGCCGGTGAGCTCGGCCGTGAGGAAGATTGCCATCAGCGGCGCGTGCATTACACCGCTCATAACCCCGGCCATACCTATCAGCGCGAAGTTCTTGGTGGAAAGCTCCAGACCCAGACCGAAGTGGTTCACCAGGAAGGCATAGAGGAAGCCGGTCATACACCCGACGTAGAGCGAGGGTGCAAATGTGCCGCCCACACCACCGGCGCCGTTGGTGGCCGAAGTGGCAAAGGCTTTCGTGGCTATAATCAGGCCGATAAACAGCGCCAGGAACCACACCTGGGTACGGTCGGAATAGAACACGGAGCCGTTGACAATGGAGGAGGTATCGCCGGCGAGCAGGCCCACGATGGAGCCGTAGCCTTCGCCATAAAGCGGCGGGAAAAGGAACACGAGCAGCGACAGGATGGTGCAGCCCACAAGCGTGCGGTACTTGCGCTTCTTGAAACGGCGGAAGAAGTCCTCCATCATGTTCATCACACGAGTGAAATAGAGCGACACCAGGCCGCAGAGCACGCCCAGCAGGATGACGAAGGGGATGCGCGAGGTGTAGAAATCCTCGGTCTGCGCGAAGAAAAATTCGAATTCGTAGCCGGTGTAGATATACGCAATCGTGGCGCTGGTGATGGACGCTATCAGGAGCGGCATGACCGACACCGTGGTGAGGTCGATCATCAGCACCTCGAGCGTGAAAAGCATTCCGGCGATGGGCGCCTTGAAGATGCCGGCTATACCGGCGGCAGCACCGCAGCCGACAAGAATCATGAGGATGCGCGGCGACATGCGGAACACCCGGCCCAGGTTGGAACCGATGGCGGCACCGGTGTACACAATCGGGCCCTCGGCACCCACCGATCCACCGAAGCCGATAGTTACGGAACTGGCAATCACCGAGGTGTAGATATTGTGGCGCTTCAGGCGGCTTTTGTTCTGCGAAATGGCATAGAGCACGCGCGTGACACCGTGCGAAATGTCGTCGCGCACCACGTAGCGGACGTAGAGCGCGGTTATAATCACACCGATGGCCGGCAGGAGGATGTAGAGGTAGTTGCCACTCTCCAGATTGACGTGGCGGGTGAGGTTGCCGGATATGTAGTGAATAAGAAACTTCAGCACAATGGCGGCAAAACCGCTGAACACACCCACAAGCAGGGCGAGCACAATGACGAACTTGCGCTCGTCGATGTGCCGTTCGCGCCATTGGAGAAAGCGGAAAAACATCTCCTGGAAGCGGCTTGAAAGTCCTTTATTTTCTGTCATCTTTTACCTTATATTATATATATCGGATATTCCGACACCGGTGCTCACAGGCCTTTGCCTCCGGCAACGGTGCGGATGGTGTGGAACAGAATCTTGAGGTCCACACCCAGGGATAGGTTTTCTATGTATAGCAAATCGTAGGCCAGACGCTCAATCATCTCATCGACATTGGAGGCGTAGCCGTACTTGACCATGCCCCACGATGTGATGCCGGGGCGCACCTGATGGATGAGGCTGTAGGAGGGCACCCGCTCAATGATGCGCTGGATGAAATACTCGCGTTCGGGCCTCGGACCTACAAGCGACATATCGCCCGTGAGTACGTTCCAGAACTGAGGTAGCTCGTCGAGGCGATATTTGCGCAGCACACGGCCCACGCGGGTCACTCGCGGGTCGTCGGTCACGGACAGTGCCGGGCCTTCGGTCTCGGCATCGGTCACCATGGTCCGGAATTTGATGATGCGGAAGGGCTTCTTGTGGTAGCCTATGCGCTTCTGGCGGTACAGAACGGGCCCCCTGGAATCAAGCTTCACTGCAAGTGCTATGGCGGCCAACACGGGCGACAGCACCACCAGGGCCAAGGCTGAGCAAACCACGTCGCCGATGCGCTTCAGGTTCATAGCAACGGGCGATAGGTTGGCGTTGGTGATATCCACGATGGGCTCGGCCACAACCGAGTTGAGCCTGGGGCGCACGGCCATCAGGCTGAGCGCATCGGGAGTAACGAAAATGGGCACGTCGAGGCCGTAGAGGCGATTGAGCAGTTCGCCCGTGTGCCGGGGCGAGCGGTCCGCGGGCAGCACAATCACGGCCTGGGCGTTGAGGCTTCGGCAAGACTCGAGAGCATCGGCCGTAGCGGTCACCGGCACTCCTCCGATGCTTGCGGGAGCAGGCTCTTCGTCGCAATTCAGGCATGCCGTTACCGACAGGCCGGTTTTGGGCGACGAGGCCATGATTTTTGCAATCTTACCGGCGGTGACATCAGTAGCACCGACAACCACCGTGCGCAGGCCGTTGCCCAGGCGGCGCGAGAAGTTGTTGGACCGCGTGGTGAGAATGAGCCTCACGACGGCCGTGGGCACAAAGAGGCACAGCCACAGCGATGCCATCAGTTCGTAGCTGGCAAGGCGCTCGGGGATATTGTCGTTGACCAGCACGGCGAAGTAGACGGCTATCATGGCCACGAATGCCACCACGGCGGCGTTGACGGTTTCATCCACGCGCGAGCGATAGATGCTTGTGGAGCGGTTGTAGATACCTGACACTGCATAGAGAAGCAGCACGAACAGCGGCACGCACACTTGCTCGATGAGCAGCGAGGGGTAGCAGAGGAAGTTGAGCAGATTGTTTCCCGCCAGATAAGGCAGCGTGAAATAGCGGATGACGTTGAAGCCGAGCCACCCGACGTTCACTGTCAGATAGTCGGCCACAAGAATGGCTAATCTACGCTTGGCGGGAGTCTGCATCACTCACGAATTATTTTGAACAGGCCGCCGGCCGACAGGCGGATAACCGACGAGGGGCGGGCGCCGCCGGGGGCCTCGTTGCGGCGCGACAGGCACACATAGTCCACAGCGGCCAGGATTTCGGGGTCAATCTGCGTATAGACCTCCGGGGCAGGACTGCCGCTGATGTTGGCCGACGTGCTCACGAGGGGCTTGCGGAAAGCGCGGCACAAGCCGGCGCTGAACTCCTCGGCAGTCACGCGTACACCGATGGTGCCGTCCTCGGCCAGCAGCTCGGGGGCAATGTGCGCTGAAGCCAGGGGGGCATCGTAGACAATAGTCATTGGCCTGTCGCTGAACTCAATCAGCTGATAGGCTACCTCGGGGACTTCGTCCACCGTTCGCTCAAGCTGAGCTATGGAGCCTACCAGGGTGATGAGTGCCTTGGCGTCGGCCCGGCGCTTGATCTGAAATATGCGTTTCACGGCCTCGGAGTTTGTTGCATCGCACCCCAGGCCCCACACCGTGTCCGTCGGATAAAGAATCACGCCGCCCTTGCGCAGAACTTCGACAGCCTGGCGGATGTCCTCGCTGTAATCGCTCATAACACTTTCTTTTTGGGCGTGGTTGCCTGGAATTCCTTCAGGTAGATGGGCGTGGAGTAGGCCGTGTCGATAAAATTGCGGCGGGCATAGGCCAGCTCAGCCAGCGCCACCATATCCACCGCCAGAGGTTCGACTCCGGCCACATACTGCGCCCGGGGGCAGTCGGCGAACAGAGGAACGGCTTTCTCGGCACCACTGCCGAAGAACAGTATAGGGCGGCCCGAGGCTTTCAGATCGGCATAGCTGTTTTCATCCAGGATAAGAGCCTGGGGCTCAAGGAGGACCCCCAGACCGAAGTCGTAGGCTGCGGTGTAGACTTCCATACGGCGGGCGTCAATCATCGGAATGAAAATCGAGTCGGGGTCGATGGCATCGCTTGAGAACATCACTCGGGTGGCCAGCAGCTGGAGGGTTTCCACGCCAATCATGGGCACATCGAGCGCGTAGGCCAGACCTTTGGCCTCGCTCAGGCCTATGCGCAGACCGGTGTAGCTGCCCGGACCCTGACTCACGGCCACGGCATCGAGCTTCAGCTGATGCTCGGCGGCATAGTCGAGGCAAGCTTTAATGAAATCGCTCAGCAGCGTAGCATGGTTACGGCCCTCAAAATCTTCGCGGTGCGCCAGAATCATTCCTTCCGACGTCAGGGCCGCCGAGCATACACTGCCCGTTGTTTCTATATTAAGTATAGTAGCCATATCTTCTCTTTTGATGCAAAGATAAAACTTTTTTGGTGAATAGTGGCTCAATCACGACTATATTTTGTAAATTTGCAGTGTCGCAGCCCTACGGTGTGCGTCAGCCTCTCCTCCCCCCGTTCGAACCAGGCGTGATGCCGGGGGCCACGCCGCTATCAAATGTGTGTCTATGTTGATGTCAATGACCGGATTCGGCAAGGCTGTAGCGCTGTCCGGGTCCAAGAAAATAAGCGTTGAAGTTAAATCGCTCAATTCCAAGCAGCTCGACATGAATATGAGGCTGCCCCATGCTTTCCGCGAGCATGAACTTGAGCTTCGCTCCCGCATCGGCAAAGTGCTGGAGCGCGGCAAGGTAGATGTGATTGTTTCGGTGGAGGCTCTACCCGGTGAAAATATCACACCCGCCACGGGTCTCAACCTCGAGGTGCTTGAAGCATATGTGAAGCAGGTGAAGGCTGCCTCCGAGAAGCTCGGTATCCCCGAGCCTGCGGACTGGTACTCGGTGCTCCTGCGCTTCCCCGACACCATACACACCGACACCACCGAAACAGCCGACGAAAGCGAGACGGCCGCACTGTTCGAAGCCGCCGATAAGGCCGTGGCAGCCCTGATGGGCCACCGCCGCGCCGAGGGCGAGGCTCTTGAAAAATTCTTCACCGAACGCATTGACCGCATTGCGGAGCTGCTTGCCGCCATCGACCCCTACGAGAAAGAGCGTGTGGTGAAAGTGCGTCAGCGCCTGGAGGAAGGTCTTGCCAAAATCCCCGCCGTGGAGATTGACAAGGGGCGTCTGGAGGCCGAAATGATTTTCTACATCGAAAAACTGGATGTGAACGAGGAGAAGCAGCGCCTGGCCAAGCACCTTGCCTACTTCCTTGAAACCCAGTCGCACCCCACCCCGGGCCAGGGCAAAAAGCTCGGATTCATCGCCCAGGAGATGGGCCGCGAAATCAACACGCTCGGTTCCAAAAGCAATCACGCCGATATGCAGGCCATTGTGGTGCGCATGAAGGATGCCCTGGAGCAAATCAAGGAACAGGTGCTCAATGTGATGTAATGTCCCCCCGCCTGGGAAATGTTAATAATTAGCAAAAGGGTGCAATTATCGCAAAATAATTGCACTTTTTCGCTCGGAAATTATTACCTTTGCAGAACCGTATAGGCTTCCAATAGGCCTTCTCGAATATTAGATATATGCGCAACTACCTCATACTCATATTTGCAACCATACTTTTCAGCTCCTGCGGCGAGTACCAGCGAGTGCTGAAAAGCGATGACTACGCCTACAAATTCGACTACGCCAAGCAGGCATTCGAGGACAAGAGGTACGTTCAGGCCGCTACCATCCTCCAGGACTGCATCAACGTGTTCAAAGGCTCCGACAAAGCCGAGGAGTCGCTCTACCTGCTGGGAATGGCCAACTACGAGAACCACGACTACACCTCGTCCGGCGCTTACCTGCGCAGCTACTACACCCGCTACCCCAAAGGCAAGTACACCGAAGCGGCCCGTTTCTTCTGTGGCTACGGCTACTATCTTGATTCGCCCGATCCTCAGCTTGACCAGTCGGAAACAATCAAGGCCATCGAGGAGCTCCAGGCCTTCCTGGACTACTTCCCCCGCAGCGAGAAAGTGAGCATTGCACAGAACGCCATCTTCGAGCTTCAGGACAAACTCACCCTCAAGCAGCTCGAAAACGCGCAGCTATATTACAACCTGGGCAACTACATGGGCAACAACTACCAGAGCGCCATCATCGTGGCCCAGAACGCTGTTAAAGATTATCCCTATTCCAAATACAAGGAAGAACTCGAAATGCTTATCCTCAAGGCCCGCTATCAGGAGGCTGCCAATTCAATCGAGGAGCGCAAGGCCGACCGTTTCCGCGACGTTATTGACGAATACTACTCGTTCGTCAACAACTTCCCCGATTCGGGCCACCGCTCCGAGGCCGAAAACATCCTGAAAATTGCCCAGCGATACGTCAAGGACTAAGCACTCTCCCCTATCTCCCCTCATTACGAACAAGAAAATTTTACACATTAAACTATGGATTTCAAGAAAAGCAACACCCCGCTGACCACCGTGACCCGCGACATGATTGAACTGTCCAAGGACACCGGTAACGTCTATGAAACCGTATGCATCATCTCCAAGCGTGCAAACCAGATTGCCGCACAGATGAAAAGCGACCTCGAAAAGAAACTTCAGGAGTTCGCCCCCTACAACGACAACCTCGAGGAAGTGAGCGAGAACCGCGAGCAGATTGAAATCTCGCGCTACTACGAACGCCTTCCCAAGCCTACCCTGATTGCTACCCAGGAGTACATCGACCACAAGCTCTTCTTCAACAAGGGCCGCAAAGCCTGATTTCATCAGCACGCAATCATCAATACCCATCTAAACAAGGCCGGGAAAGCTCACCGCGAGTTTTCCCGGCCTTGTTTTTACCCTGAGGCGAGACTTATCATTAAATAACATTCTTTGGGTTGCGTTAATAAAATAATTTGCTATTTTTGCAAAGAAGAATCTTCAATCAACAATCTATCACTCACATTATCTTTCATCGAATGAAAAAAGTCATTATCAGCATCATTATCACCGCCGCCGTCTGCGTCGGCGTGTCGGTTCTCCGAGCCGAAAGCAATGTTGCTTCCGACAATAAACCGACTGAATCCACCCCGGCGACTTCGGACACCCGTATCGCAGGACGTTACATCTCGCAGGACGATTTCACCCGCACTGCCGAGCACACCGTGAACGGCGTTGTAAGCGTGAAAAGCTTCGCCACTCCCCACATGCAGCAGGCGCAGGCCGACCCCTATGCTTCCGACCCCTTCTTCGAATTTTTCTTCGGTTCGCCCCGCGGGCGCCGTGTCAACCCCCAACAGCCTCAGGAGCAACCCAAGCAGCGCCAGATGGGTCTGGGCTCAGGCGTAATCATCAGCCGCGACGGCTACATCGTGACCAACAACCACGTGGTGGCCGACGCCGAACGCCTTGAGGTTACGCTCAACGACAACCGCAATTTCGATGCCACCATCGTGGGCACCGACCCGTCCACCGACCTTGCGCTGATTAAAATCGACGCCCCGGACCTCCACGTAATCCCCATGGGCAACTCGGATGACCTTCGTGTGGGCGAATGGGTGCTTGCCGTGGGCAATCCTTTCGGCTTCACCTCGTCCGTTACCTCGGGTATCGTCAGTGCCAAGGCGCGCAACATCTCCATGGCCACCGGCGCTCGCCCCTCGGGCGGTATCGAAGCCTACATCCAGACCGACGCCGCGCTCAACAGCGGTAACTCGGGCGGCGCCCTGGTAAACCTCGACGGCGAACTTGTGGGCATCAACACAGCCATCTATTCGCAAACAGGCACCTACGCCGGCTGCTCCTTCGCCATCCCCACCTCGATTGTCAAGAAAGTGGTGGCCGACCTCAAGAACTACGGCGTGGTGCAGCGTGCCTATCTCGGCATAAGCTACCAGGAAGTGACTCCCGAACTTGTGCAGCAGAAGGACATCAAGGGAACGGCGTCCGGCATCTATGTGGCCGCTGTTGAGGACCGTTCGGCAGCCCGCGAAGCCGGCCTACAGGAAGGCGACGTGATTGTTGCCCTCAACAACCACCCCATCCGCAATAGCGCCGACATGCAGGAGGCTGTCACCGGCTACAGCCCCGGCGACGACGTGACCATCACTTTCTACCGCGATGGCAAGCAGATGAAGGCCACCGTGAAACTGCGCAACAACCGTGGCGGAACAGCTGTGACCCGCGCCGAAGGCGAGAATCCCCTCGGGGCAAGCTTCGCTGCAATCTCGGCCGATACTGCCCGCAGCCTCGAAATCAGCAACGGTGTGGAGGTGACAGCAGTGGAGCCCGACGGAGCATTTGCCGAGGCCGGCATCCGCTCAGGCTTCATCATCCTCAACATCAACGGTACCGCTGTGGGCCGCGCTGACGATATCACCTCGATTTACAAGGCCATCAAAAACGGGCCGTCGAGCCTGAACAAGGTGCTGTTCATCACCGGTATCTACCCCTCGGGCAAAGCAGCCTACTTCGCCGTGCCCATTGAGGACTGAAAATAATTACACCCCGACCACGAACATTTTCGCGGTTCGGGGTGTTACTACATCAGAAAAGATTTTGAACGAAAATAACAAGACTAACAATTAAAATTGAATAAAGATATGAAAGCTCTTCCCATCATCGTAGCCGCTATCGGCGGTGCCCTCGTCGGCGCAGCATCCGCACTCCTGTTCGCTCCTCAGAAAGGTAGCGACACCCGCGACGCAATCAAAGGTTTCATCCGTTCCCACGTGCCCGGCATCAAGGAATCCGAACTCGAAAGCATCGCCGACCAGATTGCAGAAGAAATCAAGGAAGTTAAATAAAAACCAACACAAGGACATTCCGCTATGAAAGGTTTACTCACATTCGTTTTCGGCGCCGCCGTTGGTGCAGCCGCCACTGCTCTGCTCACTCCCGTGACCGGTGCCGAACTCCGTGCCCGCATCCGCATCTATCTGGAAAAGAAGGGCATTGTAGCGACCGACGAAATCGACGACCTCGTTGAAATGATTGCTTCCGAGGTTGAGAATCAGAAGAATTGAGCTATACTCACAACTTATGATAGAGTCACCGGGTCGTGCACTGGCTGCGACCCGGCTTTATCGCATTATTGCTACCGATGTTTAACAACAACAATACTGCCGAGCCCAAAAAGAGCACCACAAGCCTGGCCGACAATGTAATCAAGTACGTCCGGCTGCTGATTGAGGACACCCGCCTCAACGTGGCCGAAAAGCTCACGCGCCTTCTGGCCGCCGTGGCTTTCTGCTCCGTGCTTCTGATTCTGGGCATTGTCACGCTGGTGTATATCAGTATGGCCGTGGCCTGGAGCCTGGCCGTGACGCTTTCGCCCGTGTGGTCCTATATTATTGTGGCAGGTTTCTTCGTGCTGCTGGTGGCTGCGCTCATCATATTCCGCAAGCCGCTCATCGAGGACCCCATAGCGCGCTTCATCAGCCGCCTGCTGCTCAACCCGCCCGCTCCTTCAAAAGAAACTCAAGATGAATCTACCCCCGTATCCTAAAAGTACCGGCGAGGACTGGCCCGGCCTCACCCTCGACCAGATTCGCGTGCAGCGCGCTCTGGTGCAAGCCCGCATGGAAATCCAGAAGTACAAGATGTACGCCCAGTACGAGGGCGTGCGCGAGCGCATACCCGGCCTTGGCGGCAGCGGCGTGGGTTCGTCCATGCTGTCGCGCATCGCCGGCTCTATTTCGTGGGCCGAATATGCTTTTCTGGGCTTCAAATTCGTGCGCACGGTGCTCCCCTTCTTCCGCCGCCGCAAAAAATAGCGGATTTTCCCGCTTTTTTGCGTAATTTTGCACTGCCTTTTCCGGGCCACTGTTTGGAAATTATTCATTATCATAACGCATCACTATGCAGAAATTCGCAATGTCAGCTACAGCTCTTCTGATTGCAGGAGCAGCGACGCTCGGAGCCGCCGAGCAGCCCGACTTCAAAAGCACCACCGGTCGTTTCGACATCGACGCTCTTGAAGCACTCGGCCGTGTTGCGGCACCCGTCGTAGCGCCCGACGGTAAGACCGTCCTTTTCAGCATCTCCTACGAAAACCTTGAGGAGAACAATTCCAATGCCGACCTCTATACCCTTACGCTGGGTCAGCAGCAAATCAACCGCATCACCCGCACACCCAAGAGCGAAGGCTCAGCCGTGTGGTTCGACGGCGGCCGCCGCATTGCTTTCCTCTATCCCGACGCCGATGGTGCACCCCAGATGTGGACAATGAATGCCGACGGCTCGGACCGCGTGCAGGCATCCTCGCAGCCCGGCGGTATTGCAGGCTTCCTCCTGTCGCCCGACGAGAAGAAAATCATCGTTATCGGCAACGTTAAATATTCGCGCAGTGCCGGCGACATCTATCCCGACCTGCCCAAAGCCACCGGCCGCGTGATTGACGACCTCATGTACAAGCACTGGGACGAGTGGATTACCGAAATCCCCCACCCCTTCGTGGGCAACTTCGACGGCAAGACCGTCAGCGACCTCAAGGATGTGATGGCCGACGAGCCCTTCGAAGCGCCCATGAAGCCCTTCGGCGGCGTGGAGTCCTTTGCGTGGCACCCCAACAGCGAGATGTTCGTGTATGTTTCGCGCAAGAAAACCGGCCTTGACTATGCCCTTTCCACCAACTCCGACCTCTACCTTTGCTACGCCGCCACCGGCGAAGCCCGCAATCTGACCGAAGGGATGATGGGCTACGACACGGCTCCCGCTTTCTCGCCCGACGGCAACTATCTGGCATGGCTGTCCATGGAGCGCGACGGCTACGAGAGCGACCGCAACCGCCTGTTCATCATGGACTGCCGCACGGCCGAAAAATATGACCTCACCGCCGAGTGGGATTACACCATCGACGAATTTGCCTGGGCTCCTGACGGCAAATCGCTCTACTTCATCGCTCCCCAGGGCGGCGTAATTCCGGTGTTCAGCATCGACTTCGCCACCAAGGCCATTACCCGCTTGACCGACGAGGTTGCCGACTTCGCCTCGCTGGCCCCGACGGCCAACGGCGTTGTCACCCTGCGTCACTCCATGCTGCGCCCCAACGAAATGATGCTCATCGCTCCCCAGGGCAAGGGCAAAAAGAAAACCTACGCCGTAACGGCCCTTACGGACGTCAACGGCCACATCTTCAGCCAGCTCGACATGCCCACTGTTGAAAAGCGCATGGTGCCCACAACCGATGGTAAGGAGCTGGTGGCATGGGTGGTATATCCTCCCAAGTTCGACCCCGAAAAGAAGTATCCCTCCATCCTCTACTGCCAGGGCGGTCCGCAGAGCCCCGTGAGCCAGTTCTGGAGCTACCGCTGGAACCTGGCCCTGATGGCCTCCAACGGCTACATTGTGATGGCACCCAACCGCCGCGGCCTGCCCGGCTTCGGCACTGAGTGGAACGAGCAGATTTCAAAGGATTACCCCGGCCAGAACATGGACGACTACCTCTCGACCGTGGACGACCTTAAACGCGAAAAATACATCGACCCCGCGCGCATCGGTGCCACCGGTGCCAGCTACGGCGGCTTCTCAATCTACTATCTTGCCGGACACCACAACAAGCGCTTCGCAGCCCTGCTGGCACACGCCGGTATCTTCAACATGGAGGCACAGTACCTCGAAACCGAGGAAATGTGGTTCGCCAACTGGGATATGGGCGGCGCTTACTGGGACAAGGACAATGCCGTGGCCCAGCGCACATTTGCCAACTCGCCCCACCGCTTCGTGGACCAGTGGGACACCCCCATCATGATTTCGCACGGCGAGCTTGACTACCGCATCCGCTCCACCCAGGGCGAGGCAGCCTTTGCCGCCGCCAAGCTGCGCGGCATTCCCGCCGAGATGGTTATCTACCCCGACGAGAACCACTGGATTCTCAAGCCCCAGAACGCAGTGCTGTGGCAGCGCCTCTTCTTCCGCTGGTTCGACAAGTGGCTCAAACCCACGGTTGAATAATGTCCAAAGCATCTCTTAAAAAAGAACTTGATAAGCTCGACCGCCAACAGCTGGTCGAGCTTATCTTGGATTCATATGCAGCTTCCAAGGACACTAAAGCCTACTTCGAATTCTTCCTCAACCCCGACGTCGAGGCACTTCTGGAAAAGAAGACCGACCAGATTGCACGCGAGGTGAACCGCACAAAGCATGGCCGCTGCCGTGCCCGCATTTCGATAATCAGGAACTCAATCAAGGAATTCCAGTCCTTCGGCGTGGGGCCGGACTATGTGCTCAAGTTGCAACTGTCCACGATAGCCATGCTCATATCGCAGGAGCGCTGGTACTATTTCACCGAAACACTCACCAACGGCATCTATAAACTCACCGCCGAATATATCGAGCTGGCCAACACGGCCGGAATGATCAGCGAGAGCACCGAGAAGCTCAACAATCTGTTACGGGACTCTACCCTGGGCCGCGAGCGCATCCGCAAGAATGTGGCCGAAACCGCCGCGCGCACCGTAGCTGATATCTCGGCAGGGATTCCGACAAAAAAGAAGCGCTGACTTCTTTTTTTCAGTCGGTTTCGCCCCCTGAGCACCCTCCATACACATCTTTTCACCTAATCCGCCTAACTTTTAGGCGGATTTTTTGTTTATATATAAAAGTTATTTGCTAACTTTGCAACATCAAAGGGCCCTCAGAGGCTCTTGATTCACGTTTTTCCCCGAATTTCGCTGTTTTACTCACCATTGTTGTGTTGCCGATGCACAGACTTGCGCATTTTTTATGTGCGCGATTTTGCGAAATTCTACTAACATGTAAATTCAGCACATAAAGCTCTGATATGTACAATATATCTGAATTGACCGATATGCCCGACGAGCAGCTCAAAAGCATTGCCGAGGGTATGGGCCTTAAAAAAATTGATTTAAATAACCGCGAGGACGTGGTTTACCGTATCCTCGACCAGCAAGCTATCGACGGTGCAGCCGCAAAAACCGCCGAACAGCGTCGTCGCGCCGAAAACGGTGAAGAAAAAACTCCCAAAAAGCGCGGACGCAAGAAAAAAGAAGCCGCTCCTGCCGGCGAGCAGGCAGCCGAAGCCGAAGCTCCTGCCGCCGAGAGTAAACCCACGCGCAAAAACAACCGCAAAAAAGCTACAGCCGAGGAAACTCCCGCTGCCGATGGTGCCGCAGCTCCCGCCGAGGAATCAGCTGTCGCAACAGCTCCGGCCGAGAGCAGTGCGGACACCGCTCCCGAAGCTCAGCCCGAGAAACCCCGCCGAGGCCGCCCCAAGAAGGTGCGTCCCGCCGAGGAAGCTCCTGCCGCCGAGAGCGCTCCCGCCGAGCCTACCGCTGCCATAGCAGCCCCTGAACAGCGCTCGGAAGAAAGTGAGCAGCCTGCGCCCCTGGAAACTGCCGCCCCAGCCGCCGAAACCAAGGAATCCACCCCCGAAGCTCAGCCCGAACAGCAGGAGCAGCCCCGCAGCCGCTTCATGCCCAACAAGAACAGCTCGCTGGGCGAATTCTTCCCCCGCAGCGAAGGCCGCAAATTCGTGCCCCGCTCCCAGCAGCAGAAAGCCGAGGATGCCGAGCGCCGCAACAATCAGCAGCAACAGCAGGAAGCAGCTCCGGAACTCCCCGCTCAGCCTCAGCAGATTATCCTGGCCGAACCCAACCAGCAGGGCCAGCAGGTGCAGCAGCCCAACCAACAGCAGGGTGGCAAAAAGAATAAGAAAAACAAGAACAACCGTCAGCCGCAGCAGCCGGTTCAGAAATATGACTTCAGCGATATCCTTGAAGCTACCGGCGTGCTGGAAATTGTTCCTGAAGGCTACGGTTTCCTCCGTTCGGCCGATTTCAACTACCTCCCCTCGCCCGACGATATCTACGTGACCACCCAGCAAATAAAATCCTACGGTCTGCGTCCCGGCGACGTGGTTGAAGCCATTATCCGCCCCCCGAAAGAAGGCGAGAAATATTTCCCGCTGGCGGGTGTGCGCCGCGTCAACGGCCGTTCGCTGGAGTTTATCCGCGACCGCATTACCTTCGAGCACCTCACCCCGCTGTTCCCCGACGAGAAATTCAACCTCAACGGCGGCCGCACCTCCACCCTGTCGACCCGCGTGGTGGACATGTTCGCTCCTATCGGCAAGGGCCAGCGTGGCCTCATCGTGGCACCGCCCAAGACCGGTAAGACCCTTCTGCTCAAGGACATCGCCAACGCCATTGCCGAGAATCATCCCGAAACCTACATCATGATTCTGCTGATTGACGAACGCCCCGAGGAGGTCACCGACATGCAGCGCAGTGTCAATGCCGAGGTTATCGCCTCGACCTTCGACGAGCCCGCCGACCGCCATGTGAAGATTGCAAGCATCGTGCTTGACAAGGCTAAACGCCTGGTGGAGTGTGGCCACGATGTGGTTATCCTGCTTGACTCCATCACCCGCCTTGCCCGCGCCTACAACACCGTGGCGCCCGCCTCGGGTAAAATCCTTTCGGGCGGTGTGGATGCCAACGCACTCCAGAAACCCAAGCGCTTCTTCGGCGCAGCCCGCAACATCGAGGGCGGCGGCTCGCTCACCATCATTGCTACGGCGCTGACCGAAACAAGTTCGAAGATGGACGAAGTAATCTTCGAAGAATTCAAGGGCACGGGCAACATGGAGCTTCAGCTCGACCGCAAGCTCTCCAACAAGCGCCTCTTCCCGGCGGTGGACATCATGGCTTCCAGCACGCGCCGCGACGACCTGCTGCTTGACGACGATACCCTGAACCGCATGTGGATTCTGCGTCGCTTCCTGTCGGACCGCAACTCGATTGAGAGCATGGAATTTATCCGCGAACGCATGGAACGCACACGCGACAACGAGGAGCTGCTCCACACAATGAGTAACTGACCTGCGCACGCACACATCCCCCCACCGCACAATTTTGCATCCGAACCACCCTTCGGATGCAAAATTATATACGGACCTCACTTTTTTTGAGCTTATAAGGACAAAGAATTGGCCATTTACGGAACCGTCTTTGCACATGAATGCTATTATTGCGAAATTTGCACAGAGAATTTAGGTAATGAAGATTAGAAATATTGATTTAGGAGAAAAACCGGTGATGCTCGCACCGATGGAGGATGTTACGGACGCCTCTTTCCGCCTGATTTGCAAAGAACAGGGAGCCGACATGACCTATACGGAATTTGTGTCGGCCGACGCTCTTATCCGCAATATCGCCGCCACCACCCGCAAACTCCACATCGCCGAGGGCGAGCGCCCGACGGCCATCCAGATTTATGGCCGCGAAGTGGAGCCGATGGTTGAAGCTGCCCGCATAGTGGCCGAGGCCAAACCCGATATTCTCGACATCAATTTCGGCTGCCCGGTGAAAAAAGTAGCCGGCAAGGGCGCAGGCGCAGGCATGCTGCGCGATGTTCCCAAGATGCTCCAGATTACCCGGGCCGTGGTGGATGCGGTGCCGCATCTGCCCGTCACGGTCAAAACGCGCCTGGGCTGGGACTGCAATTCAAAAATCATTGTTGACCTGGCCGAGCAGCTTCAGGACTGCGGCATCGCGGCGCTCACTGTGCACGGCCGCACCCGCTCGCAAATGTACACCGGCGAGGCCGACTGGACCGAGATTGCACGCATCAAGGAGAATCCGCGTTTCACAATTCCACTCATCGGCAACGGAGATATTACCACTCCGCAAAAACTTGTTGAGGCCTTCGAGCGTTATAATGTCGACGGAGTGATGGTGGGCCGAGCATCAATCGGCGCTCCCTGGATTTTCCGGGAAATGACCTCGCTCATTCGCCGCGGAACCGTCGACGATATTACGGATGCCGAGAAGTTTGCCCTTCTGCGCCGACAGATACGAGAGAGTGTTGAACGCATCGACGAATACCGCGGAATCCTGCATATCAGGCGCCACCTGGCCGCCTCGCCGCTCTTCAAGAGCATCCCGGACTTCCGGCCCACCAGGATAGCGATGCTGAAAGCTTCGACGCTCGACGAACTCAACGCTGTCCTTGACAAGATTGAAACCGAAATTCTCCCGTCAGTGCGTAATAAGTCCTGACAATATTGCTTAATTTTCACTATTTTACTGCTTTATGACACGTCAAATACTCACCCTTGCAGGCGCCCTTGCCTTTTCAATGACTCTCTTTGCGGAGAAAACCACTCACCGCCTTGAGCTTGGTGACTTCAGCGAACTCGTCGTGGTGGACGGGGTAAAAGTCAATCATGTCTGCAATGCCGATTCGGCGGGTATTGCCGTGTTCAGCTGCGAGCCGGACAAGGCCTCGCAAATAACTTTCAACAACAACGGCGGCAAGCTCACCATCCAGACCACTGCCGAAACCGAACCCTACCGGGATATGCCTACCGTCACGGTGTACTCCTCGACGCTTTCACGCGCCGAGAACTCCGGCGACTCGTTGCTGTGTGTCAACATCAGCGCGCCGGTCAAGACACTCAAAATCCACCAGATGGGTAATGGTGCCGTGAAAGTGAACGGCATCGACGCCGAGCAGCTTGAGCTGGCTTTCGCCGCCGGTAAGGGCACAATGGAGGTGGCAGGCCGTGCCGATAAGGCCAAAATCCGCAACGTAGGCACCGGCACAATCAATGCAACCGACCTGACGGCGGACGATGTGAACTGCTTCATCTTCGGCACAGGCGATATCACCCTGGGCACGAGCGACAAAGTGAAAATCTACGGTGCCGGCAACGGCAAGGTCATCTATGACCACGCCCCCGGCAAAATCACCAACCGCAGCATCGGTGTAAAAGCCCTGTCGCTGGCCGAGATGGCTAAAAAAGATAAAGACAAAGCCGAAATTCTCACGGCAAAGAATAAGTAAGCCGTTTTTTTCGTAACTTCGCAATATAATAAGAGCTTGTTTAATAACTAATGTTAAATACTGGGTCTCATATTTCGGAGGGGATTTTTCGCTGACGTTGAAGGAGTGTACTCAATGTACACGACTGAAACAAAGCGGAAAATGCGCCCGAAAGATGAGAGACAAAAAGTAACTTAGTCGCAAAGAAAAGCTTGCTCTTACAAAAAATAAACATGCTGATTAATGTTGCATATTGTTAAATACCCATCGCCGGCCATTCTTTGGCGCTTTTGGCTTAATTCTGCGGTCGAGTGCCAAGCGGCACACTCCCTTATCATTAAGCCAAAATCACTCAAAGACTGGCCGCCCAGA
>JAAVFP010000041.1 GCA_014800735.1 Bacteroidales bacterium
AGGAGCAAGTCGCCACCTCCATGTCTTCAGATCATTATCCCTGACAACATAGAAACTGAAATTCTTGCAATGGTCATCCTTGTTGTCAGTGAGGTAATTGAACAGCATTCTTCGATACATCTGCTCGACATCTTCACAACTTTGGGTTATGAAGCCCGTCAATGCGAGTAGATTTGAATAATCCATAAACGGCTCACGGAGAGAAATGCACATCAATCCTCCGGCAGTGGCAGTATGAATTCGGTTGCCACTATTGTCGATATCGAACCGCCGGGACGCGAAATATCGTCCATTGATAAGCCGGAAGTCGGGCATAATAATACCGCATTTTCGTGCCACCTCATTATATCGAGCTTCTTGCAGTCCTATATCCTTCGGATCGTAAGTATGACGGAATTTAACTATCCAGTGTCCTTCCGGATCTGAAAATACAGCTTTGGGGCGCGCGCCACCGCTATTACCGCTGTTATATAGGAGTAGTCCGGCATCTTTATCCTGCTGTTCCTTAAGAACCTCAAGTGCAATTTCCTGAAGCCTGTCGAAGTCTGTTACTGCTTCTTCTTGCTCAAGGAATACGGCAGGGGAATAAGTCAAGGCTCCCATACCATTGTCACCAACCAATGCAAGCCTGTCAAGAGAAGATAGGTCCGCATCATTTATACCATTGCGGAGTAATGCTTTATGTAGGAGATAACGGCCATAACCATCTGGCAGACTGTCCTCAAAGATACCGAAATTTCCATAAAACGGTTGTGGTTTGGCAATGAAAATGCCTGATTTCAATGGCAGTTCAAGCGGCGAAATGCTGAATCCATCGGCAAGCCACGACTTATCATACTCAAAGACATTCAGGCGATTATCTGGAGTTAGTGATAGCACTCCGACAGGTCGCCCATGAAACATAACCTTAAGCTTTTCAGTCTTTTTCATGCTTTATTGCGTTTTATGTAAGCCCTCTTGTCATTGCTTTTCTGACGAATAAGGTCGAGTTCTTCCATTGTGTCAAACTTGGGAGCAGAAAACAGATCCTTTATCTCAGAAGTATATCCCAGTGCCATAGCAAGTTTTATCAACGATTCAAATGCAATAAGACCTTTCTGTTCAAAGCGTGCAACAGTAGATAGCGGCACTCCTGACAGCTCGGCAATGCGCTGTCGGGTGATATTTTTCTCAACTCTACGCTTGCGGAAATTCTCGGCAACCTGCATCATAATGTCGCTGTGATTATCAAGCACAAAGCCGTCCAATACAGATAATATATTGTTACTATTATTCATTATATCCATAATACTGCTAATATTATGATACAAATATAATAAAAATAATGGGTTACACCAAGCCTTGTGCCATAATGGTGCCTAAAATTCAGGACTCACGCCGGATTAGCGACCGGACGAGCGCATGAGCTCCTCCATGGCCTCGGGGATGACGAAGATGTCGTCCTTATCTTCCGGACGGATGCCCTCGAACCACTTGAATTTAGGCAACTTATACAGGCTCCTGCGAGCCAGGAACAGCGGCGTGACCGTGCCGGTGGTCTGCGGCCACATGGTGATTCGCTCAGTAGTCTGCCCGCGGAAAAAGGCCTTCATATAGCTACTCTCGGCGTTGACAATCTTATTGATGGTACTGTCGTTTTCCTCAGGGTAGAGAATCAGCTCAACACTGCCGTTGATGTCCAGGCGGCGCATCTCGCCCCCCTCGAAATAGGCAATCATTTCTTTGCCGCTCATCTGCTGGTAGTGCTCGCCCTCGATGTGCTGGGCCGTGAAAGCCTGGTCGGGGAGCACGGCACGCTCAATGGTGGAATCGTTGAGATAGAGGCGGATTTCGTTGCCGAAAATCTGGCGGTCCTCGCTCCACACAATCGGGTTATGGTACATGGTGAGCGACGTATCCTTTTCGGTGAAGCGCATGGAATCCGCCACGCCCTGCATGTCGGAGCGGTAGAAGCGCACGCGGGGATAAACCACACCTACGTGCGAGGTGTCCACGCGCATGTAAGCCGCACGGCCCAGGATGGTATCCTCGGGCACATGAACGCTGTCAAAAGTCAGAAAGGACTGGATGTAGCGGCCATGGAGCCACAGAGTGTCGCCCTTGGAGTACTCGATGAGCAGAGCGCTGTCGGTCACGAAGGAGCTGTCGCGGAACTCGTCGTAGTAACCGTAGTTGCCGCGCACCTCGGCTTTGTGGGCCGAATCGGTTAGAATCATGCCGCCGAAAGCCTCTCCGTAGCCGGCGGTGCGGTCGTAGTAGATGGTGTCGGCTGTGAGCGTCTGACCCTGGCGGGTGACTATCAGCGAACGGTCGTAGAGCGTGGTGCGGTTGCTGTCGGTGTCGTAAACACCGTTGGACGTATAGATGGTGCCGCGGGCGTTGAGCACCGTGCTGGGCGAATAAAGCTCGGCCACGTGGGTGTCGGTGTTATAATATAATGTGTCCGACCAGATGTCGAGCGTGTCGGTGGTATTGCGCGAGTTGAGGTGGACGTTAGTGTAGAAATTCGCTTCCTTGGTCGAGGGTGCATACTCGCCGTAGAGCGACGTGAGGGTGTTCGAAGGGTCGGTGAGGCGGCCGCCCACTTCGTAGTAACCCAGATCGATGGCAAGATCGTAGACAAACACATCGGTCTCAAGCATCACGTCGCGGTTGATGAGCTGCACTTTCTTGCCGGGATCGGCATAGAGCACGGCAACTTCGGTGGCGCCGTTGTAGTTGAGCTCGTCGGCGTAGACGAAAAGCGTGTCGCCCTGCTCCATGCTCACATTGCCGAAGGCGTCCATGCTCTCGGTTTCGGCAAAATAGTGGGCGCTGTCGCAGCGCATAATCATCGGACCCTTGGTGAACACCACGTTGCCCACGAGCACCATGAAGGAGTCGGTCTCGGCCTTGCGGAGCACCTCGGCGCGCTCCAGGAACACACGGTTGCCGGCAGAGCGGTCGGCCGTAGGAATCTGGGGCTCGATGCGCACATCGCGCCGCTGGGGCATGGCAAACGCTATCAGCGCGGGCAGCGCCGACAGCGTCAGTAATGCAAGTGCCGATTTGCGGGTGAGCATTTACTTGCTCTTAATCCAACCTTTGTGTTTGAATTCGCAGTTGCGCCAGCCGTCCTCGATGCGGGTGTAGGTCTCGCGGATTTTATTCTCGAGCCATTTTTCCACTATCTCCTCGCTGCGCTGGTTCTCGTACATATCTTTGATGGTCTGATAGTCGTCCGACAGGTTGGCGGTATGGGCGTCGATGCGGTCGGTGAGGCGGACAAGAGCCACAACCTCGCGGCCGCTCTTGCTGTCGCGCATGCGGAAGGGCTGCGAAATCTCGCCCACGCCCAGGGTGCTAACTGCCATGGCCACTTCCTGGGGCAGCTGCGACATTTCGAAGCGCGTGGTGCGGGTTTCGGGGTTCACCATCACACCATTGCTCATGCGGGTGTCCTTGTCCTGCGAAAGATAGCGCACGGCCTCCTCGAAACTGATTTTCTTGTTGTCAACAATATCGGCGCGCACGGAGTCAAGGCGTGTGACAGCTTCGGCCAGGTCCTTCTCGGCCACCTTGGGCTTGAGCAGGATGTGGCGGCAGTTGATGCGGTCGCCGCGCTTCTCGATGAGCTGGATAATGTGGAAACCATACTCCGTTTCAACGATTTTCGACACCTTTTTGGGGTCGTTGAGGTTGAAAGCCACAGCAGCAAATTCGGGCACCAGCTGGCCGCGGCCCATGAAGCCGAGCTCGCCGCCTCGCACACTCGAGCCGTCCTCGCTGTAGAGGATGGCCAGGGTCGAGAAGTCGTCCTTACCGCTGGTCACGCGGTCCGAAAAGTCGCGCAGACGCGCCTTCACGTCCTCGATTTCCTGACGGGGAATGACCGGGTTGATTGTCAGAATCTGCACCTCAACCTGCAGGGGCACAAAGGGAATGCTGTCAGCAGGCAGTTTGGCAAAGAAACGGTTCACGTCGCCGGGAGTCACCTTGAGGTCCTTGGTGAGGTTGGCGCGCACCTGCTGCACACGGCTGCGGTTGCGCATATTGTCGGCGTAGTATTCGCGGATTTCGGGATAGGGCTTGCGGAAGTATTGCTCCACTTTCTCGCGCGAACCGAGATTGGTGATCAGGAAGTTCATCTGCGCGTCCACCTGCATCTGCACCATGGATTCCTGCACCTCGATGGTATCCAGATCGGCCTGATGGAGAAACAGGCGTTCTACGGCGATTTCCTCGGGAATCACGCAGTAAGGGTCGCCCGAAATAGCCTGGCGGTCCTGCAACATGTCCTGATACTGCTGCTCTATCTCGGATTTATAAATCGGTTCGTCGCCGATGAGCCATGCAACTTCTTCAATAACGTTGCCCGGCGGAACGGCCATCAGGCCGAAGGTCATGCACAATGCGATGCCTAATAATATGCTTGATTTTTTCATTTTCTGTTCCTTATGCAGAATTAGTGCAAAGTTAGCTGTTTTTTCGCACTTTAAGGCCAATGTTAAGTCTTTTTATGAAAAAAGAACGCGAACCATACCCTCCCGCGGCGCGTTGTACATAAACAATCATGATACTAACTTGATACTAACAACCTAAAACCTGAATATTATGTCCCTCAACCCCCAGAATCAAGCAAAAGCAGCAGCCGAGGTATCGGCAGCCGCAGCACAAGTGTCGGCCGAAGCAGCCGACTACGCAGTTAAAGAACAGGCCGAAGCCGTAAAATCCGACGCTCAGGCAGAAGCTGCATCGCTGCAGGACCGCGCTCAGCAGCTCGCCGACCAGGCCAAAGATAAAGTAGCCGCTGCAACAGCTGCAGCATCCGATAAAGTAAACGACACAATCGCATCATTCAAGGACAAGATTGCCGAGCAGCAGGAAGACCCCGATTCCACTCTGAATCAGGTGAAAGACAAAGCCGGCGAGTATGCCGACAAAGCGAAATCCACCGCAGCCAATCTGGCCGACAAGGGTGCCGATCTGCTGGAATCCCTGGCAGATAAAGTACACGGCCTCGCCGATAAATTAGGCAAGTAATCAGCCTCGCAGACTGGCACAACCTACAACCGTAGCTCTTCCGGGGCTACGGTTTTTCATTTCACAGACTCGCCGAAAATACTATCGGCATCAACAATATCGCCTGGAGTGATCGGGCGAATCACTCGGCAGGGGTTTCCGGCCGCCAGCACCATGGGTGGAACATCGTGAGCCACTACACTTCCCGCACCAATCACCGCACAGCTGCCTATTGTCACGCCCGGCAATATCTTCACGTCGCCGCACACCCACACATCATCCGCAATTGTCACGGGTTCGGCGCGCATCACCCCCGCCACGCGCTGGGCCGGGTCGAGCGCATGAATCACAGTGAATATGCTCACGTTCGGGCCTATGAACACGCGATTACCGATGCGCACTTCGGCTTCATCAAGCACGGTCATGCCGAAATTCACAGTCACATTATCGCCGATGTAGATATTGCTGCCGAAATCGCAACGGAAAGGTGAATGCACCGTCACGCCACAGCCCATAGCACCAAACAATCCGCGCAGCAACTGCTCGCGCTCCTCCATCTGCGACGGACGTAGCGCGTTAAGCTCATGGCACTTGTCCGCAATCTCAAGCAAGCGTTCACTCGCCTCGGGATGTATGCCGTACACCCACTCACCATCCCGCAGCCGCTGCATCAATTCGTCAATCATACCCTATTACTCGTAAATTGTAATCTTACATTTGGCATCAGCCAGCTTTTTGAGTTGTTCCTGCTGCTTCACACGCATCATCTCAACGAACCTCAAAAACCCCGGCGACGGATTTTTTATTATAATCGTTTCAGTCATAATGTCAATTGTTTATCTATAACCCTATCCCTTGGCCACGCGGCGATAGAGGATGATGGCGATGACGATGTAGATGAGGTTGGGAATCCACATGGCCACGAAGGGCGACGTCAGGCCCGAGATTGCAAAAGTCTGAGTGATAGTCATGAAAAGAATGTAGCTGAAACTCAACACCAGGCCCACGCCGATGTTGATGCCCATACCGCCCTTCACCTTGCGCACCGACAGCGACATGCCTATCACCGTGAGGATAAACGCCGCGGCAGTCATGGCATAGCGGCGCTCGTACTCCACCTCGAACGACTGTATGTTGCCCACGCCGCGCATCTTCTGGCGGTCGATGTACTGAACAAGCTCGGGAGTGGTCAGCTGTTCGTGGTCGTCCTTGGAAATCAGGAAGTCGCGCGGTTCGAACGCTATAATAGTGTCCAACGTGCGGCCCTGTTCGATATACTCGCGGTCGGCGCGGAAATCGCGCTTAACATAGTCGTACAGCTGCCAGCTGTAGAGGGTGTCCCAGCGGATTGACTGCGCTGTCAGGCGCGAGGTCAGGCGCTGATCAGCGTCGAAGGAATCCAGTTGGAAGCGGTGGCCCGTTTTGCTCACATTGTCGTAGCGACTCATGTAGGCAATCTCGCCGGGCGCAACCATCAGCATGATGTTGGCGCCGTAGTCCACACGCTTGTTGCGCACATAAGTGTTGGTGTAGTTAATTCGCTTCACATTGGCCGGTGGAATCACATAAGCGCTTAGCAGAAAGGTGAATATCGCAATCAGCGCTGCCGAGAACATATAGGGTCGCAGCAGACGCTTCAAACTCACACCGGCCGACATCATCGCTATAATCTCGCTATTATCGGCCAGCTTGGTGGTGAAGAAGATTACGGCGATAAATGTGAACAGCGGCGAAAACTGGTTGGCAAAATAAGGCAGGAAGTTCAGGAAGTAGTCGAACAGCGTAGCCTTGAACGGCGCTTTGACAAAGGCATCCAGCTTCTCGTTCACATCGAACACAATCACGATAGCCAACAGCAGAACTATGGCGAACACATAAGTCCCCAGGAACTTACGGATTATGTAGCGGTCGAGAATCTTGAACACCTTTTCTGAAATATTATAGAAATTATAACCGGCGCCCCAGGCGCTGCACCATGTCGGTTTTCCAGGAGTGGAAATCGCCCTCGAAAATATGACGGCGAGCCTCGCCCACGAGCCACAGGTAGAACGACAGATTGTGAATCGAAGCTATCTGCATGGCCAGCAACTCATTGGCAATGAACAGATGGCGCAGATAAGCTTTTGTGTACACGCGGTCCACCATCGCGGGGCCATCCTCCCAGATAGGCGAGAAATCGTTGGCCCACTTCAGGTTGCGCATATTCATCGTGCCTTCGGGCGTGAACAGCATACCGTTGCGCCCGTTGCGCGTCGGCATCACGCAGTCCATCATATCCACACCGCGGTCAATGGCCTCAAGGATATTGATCGGTGTGCCAACGCCCATCAGATAGCGCGGCTTGTCGGTGGGGAGAATTTCGTTTACCACCTCGATCATATCGTACATCACCTCGGCCGGTTCGCCCACGGCCAGACCGCCGATGGCATTACCGTCAGCACCCAGCGATGCCACATGCTCGGCAGCCTCGCGGCGCAGGTCGGGATACGTACAGCCCTGCACGATAGGGAAATACGACTGATAGTGGCCATATTTCGGCTCCGTGGCCTTGTAGTGCTTCCAGCCGCGCTCAAGCCAGCGCTTGGTCAGGTCAAGGCTCTTGCGGGCATATCGGAAATCGGCCGTGCCGGGTGCGCACTCATCGAGCGCCATCATAATATCCGAACCGATAGTACGCTGAATATCAACCACATTCTCGGGCGTGAAGATATGCTTCGAACCATCAATGTGGCTGCGGAAGTGCGCGCCATCCTCCTTGAGTTTGCGGTTGGCGCTGAGCGAGAACACCTGGAAACCACCGCTATCTGTCAGAATAGGACCATCCCAGCCATTGAACTTGTGCAAACCGCCGGCCTGTTCAATGATTTCCATTCCCGGACGCAGGTACAGGTGGTAGGTGTTGCCCAGAATAATCTGCGCGTGCACCTCATCGTACAGCTCATGGGTGTGCACACCCTTCACCGTGCCCGCCGTACCGACAGGCATAAAAATAGGCGTGCGAATCACACCATGGTCCGTTGTGATTTCGCCCGCGCGGGCCGCACAATCCGTGCACGTTTTCTCAAGCTTGAACTTCATATATAGCTAAAAAACTCCGCATACAGGGCCGCGCAACACCGCGCCCCCTCGCTTTCCAACGCAAAGTTACGATATTTCCCCCACATTCACAAACCACCTTCCGCCGCATTCTGCCGTATAGATTCAGAACGGAAGTTCTGACCCATAAAGTATTTCAGGCTCTCCGATAAATGAATGAGTTTGTATATAATTTAAATCGGAAAGTTTCTTTTTATAAAGTCTTCGGATTTCATCACTGTCGAGCTCAAGGCGCCGCATCATTCCGAGTTCCGAAAAGCAAGCCTCCTTCTCGATTCCAAGATAACGTCTTCCGCACAAGTTCGCTGCGATTCCCGTAGTTGACGAACCGGCCATCGGATCCAATATCCAGTTCTCAGAATCTATACTTTATAAGTGATTATGGCGGCTTTGTTTTGGCAACGTAAAAATTAAATTTTTGGATTAAAAGGATTCTTTTAACCTCTTGACTATTCTGAAAATATGATTTTCGGGATAATTATTATCTTGAAAATGATCATACTCTTTTCTCCAAAGATAGTCTATTATCCTATTCAAATCTTTTATATTTAATGATGAAAAAAGCTGTTTCGCAATTGCGCAATCCTTAGTAAATCCTGATTCACTAATCCATTTGTTCTTTTCGAAAAGTTTATTGATTGCATCTCCAGCAGAATCTGCCTGAATTATTCCTAGGACCTGACAGTTCTCAACCTCTACATCCAAATTCGGCGCATTAGTCGTCCCTTGTAAAGTGTAAATGATAAATTCTTTCATCGTTCACCAAAGAATATTTTTTTGTTGAGATAAATTAGAATGTAACGCAGCTACTTTATCATAAGTAATAAAGCATACTCTATCTCTTATCGAGGAAAATATTGAGGCGCTGAGTTTGTCTTGAAACTCATTCTCACGATGTTGTCCCGCAACAATATAGAAAGATGAAAAGAAATCCTGCAATTCATAAAACTTTGAAAGAGAATTTTTTATATCTGTTGTATGTTCGACTTCATAAAAGTGGGTTGGCATAGTTCGTTCATTAAACCAGATTACATCCACGGTTCTAGCTTTGCGAAGAAGATTTTCATAAGTAAACTGTGGCAGAATCTTTAAATCTGTCATTTCACCCAATTCCGTTTCCAGAAACATATGATGCTTATCTTGAGGTGGTATATAGGTCTTCAAATTCCTAAAACGACCTATCTCGATTAATAATCCTTGATAATAGGAATGACTGAATAATTCTTCACTTTGCTCATTTTCAGTAGTAAGTTTGAACTTCATTAATACCTCGTTTCTTACTTCTTCAAGTGCCCAAAGCCCTGGTCGGATTTTAAATATAGAATTGCTTAACTGGACAATACGTCTAACACTTGCTTCCGGTGTAAGCGTTTTCCATGAAGAAAAATCCATTACCTCGTTAAGACGCCGCAATGTCGCGTATCCGCCAAGCTTACGTAACGTTTCAATAACCTGATTCTCCTGTGTCAATTTCTTCATTGTAGTTCAAAAATAGCCTATAGTGGTTGATTACATCTCTTCAATTTCTTAGAACCATTTGATTACTGCCACAAGGATTCCTCAGCCCAATTATCAGGGAAACCCATTGCATTAGGGTCAACATTTGGATACTTACCAAAAAGTGACTTTACACGAATCGCCAGAGTATTCTGCGGATTCACCACCTGCAGAAAATACAAAAGGATTGATAAAATAAAATATACTCGTTTAGTATCCGACGGAATAGAAATAAAAGGTAATCTTGTATTGCGTGGAATAAGTGCATTTATACTTAGTTTCCTATTCCATAGCCTGCTATGATGGGCACAGATATTACGTACATATACGATGGCGTGAAGCCAGGATTCCATGACAGTATCTGAAATCCCGTAATAGCGTGCTACTTTTCTTTTTGGAAGTCCGGGCTTAAGCCAACGATACATCATTGAAATCGTACCAAATGAACTTACTTCAAATGTCATCCAACTGGGAGGAAAGTCATTTGCATATTTTCTTTTAAAATCTATAATAGCTTCATCGTCGGAGCGATTAAGTTCAATCAGCAGACTACTCAGAAGGCCGTGATGGCGGGTCTCATCTCGAAAATTATCACTATTTTCAAACCAGTATATTCCGGTCTCTTCACTCATAGCAAGTGAAAGTCTTGTACGAATTGAGACCTCTATTTTTTCCAATTCAGAACATATCAGTTTTCTTAGTTCTGAATCAAACTTATAAATAGAATATGCGTCTTCAAAACTTGCGCCAACCTTAAATATTCGAGAATTTGTAGTCCTGAATGGTAATAAATAACTCTTTAATCTAAATAGATTTATATTTTCCAGTAGGTGTTGGGCACGATTTTCATCAGCAAACATAAGCCCTTCCGACCGTAACAGTCGAATCTGTTCAGAAACAGAGATCTGAGGCTGATTATAGATTTGCAATTCCATAAAAATAAAAAAACTTACCCTGAGCGCGCTGTTCTTCGGGAAGCGGGGTAAGTATGTTGATGCAAATTAAGCGAAAATTATTGAGACAGCCAAATATTTTTCTTTTTACGCGTCATTTTCCGGCTTCGGTGTAGCTTTTGTAGAAGTCGCGGATTTTTTTGCGGCGCCCGAAGATGGTGAGGATGTCGTTGGCTTCTACTTTCTCCTTGGTACCGTCGGACAGGTCAATGAGCGCATGGCTCGGGCGCTCTATGCCCAGCACATTGCGGCGCATGCGCGGTCGTGCGGCTGCCACAAGCATCAGGTCGAAGTGCTGCGCCATGTCAAGATCGGCATACATCTGCCCCACAAGCCCTGCGGGAGCCGTGATTTTGGCCACCACCGTTTCGTCGTCCACCGGCATGGTGGTCATTGTGCACCCGAATTCAAGCTCCGAGGCCAGCTCCTCGGCAGCACGCTGCTCCGGGGTGAGGATAGCGTCGATTTCAAAGCTTTGCAAAATGGCCTCGTGGAGCTTGTCGATGGCGCGGGCATAGATGTGCTTCACACCCGCCTTCTTCAGCAGCGCCACTGTCTTGATACTGGCGCCGAAGTTCTCGCCGATAGCCACAATCACCACATCCACATTGTTGAGCGGCAGTGCCGCAAGCGCTGTCTCCTCGGTGGAATCCAGGTGGTAGACTGTGGAAATATTGTCCTTGATCGCGTCCACGTGGTTCTTATTGAAATCCACGCCGATTACTTCGTTGCCCATCTCGGTGAGGTCGCGTGCCAAATTTTCACCGTAGATTCCCAGGCCTATCACTATACATCTCATATCTCTTGCTATTAACTGATTATCAAATCATCCGTCGGGAACATATCCGAGCGGTCGGGCTGATTGCCCACAATGCCGCAAAGCACCGAAATGATGCCTACGCGCCCCAGGAACATCGCCGCACATATCACTATCTTGGATGCCGCCCCAAGCTGTGGCGTGATGCCGAACGACAGGCCCACGGTCGTTACGGCCGAAAAGCTCTCGAACAGCACCCCTCGCAGCGGAAGTTCAGGCTGAAGCACCATGATTATCATTGCAAAACCCAGAATGGCGAAAATGGAGAGGATAACCACAGCGTTGGCCCTGCGGATAGAAGCCGGCGAGATGGTGCGGTTGAAAATCGTCACTCCGCTCTGCTCGCGCACTATCGCCCGCAGATTGAGCACCACAGCCGCAAAGGCGTTCACCTTCACACCGCCGCCCATCGACTGCGACGCGCAGCCAATCCACGTCATTATCATCAGCATCATGAACGTGACGTTGAGCCACGCCCCGGGCGAGAAAGTCGAAAATCCCGCCGTGCGCACCGTGGCCACATTGAAGGCCGACTGCACAATCTTTTTGCTCAGCGGAAGGTCAAGCAGCGTGTTGTTGTATTCCAGCAGGAAATAGGCCGCCGTGCCCCCGAAGAAAAGCACAGCCGTGACAGCCAGCACAATCCGCGTGTTCACATCAAAGGGATGCACCACCCGGGCCCGCTTCTTGCCCGTGATGGCACTCGCCAACCGACGGCAGTACTCCACCGTAACCTCCTTGAAGTTCACCAGGTTGGGGAATCCGATGCCGCCGGCCAGAATCAGCAGTATGAACACAATGTAGATCATCTGGTTGCCGTTGAACAGCCTCGGGTCGGCCATGCCATCGGGCAGCGTGGAGAAACCGCCGTTGCAGAAGGCCGACAGCGAGTGGAACACCGAGAATCCGATTTTGCCCAACACCGGCGCATGAAAATCCTCAGGCAGAGCGAAGTAGATGGCCACCGCCCCGCCCAGCTCAATCACCAGCGTGAACGAAAGGATGTAGAGAATCATCGGCAGCAGTGCGCCCATGCTCTTGGAGTACACAAAGTCGCGCATCAGCAACTGACTGTAAATCGACGCCCGGCCGCTGAAAAAAAGCGAGAAAAAGCTCGTGAACGTCAGCACGCCCCAGGCCCCTATCTGCATCAGGATGGCTATCACCACCCACCCCATGGGCGTGAAAGTGGTGCCCGCATCTATGGGCGTCAGGCCGGTCATGCTCACCGCGCTCGACGCCATGAAAAGCGAGTCGATATAACTTATGCCGCCGTGTGTGCACCGCGGCAGCATCAGCACAAAGCTACCTATAAGGATAAAGAACAGGAAGCTAACCGACAGAATGAGCGATGGGTTCGTGCGCCGCGCAACAATCTGCATCAACCCGAAGCTCACCTCGGCAATCGAGAAAACTCCAAGCGCCGAGAACAGGAAATAGCGGTGGGCCAACACATGGATAATCGTGCCTCCCGCACTGTCAGGCGTTTTGAGCAGCGCCGGCAGCAGCGTCAGAAGCACCATCACATCCGCCACACGCTTCACAAAGCGTGTCTCGGTCATCGTGCGCCTGAACCGCAGCACAAGGTTGAACAGAATCGAGAACACGAACACTCCCTGAGCCCAGCGTAGCAGCCTGAGCACTATGCGCTTATCAAACGCATCATTCTCAAAACCGCCATAAACGGCCAGCGCCACAATCACGGCCACCGACATCACGAACACGAGCACGCCGATAGCGCGCGAGCCGAAATCAACAACACCCGCAAAGCGGGCACGCCACCGCCGCACGCACCTCACCGCACTCTCTATGTCCTTTCTCACTGCCATTCTCCCGCTTACGAAAAAGCCGCTCCGGCAAAATTATCGGAGCGGCTTATTATCGTTTCAGTCAGTATCAATAGTTCTCGGCCTTGCGCTCGAACCAGCCCTGGTCCATGCCGCAGATAGGGCAACGCTTCGGCGCCGACTTGGCATTGATGGTGAAACCGCACTTGCGGCACATCCACTCGGTCGGTTCGGCCTGCTCGAACTCGGTGCCTGTTTCCAGACGGTCAAGCAGCTTCTTGTAGCGGGCCTCGTGCATCTGCTCAACGCCCTTGATCAGGCGGAACACATTGGCAATCTGGGGGAAGCCTTCCTCCTGTGCAATCGTGCCGAAGTTCTCGTAGAGGTCGCTCCACTCCTCGCGCTCGCCGGCGGCAGCCTCGGCCAGATTGGTGCGGGTGTCGCCCACTACGCCTGCCGGATAAGCTGCGGTGATTTCAACCGAACCGCCCTCCAGCATCGAGAAGAACGTACGGGCGTGGCTCAGTTCCTGCTCGGCAGTCTCCAGAAAGACTGCTGCAATCTGCTCGTAGCCTTCCTCCTTAGCCTTCTGGGCAAAAAGGGTGTAACGTGCGCGAGCCTGGCTTTCGCCTGCAAACGATGCAAGCAGATTATGTTCTGTACGTGTACCTTTGATACTTTTCTTTTCCATAATTATAGTCGTATATTGTTTGTCGTTTGATTCGTTTTATTTCTAAAACACCTCATGCCACCAAACAGTTCACAACCCGGAAAAGAAAAAATCACTTATACAGGAAACGCCGGATGGAGCGCTTGGGGGTTTTCTGGAATTCTTCGGGCATGATTTCGATGGACTGGATTTGCTCGTAGGGCGCCACGAGCTCGTTGAGGTTGCGGCGGTTGGTTTCCATCGCTTCGGTCAGGGCGCTGTCAGTCAGGCCGTCGCGCTCCACCTCGTCCTTGTCCGGGTGGCAAAGTGCCACCAAGTGTCCGCCGCGGTCCACCACCAGACACTCGTTCACATAGGGCATGTTGCTCAGTTTAGCCTCAATCTCCTCGGGGTAGATATTCTGGCCGTTGGAGCTGAGAATCATGGTTTTATAGCGGCCGCGGATGTAGATTGTGCGACCGTCGGGGCCCAGATAGCCCATGTCGCCGGTGTGGAGCCAGCCATCCTCCTGAAGCACGGCCTCGGTGGCATCGGGGTTCTTGTAATAGCCTTTCATCACATTGAGGCCGCGCACCATGATTTCGCCCTGGGCGTGCTCGCCCTCGGAGCGGGTTTCGTCCACCAGTATGCGCGCTTCCATGATGTTTTTCAGCGTGCGCCCAACGGACCCTGAGGCAAAACGCCGCCAGGGTGCGTAGCTGATCAGGGGGCCGCATTCGGTCATGCCGTAGCCCACGGTGAAGGGGAATTTTATCTTGCACAGGAATTCCTCAACCTCATGGTTGAGTGCCGCCCCGCCCACAATGATTTCCTCGAACTGCCCGCCGAAAGCATCCACCAACTTGGAGCGGATAAGGCTGTACACGGCCTTGTCGAGCATCGGCACGGCCAGCACCCAGCTGATGGGGCGCTTGGTGATCATCGGCACCACCACCTTGCGGTAGATTTTCTCCAGAATCAGTGGCACACACACAATGAGCGACGGGCGCACCTGGCGCATGGCCTTGAGCAGCAGCATGGGCGTGGGCGTTTTGCCCAGCAGCGTCACATGCGACCCCACGGCAAGGGTGGTGAGCATGTCGAAGGCACAGCCGTACGCGTGCGCCAGCGGCAGGAACGACAGCGCCCGGGAGCCACGGTAGTGCAGGTTGGACCGGATGCCGAACACCACATTGCCGCGCAGATTGTCGAGCGTCAGCATCACGCCCTTCGAAAAGCCCGTGGTGCCCGACGTATAGTTGATGATGGCCGTCCGCCAGCCCTCGATGGCCGGATAGCTCACATCGGCCGGAGCGAACCCGGCAGGATAGCGCTTGCGGAAGCGGCGCGTCAGGCCCGACACGATGCTTTTGTGCGTAGCACACCCCCGCTGCGCCGGGCACGCTGGAGTGCGCTCCGCAATCACCGTGCGGGTGTCCAGCGACACCACGGCGCGGATTTCGGGCATCTCCGCAAAGTCCAGCAGCGGAAATATACCGTCGGCCACGAACAGCATCACCGAATCCGAGTGGTTGATGATGTGCTGCGCATCGGCCGGATTAAATTCATTCAGGATGGGAACCACAACGGCTCCGTAGGTCAGCGTGGCCATGAAAGCAATCACCCAGTTGGGGGTGTTGCGCCCAAGCAGGGCAATCTTGTCGCCCCGCTGCACGCCGGCCAGTTCGAAAAACATGTGCAGGCGCGCTATGCGGCGCGCCATATCGCCGTAGGTCAGCGTTTTACCCGAAACATAATCCGTCAGCGCCGGAAGCGAGAAATTCTCGGCAAAACTGGTCTGATAAATTGCCAGAAGGTCGGTGTAGGGAGCTTCGTCGTAAGGCTTTTCGAACTGGTACATAATGCGTAAGTAAGAGCTTGTTTAATAACTACTGTTAAATTCTGGGCGGCCAGTCTTTGAGTGATTTTGGCTTAATGATAAGGGAGTGTGCCGCTTGGCACTCGACCGCAGAATTAAGCCAAAAGCGCC
>JAAVFP010000042.1 GCA_014800735.1 Bacteroidales bacterium
CCTCATTATCCTCAATCCAGACATGATCTGTCGGAGCCTTATATACTGCGATGTCAAGATTATGGTCGGCATTATATTGTTCTACCGCTGCCAGAAATTCAGCTTCTGCCAATGTATAATATTCATCCGGCATCGAGATATTCCAGAGTATATATTTGTCGCCGGCTTTAGGCACGAGCTTATCGCCCGGCAACTGCATCTCATCGCCGTAAGGCCATATCGTAATAATCTCAAATTCCTGAGTGCTGCTGTTGAAGTTGACCTCGAAATAGTATGTTCCGTTTTCTTCATCTCCCAGTCCGGCAAGCTCGCTTCCTTCCTGAAAGGACACACGCTTGACAAGCCCACCGATCTCATAATCGTTAGGGTCAAAGTTCAGACCGCTATCCTTGAAATAGTAGATGGTGAATTCGTTCCCATCTTCTCCGGTCTTGACCTCGCTACGTACTTCACTGACCGTTCCTGTCCGGTGTGGATAGATATCTGCGAATGCGTCCTGCTCATAATGATCTACGCGGCCATACTTATCTGCATTGATTTCCACGAACTTGCGGCCTCCCGGTAACTGAAGCCGGGTAAAACCATATTTCTGTCGGTCAATATTCCGGCTACTACCCACAGGATAAAGCCGCGTATAGAACTTCACATTGTCTGCCGTTCCGGGATCAATCGATAGAAGACCGTTCTGATACCCCATAGGGAGTGGGTCCCCGTGCTCACACTTGCATATATTGACAGTCTCTCCGTCGACCCATGCCTCCGCGCCGACCTTCTCGGCTATTTCCTTGAGGGCCTCGTCGCAGTATTTACCGAAATAATCAATGACTATATTCTCGGTGCCGTTGACCGTCCCGACCTTCCAGTCCGTTATGTTTCCCAGACCCTTGTTCATGCAGCTTACAATCAAAGCCACGTGTTCATGTGGCGGAGCTGTCAGAGTGAATACCGGATCTTCCTCCCCGTCGACACTCTTGATCACGAGGAGACGCTTGAGCATCGATTCCACACCGTAGAGCTTCACGTCATAGACCCATTCCTTCCGGGTATTCTGTTTCGGACGGTATTTCTCCGTCAGCCAGAAACGCTCACCCTCGAAGTCTGCGTAGTCATCAACCTCCAGTTCGATATGGTCATAATGGGTGAATGACAATGTTAAGACATTGTCGCCTTGCACCTCTTTTACCTGAGTCGAGTTGTCGTTAGGTGACAGTTCGGTTTTCAGATTTCCAAGTCTATCGTATATCGTTATAAGCATATTCTAATGGCGTTTAAACTTTATTAAAATGAAGGCTTCGGCTCACGGAATTTGACCTTGAAGCTGCTTGCGTGGACACCCTCTTTCCAGAGATACGTCAGAGGCTTGTATGTCGGGCTCTCCACATAGAAGACCCTCATCGTCAGCTCCAGTTCCGGGAACCGGATATTCAACCATCCGTTCTCTCCCTGTTTGAGGAAGCTGATGAACTCCCGATACTTTAGCAGCCATCCGGTCCGGCTCTTGTTGAAGAGGGCGAAGTGCAGGGTTACATCCCGTTCCTCATTCTTGACCTCGAGTTTAGTAGAATACTTGCTTCCGTCCTCTTCCCGGATATTGACTCCTACGTGCGACTTCACCTTTGAGGCTGTCATTATGGCGGTGAGATTCTCCCGGCCACCTTTCTTCTCCTCAGTAAGAAAGGCACCGAACTCGGTCCATATATCCTTGTCGTTTATTATGACAAGGTTCTGCATTGTCTCATTATTCATAATGACTGTTTCTTATCTGGTTTTAATTCCGTCACGTTTGATCACCGCTATATCATCGGCAATTTGCTCAAGCATTTCGGCAGATTTGGCTGTATTGCTCTCAATCTTCCGGAGGCTCTCCTGTGCCTCACTCATTCTGGTACTCACGTCATCCATCTTATCATCGATTGATGCCGTGTGCAGCTGTATGCTTACTCCGATGCCCTCGAGCTTCGTACCCTGATCCTGACTCATGGCGGTGTATGCTCCGGCCTTGCCTGTCTGGGATGTTCCGGAACCACCGTTCAAGTCTACACCGGCGGCTCCTGCAATTGCATCGAGCCTGTCCCCGGCTGCCTTCATGACTTCCTCATATTTCAATCTCCACTGCTCAAGATATGATGCGTCAGCGGTGCCGTCGATAAATGCATCGGTCAGTTCATTATAAAGTGGTTCGAGAACCTTAGCGAGATCACGGTACATGAATCCGTTAAGGATAGCTTCTGCAAGGGTATCTTCTGTAAACTTTCCGAGTTCAGAGACATCACCGCACATCTTTTTCAGGGCTGCCGCCGAGTTTGACAGGAAGCCATCGAACGATACCCCCATCACCATCTCGCGCATGGAGGCCTTGCATTCGTCGATCTGGTCAATCAGTTCTTCAATTGACTTGCCGCTATCAACCCACGCTTCATAATATGCCTTTGCCTCATCGGTCAATTTTCCCTGGTTATACCAGAGTTCAATCATGTCAGCATTATATCCCTTCAAACTCCAAGTCGCAGAACCACCATTCAAAGAGTTACCCCATTCGTAGTGACCTTGGCTTCCTTGTATCTTTGACCACAATTCATCATAAACTTCGCTCTCTTTCCGGAGATTGTTTATATACTCATCCAGAGCTGCTGACTGCGAATCCCAAACACTCACACTTGAGGATTTGGCATAGCCGGTTTCAATGAGCCAATTAAGAAGCTGTACATCCTTAATGACATTGGTTATCGCGCTCCTATTGGCAGCATATTCAGCTGATCGTTCCCGGAGGGCACGGTTGGTTTCTATTTCGGCAATATACCATTCGCGCTTCATCTCCTCCATCTTCTCCTTCCATGAGGAGAAAAGAGAGATGATAGATGACAGACCGCTCAAGGTACTCGTTATGCCTCCGACAATATCACCCGACCATATCTGAGCAATGCCGGTTCCCATATCCATAGCACCATCACAGAAGGTCAGGATCTCGTTCGTTGACTTTTTGAAGTTATTACCGAAGACAGAACCGAGCGCATCTCCCCAGCCCCGGATAGTATTGGTCACCTCCTTGCCTTTGGAATTAAGCTCTTTCAGTGCGCCGGAGACATCACCACCTTCCTTTATCGCCTTGTTAAGATCAGACCATGAGGTTCTGAAGGCTGCGATAGGGTTATCTTTTTCAAGCTGCTTCCTGATATCCTGCACTTGCTTCAGCATCCGGCGGTATTCATCAACGGTGATCTTGACAGCTTTTTTTACAAACTTTCCGTCTGCATCTTTTACCGGGATGGATATTTCGACTCCGTTCCCATCGACTTTGGCATTCTCAAGAGTCTCCTTTGCCTGTGCGTAGAAATCCTTGAGAACTTTATATCCCTTATCGGACACTGTGCCGAATAGCTTATCATAGAAATCACTCGCCTGCAGAATCTCTCCTTCAAGGGTTGTAATCGATGAACGGTAGGCTTCCTCCCTTGCTGAGAGGGCAGACTTAACAGCCGTTGTGTCGAGACCTTCTGCCTCAAGTCGGGCAAGCTCTACATTGAGAACCTGCATGTCTGCTTTATATGAAGTCTCGATGTCCCGACGACGTTGGTCGAAATCCTTGAATTGCTCAAGTAGCTCATTGAGTTTTTCCCGGTTCTTTGCCACTTCGTCTTTCTCGATATCGCGTATGGCATTCTGCATACCTTGGTTAGCAAGTCGCCGGGATTCAGTAAGGGCAGCCGTCTGATCCGGAGTGAGTGCACCATTCTGCAACTCTCGCCACTTATCCTCCTTAGCCTGTATCTCGGCCATTTGCTTCTCATAGTCAAGTGCAATCTGGCGGCGACGTTTTTCGGCTCCTTCTTCGAGCTGATCAATCTCCTCCTGCTGATTTTTCCAACGGAGTTTACGCAGTTCCTCTGCTGTTCTACGCTCCTGTTCTACCCGGTCATCCTTTTCTGATTTATCCGGTTTCTGTGGATTATTCGGTTTGCCTTCCGGATCCACATCTTTACCGGGCATATTGGACATGGTAGTCTCAAGCTCACCGGCAAGACGGGTCATCTCATCGACATATCCGCTTATAGTGCGCTTGGCATCTTCTTGGGCTTCATTCTGTGCAGCTAATGCTGCCGCATTCCCTACTTTTTTGCGCATCTCTGTGACTATCCTCGCGCCCTCTTCTGAAAGGGCCCAATATGAGGACATTCCGGCTACATAGCGCATATTACGTTTACTTCGCTCCCCAACCGTAAAATTTCCGGCACTATCGTAATCAGAGATAGCAGCTTTCTCAGGATCTGTAAGATCGTTGAATTTAGTCTCAGTGGTGGCAGGTTTATATTTATAGGTCTTGTTACGCTCAACATCCTCGACCATCTTGTCAGCTACATTCTGGATCCGGGTCTCGTATGCTTTGAGTTCGGCACGGAGTATAATGGCCGTCATCATATCCTTTGTATGATCACGAAACATCTTCTCCATATCGTTGACGTTATTTATTTCTTTACCGAGTTTCTGCCATTCATCCCTGGTGTCAGTGATGAACTTCTTCTTTTTGTCGAAGCTGTCCCCGAGGTTCTCCCAAGCCTTTTTGAGTTTGAGGAACGAGGCGATCTGCTCTCCGGCTGAAGTGGCGACAGCACGAGCGAATTCCTCCTGCTCCTCACGAGCCTTCTCCATCTGCTTCTGACGTTCCTCCTCTGCCTTTTTCGCTTCCTTGCTTCCCTTGGCAAAGGCATATAATGCTCCGACGACCGTTACACAGGCCATAGCGAGTAAAACGTATGGGTTCGCCTTGGCAACGGCGTTAAACGCCGCCTGTGCGACCGTAGCGGCTTTCGTTACGACAACACCTCGTCCCTGAGCTGCAGTCTTAATATTTTCAGCAGTGGTGGCAGCCTTAGTCTGAATGATATTGATACCCTGCATAAGGGCAGACTGCTTCTGCAGATTGTTTTGCATGGAGCTCAATGCATTGCTTGCTACAAGAGCAGCTTGCAATTTTGTCTGAGCCTCCACTAAATCTTCCTGACTTACACCGAATATCTC
>JAAVFP010000043.1 GCA_014800735.1 Bacteroidales bacterium
ACCCTTTTCGGCGGCCTTCGGACGCCTGTTTTAGTCTTTTACCTGTCCCACGGCGCCTCCGCAAGCTTCGGCGGCGTGGGTTAAGATAATTCTGCGTCCTACGGACGCGTTTCAGCATTACGACACAGCCTCGTTCTTTATATATTTCTATGTACTAAGCTTCCACCGGTTCTGCGACTTTTTCGGCGGACTTCACCTGCGAGGGGTCGAGCATGAGCTCGTAGATCTGGTGTGTGTCCGGGGCCGAGAGGCGATAGTAACCGCCGATAGTCTCGCCCTTGTTGGCATGGAGTTTCTCGACCATCTTGTCGATGTCCGGCTCATCAATGCCGAGGCCCTTGAATGTGGAGGGCATGCGGAGCACGGCACTGAAGAAAGCGCGCAGCTGAGCCACGGTTTCGATGGCTGCTCCGCGGTCGTCGCGGATGTCGACGCCGAACACACGGCGCCCCAGCTGAGCGACTTTAGATGGCTTGTGGTGAGCCATATATGACATCCATGCCGGAATCACCACGGCCAGACCTGCGCCGTGGGCCACGGAGGGGTACATGGCGCTGATTTCGTGCTCCATGAAGTGCGACACCCAGTCCTCGCGACGGCCACAGCCGACGAGGCCGTTGTGGGCCAGCGTTCCGGCCCATTCCACATTGGCGCGTGCCTGATAGTCGGTGGGATCGCTCAGCACGCGGGGTGCCATTGCAATGAGGCTCATCAGGAGGCCCTCGGCCAGACGGTCGGTGACCTCAACGTTGCTCGTGTTGGAAAAATAGCGTTCCATGATGTGCGACATCATGTCCACGATGCCCACCGCGGTCTGATAGGCCGTGAGGGTCGAGGTCATTTCGGGGTTCATGATGGCGAAGCGCGGACGCAGGATGCTGTCAGTGCGCAGGCTGAGCTTCACGGCACCGTCGGTCTTGGTAATCACGCAGTTGCCCGAACCTTCGCTGCCCGAGCCGGGGATGGTGAGCACCACGCCCACGGGCAGAGCCTCGGTGACCTGCGCCTTGCCGGTGAAGAAATCCCAGAAATCGCCTTTATAGCCCACGCCGGCAGCGATGGCCTTGGCAGTGTCGATAACCGAACCGCCACCCACGGCCAGCACACCGTCGATATTATTCTTGCGGGCGATCTTAATACCCTCGTACACAAGTGTATCGGTCGGATTGGGCTCTACGCCGCCAAGCTCGAAATATTCGATGCCGAGGGTGTTGAGCGAATTTTCGATTCGCCCGATAAGACCATTGTTCTTAGCATACCGACGACCGTAGACGAGGAGCACCCTCGTAGCGCCGGTAAGGAAAGTGAGCATACCGACTTTTTCCTCGGTACCGCGGCCAAACTCATATAATGTAGGAGTGTAAAAAGTAAAATTTTCCATAATGTGGTGATGTTATTTTCAGAAAGATAACTTACTAACACATAGCCCCGAATAAAAGTTCACCAAGCCCGGAGATAAATTGGATATGGTGAATTGTCAATCCGAAATATTTTTGTAATTTTACAACTGAATAAAACTTTAGGGTTTTAACTCACACACACGGATGCTATACACCTTGATATCCTAAACAGCTCAAATGGCAAAGAAAACCAAATCATATTCGCAAGTCCAAGCAACCGAAGCACTGGAAAAACTCAGCCAACAGGGCACTTCCGCTCAGGAATTTGTCTATGACCTGCTGCGCATTTTCGCCGGATATGGCGACGGCCAGATACGTCGCACTAAAGACGGTCCGGGTAATCTTGCTAAAGACGGTGAAACCGTCCTTATCAAGAACCTTGTCGCATATCGGCAGACTCCTGTAAATACTCTGGATGGCGATTGCTCAAAGATGTACGATGTTATCAATGCTATGCGCGATGATGCCAAGATTGGCAAAAAATCGCCGCGTCTATACATCACAAGTAATGGCGTTCATGTCGTAGCTTACGACCCGAAGGAAAATGATTGGTACGAAAATAGTATCGAGTTACTTTGGAAGGACTTTGAGTTTTTCACACCACTTGCAGGCATCGAGAAGATTCAGTTTACCGAGGAGGCTGAAGCCGACGTAAAATCGGCCGAACTCATGGCAAAGCTTTTTGATGATATCCGGCGTTACAACAACATTCGCGCCCCTCAGACCGTCCATGCCCTCAATGTGTTTATGTCGCGTCTGCTGTTCTGCTTCTTTGCTGAAGATACCGGACTGTTCCCCGGCGAAAACCTCTTTACCAATACACTCAAAACTCACACAAAGGAGGATGGCACTGATCTTGCAGAGTTTATCGACCGCGCTTTCCTCGCTATGTCAACAACCGAGGCTGCAGTTCTCGATTCCTTGCCAAATCTCTACAAAGTTTTTCCTTATGTAAATGGCGGACTATTCAAGGAGCGCTTTCCTATCCCCACATTGTCGCGCCGCGCACGTACCCTGATTATCAATTGCGGCGGATATAACTGGAAAGAGATTAACCCGGATATTTTCGGTTCGATGATTCAGGCTGTCATCACTCCCGAACAGCGTGCCGGACTCGGCATGCATTATACTTCGGTACCGAATATTGAAAAGGTGATACGTCCACTGTTCCTCGACACTCTCGAAGAAGAATTTGAAGCTGCTCGAAATGAAGCACGCGATAAAATTGCGAAGAATATTCATTCAGAGCGAGCCACCCAGCGACTCCGCAACCTGCTTGGCCGTATGTCGCGCATCAAGTTCTTCGACCCTGCTTGCGGTAGCGGTAATTTCTTGATTATTTCCTATAAGCGGGTTCGTGAACTTGAAATTCGCATCTGGAAAGAACTGCGAGAACTAAGCAAAACCGCCTTTCTCCCTGTACCGTGCATATCGCTAACCCAGTTCTACGGCATCGAACTCGACGAATATGCTTGCGATACTGCGACACTTTCTCTTTGGCTTGCCGAGCATCAGATGAACGTCAAGTTTCAGGAAGAACTCTATGTCCTCCCCGAAACCTTGCCGCTAAAGCCATCCGGACACATAGTCTGCGGTAACGCCTGCCGCCTCGACTGGAACACCGTATGTCCCCACACCCCCGAAGACGAAGTCTACATTATGGGCAATCCGCCGTATCTCGGTGCACGGTTACAAGATGATTCACAAAAAGAAGATTGTAACAGTGCATTAGGTGATATTCAGGGCCATAACGAACTTGATTATATTGCTTCTTGGTTCTGGAAAGGGACTAATTATATAGCCAATTCAAATGCTACATTGGCATTTGTTACGACGAATTCAATCTCACAGGGTGAGCAAGTTAATATCCTTTGGAATCCAATATTGAGTAAAAATGTTCATATCTTTTTTGCTCACCAATCGTTCAGGTGGTCAAACAATGCCAAATACAATGCTGCCGTGACTTGTTCCATAATTGGGTTGTCTGCCAAACCATGCAAAAAAAGACTTTTTGCTGGCAGTGAGAGTAGAATAGTTGAAAACATTAATCCTTATTTGATTGGTGGCAGCAATACAATTATTACAGGCCTCTCAAAACCTATTGGGCTGGTACCTGAAATGAGTTTTGGCAGTATGCCCAATGATGGAGGCTACTTATTGTTAGAAAAAAGTGAAAAGGAAGATTTGATAAAATCCGATGCTAATTGTAGTCGATTCATTCATCGAATATATGGTTCTCTAGATTTTATTAGAGGTGAAGAGCGCTATTGTATTTGGATTGAAGAACAAGATAAAGACCATCTTCCATTACCAGTATTAAAAAGAGTAAAACAAGTCGAGACCGTACGTTCAGAAAGTAAAAGATCTGCAACAAACAAACTTGCAGCTGTTCCATGGCGTTTTGGAGAGGTACGATATAAGAATAGTGAGGCTATAATCGTACCGCGTCATTCTTCAGAACGTAGAACGTATATCCCAATAGGATATGTAGATAGAGATATTATCATTGCAGATTCAGCCTTTGCAATATATGATGCTGAAAAATGGCTTTTCGCACTTCTGACTTCCAAGATGCACAATCTATGGGTTAGAGCTGTCAGTGGCTCACTTGAAACCCGAATACGCTATTCCGCAACACTTTGTTATAACACTTTCCCATTCCCAAAGCTGACAGAGGCTCAGAAGGAGGAGTTGGAGCGTTTAGCGAAGAATGTTTTCAATATGCGCGACGAAAATTACGACTTGACGCCTGCCAAAATGTATAATCCGGAAACCATGCCGGATGAACTGCGCGAAGCTCACCATCAGCTCGACCTCGCAGTTGAGCGCATCTACCGCCCCGAGCCCTTCACCTCCGACGAAGAACGCCTCGAACATCTTTTCAAACTCTACGCAAAAATGACAAAGAAATAATTATGAGCAAATTACTATACCACTATGCCACTGGAGCTGGTCTTCTTGGCATGTTGAAAGATTATACCAAAGAAAAGCCAAACATTAAATTATGGGCTTCGCATTATATGTACATGAATGACCCGCAAGAATTTAAGATAGGGCAAAAGATTTGTACTGAGATAATTGACATGATTGAGTCAGAGCTGAGAATCCCGAAGAAATATCGTGTAAAAACTTTGATAGACAATCCAATCTATCAAACTACTTATAACACATATATTAGAACAACTGACGGACAATCAATTTGCCCATATATAATTTCTCTATCTGGGATTAATGATTCTTTGCATATGTGGGATATGTATGCTGCAAAAGGTAATGGTATCGTAATTGGTTTTAACAACTCAAAGTTGTTGCGTGCGAATATTCTTGCTAAGGACTGTTTTTATTGCGATATCAATGACCAAACTTCTACATCGGATTTAATAGCCAAAATAAAACCATATATATCATCTCTTTACAAAAGCTGTGCCAAAGAGTTTCCCTTAAAGAAGATTAAGGAAGACATTAAAAATGGTTTTGATATACCCTTATATCAAAGAATACATTATATTCATACTGTAATTTGTGGCCACATAGGTATTCGAATCAAGAATAAAGCATATCAATTAGAAGAAGAATCCCGCATAACGATAAACAGAAAAGATACATTTGAAATATTATTTAGAGATAGAAACGGTATTATTATACCATATACGGAATACTCAATTCCTTTTGACTGTGTGGAGAAAATTGTGATAGGTCCTACTGCTGATTTTGAAAGAGTTAGAGAGTCAATATTGATTTTCTTAAACTCGAAAAATATTGAATGGGACATTGAAAATATTATAAAATCTAAGGTTCCATATAGACTGTAAACGTAATGACTAATCTCGTTGAAGTACAATATGCCCAAACGGGCAAGTCAAGTAATACTGATGAGCTCGGAATGCGTGAGATGCAAGCAATGGTTTTTGCTCAGCGTCATCGTCAGCACCTGCTTGTCAAGGCTCCGCCTGCTTCGGGTAAGAGCCGCGCCATGATGTTTGTGGCACTTGACAAACTCGCCCACCAGGGCGTTAAGAAAGTTATCGTAGCCGTGCCTCAACAGAATATTGGGCGCAGTTTCAATAACACTCCCTTGAAAAAGTTCGGTTTTTTCGCAGATTGGAGTGTGCTGCCCTATTGGAACCTTTGCCTATCAGCAGGGAGCGAAAATACGAAGAAATCCGTTGTTCATGAATTTCTTGAACACCCAACGGCTACAAAACTCATCTGTACTCATGCCACTCTGCTGAATGCTCTTAACGGTATCGACGCGCGCAAGCTTGATAATGTATTCTTCGGTATAGACGAATTTCATCACGGTTCGGCGGACGAAGATAATCGCTTAGGTGCACTTATCCGCCGCTTGCTCAACGAAACGTCGGCACATATCCTTGCTATGACAGGTTCATATTTCCGCGGCGACGGTGTGCCGGTGATGAGACCGGAGGATGAAGCTCGATTTCAACCGACGATTAATTATAATTACTATCAGCAACTCAACGGCTACAAGTGGCTTAAGAGCCTCGGTATTGGTTACAGTTTCTTTCAGGGCAATTATCTTAGTGCAATTCCCGATATTCTTGACACGACGAAGAAAACACTTATTCATATTCCGCACCCTAACAGCAAGACAGGTGCTTTCATGAACAAGCACGACCAAGTGGCTGAGATTATCAAACATATTGGAGAGATTGAAACACAGGACTATGCGAATTTCATCTATAATGTGCGCACCCCTGACGGGCGACTGCTGAAAGTGGGCAATTTGGTAGAAGACAAGGCTGAGCAGCGGGCTGTGTTGCAAGCGTACCTCCAACATATGAATAGCCGTGATTCACTGGATATCCTCATTGCTCTCGGCACTGCCAAGGAGGGGTTTGACTGGGAGTGGTGCGAGCATTGTATAACAATCGGCATCCGTGCTTCGCTGACCGAGATTGTTCAGATTATCGGTCGTTGCACCCGTGATTGCGAGGGCAAGACTCATGCTCAGTTCACCAACCTGATTCCATGCCCTGATGCAGCGCAGGATGATGTTTCTATGGCGGTCAACGACTTCCTGAAAGCCATATCCGCTTCATTGCTCATGGAGCAAGTTATGGCTCCCAAATGGAACTTCAAGACCAAGATTGACGATGAAGATAAACCCGAAAAGCCCACGACTCCGGATGATGATGACCACGTAATCGAAGTAAAAGGGTTGCCGGCACTTAATGAAAAAACCAAGGCTATTGTTGAAAATGACCTTGACACCCTCGTGGCCACCACACTCTCTGATAAGAATATCCGAGAGGCCATCATCGGCGAGGGTATGGCAGAGATGATAACAGAAGTTTACATCCCCAAGATTATCCGTGAAACTTATCCCGATCTAAACGAGGATGAGATTGAAGCTGTTGCAACACACACAATTCTGACTATTGCCACACAAGGCGAACAGGTTATAGGCCCGGATGATTCCGGCAATAAATTCATAAGGATTGCCAATAAGTTTGTCAATCTCAATGAACTTGATATCAACCTGATTGCAGAAATAAATCCTTTCCAAAGAGCATATGAGGTTGTAAGCAAATCGCTTACACCGGAAGTACTCCGCACTATCCAGTATGCTATCGAGGATAAACGCTCCGAAAAGTTGACCGATGAAGAAGCTATTTTGCTTTTCACAAAATATCTTCCCAAGTGGCGCGAGGAAAACCCGGGTAAAACAAAACCTGAAATTACCGATGGTGACCCATTAGCCCGCAGAATCGCTATGGCAATTGAACATCTAAGAAATCTTAAACGTCGAAGACTCGCAGAACAGCAATGATTAACTGGAATAAAGAACTCGAGAAGATTTTTAATGACCCTCTGCTGGCCGATGTAACAGCTCCACGAAAGCGGACAACATCGAGCGACCGACTTATTGCAGGTTTTCAGGAAATTTTGGATTTCTTTGAGGTGAATGGGCGCTTGCCCGAAGATAATCAAGCGGAGGGTTCGCTTTATCACAAGTGGCTTTGTGTGCTCAAAAGCGAAAAGAAGGTAGAGCGCTGTCGGCCATTTGACGAGTATGGGATTCTTCCTAAGCTTGAACCTGTAGTCGAAGAACCAAGGGTAGAATATTCGCATGGACTAACGGAAGAGGAACAGCTTGAGGCAATTCTTAACGACCCTCTGCTGGCCGATATAGAAGCAGGCGACGACCTTGGCTTGTTCGACATTCCAGAATATATGCGTAAACGCCTTGATGCTCGAAAAGAAGCTGATTATGTGGGACAACGTCGCCCTTGTGAAGACTTCGACAAATATGCGGAGGGATTTAAGGAGATACAACAAGGCTTGAAATCAGGGAAGTATAAACTTGTCAAGTTCAAAGTTAAACATCTGAAAGTTGGCAGGTATTTTGTAGAAAACGGTATGTTAGGTTATCTTGCCGCCTTTGAAGATGATGGAGTAAATAAGCATAGAGAGCGCGACGGTCGCACCCGTGTTATCTATGAAAATGGTTCGGAATCTGACATCAAATATAAAACCATAACTAAGAATCTTTCAGTCACAGGCTGTTCGGTTATCGACTGCTCAGATATGACAGCTGAGGAATTTGAAAAAAGATTCACTCTAACGGAAACTGACGTGGAGAGTGGTACTGTATATGTACTGCGCTCAAAATCCGCACTCCCTGAAATTGCTGCGATAAAAGACCTATATAAAATAGGTTTTACTACCACTTCGGTCGAAAGCCGTATAACCAATGCAAAGAAAGAGCCAACTTATCTTTGTGCCGATGTTGAAGTTGTGGCGACATGGAAAGTCTATAACGTGAAATCGTCGACTTTTGAGGCCCTTATTCATAAACTTTTTGGAGGTGTTCAGCTACAGTTGTTAGTTGATAATCATAAACCTAAGGAATGGTTTATTGTACCATTTAAGATTATCGAACGGGCAGTCGAAGCGATTATTTTGGGTAAATCAATTATGTATGACACTCAACTACAGCAGCTTGTTTATCTTTCAGAATAATCTGCCTGCTACAGACTGTGAGTGTTGAGAAGCTTGAGAAGTTTGGGATGGCTTGGGCTGAGTTCGCGAGATTCGGTTGGTACCTTGGGCGTTAGTTATGTTTAATTGATGGTGAAATGAACAACGAGTTTATAAAGTCGAAGGGTGATTATCGGTCGCTTATTGTTTTTAAAAAGGCCGAGTGCATTTATGATATTACTTATCATTTTGCACACAGGTTTTTACATAAGGGTGACCGAACTATCGACCAGATGATTCAGGTTGCGCGCAGCGGGAAGCAGAATATTATCGAAGGCTCGGCGGCCTCGAAGACTTCGCGGGAAACTGAAATTAAACTTTTCAATGTAGCTAAAGCGAGCCTTGACGAATTGTTGGCTGATTATGAGGATTACATGAGAGTCCGCAATCTGAAAGTGTGGCCGGAGCAGAAACAGAAAGAAGTCAGGAATTTTTGCCGCAACAATAATGAATCGTTCTTATATCGCAAGATTGCACCAAAGCGCGATGATGAAACGTTGGCAAATCTTGTTATAACGATGATACACCAGGAGCAGTATCTGTTGGTTCGCCTTATTGAGCGGGCAAAACAGGATTTCCTGGAGCATGGCGGTATTCGTGAGGAGATGACTCGGGCGAGACTGGAATATAGGAAAGAACATGGCGGGAATTTTGGGTATTATGGGAGAAATGGGAATGTTGGGCAAAAATCCCAAGACTCTCAACCCTCCCAAAATTCACAAGATTCCCAATCAACTAAAAAATAACTGAAATTATGGCAGATAATTACCTTGAGAGAAAGATGGAGGAGCGGCGGGATGGCGGCAGGCGCGTGGTGCGCGTGGTGTCGAATCCTGCGGGTACGCTTGTGATGAAGTTTCCGTTTACTTCGGTGCTGGTGATTGCACGCAAGGCTGATGAGCGCACTGCCCTGCTGCTGAGTAGGCTGACTTCTACCGGCGCCAAGGTGGGGCTTGCCGGGGCCGATGCTGATGCGGCCAGGCGTGTGGCCAAGGCTCGGGGTGCGACGTTCGTGCCGCAGACGGATGCTGAGGCAGCCCGCGCGATGTTCGCAGGAATTGTGGCTGAGCCGGAGCTCGTGCTCTACGACGAGGGCGACGACGGTATCAGGGCGTGCGTGGGCGAGCGCACTTTGGCTCTCGGCTCGGATGTGGAAAAGGCGCTTCTGCGCTTGCTCTTTGAGATATAAAAAATGGAATCCCGCGGACATTACTGCCTGCGGGATTTATGCGTTTAGTTATAATCGGCATTGCGGGGGATGAGCTGCCAGCTGCGGTAGCGTGGGCCGAGTGAGCGGACCAGGCGGTGCCAGTAGCGGTCGCTTCCGCCAGTGAGGGCATCCTCGGGGGCAAGTCCGTCGGGAGCCAGGGCCCAGGAGTCGTGAGCGATTTCGCGCTCGAGTTCTCCTTCGCACCAGCTGCAGTAACCGATGAAGAAGCGCACAACGCCGTCCACGGGATAACCGGAGTTGATGTAATTGACGATAGCGTCGAAGTCGCCGCCAACATAGAGGCCGGGGGCATATTCGCGTGCGCCGGGGATAATGTCAGAGCCGAGGGTGTGGATGAAGAAGATGCGGTCCTGACCGCTGGGGCCGCCGCAGTAAACGGGCACCTTGATGTCGGCGTTGACGCCATCGAGGAGTTCGGGAAGTGTGTAGTCGGTGAGGTTGTTCATCACGACACCGGTTGCACCCTCGCCGGCAAGGTAGTCTATTACCGAAACAACGCCGTGGAAGTAGTACCGTTCGTCGGTAAATGGTTCGGCCACGAGCATGGAGCCTCCAACTGGCGAGATTCCATAGGCCGGAACGCGGAATAATGTTGTGGTAATATCTTTCATAATAGCAATAGTTAAAACGTTCTTTATTAGCAATAACGCGTAACTACCGCCGAGAGTTCACAAAGATATGCCGGCCGAGGTGTAAAATTTGCGATAGTATTCGGCTTTCTGCTCAAGCGGCAGCGGGTAGGCACGCGAGCTTGATGGCAGACGCCACAGCTGTATCTCGCGCCCTTGGGGAGTGCGATAAAGTGTGTACTCGCCATTGCGGGGAACGGTAGTGCCGGTTATTTCGGCAAGCGTCTGCGAGGCTTTTTCGCCTGCGGCACCGATGGCTGTGAGGGTGGGATGGGAGCGGATTATGGCATCGACGTCGAGCACTTCGACAATATCGAGGAATTTATCGGAGGCATTGCCCTTGAGGCGACGGACAGCCACTCCGGTATCGGCCAGGCCTATGCCTTTGGCTGTGAGCATTTGTTTGATGGCATCGAGGTGGAAGCTTTTGTGTGCGCTATCGACGTAGGCGTTGCTATCTCCAGCGAATATCAGGCCGGCAATTTTCCAGAAATCGTTGGTGCGGTTGGGGTAATAAAAATTCATGGACCAGCGGTGAGGGCCCGGAGGGAAGGTGCCGAGCATGAGCACCCGCATGCCTTCGGGGAGGAACGGTTTCCAGGGGTGCCGCTCAATGGGGAATTGGTTATTGTCTTGGGTCATTGTTGAGCTATATTATTTTATATTATGTAACGCACGGCGATAAAAAAACGTTCAACATCGGTGTGTTGAACGTTTTTTTAATCTACTTGTGAGCGATTGTTTATTCGGCTGTGGCTTCTTTGAATTTTGTCTTGAAGTCGCGGCCGAAAAGAATCCAAACAGAGCCGCCAACCACAGCCAGGAACACGAAGCCGATGAGAATCATGGGCTTGGAGGGCTTGGAGGGCTTCAGGGGCACGGTGGCCGGCTGGAGCACGGTGTAGACCGGAGTGTTCTCCTGTACCTTGGCTTTCGCCATCTGTAGCTGCTGGGCAGTGGTGTTGTATAGGCTGTAGGCCAGCTGGGCTTCGTTGCGCAGGCGTTCTTCCTCAGTACGGCGGGAGTTGAGCGTCACACCGTGGTTCTTGTCCACATACTCAGCATAGCGCTGCTGGGCGTTGTAATACTCAACCTTGGCCTCATCGTTGATTTTCTGGGCGTAGTCCATATCCGTACGGGCCTTGTTGGTACGGTAGTCGGTGATGTAGGCCTTAAGGTTCTCGGCGATGGTATCGGCCAGAGTAGCAGATACGAGCGCATCCTGCATGGTGACACCTAAGGTGATAACGGCAGTTTTGGTGTCTACGCTCACGCTCACACGGTTGTTGAGGGCCTTGATGATTTCATCTTCCTCCTTTGTCACCTGGAAGGAGTTGGGTACGTGGTCACCCTCCTCTTCATCGGAGGTAAAAAGGCTCTTCACCCAACCGAGCAGTTTGAAGGGTGCGCCAATGATTGTGCTCCACCAGGGGCTGGAAAGGTCATCCTGGACGTAGTTGCGCACGGTGGTTTCTGTCACTTCGCCATCCTTGTCGCTCAGCGGTACTTCAACGTTGAAAAGTGCCATGTTGAAGGGCACGGAGCTGACAACGTCGGGGTAGAGCTGCGGATTCACGGCATCACTTCCTGCTCCTGACGAGAGGTTGATACCGGCCATAGAGGCAAGTGCACCAAGGCCGGCCGAACCCGACTTGCCATCCTGCACTTCGGGCACGAGTTTGATTGTGGTTGTGTACTCCTTGGGAATCGAGAACGCAATCACCAGACCGATTACGGCACCGATGCCAGCCAGCTTGAGCAGCAGCTTGCGTTCTTTCCATAACTTTCCGGCAAGTTCCAGAAGGTCAATCTCCTGTTCGTCCTGCGGGGTGTTGTTTTCTTCCTGCATAATTCTGCTACTTGTTTTTATTTTCTAATCAGGTTGGAGATAGCAGCGGCCATGGTGCCGAGCGTACCGGTCATGGAAGTCACGGACATAATCGCCTGCCAGTTGACGCCACTGCCCTTTTCCTTGGTAGGTATCACAATTTGACAACCGGGTTCGATTACAGTATTCCCCTTAGCACGAGCCACCTGACCATTTAAATACACAATAAAGGCTTTGCTCTTTTTGGCACGGTCACCATAGCCACCAGCCTGCTCAACGTAGTATTTAAGCTTCTTACCTTTCTTGTAGGTAACGGTATTGGGAAACATAACGTCGCCGGTGATTCGCACGGTATTGGTGTACTCAGGCACAATAAGCACGTCGCCTACCTGGAGAACGAGATCCGCATCCGAACCCGGCGCAGCCAAGGCCTCGGAAAGGTCAATTGCCACCTGATAGGTAGTCGGGATGTCAATATTCTGGGTTATGATACTGTCACCGGCGTTGGACATATTATTAATGTTGCGCATTGTTTCCTCACGCACACGCAGTTCCTCGGGAGTCATCTGACGCATGATGGAAGCACCCTTAGGATAAGCTTCGGGTGTCAGACCTCCGGCACGTTTCACCAGTTCGCTCACACGTTCGCTCTTGCTTTCGAGTGTATAGGTGCCATCGAACACAACTTCGCCAACCACACCCACACGGCGCTGAACCTGATAACCGGGCGAACGACGGATTTCTACAATATCGTAGGGCTGGAGCTTGAAGTCTTCGTCGGCATTGACAATGAGGCCGTCAACAAGCGAGAACATGAAAGTTTCGGCCATCCGCGAGGTAGCCTCGGTGGCATCGGGGTCGTCCAGTCGGCGCGACACTTCGACGCGGGCGGTAGATGCACCCTTGAGCAGACCACCGGCCTGAAGGATAATATCTTCAATAGTGACGCCTTCGGCATAGGGATAATCACCCGGACGGGCAACCAGACCATTGATAGTAATATCACCACGGTCCTCGAGGTCGTGAACGCTGGAAATCACAAGCACGTCGTTGCGTCGCAGTTCGATGTCAGGCAGACGACCGGAGAGGATGCCGTCAATGTCGAGTGCTTCGATTTCGAGCGACAAATCCGGACCCTCACGGTAAAGGAGCACACGGCCGGTGTAGGCGTCTTCGGTCAGGCCGTCGGCCTTGGCAATAAGATCGCGAACGGTGGTAAGTTCGGGCGAAAGGGCGAACATGCCCGGGCGGAATACGGAACCCTTCACTTCCACGCGGTTGGTAAAGCGGTCAAGGATAGTGCCGACCGAAACCACGTCGCCATCCTGCAGAGGATAGTCGACGAATTCCGATGCGGAGATATTGTAAAGTTCGTTCTCGCGACCGGTCTGGCGCGTAACGCGCACCTGGTCAACATACGCATCGCCGGTGAAACCGCCGGCAAAGTCGATGACCTGCTTGAGGGTTTCGCCGTTCTTGAGCTCGTAGTACATCGGGCGCTTGACGTTGCCTGAAATGTTAACCAGTTCCTCGTAGGGCGGAACGATAATCACGTCGCCTTCCTGAAGGCGGGTGTTGCCGGTGGTCTTGCCGTCGAAGAGATATTCGTAAACGTCCACACCGACCATCTTCTGGCCGTTGCGCACCAGATGGATATTGCGCATAGTTCCGATTTCGTTAATACCACCGGCTTTGTAAAGAGCGTGGAAAATAGTTGAGAACGGCGACAGGCGATAAGAACCGGGGACTTCAACCTCACCCATAATATCGACTTGGATAGTGCGCACCTGGCCCAGAGTCACGTTGATGTCCGAGTCGGGGTTCGTACCACCGATGCCGGCGTATTTATTTGCGAAGGCCTGGCGGATGTGGTCGTTTGCCTGCTTGATTGTCATGCCACTGAGGTAGATGGGACCAACCTGCGACACGATGATAGAACCCTCGGGCGAAATTGTCTGACGGATATGATCCTCGTTGGCACCCCAGATGTCAATCACAATTTCGTCGCCGGGACCCAAACGATAGTTTTGAGGAGTAGCCACATTTTCATTCGGCTCGAAAGTCAGTGCGTTGTTACTAAACACCTCGCGGCCGAAAATTTTCTTTTCAGGCATCTGAGGTTCGAACTGACGTTGAATTTCATCGAATGGTGATGTTGGCGGAACAACGGTATTTAAATTTCCGGCATTCTGGGAGGGAGCATTCGCATTGTAATCAGCAGGTACGTTAGGATTCTGCTGGCGGTTGGGCGACTCCTCAACAGAGGTTCTGCGCACTTTTGATTCCTGCTGGGTAGTGCCGTTCATTGTACCGTTGGCAGTACTACCCTGCTGACTTTCATAGTTGTTTTTCAGTCGTTCAATCTGCGCGCGGGTGACGCCTTTGGCCAGAAGTTCATTGCCGATTTGCTGGGATGATTTACCGGCGGCGGTTTCGGTCTTGATATACTCAACGACCTGCTCGTCAGTCATACGTGCATCGGTGCTAAAACTACCGGCAAAAATAGCTCCACCAACAATCAGTGATGCTAAAATTGTTTGCAGCTTAGTCTTGTGGTTGTACATTGTATGTTTTATTGCGTTTATGTTTCGGAATTAATACCGGGCTGAATATCAGCCATGAAAAGATATGATTGGAGCGATAGGCCGCACGCGCGGAGAAAGCGTGCCAAACCTGCTACAAAATTAGTATTTTTTTTTGTATTTATGTATTGTCGTAAGGATTATTTTTGTAATTTTGGGAATGAATGTGATAGAGCACCTAATGGCTTCCCTCATAATCAGACTTTTTAACCAACCGTTATATTAATCCTTAAAAATCATTACCTAAAATGAAGAAATTAATTGCAGAGGGCGTGGGCACCATGTTCCTCGTTCTCCTGGCTTGTGGCAGCGCTGTGCTTGCCGGGCCTTCCATCGGTGTTCTCGGAATCGGCCTGTGCTTCGGCCTCGTTCTCATCTGTTTGTGCTATTGCATCGGCAATATTTCGGGTTGCCACGTCAACCCCGCCGTGTCGCTGGCCATGTTCCTTTCCGGGCGTATGAGCGGCAAGGATTGCCTGGGCTACGTTGTGTTCCAGCTGCTTGGTGCGGCCATCGGTGCCGGACTGCTCTACGCCTTCGTAGCTATGGGCGAGACGACAGGCTATAACTTCGGCGGTACTACCGGCGACCACTATCTGGCCACCAACGTCATCCAGCCCGGTGCCAACGCAGGGATGGCACTTCTGGCCGAAGGTCTGCTCACCTTCTTCTTCGTTCTCATCGTGCTTGGTGCCACCGATGCCAACCGAGGCTTCGGCAAGTTCGCCGGCCTGGCCATCGGCATCGGCCTGGGCCTGGTCAATATCGTAGGTATTCCGGTGGACAACTGCTCCGTCAACCCGGCCCGCAGCTTCGGTCCCGCCGTGTTTGATCCCACTGCCTGGGGCGACTTCTGGATTATGGTAGTTGGTCCTGTTGTTGGCGCAATTCTGGCAGTGCTGTGCTGGCAAGCAGTGGCCGGACGCACCAAGGGCGCTATCGAATAAAAATAATTTCAAAGAAATCGAAAGGGCTGGCTACTAAACCGTCAGCCCTTTTTATATACTTTAAATCGACCGATGGGATAAATTTTTCTCAAAAAAAATCGCTCCAAACGCTTGCAGATTCAAAAAAAGTGCGTAATTTTGCAGCGTCATAAAGATGGTACCCCTAGCTCAGCTGGTTAGAGTGTCGGATTGTGGTTCCGAAGGTCGTGGGTTCGAGCCCCACTGGGTACCCTAAAATAGAGGTTGGTTCTCCAGCCTCTTTTTTTATTTTCACAAGCTTGAACTAATGGCGTAGTCCAGTTGTTAAAGAATCAAAACTATTACAGCTATGAATCTGACAACAGCCTCTATTTTTGCCGCAGCATCGGTCCTCGGCCTTTCCTCGCTTATCACCTCGTGCTCGAACGCCGAGCAGCTTACCGGCGCCTGGCAGGGCAACCCTACGCGCATCACTGTGCCGGGTGCCGAATATGCCACGAATACCATCACCCTTGATTTTGCCCCGGACCAAAGCAACCGCCGCGCAGGCACTCTGAATATATCCGCCACTATGGACGTGCAGCAGGCAGTAAACACTACAATAGATAACACCTTCAATCAGCCCTATACCACTTCAATCGCCGCCACTGCAAGCATCACCGGGCAGTACAGCGCCGAGAAGGGCGACGACGATGATATCCTGGTGCACTTCGATCCCTCGACCTTCGCGGTCAACATCGACCCGGACGGCGTGACTTTCTCGGAGAATATTCTGACCGATGCACCCCAGGCTACACTTGACTCCATCACCACAGCCACCGTTGAGCGCTGGCGCGCCGCCATCAGCTCTGCCCTGCAGGCCGAGTTCGGTAAATATTCCAAAATCGAGGACATCAAAATCCACCACGACAACATGATGAGCTGCGAGATTGCTGACCGCGACGAAACCTTCCGCCTCGTTCAGTAATCCAGAATACATAACAAAAGGGCCCCGGCATCGGGGCCCTTTTGTTATGTATATACTCGGCGATTAGTAAACGCCCTGTGCCATCATTGCACGGGCAACCTTGAGGAAGCCTGCTGTATTGGCACCGCGCACGTAGTCGATATAGTCCGAACCTTCCTCTTTGCCGTACTTCTCGCACTGAGCGTGGATGTTGGCCATGATATCCTTCAGGCGCGCGTCAACTTCCTCGGAGCTCCAGTTGAGCTTCTGCGAGTTCTGAGCCATTTCCAATCCTGAGACGGACACACCGCCTGCGTTGGCAGCCTTGCCGGGAGCGTAGAGGATGCGGGCCGCCTGGAATTCGCGGATAGCATCGGGGGTCGAGGGCATATTTGCACCCTCGCTCACTGCTATACAACCATTGGCCAGCAGGGCACGGGCATCGTCGCCGTCAACCTCGTTCTGGGTGGCCGAGGGCATGGCGATGTCGGCGCGCACATGCTTCCACGGACGCTCGTGGGGATAATAGGTGCAGATGTCGGGGTGATTGTCGGCGAATTCCTTGATACGGCCGCGGTACAGGGTCTTGAGATCAAAAATCTCCTGGAACTGTTCCTGTGTGATGCCTTCGGGCACCACGATTGCGCCATCGCTGTCGCTGAACGAAATCACCTTGGCACCGAGCTGCAGAAGTTTCTCGGCGGTATATAGAGCCACGTTGCCCGATCCGGAGATAGCCACGGCTTTGCCCTTGATGTCGATGCCGCGGGTGGCGAGCATATTGAGCAGGAAATAAACGTTGCCGTAGCCGGTTGCCTCGGGGCGGATGAGCGAGCCACCGAAGTCCAGACCTTTGCCGGTGAAAGTACCGGTGAATTCGCGGGTCATTTTCTTGTACCAGCCGAACATGAAGCCTACCTCGCGGGCACCCACGCCGATGTCACCGGCAGGAACGTCGGTGTCAGGGCCGAGATTGCGGTAGAGTTCGGTGATGAAGGCCTGGCAGAAACGCATCACCTCCATGTCGGATTTGCCGCGGGGCGAAAAATCCGAGCCGCCCTTGGCTCCGCCCATGGCCAGCGTGGTGAGCGAGTTCTTGAAAGTCTGCTCAAAGGCCAGGAACTTGAGGATGGACAGATTCACCGACGAGTGGAAACGGATGCCGCCCTTGTAGGGACCGATAGCGTTGTTGTGCTGCACACGGTAGCCCATGTTGTTGCGCACGTTGCCTTTATCGTCTACCCACGACACGCGGAAGGACACAATACGGTCAGGAACGCACAGACGCTCCAAAAGATTGACACGCTGGAATGCAGGATATTTGTCGTAGACATCACCGATGGAATTAACAACTTCTTCCACTGCCTGGATATACTCGGGTTCGTTGGGGAAACGACGGCTCAGCTCGTCGATAAACGCTTTTTCGTTCATAGGACTACCTTACAATATGTACCTAATTTTAGTTATACAATAATACGCATTTAGCCTTGACGGCTCATTCACGTCGCAAAATTACACAAAATTTTCACACACACCAACTAATTGGCAATAATTTTTCAAAGAAAATAAAAATTTGCCAATCGCACTACCCTATTACCCTCTAATTCTCAACCGTTTAGACACACGAACAAAAAAATTATCCCCATAGCTGTAATAAAACCCGGGCAGTTGCGTCATATAAAGCGTATGGCACCGAAAACCGACAAAGAAATACAGTTCACCAGGCTGATTGCCGACTACAAGGAAGTGGTCGCCAAAGTGTGCTATCTGTATATGTCGGCCAACACAAGCTTCGACGACCTATACCAGGAGGTACTCATCAACCTGTGGCAGGGGCTTGACAGTTTCCGTGGCGAGGCTAAAATCTCGACGTGGATTTACCGCACTGCCCTGAACACATGCATCACCTGGCACCGCCGTAACAACCGACATGCCACCAACGTGGCCTTGGACCAATTGGTGGCCGAACCACCCGACACCGGCAGCGACGCCGCCGTGCAGCTTGAACAGTACCGGCAGCTGTACCTTATGATTTCAAAACTCAACCCGGTCGACAAGGCACTCATCACCCTGTGGCTCGATGACAAGCCTTACGACGAAATTGCCCTGATTACGGGCCTGTCGCAGAGCAATGTCGGAGTGCGGTTGCACCGCATAAAGGACAAACTCACGAAAATGGCCGAAACAGAAAATTATTAAGCAACCCCCTCTCTCAAATAGAATTATATGGAATTAGACAACCTGAAAAACGCCTGGCAGAATCTCAACGTGCGCGTGGACCGACTGGAAGAAGAAAACCGACGCACCACCGAGGCTTTAAGCCGGAACCGAGCGAAATCAGCGCAGATGCGCCTGGCCGACAGCTACAAGCGCACCGCAGTGCTGGGCTTCGCCTTGCCCGCCATTGCGCCGATGTGCGTGCGGGTGCTTCACATGCCCGTATGGGTGGGTGTGATGTACGCGCTTTTCGGATTGATTATGGGAGCATTGGTCCTGCGCGCCTACTGGGTGACGAAACACACCAACTTCATGTCGCTCTCGGTAGTGGATGCGCTCCGGCAGGCCATCAGGCTGCGGCGCCGACAGAATATCACCACAACCACAGGCATTGTGCTGGGATGCGTGCTCATCGGTGTTTTCTATTCCTACCTCAAGGTCGGGGTGTGGGGGTTCTTCATCGGCCTGGCAGTTGGCCTCGCCATCGGCATTCGCAAACAACTCAGGCAACGCGAACTCATCCGCGAAATCGAGGACGCTCTCCGCGAGTGACCCTACTCCGGCGGCACGAATCAGAAATAGGACATGCGTCGCAACGGCTTTTCTGCCGGCGGCGGCGATGCACAAAAAATACGACGGCGCTCACCACGAGCGCCGTCACTATTATCCACTGTAGCGTGATGCTCATTTCTTTTTACCGTTGATTTTTTTGTTAATCTGCGCCGGCGTGGTGTCGGGCGGACAATCGTCAAAGGGCAGGCGGAAGGTGCACCCGCTGGCATAGTTGCTACACCCGAAGGCCGCACGACCTTTGAGCAGATGGCCTGTGCCACACACCGGGCAGCCCACCTGCTCGAGCTTGGTGATTCGCGGTGCGCGCGGCTTTTTGGGCTTCGCCTCGCCATCGGCACTATCCGATTTTTTCGCAGCCCGCTTCGGTTTTTCCGGTTCTACGGCCACAATGCGGCGGTTGGAGTCGTCGGCGATGACCGTCGCCACAATCTGGCGTATCATATCGCTGATTTCGCGGATGAACAAGGGCGCTGAGTACTCACCTCGCTCAATTCGGCGCAACTTGTTTTCCCAGATGCCGGTGAGGGATGCCGATTTCAGCAGTTCATCGCGGATGGTCGCAATAAGGTCGATACCGGCTTGGCTTGCCATGATGCTCTTGCCGCTGCGGTAGATGTATCGGCGCTTGAAGAGTGTTTCGATTATCGATGCGCGGGTGGACGGGCGGCCGATACCGTTTTCCTTCAGTGCATCGCGCAGCGTTTCGTCGTCCACAGTCTTTCCGGCTGTTTCCATGGCGCGCAGCAGCGTTCCCTCGGTGTAGTACTTGGGTGGCTGCGTGGTCTTTTTTGCCACGCTCGGCTCGTGAGGACCGCTCTCGCCCTCGGTAAACACGGGCAGAACCCTGTCATCATCGTCGCTGCCTGAGTCCTGCTTCTGAGGTTGCAGGGCGCGCCAGCCCGGAGTGATGATTACGCGCCCGGTAGCCTTGAATTCGTATTTCCCGGCCTGGCCAAGAACGGTGGTAGCCTCGAAAACACAGTCGGGATAAAACGCCCCGATAAAGCGCATGGCAATAAGGTGGTAAAGCAATTTCTCGTCGCCCTGCAATCCCACGGGCGATTGGCCGGTGGGAATGATGGCATGGTGGTCGGTCACCTTGCTGTTGTCGAATATCTTCTTGGATTTCGGGATAGGCTTAGCAAGGATAGGTGCCGTCCACTGTGCGTACGGAGCCATCTGCTTGAGTGTCGGGGCGATTTTGGGATGAATATCCTCCGACAGATAAGTGGTGTCCACACGCGGGTAGGTGGTCAGTTTCTTTTCGTACAGACTCTGAATCAGGCGCAGGGTCTGCTCGGCGGTCCAGCCGAAGCGGCGATTGCTTTCCACCTGCAGCGATGTGAGGTCAAACAGGCGTTGGGGCGATTCCTTGCCTTTTTTCTTCGTGACCGACTTGATTGTGAAGGGCAGTGGTGCAATTTCATCCACCACTTTCTGGCACTCAGGCTCCGCGGCGAAGCGGTCGCCGGTGTAGGTGAAAGTCACGTCGCGGTACAGCGTGCGCAGTTCCCAGGAGTCGGACGGTACGAAATTGTCAATCTCCAGCTGGCGTTTCACAATCAGCGCCAGGGTGGGAGTCTGCACACGGCCGATGGACAGCACCTGGCCCGGAGCTGAATATTTCAGCGAGTAGAGGCGCGTGGCGTTCATGCCCAGAATCCAGTCGCCGATGGCGCGCGACAGGCCGGCGTGGAACAGGCGGTCGTAGTCCTTCTCGGGCTTAAGCTGCTGGAAGCCCTCGCGGATAGCCTCGTCCGTGAGCGACGAAATCCACAGGCGTTTCACCGGGCAGTGTATGTCGGCTTTCTTCATCACCCAGCGCTGAATCAACTCGCCCTCCTGGCCGGCATCACCACAGTTTATCACCTCGTCGGCCTTCTTGATTAGGCTCTCTATCACGTCGAACTGATGCTTGTAGCCGGGGTCATCAATAAGCTTGATGTGGTATTTGGCCGGCAGCATGGGCAATGCCGAAAACGACCAGCGCTTCCAGCGCGGGTCGTAGTCATGGGGTTCGTACAGGCAGCAGAGATGACCGAGTGTCCAGGTCACGCAGAACTCGCCGCCTTCGTAGTAGCCGTCGCGCTTGGTGTTGCAGCCCAAAATCGAGGCAATGTCGCGCGCTACCGAAGGTTTCTCGGTGATACAGAGTTTCAAATCAGCTTTCTTTCAGATGTTTTGCTTCGTTCCAGTACTGGTCCATTTCGGCCAGACTCATGTCGCGGAGCTCGCGGCCGTTTTCCTTGGCGCGTGCCTCCACATGGTTGAAGCGCGATATGAATTTACGGTTGGTGCGTTCGAGTGCGTTCTCGGGATTGACGCCGAACAGGCGAGCGGCGTTGACCACGCTGAAAAGCAGGTCGCCGAACTCGGCCTCGATTTCGGCCTGGTCGCCCGAAGCGATAGCCTGCCCTACCTCGCCGAGCTCCTCGCTCACCTTGCCCCACACGTCCTCGCGTTTCTCCCAGTCGAAGCCCACGTTGGCGGCTTTCTCCTGGATACGGTAGGACTTCACCAGTGCGGGAAGTGCACGTGGCACACCGGCCAGCACCGAGCGGTTACCGCCCTTTTCCTTGAGCTTTATCTGCTCCCAGTTGCGCGACACGGCCTCGGCATCGTCGGCCTTGACCTCGCCGAACACGTGTGGGTGCCGGAAAATGAGCTTGTCGTTGATGGCATCCGCCACGTCGGCCAGGTCGAAGCGGTCGCTTTCGCTGGCAATCTTGGAGTAGAACAGCACGTGCAGCAGCACATCGCCCAGTTCTTTCTTGATTTCGTCGGAATCGTCGTCAAGGAGTGCCTGAGTGAGCTCGAACACTTCCTCGACCGTGTTGGGGCGCAGACTTTCGTTGGTCTGTTTGGCGTCCCAGGGGCATTTCACACGAAGCACATCGAGCGTGTCGATAAGCCGCCCGAGTGCTTCGAGTTTTTCTTCTTTAGTATGTTGCATGGGGTTTAACGGAGTTTGTAAGCTTCAACACCATCTTCAAGCCAGCCTACAAAAGCACCAACGTTTTCGTCGTAGGCGCGGGGAGAGCCGAGGGGCAGGCCCTGGTTGTCGAGCTGAATGTAGTACGGCTGCTGGTTTGTGCCGAATTTATGGCGCTGCAGGTAGCTCCAGCGGTCACCCACGGTGGAGAGTTTCACCTGCTTACCTTCCTCTTCAACGTAGACGGGCTGCGCAAGCGGAGTCTTGTCGTCCACCATCAGTACAATCATCACATAGTCTTTTTCGATAATGGAGCGCACGGCGGGAGTATCGAACACGGCACCCTCCATCTTGCGGCAGTTCACGCAGGCGTAGCCGGAGAAATCCACCAGTACGGGACGACCTGTGCGCTCGGCATAGGCCATGCCCTCCTCGTAGTCATGGAATTCCTCGAAGCTACCGCCGTAGAGGTTGAAGTCCTGGGTGTACAGCGGCGGAGCGAAAGCGCTGATGCCCTTGAGGGGTGCGCCCCACATGCCGGGCAGCAGATAGACAGCGAAACTGAACGAAGCCACGGCGAGGAAGAAACGCGCCACAGGGGTGTGCTCCATGGGCGAGTCGTGGCTGAAGCGGAGCTTGCCGAGCAGATACATGCCCAGAAGCACGAAGAGGACAATCCAGATGGCGATGAAGATTTCGCGGTCCAGCAGACGCCAGCCATAGGCAAGGTCGGCTACCGAGAGGAACTTGAGCGAGAGGATAAGTTCAACGAAGCCCAGGACAACCTTGACCGAGTTGAGCCACGAACCGGAGCGCGGAAGCTCCTTGAGCATGGAGGGGAAGAAGGCGAACAGGCCGAAGGGAAGGGCCAGACCAAGAGCGAAGCCGCCCATGCCCAGCAGCGGGCCCAGGAGGTTGCTCTGCGAGAAGGCTTCAACAAGCAGGGTGCCGATGATAGGACCGGTGCACGAGAAGGAAACCAGCACAAGGGTGAAAGCCATGAAGAAGATGCTCAGGAAGCCGGTGGTGTTTTCGGCTTTGGAGTCGATGGCATTGGACCAGCTTGCGGGCAGTGTGATGTCGAACGCGCCGAAGAACGACACTGCAAACAGCACAAGCAGGGCAAAGAAAATGAGGTTGAACACGGCACTCGTGGCAATTTCATTGAGCTTGCCGGGGCCGAAAATGAGTGTGAGCAGGATGCCCAGCACAAGGAAGATAACGATGATGCTGGCGCTATAGATAACGGCGTCCATGATAGACCGACGGCGGCTCTTGCTTTTCTTCAGGAAGAAGCTGACAGTCATAGGAATCATGGGCCACACGCAGGGGGTCATCAAAGCCACCAGGCCGCCGAGGAAGCCGAAAATCAGGATAGCCCAATAGGACTGTGCTTCCTGGTGGTCCTCAACCTCCACAGGTGCCCACCACTGTTCCTGCTGGGGAGTCATGGTAGTGCCGACGGCTGCGGCAGTCACAGTTTCGTCGGCCGTGGCCTCAGCGGCAGCTCCAGTGCCGAAAGGCAGGTCAAACTCGAAGGTTGCGGGCGGCGTGCAGGAAACATCATTGCAAGCCATGTAGCGCACGGTGCCTTTGATGCGGCAACCCTCGGCGCCGCTAAGTTCGAAGGGCTGGCGCAGGGTGAAGGAACCCATCAGCCAGGGGAGCGAAAGCTCAGCGGTAGTGTCGTAATGCTCGATAGCCTCCACGCTACATTCAAGCGGGCCGGCCATGGTGAGCCCGTCAACTGCATCGATCGTCACCGTGGTGGGATCCGGAGCATAGGGGTCGTCAGTATTCATTTCCAGGCCGTAGATGTGCCATCCGTCGGCAACGGAAACATTAATAACAAGCACACCGGCACCGGGCGCCGAAGTTTCAATCTCGGCAGTCATCTCGGCCGTTACCGGCATCTGTGCCGAGAGTCCCAATGCGGCCCACAGGCAGGCAAGGAGGGACAACAAGCGAAGAGGCTTTAGCATGTGATATAGATTTATTTCTGATTAATCGGTAATGAAAAGGTCTCGGTGCGCGGAGGCAGACAGGATTCGCCATTGCACACCATATATGATATTCGGGCTTCGATGCAGGCATCATCGGGCTCGCTCACAACAAAAGGAACGGTGAAAGTGGCCGTACCATCCCACCACGCCAGGGTCATGCCGAACATCTCGTCATCGACCTGCGTTGCGGGGCGATCCGCCGCGGGATTGGCCGTGAAAGTCACTCCCCGACTACCCGAAAGGTCAATTTCAGTTGGACGCGGACCGCCCTCGGGTAGTTCGAGAGCATAGAGATGCCAGCCCGGCTCCAGGACGGCACGGAAAGTAGCCGTGCAGGTGTCGGCGCGCTCAACCGATGCGCTCCAGTTGACCGCACGGGGCATCTGGGCCGCACAACCAAGTGCCGCAAGCACCAGCGCGAAAGTGAAAGTTATATTGCGAATATTCATTTTCAAATCAAGGTCATAAATCATGCCCTGCGCCCGGCCGAAGCCATCACACATAAGGGCAAACTCTTGGCAAAGTTAATACTTTAAACGCATTAAATAAAATCTATCACGATTTTTTTGAAGCGGCCGCACTAAATCCGGTTAATCAGACTTATGTTTTTAAGCATGCGCGTTTTCTTCACCAAGTGTTCGTCACACCATAATTTTTTCGTAATTTTGTTGCATCACCAATTTAATGAGACTACGCCATGAAACGATTATTCTTGTCCTTGTTGTCACTTGTAATGGTTGCCGCGACGATTAATGCCCTCGAACCGTCCGACTCGCTTTCATATGCACTGGGTTATCAGGTTGCCGAGGGGGTAACAACTTCCGACGAAAGCCCAATTCACAACAATGCTGATGCCAAGGAGTTTATAAGCGGTTTAAGGGCCGGATTCGCAAACCGGCTCAATATGGCCGACTCCACCTACCTGATGTCGTATATGGCCGGTGTACTTCAGGCCACCTTCCGGACGGACGCCCTTGCCCTCCGCCCAAAGGAGGATTGGCCTCCGCTGGAGTGTATGATTGAAGGACTAAGACGCGTTGTCAACAATGAAGTTACACTACCGGCCGATACAACCGAGGCTATAGCCTATGCGAGGCAATACGTCGGAAAGCAACGTTCGGATTTTGATGCCGAGACACAATGCAACATATATCGGGCAATGGGAATAGTCCAGCCCTATTCACCTCAAGTCGACGAGTTCATCAACCAGTACGACCTGACCAAACATTATACCCCGCAGCCCCGGGCCTATGCTCAGGGCATGATTGACACACTCGAACCGCTCACGATGTCGGATAATCCCTTCATCTATGGCAAATCCATGTCACAGATGCTGATATTAAACGGATTAGGAGACAAACTCAACGAGGAAATGTTTATCACCGGCGCTGAAGCGGCACTCAAGCTTACCGAACCACTGATTCCGGCTGATGAAATCGAAAATATGATTATGCGCCACAACCAGGACCAGGCCGAGAGTGAATAATGAGTCGGGGAAAAGAGCAAAGTAAGCATCGCGTCGGCGTGAAATCACATGTAAAAAGGCCAAAAAAAGCTAAAAACAGCCGCCGCGGGCCCGGCATCGGCCTCTATGTCAAATAAAATGTGTAACTTTGCACCTAATTAGACTATAATTAAATATTTTCCCCTCCTCAACAACCGAGAATGGACGTAAACAAAGTCTTGTACATCTCCCAGGAGATTGACCCATACCTGCCCGACGGAAAGATGTCGACCTTCGGTCGCGCCCTGCCCCAGGGTATTCAGGAAAAAGGAGCCGAAGTGCGCACCTTTATGCCTAAGTTCGGCGCTATCAATGAGCGTCGCAATCAGTTGCACGAAGTGATTCGCCTTTCGGGCATGAATATCGACATTGACGATACCGACCATCCGCTTATTATTAAAGTAGCTACCCTTCAGCCCACCAGGCTGCAGGTTTACTTCATTGACAACGACGATTTCTTCATGCGTCACACCCCGGGCAAACTCGAAACTGAGGAGACACCCGAGGAAAACGACGAACGCGCCATTTTCTTTGTGCGCGGCGTGGTGGAAACGGTGAAGAAACTGCGCTGGGAGTCCTCCATTGTGCACTGCACCGGCTGGATTTGCGCCCTTGCACCCCTTTACCTCAAAACGAAGTACGAGGACGACCCTTCGTTCCGCAGCTGCAAGATTGTGTACTCGCTGTTCGACAATGCCTTCGATGGCACTATGGACGCACGCATGTACGAAAAACTCAAAGGCGAAGGATTTACCGACGAGCAACTGGCTTCGCTCAAAGCCGACGGCAGCGACGCCGTGGACTGGAAGAAGCTCAACAAGCTCGCCATCGATTTTTCGGACGCCGTGGTGGAAAGTTCGCAGAATGTGAACCCCGAGCTGGTGGAATACGCCAAAGCTTCGGGCAAACCCTTCCTGCCCTACCCCGGCGAAGACAATATCGATGCCTACCACGAGTTCTATAAATCTCTCTAAGAATTCACTCGCGCGCACGCGCACGTTTCTTTAATTATGAAACTCAAAACTTCATTAGCCGCACTTGCCGCAGTGAGCCTGCTGAGCTTCACCGCCTGCGACGATACCACATCGACTATCGGCGCCTCGCTCACCGGCGACAATGTTGCTATCCTGATTGACTCGACCTACACCCTGACGGGTCGCACGGTTGAAACGGGCCCCATCAGCCCCAAGACATCACAGATGCTTATCGGTGCAATCAACGTGCCTGAGTACGGCACCATGCGTTCCAACGTGGTGACACAGTTTCTGCCCGTGACCGCCATCGACACCACCACCTTCACCGTGGAGCAGATGGACTCGGTGTTCCTCACGCTGCAATACTCGCGCGGCGCTTTCATCGGCGACTCCGTGGCACCCCTCGGCATCACCGTCTATGAGCTGAACCGCCAGCTGCCGCAGGACATCAATTCGGCCTTCAACCCCGCCGACTTCTACAACTCCACCCCGCTTGGCTCGGTGGCCTACAACACGGCGATTTTCGAGGACGACTCGCTGTCCTACCACTCCACCCGCTCGGTGAATGTGCCGCTGCCGCTGGAGTTCGGCAAGAAGCTCTACAATGCCTATATGGAAAATTCGGCCAACTTTGCCAACGGTCAGGTGTTCTCGGAGAATGTGCTTCCGGGCTTGTATATCGAGAACAGCTACGGCTCGGGCCGCATGACCCTGTTCAGCCGCACAGGCATCTGCATGCACTTCTTCAAAGAGTACTACGATGAAGATGAAAAGTGCGACACCACCTACGCCACTACATATAATTATATGCTTGTGACTCCCGAGGTGCTCAGTAACAACGACCTTGACATCAACCTGAGCGACGGCCTGAAGCAGCGCTACGCCGATGGCAAGACACTCCTGGTGGCACCCGCGGGCTACGAAGCTGAGGTGGAATTTCCTCTTACGGAAATCATCAACACCTTCCGCACCGGCGACAAGAGCCTTACTGTGGCAAACAGCCTGACGCTGTCCATCCCTGTTGACACGATTGCCAACGACTTCGGGGTGTCGGCTCCGCCATATGCCCTGATGGTGCTCAAAAAGGACCGTGAGTCGTTCTTCGCTAATAACAAGGTGCCCGACGATGTCACCTCGTTCTATGCAACCTACAACTCCACTACCGGCAGCTACGACTTTTCAAGCATGCTCAACTACCTCACCGAGATGCTCAAGCGCGACGATATCACTGCCGAGGACTGGACATTCAGCGTAGTGCCGGTGCAGATTAACTTCGAGGAAACAGTGTCGTCAAGCTATTACTACTACGGTACCTCGTCATCAGTGATTTCGGAAGTTCAGCCTTACCTGATTTCGCCGGCCATGTGCGAGCTCCGGCTGGCCGACGCCAAAATCAAATTCACCTACAGCCGCCAGATTATCAAGTAATCCGGCATGAAAAATCAAAACACGCAATCCCGCCTGAGCCGCATCATCGGCCGGGCGGGATTCGTGCATTTCACGGGCCGTGATTTTTTTTGGTAAAAAAAGTTTGATTTTCTTGCATAATACCCCACATTGTTGTTATCTTCGCAGTGTCTAAGCAAAGACCAACGATTGTAGAACATTCACTACCTTTTTATGATATTCAATTTCCGCATTGTTTCCGATGAAGTTGACAACTTCAAGCGCGAAATCAAGATTGATACCACCGCCACCTTCCTTGACCTCAAAAAGGCCATCTGCGACAGCGTTGGCTATGACAAAACCCAGATGAGTTCCTTCTTCCTGTGCGACCGCAACTGGGAGAAAGGCAAAGAAATCACTTTCGAGGACATGGGCAGCGACCCCGACCAGGACGTGTGGCTGATGGACGAGGCCATCCTTGGCGACTTCATCGAGGACGAGGGCCAGAAACTGCTCTACGTGTTCGATTATCTCACTGACCGTGCTTTCTTCATCGAAATGACTGAAATCATCACCGGTCGTTCGCTCAAGGACCCCGTGTGTTCCCTGTCGCTTGGCCAGGCACCGCCCGAATCCGTGGACCTCGATGAATTCGACGCTAAAATCGATGCCAAACAGACCGCTGCGATGACCGACCTCGACGAGGACTTTTACGGCAACGACTCGTTCAACGACGATGAGTTCGATGCTGAAGGCTTCGACGAAATGACCTTCGATTAATCCGGTCTCATCGAATAATTCCCCCACTTACCGCGCTGCGGCGCGATTCGGCGTCATCCGCAATACGCTGAATCGCGCCGCGCGGCAATCTCTCCAACACACCACTCCCTCGCAAATGTACGACAGCATCATATCCATCATACACTCCGGCTGGCTCTACACGGGTTTTGCCGTGGTGGCTGTCGTGTCCACCATAATCACTATACTGATTATCCTGTCGGAGAACCGCAATCCGGTGAAATCGCTCGCCTGGGTCACTGTGCTCCTGCTGCTGCCCGTAGTGGGACTGATTCTGTACCTGTTCTTCGGGCGCAACCTCAAGAACATGCACATGATTTCGCGCCGCAACCGCCGCAAACTGCGCCGGGGCGAAAAGCGCGTGCACACCGACCCTCGTCGCATGGGCCTGGGCAATGCCAGCCTGCAGCAAATCAATCTGGGCCGCTCGCTCACCGGCGCCCAGTTCTATGCCGACAATCACGTGGAGGTGTTCACCGACGGCCGCTCGAAGTTCGACAGTCTGCTGGCCGACCTGCGACGCGCCCGCCATTCAATCAACCTGCAATACTACATTTTCGAGGACGATAACATAGGCCGCCAGGTGGCTGACATACTGAAGGAAAAAGCCGCCGCAGGTGTGACGGTGCGCGTAATCTACGACCACGTGGGCTCCTTCAGCGTGCGCTCGCGTTTTTTCCGCGAGCTTCGCAATGCCGGGGTGGCCGCGCATCCGTTCTTCAAAGTTACTTTCCCGCAGTTCGGCACACGTGTGAACTGGCGCAACCACCGCAAGATGGTGATAATTGACCAGACCGTGGGCTATCTGGGCGGAATGAACGTGGCCGACCGTTACATTGACGGGGGCCGCACGTTCGACTCCTGGCGCGATACTCACGTGCGTGTTATCGGGCCGGTGGTCGCCGCGTTGCAGTACTCCTTTGCCGTTGACTGGGCCTTTATGGGCGGCGAACTGATTGATGAATCCGTGCGCTCGGACAGCTCGGTGTTCATCCCCTCGCCTTCGGCGCTGGGCGGCATAGGCGCCCAACTGCTGGTGTCGGGGCCCACTCACCAGTGGGCCAATATCGCGCTGGCGTTCCACAAAGCCATTGCCAACGCTCAGCGCTGTGTGTTCATCCACACACCCTACTTTCTGCCCACCGAGGCGCTGCTCAAAGCACTCCAGTCGGCAGCCCTGGCGCATGTGGATGTCCGCATCATGCTGCCCGACAAGAGCGACTCGCGTATGCTGACCATGGCTTCCAACTCCTACATCTCCGAGAGTCTGCGCGCCGGCATAAAAATCTACCGCTACAAGCCCGGCATGCTGCACTCCAAGATGATTATTGTGGACGATGAATTCGTGAGTATCGGTTCGACCAACTTCGATTTCCGCAGCTTTGAATGTAACTTCGAGAGCAATCTGTTCTTCTTCTCCCGCGAGTTCAACGAGCGTATGACCGAGATTTTCCGCAACGACCTCCGCCACAGCACTCGCATCGAAGCCTCCGCATGGCGCAAGCGCCCATTCGGGCAGAGGTTTGTGGAATCGTTGGTGCGCCTGCTCAGCCCTGTGCTTTAAAAAAGTAAACACACTCTAATACGATTTATACATATATAAATATTATTTACCCTGATATGACAACACGCGAACGGTTCATTGACATCCTTACAAAAACTGAACGCCAGAACATCGACTATGTTATCGAGGACCTCGACTCTTGGGGATTCTTCGATGCCCCGGCATCGTGCCAGGGCCACGGCGCCCACCCCGGTGGCCTGCTTGAGCACTCGCTCAACGTTTACGATGCCGCCATGGCCGAACGGGAATATATCCTGAAAGTGCGCCCCGACCTGGAGCCGCAGCTCAAGCCCGAGTCGGTGGCTATCGCCGCCCTGCTCCACGATGTGTGCAAATCGGATTTCTATCGTCTGGTCAAGAAAAAACGTCGCAACGAAATCGGCGTATACGAGGAATTCGAAACCTACGAAATACACGACGAAAACTTCCCCGTGGGTCACGGCGAAAAATCCGTGATTCTGCTCCTGCAATCGGGCCTCGACCTCTACGACGACGAAATCTGCGCCATCCGCTGGCACATGGGTCCCTGGAATATGTCGGGCGACGACGAAAAATTCTACCGCAAGGCCGGCAAGGCATCTCCGCTCCAGCCTCTCATCCACTCGGCCGACACCATAGCCTCGGCCATCATGGAGCGCCCGGCTGCAAAACTGTGAAACAAATATATCCCCGTAAACAATTGCCGGGGATATATTTGTTTTATAAGCATATTTGATTACCTAAGATTATGAAGAAGTCGCTTATGCTCCTGGCCCTGCTGGCCGCTTTCGTTCCTGCCAAGGCGCAGGTGAACATTCCCTATCAGGAAATAACCTACGATGTTCACTACCATTGGGGACTGGTGGACCTTATGATTGCCCACGGCCTGGTGACAATTCAGACCGAGGGTCAGAACTTCAGCGCCACGCTCGACGGCAACAGCATCCCCTGGGAGGGGCGCGTATTCTGCGTGTCGGACACCCTGCAGGCCACTATGACACCGACCGACGGCCTCAGCCACGAGACAGTGACTTACGAGAACGGATGGTACATGAAACCGAAAGCGAGCCAATATCGCTCCGATGGTTTCGACCCCTCGAATCCTGCCAATTATAAAAACATCCAGGGCCAGGGCGAGCTCAACGCAAGCGGGAGCACCATGGAAGCCATCACCGTTACAGCCGATATGCTCGGCCTGTTCTACTACTTCCGCGAGATGGATTTCGACAACATGACTCCGGGGAACAGTATCACTATACCTATTTCGGTGACCGGCGGTTACGACCAGAGTGTCGTTGTCACCTACAACGGCTGCGGCGACTACAACGGCTCCCCTACTTTTGATGTCGACTTCCAGTACACCTATCACGGAGCCCCGAGCGGTTACACCGTGCAGGCGCGGGTGGACACCGCCAGCCGAATCCCGGTGCTGATCAGCGCCAGTCTGCCCGCAGGCCATGTGGAGATGATTCACACGCCCGTGTGAAGCCGAAAAAAGTTCAGTGACAAATATCTGATATTTAGCGTCTTGTTTTCGAGGCGCTATTTTTCTGTGAAAAAAGTTGCAGAAAAATTTGGTCAGTCCAAAAAAAGTGTCTAACTTTGCATCGCAATTGAGAGAAACAACAACGCGAAAATAGCTCAGTTGGTAGAGCACGACCTTGCCAAGGTCGGGGTCGCGGGTTCGAGTCCCGTTTTTCGCTCAAAAAAGAGAACATTAAAATACTCGTTGTCAGCGCGAAAGCTACACATCATGCGAAAATAGCTCAGTTGGTAGAGCACGACCTTGCCAAGGTCGGGG
>JAAVFP010000044.1 GCA_014800735.1 Bacteroidales bacterium
GCAATGCCCTCTCAACCAAAACCCGGGTTAATAACATTTAAAAGAGGTATTGATAGAATACAGACAATCTATCAATACCTCTCGAAAGGGGGGTGACTTGTGGGTAAAGGATAGTGCCTCTGGCACGTAGGCTTAAGGTGTTGATACTCAGCCTACGTGCCAGAGGCACATCCCTACATTTTCAGTAAAACATCAACCAAGCTCTGCCATGGCGCGGTCGGCTACCTTGGCGGGAGTGAGGCCGAGCTGGTCGGCTACTTCCTTGGCTGAATATTCGTTGAGGAATTCTTTGGGCAGACCCAGGCACACAACTTTGGCCTTGGCCGTGCCGAGGTATTCGGCTACCTTCGGACCGAAACCGCCGTCAACGGTGCCATCCTCGAGGGTGATGACCACGTCGTAGTCGGCAAGCTGGTCAAGAGCCTCGGTGTCGAGGTCCGACAGTGTGCGGGGGTTGATAAGAGTTGCATACACGCCCTTGCCCTGGAGCAGATCGGCAGCCTCGCGGGCCAAATAGAAGAAATTACCGGCACCGATGAGAGCCACGCGTTCGCCGCGGCGCACGAAGTCGTAGACGGGCTTCGAGTAGTCATCCAGCAACTTGCAGTCAGGGTCGTCAATCACCGCTCCGCCGGGCATACGCACTGCCACGGGTTGTGCGGTCTGGGCTACGGCCCAGCGTAGCATGGCGCGGTATTCCTGAAGACAGGTAGGCGCCAGATAGTTGAAATTCGGGATGTTGGCCACCAGAGGAATGTCGAAGAAGCCGAGGTGGGTTTCATCGTTCATGGAGTAAAGGCCGGTGTAGACAATGTTGAACACCGCCGGCAGATTGTTGATTGCCACATCGTGGCTGAGCTGGTCGTAGGCACGCTGAAGGAAGGTGGACACCACACCCATCACGGGGCGCATACCACCCTTGGCCAGACCGGCGCTCATGCCCACAGCATCCTGCTCGGCGATACCGACATCGATAAAACGCTTGCCGGCTTCGCGGCGACGTGCGGGGTCGAAACCGATGGCACCCGGTGTGCCGGCGTTCACCACCACAGCCTTGGGATTTTCCTGCATAATCTGGAGCATCTCAAGTGCAAAAGCATCCACATAGCTTGCAGGAGTCTTGCCGGCGGCATATTCATGCAGCGAGCTGCCCGTCTTGGGGTCGAAAGGACCGGTGAAGTGGAAAGCCTCCTTGGAAGCCTCGGCCACGGGCAGGCCCATACCCTTCATGGTGTTGATGTGCACCACCACGGGGTGGTCGATGTCCTTGACAGCACGGAAAGCCTCGATAAGGCGTTTCAGGTCGTTGCCATACTCCACGTAGCGGTAGGAATAGCCGAATGAGCGGAAAATATTGGGCTCGCCCTGGCCGTTTGTGTGGCGCAGCAACCGCAGGTCGGCGTAAAGGCCGCCGTGGTTTTCGGCGATGCTCATATCGTTGTCGTTGACAATCACAATGAAATTCGTTCCCAGCGTTGCACCGTAGTTGAGGCCCTCCAGAGCCTGGCCACCGCCCAGCGAACCGTCGCCAATCACGGCCACCACATTTTCGTGGCCGCCCTGCACATCGCGCGCCTTGGCCAGACCGCTTGCCAGCGACAGCGAGGTGGAGGTGTGACCGATAGAAAAGAGGTCGTACTCCGGCGACTCGTGAGGGTCGGTGAAACCGGTCACGTCGTTGTAGTGCGCTTCATCGGTAAAGGCCTCCATTCGGCCGGTGAGCATTTTATGGGAATAGGACTGGTGCGAAACATCGAACACAATCTTATCCGCCGGAGCATCGAACACATAGTGGAGAGCAATCGTAGCCTCCACCATGCCGAGGTTGGGACCGACGTGGCCGCCATGGATTGAAAGTTTCTTGATAAGGGCCGCACGCATCTCGGCGGCAAGCTCGGTGAGCTCCTCCAGATTCATTTTTTTGATATCCGCAGGAGTGTGAATATCATTGAGATTTATTGCCATAAGAATTTCTTTATGTTGGTTCTATAATTATAACAATAAACAGGGCTTAAAGTTATCAACGGTGAAAAATGAGGCTGTTCACACCCGAAGGGCTCACCTTGAGTGTCACTGTGCCGGATTCGATTACCGGCACATTGTGGTCCACATGGCCGATGGGCACATTGAAAGCCATCGGGAAGTCGTAGCCCGCGGTCATGTCGCGGATCATGGTCTCCATCTTGTCGTAGTTGCCGTCGGGCTTATAGTCCGTGAACTGACCCACAACCATGCCCTTGATTTTACCCAGCAGGCCGCTCATGCGCATCTGGTAGAAGATACGCTCAATCTTGTAGATAGGCTCCGACACATCTTCGAGAAACAGGATGGTGTCCGGCTCAAGAATGTCGTAGGGCGTGTTGATGAGTTCGGCCAGCACAGCCAGATTGCCGCCACGCAGGGTGCCGGTGGCAATGCCGGGGCGGTCGTACTCGTGGCCTGCGAACAGATGCACCGGGCGCTCGCCGCGCAGAATTCCCAGCAGGTCGGCATTATCGGGGTCCTCGGGGCCCTTCTTGATTTGTGCGGCCATCGAAGCATGGATACTGGCGATACCTTTTTTGGTCATCAGCGCGTGAAGAGCCGAAATATCCGAGAAACCGATAACCCACTTGGGGTCGTCCTCGATGGGCAGCTCGTTGAGACGCTCCATGATGTGCACCACACCGTAGCCGCCGCGCGAGCAAAGGATGGCCCGCACCTCGGGGTCGCGGAAAGCCGCTGCAAGATCGGAGTAGCGCTCGTCGGGCGTGCCGCTGTAGTGGCCCCACTTGCCCAGAGCATGAGGCATGATTTCCACCTGGTAGCCCTCGCGGCGCAGCACATCGGCAGCCTCATACACAAGGTCGGATTTAATATTGCCCGCCGGCGACACGATAGCAATCTTGTCGCCCGGCTTCAACGGCGCAGGATATATGATTTTCTTGTCTTCCATGTTATTATATCTTTTCTACTAATTAACCCTTAAACTCTTTTTAAGTGTTACTTATTGCAAATATACAACTAATTCCTGACACAACAATTATAATGTGTATTTTTCTTTTATTACGGTATTTATTTGCATTGATAAACAAAAAGTTATATCTTTGCACTGACAAAACACCCGCACATGCAACCGTTTTGTCAGTAGAACTAATTTACATGCTATGATTATTGAACGAAACAGATACCTCAATCAGCTACTTGCAAAGCGCTGGAATGGTAAAGTAAAGATTATAACCGGATTACGGCGTTCGGGAAAGTCATTTTTGCTGTCACACATATATAAAACCGCTCTAATGAATGAAGGTGTCGATGAAAAAGATTTCATAGAAATTGCACTCGACAGAAAATCCGATATACGATTCAGAAACCCCAACGTTCTCTACGATTATATAATTAGCCGAACCGGCGATTTATCCCACAACTTCTATATCTTTATTGATGAGATTCAATTATCCTTTAAAATAAAGAATGAGGACATTGATGAGCGGCTTGTGCCGGAAGAAGACCGTGAAATGTTGTATACCACTTTCTATGATATACTTAATGACCTCATTTCGCGACCGAACATTGATGTTTATGTCACTGGGTCAAACTCTAAGATGCTATCAAAAGATATTGTAACCAATTTTCGTGACCGTGGGTCTGAGATTAAAGTTTACCCTTTATCGTTCGCAGAATTCATGAATGTTTCGGATTTGGACAAAGCGGATGCTTTCGAAGAATATCTGACCTTTGGAGGTATGCCGTCGGCCGTTCTTGAAACCTCTGAATCCGAAAAACGCAGATACCTCAACGGATTGTTTACCAATGTATATATTAAGGATATCGTTGAAAGATACAAGCTCAAAGATGATTCTATTCTAAGCGCGTTGGTGGACGCGCTATGTTCATCGGTGGGGTCTTTGACCAATCCATCGCGTCTGGCCAACACTGCAGGCAGTCTGATGGGAAAATCAACATCACACAATACAATCAAAAACTATATTGATTATCTGGAGGATTCATATTTATTTCAAAGTGCTAAACGGTGGAATGTAAAGGGACGGAAATACTTTGATACTATCCAGAAGTACTATGCGATGGATGTGGGACTCAGAAACGCCCGCTTGAATTTCCGTCAACAGGAGAGGTCGCATCTGATGGAAAACGTAATTTATAACGAACTAATCCTGAGGGGATATTCCGTTGACGTCGGGATTGTGGAACTGACGCGTGAAATAAATGGTAAACGCACGTCTGCACAATATGAAATAGATTTTGTTGTTAACCTTGGTGATGGCAAAGTTTACATTCAGTCCGCTCTAAATGTAGATACTCCTGAGAAAAAACTTCAGGAGACCTTTTCATTGAAAAATACCGGTGACTTCTTCCGTAAAATCGTAATCCTCGACGGTAGTTCAAAACCTTGGACTGACGACGACGGTATTACTTATATAGGTGTAATACCGTTTCTACTCGAGGACTTCCTTGCCGGATGAAGCTTACTTGCAGAAATAGTGTTTATAGAATTCCCAGAGGGCGACGGAGGTGGATACGGCCACGTTGAGCGAGTGCTTGGTGCCGCTCTGGGGGATTTCGATGCACAGGTCGGCTCCGTCCACAATAGCCTGATCGATGCCGTCAACTTCGTTGCCCACCACGAGGGCATATTTTGCACCGGGCGCCGGGACGAAGTCGGCCAGGCTCACGCTTCCGTTCACCAGTTCGAGGCAGGCAATAGTGTAACCCTCGGCCCGGAGAGCAGCCACAGCCTCGGCTGTGGTGGCAAAGTAGCGCCAGGCCACGGATTCCTCGGCTCCGAGGGCTGTTTTATGTATTTCGGGCGAGGGAGGGGTGGCCGATATGCCGCACAGAGCCACTCCGGCGGCAGCAAAACCGTCGGAAGTGCGGAAAATTGAACCTATATTGTTAAGCGACCGCACATTGTCGGCCACCACCACAACGGGCATCTTGGCCTTGGCACGAAATTCCTCGAGGGTGTCGCGCCCCATTTCCCAGATTGTTTTCTTTTGCATAATGCAAAGTTAGTAAAATATCTACGATATATCCATTATTTCCGGTTTTATTTCCTAACATATAGTAGATTGACGATTTTCAGCCACGATGCACCCCCGAAGCCGTTGCGGAGCACAACTGTTTGTCACTTTGTATTATTTTGAGGGTAGAGATACTTTTTTACGACTTATTTTCGATGTTTTAATCTTAAGAATTGTGCAATTTGTAATTTTTATATAATTTTGCATAGCTAATATAACAACATCACAACCCCTAACATTAATACATACCCTTATATGGAAAAAATCGATAACCTCGACCGCCGCATCCTGAAAATCGTCATGCACAACGCCCGCATCCCCTCGAAAGACGTAGCCCTCGAGTGCGGCGTGTCGCGCGCAGCCATCCACCAGCGTCTTCAGCGCCTCATCGATATGAAGGTGATCACCGGTTCGGGCTACCACGTGAACCAGAAGGTGCTCGGCTTCGCCACCTGCACCTACATCGGCGTTAACCTCGAACGCGGCGCTATGTACCAGGAAGTAGTACCCGAACTGGAGAAGATTCCCGAAATCGTAGAATGTCACTTCACCACCGGCCCCTACACCATGCTCATCAAGCTCTACGCCCGCGACAACGAGCACCTCATGGAGCTGCTGAACAAGAAAATCCAGATGATTCCCGGCGTGACCGGCACCGAGACCCTTATTTCGCTCGACCACTCCATCGCCCGCGAAATTCCTATATATAATAAGGAAGGCGAAACCATCTGATTCCGTCCCTTACGGCCGAACACAACCTAACTTCCAAATACCACGATGAAAAAACTTATCGCCATCGTCAGCGGGATTCTTCTTGCCATGGGCTCCTTTGTGGGCTGCAAGAAGGCTGCTACCGTGCCCGCCGACCAGCCCGTGGGCGGACAGCCCGATTGGGTCAAGAATGCTGTTATCTATGAGGTGAACACGCGCCAGTACACCCCCGAAGGCACTTTCAATGCCATGGCCGGTCATCTGCCCCGCCTCAAAGAGCTCGGTGTGGACGTGCTCTGGTTCATGCCCATCCACCCCATTTCCGAGAAAAACCGCAAGGGCGAACTCGGCAGCTACTATGCCGCGGCCGATTTCAAGGCTGTGAACCCCGAGTTCGGTACATTCGATGATTTCCGTGCGCTGGTGGACAGCGCCCATGCTCTGGGCATGAAGGTGATTATTGACTGGGTGCCCAATCACACCGGCTGCGACAATGCCTGGGTGACCGAACACCCCGAGTACTACGCTCTGAACGACAGCGGCCAGATGTTCGGCCCCTATGACTGGACCGACGTCTACAAGCTGGATTATTCCAAACCCGAAACCCGCAAGGCGATGACCGATATCATGGCTTTCTGGCTCAACGAGGCCGGCATCGACGGTTTCCGCTGCGATGCCGCCGCGCTTGTGCCCGTGGATTATTGGAACGACACCCGCAAGGAACTGGAGCAGGCCGCCGGCCGTCCTATCTTCATGCTGGCTGAGGCTCAGGAGCCCGAGCTGGTGGAGGAAGCTTTCGACGCCGACTATAACTGGCCCATGAAGGAGCTCTTCAACGAGATTGCCTACACCTCCGGCCAGTACACTTTCGGCAACGGCGAAAAGACCTTCCCCGAGAAGCACGCAGCCGACATCTATGCTCTGCTGGCACATCAGGACACCACCTACCGCGCAGGCAGCTTCATGATGAACATGACCTCCAACCACGACCTCAACTCGTGGGAGGGCACCGAGTTCGAACGCCTCGGCAATCTCTCGGGCGCTCTGGCCGCCATCAGCTACACCCTGCCCGGCATGCCCCTTATTTATACCGGCCAGGAAACCGGCATGAACCGTGCCCTGGAGTTCTTTGTGAAGGACACCCCGCCGCAGTGGGAACCCACCAACGACTACTTCACCTTCTATCAGCGCCTGAACGCCATGAAGCACAGCCGCCCCGAGCTGGCCGTGGGTGCCGACGCTGCCAAGGTAGTTGAAATTCCCACCGGCAACCCGGATGTGATTGTATATGCCCGCACCGCCGGCAATTCCACCACTCTCACCGGTGCCAACCTGGGTAAGGAGGAGGCTAAGCTCGCCATCGAGCTCCCCTTCAGCCTTGACGGCGCTACCGACGTGGTGAAAGCCGCACCCGCCGTGCTGCCCGAAGCACTCGCCCCCGGCGAATTCTTCGTGTTCACCGTAAACAACTGATTTCAATTCTGATATATCCGCCGGGGGCCACCCCGGCGGATATATCTTATTTTATAAAAAGAAGATATGACCGACGAGCGCTGGACCGAAATAGAGCACTTGCCCGAGTGGGATGAAGAATTCTACCACATCTACACTGCCAAGAAATTCGGAAAGTGGGTGATGATTAAAACCCTCCGACCCGAGTTTCGCGATGACCCGCGATATCAGAACATGATTGAGCAGGAATTCGACGTGCGCTATTCCCTGGCTCATCCCAACATTGTGATGATTAACGATTTCGAGGAAATCCCCGGAATCGGACGCTGCATCGTCACCGACGACGTCTACGGCGACTCGCTCCGCAAGCTCCTCAACGAGGGCAAGGTGACCGATGCCCACATATCGCAGCTGCGCCATCAGTTGGTCAACGCACTGGAGTATATCCAGAGCAAACACATACTGCACTCTCCCCTCCGCCCCGAAAACATCATTTTCACCGAGAATATCGGCAACCTCAAGCTTATCGACGTGGGCTTTGACCAGCGCCCCTCGCTGTCCCACCAGTCCACGGCCGACGATATCTACAACTACGGCAAAGTGCTCACCGAAGTGCTCGACGCAACCGGGAACACCGACCCTGTCCTGCGCCGCGTGGCACGCCGTTGCACCGACCCGGACCCCAAGCGCCGCTACCGCGACATGCAGCAGGTGCACCTGGCGCTCGAAAACCGCAGCTCGCGCACGCTCTACATCATCGTGATTGCGTTCCTCCTCCTCATGCTCGTGCTGGTGGTGTGGCTTAAATCGCCCTACAGCCCCCAGCCAATCCACGGCGGTACATCATCCGCTCCCGAAATTGAAAACGTTAGTCCAAACAATATATAACCACCATATGTCCGTATTTGTCCACCCCATCGGCAACGACCACGACCAGCTGAACCAATACATCCAGTTCGGCATCGACCTTTACAAGAACAACGACTGCTACGTGCCGCCGCTGATTTCCGACGAACTCAAAACCCTGGACCCAACGGAAAATCCGGCCTCGGAGTTCTGCGACTCGCAGTCCTTCATGGCCTTCCGCAACGGCGAACCCGTAGGCGCCGTAACGGCCATCATCAACAAGGCTGTGAATGAAAAGACAGGCCGTCGCGATGTGCGCTTCGGCTATGTGAACTTTATCGACGATGCCGAGGTGGTGGACGAACTCTTCAGTGCCGTCGAGGACTGGGGCCGCGAACGCGGCATGACCCACATTGTGGGTCCGATGGGCTTCACCGACATGGACCACGAGGGCATGCTAATCGAGGGTTTCGACGAGCTCGGCACCATGGCCACCATCTACAACTACCCCTATTATCCCCAGCACATGGAGCGCATGGGCTATGCCAAGGACGTGGATTGGGTGGAGTACCGCATGACCGTGCCCGATTCGGTGCCTGAAAAATATCAGCGCATTGCCGATATCGTTGCCCGCAAGTACGGACTGAAAGTTCTGAAAATCAAGGACCGCAAGAAGCTTGCCGACAAGTATGGCCGCGCAATCTTCGAGCTGATCAACGAGGCCTATGCCGACCTCTACGGTTTCGCTCCCCTCACCGACCGTCAGATTGAGTGCTACATTGACCAATACCTGGGCATGCTGCGCCTGGACGACGTGGCTATCGTGGTCGACGCCGACGAGAAGCTTGTGGCCATGGGTATCTCCATGCCCTCGCTCAGCCGCGCACTGCAGAAAAGCCGCGGCCGCATGTGGCCCTTCGGCTGGTATCACCTGCTCAAGGCCATCCGCGGTGCTTCCGACGTGGTGGACCTCATGCTCGTGGCCGTCAAGCCCGAGTATCAGAACAAAGGCGTGAACGCCCTGCTCTTTGCCTACCTTATTCCCAACTACATTGCCAACGGCTACAAGTTTGCCGAGTCAAACCTGGAACTCGAAGGCAACGAAAGCGTGCAGAAGCAGTGGGAATACTTCGAGCGCCGCCAGCACCGCCGCCGCCGCGCCTGGCGCAAGGAAATTCCTGAGAAACTTACACTTAAATAATATTCTTACTCTCTTATGAAAATTCGTCATTTTATCGCAGCAGCTGTTGCTGCGCTTTGCTTGTGCGGTCCTGCCACCGCCAATGCTCAGAAACTCAACGTTGGCCGCCTGGCAAAAAGCGCCGGCAAAGTAGCTCAGGCCGTAACACTGTCCGATGCTCAGATGGCAGCCTACGTCAAGGAGTACATCGACTGGATGGACAAGCACAACCCCGTGCTGCCCGCCGACGACCCCTACACCAAGCGCCTCGATTCTCTCACCGCAGGCCTGACCTCAGTTGAAGGTATTCCTCTGAATTTCAAAGTATACAATGTTATTGATGTGAACGCCTTTGCCTGCGCCGACGGCTCTGTGCGCGTATTTGCCGCCCTGATGGATATTATGGACGATGACCAGCTCCTGGGCGTTATCGGCCACGAAGTGGGCCACGTTGCACACAAGGACTCCAAGAAAGCCTTCAAGCAGGCCCTGCTCACCTCGGCCCTGGCCGACGGCATCGCATCCACCGGCTCCACAGCCGCCGCTCTCACCGACTCGCAGCTCGGCGCTCTGGGCGAATCCCTGGCAGGCGCAACCTACTCGCAGAAACAGGAACGCGAAGCCGACGCCTACGGCTACGAATTCCTCAAATCGCACGGCAAGAATCCCCGTGCCATGGCAAAATCCTTCAAGAAACTCAAGGAACTCCAGGGCGAGGCTCCCAAGGACAGCAAACTCAACCAGCTCTTCTCCTCGCACCCCGACCTCGATGCCCGCATCAAAACCATGGAGGAACGCGCCAATAAGGACGGCTACACCGAATAAAACATTTCCCCGCACACCGACGTTACACCGATATGAAAGTATATAATTTTGCCGAAACCCCGTCGCTGGTCAGCCAGTATGTGGCCGAGATGCGCGACATCAACGTGCAGTCCGACAGCCTGCGCTTCCGCCGCAACCTTGAGCGTGCGGGCGAGATTTTCGCGTACGAAATGAGCAAAACATTCGCCTACACCGACGTGCCCGTGCGCACACCTCTGGGAGTGGATGCTACTTGCCAGCTGATTGCCGACCGTGTGGTGCTCGGCACTATTTTCCGCGCCGGAATCCCCTTCCACCAGGGCTTCCTGAGCTATCTCGACAAAGCCGAGAACGCTTTCGTATCGGCCTACCGCAAATATACGGACGGCGACAACTTCGAGGTGTGCATCGAATATCTGGCCTCGCCCTCGATTCAGGGTAAGACCCTCATCCTCTGCGACCCGATGCTGGCCACTGGAGCCTCAATGGAACTGGCCTACCGCGCATTGCTCACCAAGGGCACTCCAGCCCGCGTGATCTGCGCTGCAGTAATAGCCTCGAAGCAGGCCGTGGACTATCTGCGCAACCACATGCCCGAGGACACCGAACTGTGGGTAGGAGTCATCGACCCCGACCTCAACCCCCACAGCTACATTGTGCCCGGACTCGGCGATGCCGGCGACCTGGCCTACGGACCCAAGGAGGACTGAGAACTTATACAGCAATAAAAAATGCGGTGTTCCGGAGTGGGACACCGCATTTTTTTGCGTTACTGCCGAAGCGTCTTATTCGAAATCCACGAGTTCAACATTGAACACGAGCATTTCGTTGGGGCCGATACCGGCCTGGGGAGCACCGTTGGCACCATAAGCCAGCTTGCCGGGAATGTAGAGGATAGCCTTGCCACCCTTGCCCAGCTGCATCAGGCCCTCGCGGAAACCGGGAACCACACCCTGGAGGTTGAAGTTCACATTGTCGTTGTGGTCAAAAACATCGCCGTTGATGTGGCTGCCCACATAGTTCACAACCACATTGGCAGTTTCGGCGGGCTTAGCGCCCTGACCGGGTTCAATCACCTTCACGCTCAGGCCCGAGGGCAGAGTCACGATGCTTTCATCCTCGGCTTTGAGCTGGGCCACATATTCCTGGCCGGCAGCCACGTTGGCGTCGGTGGCATCCTCGGCAGCTGCCATCTGCTCGGCCTGACGGGCCTGGCGGGCAGCATCCTGAGCTTCCACGTACATCTGATGGAACTTGTTGGCGTAAGCCTCAACATCGGCACGGGTGAGGCTGTCGTTCTTGAACACCTCGCGGAGCGAATTCATCACCTCGGTCTGGTTCAGCTTGATACCGTTCTGGTCAAGCTGCTCCATCTCGGACAGCATCTGCAGGGCCACCTGCATGCCGTAGCGGGTTTCGCGGTCACCGTTGGCACCCAGCACCACCTGCATGCCGGCCAGGAATTTATCCTTGCTCGGAGCCTCCTCGGCATTGTTCATATCGTTGCTTATCATGGCACCCACGTAGCTGCCATAGCTCTGCGAAAGAGCCGTATCCTCATTGCCGGTAGCGCAAGCGCCATCCTCGCATTTGCCGCACGACGATACTGCCATCGCTGCAACCAGAGCGCAAGCGCCCAAAAGAATCTTTTTCATTGTTGTTAAATATGTGAGATTAGAGTTATTCAATACTGATTAATTCAATTTCGAAGCGCAGAGCGGTGTCGGGCGGAATCACACCCGGCACGCCTTCGGAGCCATAGGCCAGTTGGGCCGGTATGCTCACGAGCGCCGTTTCGCCGGCCTGCATATTGGTGAGCGCTATGCCCAGCCCTGCAGCCAGGTCGCCTACACGCACGCGCATCGGAGCCTCCTCGGGGCCGATAGTGTCGAACACCGTGCCGTTGGGCAGACTGCCGGTGTAGCGGATAGCCACCGTGGTGTCAAGGAAAGGTGCTGCCCCGCTGCCGCTCTCGATGGTGCGAATCACTACACCCGAAGGCAGCACACGCGCACCGGGTTCGGCCGCTGCGGCGGCAAGCATGCGTGCGGACACCTCGCCGGTGTGGCTCTCCATAAAACCGGAAATCCACTCCGAGGCCTGGCTGTAGGCCAGAGGCTCGGTGTCCTGCAGCAGCCGTTGGCTCACAAGCTGACGGAGTGCAGCGGCGTCAAGATGGCTGCCGTACACCTCGAAATCGGCCACGAAATTATCAATGGCCCTCCGTGTGTTCTCGGCCAGAAACACCGACAGCATCTCCGAGAGCGAATCAGCCGGAGCGGCGGGTGCCGGCTGAGCCTTCTTAGCAAAAACGCAGGCGACGGGCATAATGCTCATCGCCAGCGCTATTAAAATTCGTCTGAAAGCGGTCATTTACCGATAACTTCCAGCAACTCTACGTCGAAAATCAGGGTCTGGTTCGGGCCGATTACACCACCGGCACCGTTAGGACCGTAAGCAAGGTTCGAGGGGATGAACAGACGCCACTTGGCACCGGCCTTCATCAGCTGCAGAGCCTCGACCCAACCGGGAATCACCTGGGTTACGCCGAAGGTTGCGGGTTCGCCGCGCTCAACGCTCGAATCGAACACAGTGCCGTCGATGAGCTTGCCGGTGTAGTGAACCTTCACCTGGTCGCCGGCCGAAGGCTGTGCGCCGGTGCCTTCCTCAAGCACCTCGTACTGCAGGCCGGTTGCGGTGGTCTTCACCTCGGCACGCTTGCCGTTTTCTGCCAGGAACTCCTGGCCGGCCTTGGCGTTCACATCAGCCATAGCGGCTGCGGCTTCCTGCTGCTTGGCCTGGAGTGCCTCGAAGAACTGCTGGATTTCCTTCTTAGCCTCATCGTAGCTCATCTTGGGAGTAGAGCCGTAGAAAACCGACGCAACACCGTCGGCAAAATCCTGTACATTAATGCTCTCAATGCCCGATGCACGGAAATTTTGTCCCATGCTCAGACCAAGAGCGTAGCTCAGTTTATCAAATTCTTTGTTGTCCATATCAGTTATGTAAATTAAGTTCTATTGAAACGTAAGCGGAAAAATCATGCGACACATTAATTTATATGTGCGCTGTTCATAGGAAATAACGAGGCATCCCTCAAGTTTGTTACATCCATTGTAAATTTTTGACACTTCCTCCTGCAAAGTTATACTTTTTTAATGAGATAACAAAAAATGAACCAGCCGTAGGTGCGGCACGTAGCGCCGAGAAAAGTTTTCGTTTCATGAACCTTACTTCTTCTTAATGTGTTGTATATGCAGAGAGCCGCGAACGGGGCTCGGGATAGAAATCCCATTCACTATTTTGGCAGACGAAACGCTGCCGGCACGTAAGCACACTTCTCTCTAACCATTGCATTCAAGATAGTTCGGCCCGGCTTTTACAAGTCGGGCCGAGCTGTGCAATATAGCGAGGGTTACTGCTGTGCCAGATATTCACTGTAGAGTTTCATCAGCTCCTCGGGCGAGATTCCGAAGCTGGCCAGACGGCCGAAGAAGTAGGCCGCTTCCTCGCCGAAGAATGTGCGCCGGCGCATGGCCAGGATGCGTTCGCCGGCATGGGAGTCAACAAAGAAGCCGATGCCACGCTTGTTGTAGATGATTTCCTGCTGCTGAAGCCAGTCGTAGGAGCGCATCACGGTGTTGGCGTTTACCTCCACTTTAGCGGCATATTCGCGCACGGATGGCAGGCGGTCCTCGGCGCCGTAGTCGCCGCTCTGCACCGCATCCATTATCCCGTCGGCTATCTGAAGATAGATTGGTTTGTTTTCCGAAAACAGCATACTTAGAGCTTGTTTAATAACTACTGTTAAATTCTGGGCGGCCAGTCTTTGAGTGATTTTGGCTTAATGATAAGGGAGTGTGCCGCTTGGCACTCGACCGCAGAATTAAACCAAAAGCGCCAAAGACTGGCCGGCGATGGGTATTTAACAATAGTCAACATTAATTATTATCTTAATTTTTATGTAAGAGCAAGCTTTTTCCCTGCATTTAAGTTACTTGTTGTCTCTCATCTTTCGGGTGCATTTTCCGCTTTGTTTCAGTCGTGTACATTGAGTACACTCCTTCAACGTCATCGAAAAATCCCCTCCGAAATATGAGACCCAGCATTTAACCGTAGTTATTAAACAAGCTCTTACAGTGTTTTGCGTTTCATCAGGTAGTACGTGAGCCAGTATACGCCCACCGTGAGCACAGCCATCACAACATCCAGGCCGGTGAAGAAGCCGGGAATAGTAATACTACCGGGAGTGATGAAGATGTCAATTTTGTTGACCAGCGGCAGGAACACCAGATTGGCCACACGGATGATGGCGAAGGTTTTGATGAACGACAGTTTGGGCCACAGGATGCCGCCGAGCAGGTAGAGCGACTGCCAGAAGAAGTAGTAGATGAGCAGGCTGGCTACGGTCATACCCCTATGGTCGGGGAAGTATTGAGTGACTACATCGTAGACGTTGACAATACGGTGGTAGGCCGGAGTCGCTACATAGAATTCACTGAAACCGTTAGCGATGATACGGCTGAGGTCGGCCACATAGAAGCCGGCCACAAGCAGCAGCGCCAGCATGGGAACAACAGCTATCCAACGCACGGCGAATTTTTCGAACGCCGTAGCCGGTGTCATAAGTGTGTCGATTTTCCCGGCCTTGGTTTTGAAATCACCGAAAGCCATCGATGCTGTAGCCGTGGCAACCAGCAATGCCATGATGCCGTAGCACACCACTTCGCCTGTGCCGCCACCTCGGCCCAGCAGACCAATGGCCGTGCCAAAGATTACACTTCCGAGCAGAATCGCTCCGAGGGTCAGGAGCACGGTTTTGCGATTGTATATAAATGTCTTTTTTGCAAGATTGGTGAAGTTGCTCATAGCCGTATCATTTATTTGCGAAAAATACCCTTCACCATGTCGCCCTTCTGGCGGGTGAATTCAAAAAGAGTCTCAAGGTTCACATCGGTTTCATCGGCTGCGCCCTCCACGTGTTCAACCACATTGTAGCCGCCGGGAGCATCAAGGGCGAAGAGTGCTTCCTCGGCACGGCTGCGGTCGGTGGTGAAGCTGAATTTCAATCTGCTCGTGATGTCGTTTACACTCTCGTCAAGCAGCACACCGGCCGTGTCGGTAATCACTATGTGGTCCAGAATCTTGTCCACATCGTAGACCTGATGTGTGGATATAATCACCGTGCGGTCGTCGGTCATACCGCTCAGCACTGCCTTGCGGAACAGTCGTTTGCCGGGAATATCAAGGCCGTTGGTTGGCTCATCGAGCAGCAGGAGCGAAGTGTTGCAGGCCAGGGCGAAGCTGAGGAACACACGCTTCTTCTGTCCCATCGACAAGCGCCCCAGGTGCACGTCGGGAGTCATTTCGAAAGTGGCCAGATGGCGTGTGAGCGCATCCATGGAAAAACGCGGATAGAACGGTGCCGAACATTCCAGATATGTGGACAGGGGGATGTTGGGCAACTCGAACTCTTCGGGCACAAAGAAGATGTCGCTGAGGAACTCAACACTGCGCTCGGCCGGATTATGGCCGTTGTAGTCGATTGTGCCTGTTTTGGTGCGCAGCAGCCCGGCGATGAGGCTGAGCAAGGTGGATTTGCCGGCACCGTTGGGGCCGAGCAGACCGCAGATAGTACCGTCGGGGATGGTGAGCGAGTAGTCCGACAACACCTGGCGTCCGCCGCGGCGATATGCAAAACTCACGTTTTTTACTTTTAACATAGAATTATGTTTTGATTATAGATTATTAGAGTGCTGGTGTATTAGTGTAGTAATACACTGCAAAATTAGAAACAATAATCCATTCCGCCAAAATTTTTCACGAAAAAAATATATGCCGCTAACTGGCACCCATCAGAAATAAAGAAAACAAAACTACACATGGCATTGTTATAAAATAGTTTAAGCATTAAGTAACCCTTAAAAATTAGACAATATAGATTTGTGAAGGATTTGCGAGAGATTTTATTTATTGAACGAAGGAGCTTAGCGAGCTAAGCGATTGAGTGAAAGAAATAAAAGCACCGCAAAGACTAGCAAAGATATATTGGCCCGAAGGGTTTACTTAAAAGTCAAAATATAAACTAATTTTTAAGAGTTACTTAACTTTATGAATAATTCAACCCCCGCTTCCGGACCTGCGACCACTGCATCGCCCCAGGCCCCGACATCAGGAAAATACTACGTTTTCCTGATTCTTTACCTTGTGCTGCTGAGCGCATTCGGTTCGTTTGTCAACGATATGTACCTGCCCACACTTCCCGAAATGGTGAAAGCCTTCCATGCGTCGGTTTCCACAGTTCAGCTTGGACTCACTTTCGGCATGATTGGCCTTGGACTGGGCGAGCTGATTCTCGGGCCGGCCAGTGACCGCTTCGGCCGTAAGCCTATCCTTATTATAGCGCTCGTCATTTTCTGCATCGGAGCAGTGTGCAGTGTATGGTCCAAAAGCATCCATGTGTTCATCTGGTGGCGGTTGGTGCAAGGCATCGGTGCATCGGGCGGCTATTTCCTGGCGCGCACCATCCCTGCCGACATGTACCAGGGGCGCGCCCTGGCCAAAGTGATGGCACTTGTCGGAGCCATCAATGGATTCGCACCCGCAAGTGCCCCGGTGATTGGCGGCCTGGTTGCCCGCTCCGTGGGGTGGCAGGGGATATTCTGGATTCTGTTCGCTTTCAGCGCCATGCTGCTGCTCTTGTCGACGATACTCAAGGAATCTCTGCCGAAATCGCGACGCATGAGCGGTTTTCGGCCCGCGTTCCACAATTATGTGATTCTTGCGCGCAACCGCCACTTCATTGTCCACGTCCTGCTCAAGGGGGCTGCCCTTGGCATACTTTTCGCCTACATATCATCGGCGCCCTTCATCATTCAGGACCACTACCACTTCAATCAGTTGCAGTTCGGCCTGTTCATGGGTGTCAATGCCCTGTTCGTGGCCGCCGGAGCCATGACGGCCTTGAAATTCAAGCCGCTTAAACGCGCGGCCACCTTCGCCGCACGCGCTCTGGTGGTTGTGATAGCCGTTCAGGCTGTGTGCTTCTTCACGGTGGATAATGTGTGGGTGTACGATGCCCTCAATATTCCCATGGTCTTTTTCCTTGGCATGCTCTTCACCGTGGCCAATACCCTGGCCATGAACGAGGGACGCCAGTGTGCCGGCGATGCTTCGGCCCTTATCGGCATGGGTGGTTATGTGTTCGGAGCCATCGTGAGTCCGCTCGTGGGTCTGGGCGATGTGGTTCACTCCACTGCCATCACCCTCTGCGTCATGGCACTGCTCACCCTGCTGTTCGCCCACATGTCGGCCCGGCTCAAGCCCGACCTTACTACGGAGCCATAAGTAACTCTTAAAAATTAGTTTATATTTATGGTTATCAAGTAAACCCTTCGGGCCAATATATATTTGCTCGTCTTTGCGGTGCTTTTATTTCTTTCACTCAATCGCTTAGCTCGCTAAGCTCCTTCGTTCAATAAATAAAATCCCTCGCAAATCCTTCGCAAATATATATTGTCTAATTTTTAAGGGTTACTTA
>JAAVFP010000045.1 GCA_014800735.1 Bacteroidales bacterium
GTACCGTATTTCCTCTATCGGCTCGACCAGATGTTCAAACCGGAGGTTACCGGTCTATCAGACACCATTTCCAATATTTATAAGAAACACGTCTGGATTTCGCCGAGCGGCCTCTACGACAATGACGCATTGCAGTTCTGCGTCAACAAACTCGGAATTGACCGACTCGTTTTCTCTGCCGACTGGCCATATGTCCCGATGACTGATGCTAAAGCATTCGTTGACAATGCGCCTCTTTCCGATACCGACAAGGAGAAATTCGCGCATATCAATGCCGAGCAACTATTGCATATAAAATAAAGATTTTACATCCTAATTATATACGGTTTGTCAAAGCGAGCCGTGTATAATCAAGTAGTAGGTACTCTCTTACAGCAAAGCTCAAATAGCCGTATTCTTTCGAGCGTAATTCATAAGTGTTAACCCTACGAATGTGTCAGCTCGCATAGTTTCCATGTGCAGGCAAGTTTTCAGAGTATAAGGCAATGACGCGAAAAACATTGAAAAGCAGCCGCAGGCAAACCTCGATGTCTTTGGCGTGTATGCCGTCATTCGGCTATGCCAGGACAGGCATAAAAAGAATCGGCTGAGTATGCTCGGTGTTATTGACAGGGAGCATATCAGCCGGTATAGTCTTCCAAGGTAGGCACGTAGACGCACGGCGCCACATGGAATATGGGTTCGGCGTAAGTCCGTGCCGTCACTGTGTAACTCATAATATTCAAAGACTCCGGCTATTCCAGTGGCAAGCGGCAACCTGCGTTTGAAACAGCAGGGTAAGTTATCTATCGAGGCGGTTTTGCGAGTGAACGGAGGCGGTAAGGGGCAAGAAGGGGTTTTCAATCAAACCATTCGTGATTACTCTCCTTGAGGATTTCTATAAGTTCCTTCATCGGGAAGTTTCAAATCACAATAGGAGGTACGATAGAAAATTTCATCGTCCACTTTTTCGGCTTCCTGATCTGTGTCTTTCCCTGAAAAAAGTTGACTCATAAAAGACCAATTATGAGATTAAAGCCAATACAACAACATTATGAACAAGTGGTTCAATTTCGTCGTCAGGGGATGTCAATACGAGAGATCTCCGCGAAAACAGGAGTCGCAAAGAGTGCTGTTCACCGATGGTTATGTATCTTTGCAGGAGAAAATCTACCTGCAATGAAAACAAAGCCCACAACGCCCAAACGTGTAACCGGCATCCAAGTTCCGGAAACCAAGGCTAAAACTTCAAAATAATCAGCATCGGATGCTGATGAGACAATTGAAGAAAAGATTGCCCGGCTGGAGAGGGAACTTGAAGAAGCCAGACTACGCGCGGATCTGTATGATGAGATAATCAACGTAGCAGAGAAAAAATTTGACATACAGATAAGAAAAAAGCTGGCACCAAGCGATAAACAACCTGCATGCACGGTCTACCGGTAAGTATCCGGTAGAGAGACTGTGCAGATTGCTTGGTGTGAGTAAGCAGGCATATTACAAACAAAAAGGCGAAGTGACGGCCCGCAAGGGCGCCATGGAATCGTATTACATTGGAATACATACACAAAATCCGCTCGGTTGATCCCGGTATAGGCGGCATGAAACTGTGGTATATGTACAAACGGGATTTTCCTGACAGGGAGCGTGTGGGAAGAGACCGGTTCGAGGACTTCATACACCGCCATGAACTCAAGGTCCGCAATAAGATGCGCAAACCGCGTACTACCGATTCTACTCATGGACTTCCATTATATCCGAACCTCACATACAGTTATATCCCGACAGCCACCAATCAGCTATGGGTCAGTGACATCACCTATATCCCCGTATGGATTAGCGAAAGTGAATATGCCTTCTGTTATCTGTCATTGATAATGGATGCTTATAGCCATGAACTTGTCGGATGGTCGGTCGGCTCCACTCTTGAGACAAAATATCCGTGCCAAGCTCTTAAAATGGCACTCGGGAGACTGGATGGCCTGGATGGAAGCTACACGCATGGACTCATCCATCACAGCAACAGAGGAGTTCAATACGCATCCAAGGAATATGTCCGATTGCTTGAAGGCAGGCAGATAAGAATCAGCATGACTGAAAATGGCGACCCGAAAGAAAACGCCATGGCTGAGCGTGCCAACGCCACCATAAAGGATGAGCTTCTCAAAGGCCTGAGGTTTACCTGCATTGATGAGGTGAGAGCTGCCATTGAGGTTGCTGTATCATTCTATAACACCCAACGCCCTCACATGAGTATCAACATGATGACACCACAGCTGGCAGCCCTCTGTAATGGTGAGATACGGAAATGGTGGAGGAGCTACCGGGACGAAGCGATAAAAAATGACAGGGCATGAGTCGCTATCACGGAAAAAAGTTTACCATTGCAGCCTGAGAGGGGTCTCCCTCCGGCCTCCAGTCAATCCCTCTCAGAGATAACAAATGACAGTCAACTCCCATAAGGGATAATATTAACCGAGTCAACTTCTTTCGGGGTTAGATACTTCTGACAGTCAACCAAAATCAGGAAAAGACAAAGTTTGAAACAATGCACAAGCCGAAGCATTGGCCATACGTCGGGTACGGGCATCAAGTTCAGCCGGGTGAGCCATATCGCGAGGTGTTCAGCTCAGAGAGACACAAGCCGATGCACTCCTCCGAAAAGACCTCGCCAAGTTTGTATCTCTATACAAAGACTACGGCAAGGATGCGGTTCTCCTCGGCGCACTTGCCTATAACTGCGGTTCCGGAGTGGTTAACAAGTCCAGTATCCTGAAAAAGCTAAAAGCCGGAGACCGCAACATTTTCAAAGCATACACATCTCATTGCCGTTACAAAGGCAAATGGCATAAAGGCTTATACAATCGCAGGCTCACGGAGCTTGCCGCCTTATACATTCCGTAACTCACAATTCCTGAATGAAGCATAAGCCTCATTCGGGAATTCTTGTTGTTATTAACGTGTTGTCTTATACTTTATGAACCATTTACAGAACTTCTTGATACCTTCTGAAAAATCGATATGATTTAGCAAGCCAAAGTCTTTATAAAATTTTGTCATATCAGCATGTGTATTTAACACATCCCCTGATTGGCGTTCTTTTAATTTGTATTTTCCCGTGGTACCCAAATGTTCCTGAATCGTATTATATAATTCCAACACGCTATGTGGATTGGATGAACCTATATTATAAATTTCGTAATTAGAATGAAATCCATTTGCTATAATCTTTGTAATAGCATCAACTACTTCATCTATATAAGTGAAGTCGCGTCTCATCTCTCCATTACTAAATAAAACAGCTTCCGTTTGATTTACAATTGAATCTGCAAAAATCCAAGGTGCCATGTCTGGACGACCATATGGTCCATATACAGAAAAGAAACGTAATCCAATTGTTTTGATTCCGTAAGAAAGAGAATAAACATAAGCTAACAGTTCATTAGAAGTTTTAGATGCAGCATAAATACTCGTTGGATGATTCGTTACTGTATGTTCACTTGATGGCAATGAAGAATTTATGTCACCATAAACACTACTTGAACTGGCATAAACGACTCTTCTAATTCCTTTCAGTCGTGCAAATTCAAGCACTGATGTAAAGCCTATTACATTCGATTGTAAACATTCTATAGGATTTTGCATTGACTTTCTAACACCAGCAAATGCGGCCAAATGGACAATGAAATCACAATCGAAAGATTCTAATTCTTTCTTCCATAAAGAATTGGCTATGTCTTGCTTTATCAGTATGAAGTTAGGACAGGATATTAACTCTGCTAAACGGTTCTCTTTTATAACAAGGATTTCTCCTTCACCTAACATATTATCAATACCGATGACAGTATTGCCCTTAGATAGGAGTTCCATAGCAATGGCGTGTCCTATAAATCCTGCAACTCCAGTTATAAGAATGGTTTTCATTAAATCAATACATTTTTACCAAGGATTTCGAGAAATTCTTGGGAGAAGTTTGTTATTCTACCAGCTGCTGGCATGAAAGTCATCTCACTAAAATACACCTTGTTATTAACTTCGTAAAGGTCAATCCTGACGAATGGAAATTCGTTTGATAAGGCCTTGACTACTTCAATCATTTTATCCAGTGTCGCCGGACGGGGGATGTTGATATCCCCTTGATTTTTTGTGATAAAATTAGCACATTTAATCCACCCATTTACATCATATATCAGATTTCTTTGATATTTGTGCTCTGCTGTGTCATATACAACTTGACAGTAACGAGTATCTCCACTGAATGCAAAAAATTTATAGGAAACAAGACCGTTAGAGAATGATTTGTCGTTCTCTAATTTTTCCTCTGCAAGTACTGAGGGGATGATGTGTCTGTAATGAGGTTCAGCTGAAGATATACCAAATGTACCATTCAACCTCTTTTTATAATATGAAATTATATAATTCCAATCAATTGAGAACTTGTCCTCTATAATAATCACAGAGCCGTTATCATGATTGCATTTTAGAACAAATTTATTGGGTAATGCAACAGAGTTGATCTCACGCGAATCTCTCCAATGACCGTATAATCGGGGAAGGATACTTTTATATCCTTTCGAATTCACATATTCTCTGACTGCTAATTTGTCCGCTAATGAAGACCATTGCCTGGGGTTGCCGAAGAATGCGAGCCTATATATTTTTTTATTCAATGATTCTGTTGGGTCTTCATCTATAGCCCTTCCAAATTTTTCTTTATACAAGATTTCGGATAGCAATTTCGGATTGATTATCCCCAATGAATAGTTGCGTAATGACCGTAGCCACTGCATAAGCCCTTTGTTCTTTGGGATATATATTTGGTTTTGGACTAGCTTATTGTACTGAATACGACGTTTTTGTTCATAATCTGGGAGGGTGTTATAGATAGCATCTACATCAGTAGATATTACTATAGGGTAAATAATTGCCTTTCGCCAGTCTGCGATATATGCTTCAAGGGAAGGTGTATTTAGACCCGCTTGTTTGACGTTATAAAGATAATCCCTTGATGACAATCTACTTATTGGCATATTCTTCTTTGAGCAAAAATGTAGTATTTTTGCCGATGAAAGATAAAGCGCACCAAATCGGACCTGACAATTCCATACTCCATCTAATTCAGCTATGACGTGCTCCATTTCCTGATTCGCCAAACAAAGAGCGGGTTCGTCAATATTTATACCCAAGGAGCAAGCTCGCTCATAATTGTTGGCCCAACGCTTATAAAATGTATGAGAAATGGCATCATCTTTTGAGAATATTACCCCTCCACTAAAGTAATATTCTTCATTAACAATCTGCGGATTAAATGCGAGATTTTGCTTATAGAAGAATGAGCGCATAACATGACTTTTTAATCCACAATGACCATCAAGTACAGCTGCTAATGAGTATTCACACTTGTCAATATCAGAGAGATCTTGGACAACAAGGGTATCGCAATCTATATATAGAAAATCACCCTGGACATATGAACGCAGATTAACCTTCATTCTTCTTGACCGTTCAAGATTGCTTACAGAATCATCAAACTGAACAGTTATAATTTCTGAAAAGAGCGTGCCTATTTCAGATCTTATTCCACACAAAGTCTCTTTAGTACGATTGTCGCAAATTAGAATAATCCTTGCAGAATGGTTATATTCTTTTGCAGACTTTGCAGATATAAGACACTGTTCATAAAAGTAGTCCGATGGCGAACTTGCAAGTACGTAAACAATCTTTGTCTTCATATTTCCGTTTCCCAATTTGAAATTATTGCCAAGTGGTTCATAAGCCAATTATGTTCATCTGTTTTTAGACAGATGGAGATTTGTTGAAGGTCTATTGACTGTAATATTGCACAGAAATCCTCAATCCCATTCCTATCAAGCATCTTTAATTTTAATTTATATTTCCTCAATACTTTATTATAGTAAGGTGATAACGATTCAATAATCAATGAAGATGCCTCCTGCTCATTAAGAAATTTACATGAATCAGCACAAAATCTTATGGTATCGGCTAATTTACGACCATTTTGTGCCCCCCTCATATCAGAATTTGGGGTTAAGACATAATTGTATGCTATTATTGGAGCAAAAAGAATGGACTTCGCTAGATAAATACTCTTTAGAGTATGCACTACATCTTCCCAAAATATTCCTTCTTGATAATATAGTTCATTATCAAGAAGATAGTTCCTTCGATACCATTTGGACCAAGATGCTCTAATTCTGTTGGTATATTTATACTTTGCCTCAAATTCCAAAAATGCGACGCCATTTATGGGCCCAATTATATCAGGGATATATGGTTCAATAATTTCAGAACCATCAATTCTCAATGTTTTTGCATGAAATTGAAATACATCCGGATTGCATGACAACAACTCGGAATCGCAATAACTAAGAATCTCGGAATTTATAAAATCATCAACATCAACAAACCAAACGTATTCCCCTTTAGCCGCTCTTAGTCCTGTATTACGAGCTGCTCCTTGTTTCATATTTTGCGGATGTTTGATAACTCTTATTTTATAGACGTCTGTTTTCGCAGCTATAATGTTGGCGATGGAATAAGTATTATCTTGTGAGGAATCATCAATGATTATTACTTCTATCTCATCCTTATATAATTTCTGCGATACAAATCCCTGAGAAATACTCATTAAGCATCTCTCAATGTAGTGCTCTGCGTTATACGCAGGGATTACTATAGATAAAAACGGAAGATAACACATAATCAATGTTCGTTGAAAAGACGCAAAATTGATTCAATTGCTTTTTGATTGCCTGCTTCAAAGTGATTTTTTATAATCTTCGGACTTGTTATTTTGTTTTCACATAAGGTTATTAGATCGCTCAGTTCAACATCAAGCGATGATGTTGTAATGTTTGAACAAACATTACTATTTGCATTTTGGAGCTGTTCTTCTTTCCGATAACTGTCACCAGCTATAAAAGAAATTGTCGGGGTTCCCAGATATGCCACTTCACTCAAAGTGTTTCTGCCAGAACGAGTAATAACTAATGCAGAATCCGAAAAAATTTGCATAGGAGACAAGATCTCTTCATGTAATATCACATTTGCAGGCAATTCTTCTCGGCTCAATACGTTCGCTATTATCTCACACGAACAGACAATATGAAAAGTTCTATTCTTAATATTGTTGGCGAGAAGTATACAAAGTTGGGCTATTCTGATTGAAGAATCAATAAATTGTTCATTGGAATTCACCGTGCCTCCGCCCAAAACACAATAAATGTTTTCACCGTTTCTTTGTGTGATGGACAGAATTTCCCTTCTCAAAATGGTTGGAATCGAAACAATGTGGTTATATGAGTATGCCCCAATTGTTTTACGCAACCCATGAACAATGGCTAAGTCTGCTAATGAATACATCGCATTGAAATAGTCCATTGCTTCTTTATCATTGGCTGGATTGTCAACATCGGAGGGGTTTAGTAAGACAACCACTTTTATATTGGGGTGAGAGAGCTTGATAGATTGGACTACCAAAGGTTCACCATCTATCAAAATTAGGTATGGTTGAAAAGATTTAATTAGGGCATGAATATTCGCTCCCATCTTATTGGTGGGTAAAAGTCCAATAGAACAATAGTCTGATGAGGAAACTTCAGTCGTCTCATCAAACCCCTTTTGAGATAGGTACTTGCTCCCTTGTAAGTAGCTTATTGCTTTAACTTCGCAATTATACTTATCTCGAAGTTCTTCCAAAAGCGATACGCCGGAAACTACACGTCCTAATCCGGGGAAACCTCTGAATATTCCAAGTATTTTCATAATGCACCCTTTAATATCTGATAAATTTCCGAGATATAATATCTGTGAATACGATGTTGATCAACTGGCAGATACACGCCGCCTTGTGTGAGGAGTACGGCTGAATCATAATATTTTTTTACTTGACTTTCAATGAATGGACTAAAATCTCCATACGGGTAGGCGTATGTA
>JAAVFP010000046.1 GCA_014800735.1 Bacteroidales bacterium
GCTCAAACTCAGTTTGAATCCTATTGTAGAATGATTCCGTTTGTTCATCACTCAGAGTTGAAGGAAAATAACGCATGACACGAGCGTCCTTGTTCATCTCAATGAACAAAGGCAAATCCTCCGCCTTCCATGCACGAAGAATCAATCGGTCAGTTTCGATTATACTATTTCTCATACTGCAAATTTACTCATTTTTTGCGACAGTTCATTTGAGATTATTGCGTGATTGGTGTGATTGGTGTGAATGGTAATTTCTTTACGACGCTCCTCTCTTTCGGGTTCTTGTGCGTTCAACCATTCGCATTCCTCCTCGTTGTTGCAACGTTCGTTCCACGTGAGCATATCTGCTAATATATCTTCCGGGATAGGATAACGTGGTTTCAAAAGCTGAAGAGGACTTACATGATCGTGACAATAATAGTTCGGACCTTCAATCACTACTGCGCAGTCATCTGATGAATCAAGGAAATAGGGCCAATCATCTCTTTTCTGGCACTTTTTATAAATCTTCCAGCAGTGCTCAACCTCCGGGATTTGAGAGTTATAAACAGCTAATCTGACATACTTGGGACCAACTACTTCCACTATATCTCCAACTTTAAAACGCTGGCGCGATTTTGGACGACCAAAGAAAGTGAAATCTTCAGGCTTGCCGAATAGTTCTTGAGTAATGGTAAAATCAAGGAGTTCACCGTTTTGATCATAAAGCCACTCAGCCCCGTTTTTGCCATATTCTGATGACTGACCGCAGTGAATCTGTGTTATCCAGCTACAATATACGTCATCCTTCGGTTTCTTCACAAACTTTTCAGCGGATTGAAAAGTCTTGAAGTAACACTCTCTCGGATAGTCTAACTCAAATTTAGGATATGGGTATTTCATGTCTTTGTGGTATGTTGCCTGTGTAACCCGATAAATCCAACTCCCTTTCAGCTTTGGTTCACGATTGGCAAGAGCCTCAAACTCTTCAAACGAGAGATTGAGATTCAAATCTCGCTTTTTCCTCTTAAAGACATGTATCATTAAATATTTATTTTAACATCGGGTAGCAGCATCTCCGGCTTGATTTTCATTATATCGGAAATTGTGAAAATTTTATCTTCCTCAAATAGATTGCAGAATGCGCGGCATAGTCTCAAGCCTTGGGATTTTTCAAGTTGATGGAACGCTCCACTCCAATTGGCGTACCAATGTCTTTCTTCATTGATTTCATCGCCAAGGCGTTCAGGTGGTGTATTATCATTTGCATAGATTACGTTATATTGTGCAAATTGACATAGAGTTGCCAATAGCTCGTTTTCCGGGTCCTCCTCAAACGGTTCAATGATAATGTTGCCCTCAATATGAAATGCATCGTATTGATGAAATCCTTTTTCTATCTGCTCCTGAAGATTAGTGGTGATGACTTTGACCTGATCCATCACTTCATGCTGTAACTCAACGAGTCGGTCATTAAGCAAAATAAAATGCTGAACTTCTTCCTCAGTGAATTCATCAGGCCATCGTTCTACCAATCGTCTAAGACCCTTGGGAGTACTGTCAGTTACCTTTATATGTTGCCATGAACGGTATCTTCGAAAATCATCATATTGTCGGTAATGAATCAATGTCTTGTTTTCAAAGTTGATTATACCTTGTTCAATAGCTTCTTTGGGATAGTGGTCAAGCCAGCTCGCCCCACTATTTGCCCATGACAGACAGTGGCAGATTCCGGCACAAAGTATTATTTTAATTTTTACGTCATCTTCTTGCATTAACTGAGATACAAGTATATCTCGAAGTTTTACTTTATCCATAGCACAAGAATCGAATTCATCAAGTAAGCCCTCGTAATATTTGTCAGAGAGATATGGGAGAAATTGCGCAAAAGTTTCAGCACCATGGTACTTCTCACTCAATGCCGGATTATTTTCTAGATCCAGTTTCTCTTCCCAATAGCCTGCGCAGTAGTCATAAAAGCCCCGCATACCAAGACTCACACCGCAATTGTCAATAAATCGGTCGGCAAGAATGCGAAGGGCATCTTCGGGATCAACAGTGTCAGCCATATCACGATAGCGCAGGATATCTGAAATATGAATATTCATCAGTTGACGGAGCCTTTCATTCTCGCACATCAATTCTTTTACACTATTTCGTATCATATATTTCTGTTTTAAATCAGACCAATTTTTCGCTTCCATTCCTCAAGTTCATTTCGATTTCTGATGACATCCACTACTTTTATCGAGGGATTGTTATCTGCGATATAATCAGTGAATTTTGCAAATTCAGGCAAGAAAGTTAACGGAACTGTCTCTATTTGTTCATTATTACCTTTTAAAATTATGGCTTCGGCTTTATTTTGATGTTCGAAAGAATCTTCAATTGGAGTATAATAATCATGCCGATAAAGCAATATGACCGTATCGCTATTATCCATTATATCTTTTGTAGCACCTCTAAAGAAGTCCTCGTCAGAGTCAGAATCATACGGTTTTAACGGATAAAAATCTTTATATAACTGAGATATGATAGCTATACTGATTCCGTGATTAATGGCAATGCCTTTTAGGCATTTCATAATGCTATCAGGATTTACTTCAAAACCGTTAATCAGCTGAAGATAGTCAATAAACACAACTTTCACTCCATAATTAGAAATGAGACTGGTGATTTTGTCTTCCATTTCGTCAATGCTTATAGAGGGAGTATCATCAATATATATGGGAGATTCAGCTAATGTGCATAGTTCTTTCTGGTAATCAGAGGGATTGAAATCTTCTGAATCTTCAGATAGACAGTCAGATTTATAAATTCCACAATTTTTGAGAATACGTTCACAAATTTGCACCTCACTCATTTCTATGGAGAAGAAAGCTACCGGAATTCGCTGTTTAAGTCCGATATTCATTATTAAAGTAATAGCAAACGCTGTCTTTCCCATTGCCGATCGGCCGGTTATGGTCAGGAGTTGGCCGAGGTGGAGTCCTCCCGTAAGTTTATCAAAGTCAGTTAATCCGGTTGTTATTCTTTTGTTCTTCATTGTATAATTCTATTTGTTTTTTCCTATTTTTGAGATTAGTCAATGTCATCTAATATCTCGAAAAGATGATTCATTCCTTGGCCGGAACAGCGATGGCCAAAGTCATCTGCGATTGTGAGATGATTATCGAGAAGTAGCGGTTGAAGCACATCTATGTGAGAAGTTCCGAGTAATTCGTCTTGCGTGGAACAGAGAGCAAAAACACTTTCACGTTTTTTCATGAGAGTTGAAATTACATCATATCGATCATATTTGTCGAGCACTTCATCAGTGAGTCGATACGTTTGAACTCCATCAAGTCGAGGGCAGAAATACTCTAAGTCTTCATATTTCCATTGCGCTAAAGTTTCCTTTGGATTGAGACATGGATTGACTACCACAAGAGAGGCATGACCGCTTTCACACATAATGGTCATCCATCCTCCAAGTGAAGTGCCTACAATTATCTGAGGTCGCTCCTGTGCAATAATCCTGTTAATTTTCGCAAGTGATGTTTCCGGGTCTGCATCTACCTCCGGAGCTATAACTCGAAACTTTCCCTCAAAATGTTTTTGTAACTGTTCGCGCTTAGAACCATTTGCTCCAGAGCGGAAGCCGTGGATATACATCATCACGGGTAGATTGTTTGCTATACCGTTATCAGTTTTCATCATTATTATTTCTTTAGAGATTTTTCGTAATAGTAATCCTCCGGTATTAATCGGAATTTTCCATCAGCGGGCATACACCAAAAGTCGGTTATTTCCTTTACGTGCACAGGGACGTAATAACCGGAGTTTATCCTTTGATGCACAATTCGACGAAAGCGCTTATTAGCCTGACGTTTCCCGGCCTTATTTGAGCGGCCGCAACACCACACCACCGGGTGCTTCTTCCTACTTCGTGACATCAATCATAATAACCTTTCATTTTGGATACTATTTCAGTCATCTCATCACGGAGAGTTTGCGGCGAGAGGACTTCAAGTTGCTCACGATGCAAAAGCAACTCCTGGATGAAATCAAACGAAGGTCTAAGACGGAGCGAAAAATCGGTGTAATCTTTATTTGATTCTATTTCTCGCTGGCTATGGTGCATAGGCAACGAACGGAGATAGCCCGGCAGCTCTGCGTAGGTACGAATGACGATATTTTCAACCTTCCCGCCTGTGCCTGCAACTATTCCAAAGACGTCACGGAAATAGTCTTCCGGGACGAAGTCTTTAGGATAGATAAACCGACTTTCTGCGAGGGTAAGACTTTTTAATCTGTCGAGCGAGAAAATTCGTTTTCTATCTTTTCCTACTTCACAAAGCACATACCACCTTCTTTTGAACAGTTTGACGCAAAGAGGACTTACGCGCCCTGAGAACTTCACTCCAAAAAAATTCTCATACTCAAATTCAATCTGACGATTCTCTTGCAAGGCCTTCAATATCGGTTCGAGCCATTCACGTCCGGATGGAATCTCTTCCAAAAGAATCTTATCTGCTATCGAAGCGTTACCAAGCAACAGTTCGCCGAGCGAAAAACTATCCAAAGCCCATTTGGTCAACGAATTTTCCTCGATGGCTTCCGGATTAGCTATCCTATACAGATTCAATCCGCGTCCTCGACGACATTCTATATCAATGCCGAAATGACGTGCCACCGCCTGACAATGGTTGTAGAAAGTACGTTTAGACAGCTCCGAGCCATTGTCATTAACAGAAGATTTACTCCATTGAGCGGCAATCTCATCGTAGGTCATCTCACCTCCACGTTTCAACGTGTCAATCAGCCAAAGATAGCGTTTTAAAAGTAGTTCTACCATTATTTAAAGTATTGATAAAGAATTGAGCTTCTCAATTTGTCGGAGATTTATTCCGTGTTCATATTGTTTTGCAAATTTCCTGACCTTACTCCAAACTTTTGACAAATGGTAAGCTTCCAGATATTCAAGTTGATAAAGTAGCCAGGATAAAGCAAGCGAGAATTTATAATCAGTCAGCAATTGCGCCTGTCGTGAGATTAATGCCCAGGCTCTTCTGACTTTCTCCTTCGGCAAACCTTTGGCAATCCCTAAAGAGATAAATGTTTCACCATAGTTTTGAGTCTCATAAGTACACTTACGAAGATTACAAATCAGTTTCTTCGCTTCCTCATGTCCCAGATCTGTAATAGCCATTATCATTCTCTCCGCTTGTTCCCGATAAATTAGTAATCCATAAGTCTGACTGGTTATATCGGGAAATAACAGAGTTGAGTTTTGATAGCCCGATTGTCTTCTCTTGAAATATTTTTTCAAAAGATTATTTGTATGTTTCTTCTGGAGGTCGGTATAATTGAAGTTAAGGCTTACTATAACAACTAAGTCTTTGAAAATAAGATTCAAAAACCTATTTTCGTATTTCTCAGCAAGAGACATTACATTCCCTTCACAAGACATTGAAAACCATTGCCCATGAGACTTTATGAGTCGTGAGATAACAGTGTGATCATTTGGAATAATTTCAGGGCTACCTATATCCGCAATAAGCGAATCTAATGATTGCTGCATGACTGCCAATCTTGCATCAGACTGTATCGCCCATATGTGCGAGAATATCAGTTCTGGAGATATGTTAGAAGAACTAAATTTCATATATTATTTTATTTTACACAGCAAAGGTAGTAACTTAATCGGCAATATGATTTCTGATTAAAATAAAATTCAAAAAAAAGTTGCCTCAAAATGCCTGAAGCAACTTCACATTTTAGGTTTAATTTATTCTCTTGTAGGTGTGACAAATTAATGAGTTAATTTCTACCTCCAATTCTACGGAGTATCTCTATAATCTGCTTAGCAGCGCAGAATGTAACGTCATTTCTATCATCTTCTGATGACAGATAGTCTGAGACTAATTCACTACAATCATGGAAATTGTATTCGTCCCAGCCTCCGACATAATCCCATGTGCCATCATCTTTTTGTAGAATCTCCGGGAAATTACGATTGCAAGTGATGTAGAGACGCCAATCTATCACCACATCAAATCGTAGTCCCGAGGGTGTGGAGCATATCGTAAATCCTACGAGTTTGGAATTACGAGGATTGCTATAATTCTCAAATGAGTATCTTTCGTCGCGACGCAAAAGATAGATTAGTTCCTCTTTCAGATGATCTATGAAGTCTCTTTTAAGAGTCATCCTGACATCTTCGAGACTCTTAGCTACTTCAATAGCAGCCTTATAACTGTTACCGGAAGAAAGTATCACTTCCTGAATTTTATTCTCCATAAGTAAATTAGAGATTAGACGTGAATATTGTTCAACATTTGATTCCATTTCCAGAGAACAATAGTCCACTATTTTTGAAAGCCATTGCTGAATACCAGTGTAGGATAGAACTTTCACACAATCGATACTCAACGGATTTTTAACACAGGAATTTTTCTCCCCAAGACTTTCATTCGAAGGTTGATTACCCTTAAGTGAAAGATAGATAATGGATGGTGATTTGCCCGCATCAGTCAGTGAATTATGATAACGCAAAAGCTGACACTCAGAAACTCCCGCGTAAATTTTATTCTCGATGACCACAACATTTCCTTCTCGATCCTCCAAATAGATATCAGCTCGACCGCCCGTAGGATATTCGGAGATATTCACCGGACCAAAGTCTTTTTCTGTTGTTACCTCAGCGACTGTCTCAGGATTGAATCTGCCAAACGAACCGTCCGGAAACAGCTTGACAAATTCTTTTAGACATTCTGTTCCTGCCTCATGTGCATTGGGATTGAGAAAGAACCCGATGATCGATGAGTGTACCGTTTCGCTCGTTGACTTTCCTGCGATTCCTATTAAAGTAGGTTCAGCATTAGTCTTATTAATCGTTGTCACATTCTTCAACAAACTTGAAATACTATCCATAATCAAAATCCATTAGAGATTACGGCTTCTCCAACCATTTCCATTTTTTATCATAATCTTTTTGTTGCCATCCCAAGCCACGTCTTGAGCAGCTAAACTTCCGGTCTCGCTATATACAATCCTTCCATTTGTGTTGAAATTAGATGCGTTGGCATCAACACATCTTACACCTTTGCCATTTTCTAAAAGGATTAATACACGTTTCTCGTCCGAACTCAACACAGCTTTATCGCCTTGGAACTTCCGCTATAAACAGTTGTGGCCAACGAACTGCCTGCCTGCTGATGCAGAATTTTACCATCTTTTACGTCAAAAAACATTTACATTAGATTTTTAAAGCCTACATTGACGCATTTTGGTACTGCGGTCGCATGAAAGAAAGGCGCGACTTATAGAATTTTCAGTGACTGATCCCCACTGCCCGTAATCGTTCAGAACGGTTAATATTTGATGGAATCACAATAGGATATGATTTCCAGAACTTCCTCTTTGCTCAATATATTCTTTTTTGCCAGCAAAATTAGAGGTTTCTATGAGGGCTAAAACACGTACCTAAACGTATGCTTACGATACATCAATGTATGCCATTTTCTCTATATTTAATATGTAGCTGCCGCATCCATTTCTTTATGAATTCATCGATAGGTATGGCATGACATTCTCGACATGCTTCATCGAAAGTTCTTTTCGGTTTCCTTGCTTCATTCATGTCGTGAGCTTAAGCGTAAGCATACTTCTGTTTGGCGAGTTCATCTATTTTATTTGCATACATTGATGCTAAATCTTCAATACTTACCTTTTGTTTAATTTCGAAAAAATCCTTTATCTTATGACCTGCTGTTCCACAGAAATGAGGCATATATGGTGATAATCGTTTGTCATCACCAAGTAACTCTCGACAACTTTTATTCGCACTATGACCAAGAGTGACAATCAGTTTAGGATTGATAATCTCAATCTCCTCCAGAAGGATATTGCGGTATATATCCATTTTCTGAGCAGTCGTGTACTTATCAGATTGGTTATGGTTATAAACAAAGAACTTTCTGCAATCGGTTAAGTAAACATTATAACCTCGTTCAAGTAATGCTTGTACAAGTAGCCACATGCGTTTTCCTCCGGTACCTCTTTCTCGATGATGAGCATCTTGTAATCCGAATGGGGATGATACGATGGCATCATTGCAAATGTATCTCTCATCGACTTCATCTCCATACCATTTAGCACTTCTAAGAGGATCTTGTGTTACGAGCATTATGAATGACTCTTCGGGTGATTGATAGAACCACGTTGGTAAATCTAACCCGATAGCCCCACGACCTTGTTTTTTTGTACGGGTTGTTAGGTCTATAAAATCGGGATGGGTAATTGGAATAGGCACGGCTGTGGTGTCACAATAGTAATCTTTTCGTCCCTTTGGTGTAAAAGGTTCAAGACCTTTACTAAATTTCCACTCTTCTTTGTCATCGGTTACAAAATCCTTAGGGTATCTATAGAAATTGTCGCGCATATCATCGTAGCGACGTTCAATCTTATCTAATTGTTCTACTCCTAAAAGACTGTTTGCAATCAGTTCTTGGATTTTGTTAGATATGGCATCATACTCACAAAATTCAAAGTTATTTTTATTCCTCATAGTAGATAGCCTATAGTTTAGTTACGTCCCAATTACCTGCACATCTTGCACTATATGCAACAGAAGGGCCAAAGCCTAACGCCAAAAGTGCTCTTTCCACATCTTCTGATTTAGGAGTGGGTGCTGTTGTAGCCGAGGGCACTTGAATTGTGTATCCCTTGGGTATACGGGTAAGTTTACCTTTATCCTTATCACGTACCACACCTCCATTTAAATCTCTATTAGCTTTAAGAAGAAAATTATTCATGATTTGCCTTTCTCTTAAGCCTCCATTGACGCATTTCGGCACTGCGGTCGCATGAAAGAAAGGCGCGACTCCC
>JAAVFP010000047.1 GCA_014800735.1 Bacteroidales bacterium
CGAACAGAGAAGTTAAACCTCGTCACGCCGATGATACTGCGAAAGTGGAAAAGTAGGTAACCGCCCCCTCTCAGCCCTGATGGCCACAAGCCGTCAGGGCTTTTTTTATTAGACATATTGGTCTGATAGGGGTCTTATTAGTCTAATTAGACTTATTGGTCTAATTCTCCCACCCACCTGCTGCTATCCAAAACAATTCTGAAACTTAGAGCGTTATAGCTGTAAAGAAAGGATTGTGATTATGAAAAAGACCGTTTTAATCGCTGCACTATTGATAGGACTTATAGTGGTAGCTGTGGGTTACAGCGATTCCCAATACCGTACCGCAATTGGCCGCATGGCCCCTAAACTCAGCATAGAGCAGTGCGACAGTATTCTGACGCTTGATAAATTCAAGGGCGACTATGTTTTGTTGAATTTCTGGTCGAGCACGGATGCTCCCTCGCGCACGGCCGCTAACACTTATACCTCATGGCTGCGCAGCCATCCTAAGTCTGATTTGAAATTTGTGTCAATCAACTTCGATGAATCCGAAGGCCTATTTAAAGAAATTGTGCGTAACGATAGCCTTGAAACAGAGCAGCAAATCCGAGTAGATGGCACTACTGCTAAGGCAATCATCGATAATTATGGTCTGGAAGCAGGCTACGGTTCTCTTTTGATAGATCCTGAAGGCTACATCGTGGCCCATAATCCTGATGGTGCCAAATTGGCCGCTATGCTGCGTTAAACAGGGTCGACGTCGTAGTACACAGAAAGGCCGCGCATCAGAGGCGAGGCCGAGAGAAGCACGTACTGCTCGCGCAGTAGTTCCTTGACCTGCTTCATTGAAACTCCATTCTCAACTTTCAGCATAATTTTCCGGATAAACAGCGATTTCACGCGCGCCACATCCGGTTCAAGCGGCCCATGCACTCGGTTGCCGAAAATATTCCGCAGCGCTCCGGCAAATTTTACCGAGCACTCAATCACAGTGGCCAGGTCGCGGTGCTTAAGGTAGATATTAATGATTTTCATGAAAGGTGGGAAGCCGAAAGCCTGGCGCTCGGCCAGTTCCTCGGCATAGTACCCGGCATAATCATGCTTGGCTGCCTGGCGGATTATCTTGTGCTCAGGGTTATAAGTCTGAATCACCACATGCCCGCGGCTGTCGCGGCGCCCGGCGCGTCCGGCCACCTGCTCAATCATGTTGAAAGCCCGTTCAGCCGAGCGGAAATCAGGAAAATTTATCAGAGAATCTGCATTTAGAATCCCCACAACATTAACGTCGCCGAAATCGAGTCCCTTGGTCACCATCTGCGTGCCCACCATAATGTCGGCTTTGTGTTGCGAAAAATCATCTATCAGTCGGCCATAGGCATCCTTATTGCGCGTGGTGTCCAGATCCAGGCGCAGCACTCGGCTTGAGCTGAAATTCTCTGCAATCTCCTCTTCCAGCCGTTCAGTGCCGTAGCCCACAATCTCGATAGCTGGCTCGTGGCACTCCGGGCACAGGTCGGGCACGGGATACTCAGCGCCGCAATAGTGGCACTGCAGGCGATTGGAACGGCGGTGATAAGTCAGCGCCACATCGCAGTAATTGCACTTTGGAGTGAAAGCACACATCTTGCACCGCGCAACCGGAGCATAGCCGCGGCGGTTGTGGAAAAATATCGCCTGCTTATTTTCTGCCAGAGCTTGCGACGTCACTTCGAGCAGCCGGTGCGAAAAATAGCCGTCCACAGCCTTGCGTTTCCGCTCTCGCTTCATATCCACAATCTCGATATCGGGCAGCGTAGCACCTTCAAAGCGCTCGGTCAGCTCCACAAGTCCGAATTTTCCGGTCGTAGCCTTGTAATAAGTCTCGATAGCAGGAGTAGCGCTGCCATATAGAGTTTTCGCGCCATGCATCGACGCCAACACCGTGGCAGCGTCGCGACCGTTGTAGCGCGGAGCCGGGTCGTACTGCTTGTAGCTCGGCTCGTGCTCTTCATCCACGATCACCAAGCCCAGCTTGGCGAACGGCAGGAAAACAGCCGACCGCGCGCCGATTACAACCAGCGGCGACCGTGTGTTGAGCAAGCGCCGCCAGATTTCCACACGCTCATTATCCGAAAACTTCGAGTGATAAATTACCACCTTATCGCCGAACACACGCTGGAGGCGGCGAGTCAGCTGCGTTGTCAGTGCGATTTCAGGCACAAGGAACAGCGCCTGCTTTCCCTCTCGGAGAACAAAATCAATCAGATGAATATAAATCTCAGTTTTCCCCGATCCGGTCACACCATGGAGCAGGATAGTATCTTTTTCGTTGAACTGATAATGTATCTGTTTCAGCGCAGCTGCCTGCACTTGCGACAGCTTCGGCAGCTCGGCCACTTTCTGGCCGGAAAAAGAGAAACGCGAAATCTCTTTATAGTAAATCTCGCACAGACCTTTTTCGGAAAGCGCCTTTACGATAGGGCGCGTCACACCGGCACGCTCGCACAGCACCTCCAGCGGCACCTCGGCCATCGGGGTGTCGGTATTATTGTATCCCGAAAGTGCTATCAGGCCCATGAGGGCGTCCTCCTGCTTGCGCGAGCGCTTCACCGCTGCAAAGGCCGCTTCAAGTGCTTCAGGCGCTCCGCGCTCTATGGTGGGCGCCACATAGGGTTTCTTGACCACGCGGTAACGCTCAACAATTTTTTCGGCCACCGCCAGCAGTCCGCGCTCAATCAGCCGGGCTACTATGGGTTCCACTCCGCTTTTGCCAAGCTTCTTTTCGACCACGTCTACCGTGCACGACCCCTCGCGGCGAATCACATCAAGAATCTCGGTTTCTTTCTCGTCCACGTCCGCAAAGGTTTCGGGTAGCGCATCCGGATTAATCTCCACCCGGGTTTCGCTCTCCACCTTCAGGCCCGAGGGTAGGGCAGCCTTGAACACATCCCCCACCGTACACAGGTAGTAATCCGCAATCCAGCGCCAGAAGCGTAGCTGCGGATTGCGAATAATCGGTTTGTCGTCGAGCACCGAAAGGATTTCCTTCAGCTTCACTCCCGGTGGCGGAGCAATGTTAGTTACCTCGCTCACCACACCGGTGTAGTAATGCCGCGCACCGAAAGGCACCAGCACACGGTGACCGCTTTGCACCTGAGCAATTAGATTTTCGGGTACTATGTAAGTGAAATCCCCGTCGAGCGGCAACGGTAGAATAACTTTTGCATATAATTTCGTGTTCGAGGCATTCATATTACTTACAAATTTAATGTAAAATATTCAATGTTGCAAGTACAGAAAAATGGGCCGACAAGTCAAAAAGTCATGGAATCGTTTGGAATTATGGCATTATTATTCTTATCTTTGCAAAAACAAAAAACCGAATTTTATTTTTGAGAATTATCTTATACCAATTACATGAATAAATTTCTACTTCTTTTTGCTCTTCCCTGCCTGTTGGCTCCGGTCGCTGCCAGTGCCTACGACCAGCTTTCGGTGCATCTGACCGACGGCAGCAAGGTGGATGTGACTCTCAGCGACGACATGACCATCACCTTCACTCCCGAAGAGCTCGTAGCCAAGTCGGCCGACGTCGACGTGGTTGTTTCGCGTTCTGAAATCTCGCATTTCACCCACGTGACACCCACCGGAATCTCCGATATTGCCGGTGCCGCTCCTGAATTCACCTTCGCAGGAAACACACTCCGTTTCACCGATCTTCCCGAGGGTAGCTCCGTGGCTGTGTACAACCTCTCCGGCATGACCCTTCTGCAAGCTGCCGCCCAGGGCTCCTACACCCTCTCGCTCGAAGGCTTTGCCCCCGGTGCTTACATTGTGACAGTTAACAATATCAGTTATAAAATTGCGGTAAAATAAGACAATGAAAAAGAACCTGTTTTTCTGCGGTCTTGCACTTGCCGCAGCCGGCACCGTAATGGCTGCCACCGACCAGATTAACCTGCACAACGGCGGCGTGGTTGCCAACAGCATCAAGGTTGACGACGTCGAAACCATCAACTACTTCAAGGCCGAAGGCTCGGCATCCTACACCCACTTCACCGTGAAGTATCTCAACGGCCTGAGTTCCGACTTCGCCATCGACGATTTCAGTGCCATCAAATACGAGCAAGCCTCGATGGTCAATCCCCTTTCAGTCGAGGTAATTCCTCACCACTACGGCATCGAAGTCGAAGTCTCCACCGAGGATCCCGATGCCTGGTACCGCTTCTCAGGCGTGCCCGAGAGCCTCCTGAAGGACCTTGATCCCGAGGAGTGGGCTATGGCACTCTTTGAGATGGATGCCGCCTTCATCGAGGATGTTGCCGAACAGTACGGCCAACCGCTTTCATCGTTCAAGATGAGCGAAATTTTCCAACAAGGTCCAGTGCGCCGCGAGTGGTTCCCCGACCAGATTATTAGCGACGATACCCCTATCGCTTTCATTTACTACACCGCCGACATCAAGAACGACCAGGTGGTGCTCACATCCACTCCTCGTCTGCTTCGATTCAACACCAAGAAGCTTGAGGACATCGGCATCGAATTCGACATCCAGGCCGAACTCACTTCCACCAAAGTCAACCTCACCGTCACTCCCAAGGAGCACGAGAACCTCACCGATGACTTCACCTACTACGTAGCGCTCTATTCCGAGGCCGACGTTGCAGCCAGCTCTGTGCCCACGCTGCTTTCAACTGACCTCTACCAGATGCAGCAGATGGTTTACCTCTACGGCATGTCCTGGGACCAGTTCCTGAGCAACGGCACCTCTACTCACCAGTACACCAACCGCCGCATGGGCGACAAATGGCTGGCTGTGGCCTGTGGTGTCGAAATGGGTGTGGGTGTCACCAAGCCTACAATCGTTGAACTTACCATCCCCGAGGCAGAAGTGACCGACGATTGCCAGTTCACCGTGACGACCACCGAGGTATCGAAATCCGAATTCATGCTCAACGTTACCCCCAGCAACCCCGACACCCGTTGGGTAGGCTTCCTGGTTGAAACCGAGTCGCTTAAGGCCAAAGGCGCAGCCTACCACCTGGCCAACCGCATCTACAACATCAACTGGATGCACACCTACGATTGGACCACCACCGAGTTCGTTCACTCCGGCGAGGCAAGCGTAAGCAGCCACGACGGCCTGATTGACGGCTCTGTGCTGAAAGCCGGCGTTGAGTACACCGCGCTCATCATCGGCATCGAGGACGACGGCACCCGTACAACCGAAATCCAGGAAGTACCCCTGAAGTGCGAGGCAACCGTCACCAAGGACCTAACATTCGACTTCACTTTCGGTGATATCACCGGCACAGGTGATTGGACCCGCAACCTCTCTATTCGCGTCAAGCCTTCAGATAAGAAAGAACAGTATGTGATAGCTTATCTCCCCGCAACCCACTACACAGTTCGCGATGAAAACACCGATGAAGAAGTAATCCGCGACTATGTGGACGTGCAGGGTTCGCTGCTCGAAACCTACAAAGGCAACCAGACTAAAGTAATGGCCATGGGTTCCGAGTTTGTCTACACCGGCGACACCGAAGGTGAGTGGAAGTTCAAGCCCTACCGCTTCTTCGTGTTCGGCTACGATGGCGCCCAGACCTCGGAGCTCTACATGTTCGAAATCGATCCCGAAGCTGACACCATCACTCAGATTCGCGGCCCGAAGCCCACCGAAGAAGAATAATTTATTCTCATACTAATCAGGAGGATACGTCGAAACCATCGGCGTATCCTCTTTTCATTTTTCAGCCTGCGGCATTGGGGCGTTTGAAGTTTGTTGTAACTATTCAGCGAATAGTCGGGAGTTTTTTGTCATTTGGGAAATAATGCTTAATTTTGCATTACCCGTATGAATAAAGTCAAGGAAAATCTAAGGCAAGAACTGACGCAGCGGCTCGCGCAGCGTCTTAATCTGCAGAGTGTGGCCCTGGGGCGCATTCTGGAGATGACTACGCCTGAATTTGAGGACGAAATCCGCCGCGAGCTGGACGATAATCCGGCCTTGGAAGCTGTGGACGATACTCCCGACGAACCTGACTACACGGATAATTCCACCATCGACGACGATGCTGACAGCCGCGACGATTTCCGCTCTGAGAGCCGACGCAGTTCCGGTGCTGACCCTACGAGTTGGGCTGCGGACGACGGCGACTCGATGATTGAACTGATTCTGCGCCGACTGGCCGGTGAAGCCGAACTGAGCGCCGACCAGATGCGTATCGCCGCCCACATTGTGGGCAATCTGGACTCCAACGGCTACCTTACCCGTAGCGTAGATGCCATTGCCGACGACCTTGCAGTGACCGAAGGGATGGATGTGACCCGAGCCGACGTTATGCAGGTGCTGGATGCTGTCCGCGCCCTCGAGCCCGCCGGCATTGGTGCCTTCGACCTCCGCGATTGTCTGCTGCTGCAACTGGACCGCCGCGAACCTACTGTCGCTGTGATTACCGCCCGCGAAATAGTGGCGAATTACTTCGACCTGTTTTCAAAAATGCACTATGAGCGCCTGCAGGGAACGCTCGACATATCACGCGAGGCCCTTGCCGATGCTCTCGACGTTATAAAATCGCTCAATCCCAAGCCTGCTTCGGCACTCGACATTGCCGGTAGCGACGACCGCGCCCGCCACGTCGTGCCCGACTTCATTCTGGAGTGTGACGACGATAGCGACCGCTTCACTGTGACTCTGGCAGGGCGAATTCCCGACCTCAGCATTGAGGAATCCTTCGTGAACGACCCCTCCGAGGAAACTGCCGCAAGCGAGGCTCTGCGTCAGCGCCGCGCTCAGACACAGGCTTTTGTCCGCCGGAAGCGCGACGATGCAGTGAATTTCATCAACCTCGTGGAGTTGCGCGGGCTCACATTGCTGACCGTGGCGCGAGCCATTGTGCAGCGTCAGCGCCAGTTTTTCCTCACAGGCGATAAGGCCGACATCCGTCCCATGATTCTCAAGGACATCGCTGCCGATACAGGCCTGGATATGTCCGTCATTTCCCGTGCAACTGCCGGTAAATATATCTCGGCACCCAACGGAATCTATCCACTTAAACTGTTTTTCAACGAGCGCCCGTCGGACGATGCCGACGTGTCCAGCCACGAAATTCTGGACGCGCTTTCCAAAATGATTGAGGCCGAGGACAAGCGCTCGCCGCTGAGCGACCGCGAGCTCACCGACGCCCTTGCCGCCCGCGGCTACGATATTGCGCGGCGCACCGTGGCCAAATACCGCGAGCGCCTCGGGCTGCCTGTGGCGCGCCTGCGCAAACAATTTTGAACCTCTTTTATCCACCGCTTATGACTGAAACTCCGACCACTCCCCAACCCGGCAAATTCAAATTGCCGGCCAATATAGTGAGCGACGTCTTCTCGCCGCTCCTCATGCCCACCTACGCTATGATTGCGGCCATGTGGCTCACGCCGTTGTGCCTGCTTCCGGTAGGCAATCGTGTGTCGGCCACGGCCGGCATTGCTTTCATCACCTGCATCATTCCGCTGGTGTTTATTTTCACCATGATTCGCCTGGGCCGTGTGGCCGACGTGAGCATTTCCGATCCTCGCCAGCGCCGTGCGCCCTATATTGTGGCTCTGCTTTGCTATATCGGTGCCGCTGTGTTTCTGGCTTCGCTCAAGGCTCCGCTGTGGCTCGTGGTGTTCTATGGCGCAGGCGCAATTGTGCTGCTGCTCAACTTGTTCATTACCGCTAAATCCAAAATCAGCGCCCACACCAGTGCCGTGGGTGGCACATGTGCGCTGATTTTTTGGCTCACTCTTCGCGGCTATCTGCTGTTCAGCCCCCTTGTCTGGGTGTCGGTGGCCTTCCTGATGGTCGGCATCATGGCCTGGGCGCGCCTCTATCTCTACCGTCACACCCTGGGCCAGGTGGCCGCCGGGGCAGCCCTGAGCTTCAGCGTGGTGTTCGTTGCACTTTGTATTCTCTAAAAATTCTAATAATAACACGATATGACTCCTGTAATCAGTATAGTAATGGGAAGTACCTCCGACCTTCCCGTGGTGCGCAAAGCCGCCGATTTTCTTGAACAAATGGAAGTTCCCTTCGAGATGCGTGCACTGAGCGCTCACCGCACTCCCGCCCAGGTTGAGGAATTTGCCACAGGTGCCGCAGGCCGCGGCGTAAAGGTGATTATCGCCGCTGCCGGCATGGCTGCCGCACTGCCCGGTGTGATTGCCGCCCTCACTCCGCTACCCGTAATCGGCCTGCCGATTGCCTCGACTCTCGATGGCGTCGACGCTCTCTATTCCATCGTCCAGATGCCCCCGGCCATCCCCACCGCCACGGTCGGCATCAACGGTGCCCTCAATGCCGCCGTGCTTGCCGTGCGCATCCTGGCTCTTTCGGATGCCGCCCTTGCAGCCCGCTATGCCGAGTACGTAGGCACTCTCCAGAACAAGGTGCTCAAGGCCGATGCCGAACTGGCCGCTATCAGTGATTACAAATTCAAAATCTGACACCACCGTGGCAACACGCAAAAACCGCCGCAAAACAGTAGGCGCAAAAATCGGCAACATCACCATCGGTGGCGACGCTCCTGTGCGCGTTCAGTCCATGACCACCACCAAGACCAACGATGTTGAAGCCTCCACGGCCCAGACACTGAGCATTGCCCAAGCCGGTGCCGAGCTTGTGCGCCTCACCGCACAGGGCATAAGCCAGGCCTCGGCGCTGGAAGCTATCCATAAAAATGTGCGCGGCGCCGGCTGCTCCGTGCCGCTGGTGGCCGACATCCATTTCAATCCTGCCGCCGCCTACGAGGCTGCCAAGCACGTTGAGAAAGTGCGCATCAATCCGGGCAATTTCTACGACCCCGGTCGCACTTTCCGCAAAATGGAGTTTACTGACGAGGAATATGCCACCGAACTTGCCAAAATCCGCGAGAAATTCCTTGATTTTCTCCAGCATTGCCGCACACATGGCACCGCAATCCGCATTGGTGTGAACCACGGTTCGCTGTCGGACCGCATCATGAGCCGTTATGGCGACGGAGCGGAGGGCATGGTGGAATCCGCGCTCGAATTTCTGCGCGTATGCCGCGAGGCCGATTTCAACGATGTGGTAGTGTCCATCAAAGCATCCGAAGTGCCTGTGATGACCGATACTGTCCGTCATCTTGTGGAGCGCATGGCTGCCGAGGGCATGGCCTATCCGCTCCATCTTGGAGTGACCGAGGCAGGAAATGCCCTGGACGGCCGTGTGAAAAGCGCTGTGGGCATTGGCTCGTTGCTGTTGGATGGCATTGGCGACACTATCCGAGTGTCGCTCAGCGAGGCTCCCGAGTGCGAAATCCCCGTGGCCTGCAAGCTTATCGAACACATCGAAGCATGTGCCGCCGACGAGCGCTTCGCCGACCCCGTGGACCCCACGCGCAGCGGTCGCCGCTACAAAAACGCACCGCAGATTATTCCCGCCACCGAGGCAAATATTGTGGCTGAAAGCGGTCACCGTGTGGCCGATGTGCGAGCACAGATTGCCAAGCTCCCAGCCGATGCTCCCCGCAATGTGCTCCTGCGCTATCCTGCCGACATGAGTGCCGACGATGTGGCCATTGCCGCGTCCGTGGACTTCGGTTCGCTGATGCTAACGGCCGAAATATCAGGGCTGGCGCTTGATGCACCCGGCATGACCGCCGACGAAATCCGCACACTGCTCGAAGCCATCCTTCAGGCCACGGGTGTAGCCCGCTTCAAGGCTGAGATTGTTGCTTGCCCCGGCTGCGGACGCACACTGTTCGAACTGCCCGAAATTCTGGAGCGAGTCAAAGCCGCCTGTTCCTCGCAGCGTCACCTCAAAATTGCCGTTATGGGCTGCGTGGTGAACGGTCCGGGCGAAATGGCCGGTGCCGACTACGGCTACGTGGGCGCGGCTGTCGGCAAGGTCAGCCTGTACCGCGGCACCGAGTGTGTGGAAAAGAACATCCCCCAGGCCGAAGCCCTTGAGCATCTCATCGCTCTGATTAAGGCTGACGGCCAGTGGATTGATTGACAGTGAAATGCAGATAACAGAACCCGAACTACTCACGTTACCCTCCGGCATCCGCCTGGTGCATGTGCACCGTCGCGGTGCCGGAGCGGCTATTTTCGGCATCGCCGTGCGTGCCGGCAGTGCCGATGAAACCGATGGCCGTCAGGGCCTGGCTCACCTGGTGGAGCACACCATTTTCAAGGGCACGGGGCGCCGCTCATCGTGGCACATCATCAACCGCATGGAGGCTGTGGGCGGCGAGCTCAACGCTTTCACCACAAAGGAGGAAACTGTGGTCTATACAGTTTTCCCGGCCGGTAACGATGCCCGTGCCATCGAGCTGGTGGCCGACCTCACGCTGAATTCACGCTTTCCTGAGCGCGAGCTGGACAAGGAACGCGAGGTTGTGCTGGACGAAATAAATTCCTATTACGACCAACCGGCCGAGGCTCTCTACGATGACTTCGAGGACCGTGCGTTTGCCGGTTCCTCCCTGGGACACAACATTCTGGGCACGCCCGAAAGCGTGCGCCGGTTGGGTAGCGCTGATTGCCGCGACTTCCTGCACCGCTATTACCGCACCGACAATGTGGTGCTGTTCTACAGCGGCAGCCGTTCGGCGGCGGTGGTGGCCGGGATGGCCGAAAAGTATTTTGCCGACATGCAGGGCAGGGGAGCGAGTGCACCGCGCAGCGACGGGAGTGTTCCTGCGGTTGCCCGCTTCGAGATATTTGAACCGAAACCTGTGCACCAGGCGCATGTGGTGCTCGGAGCGCGTACCGAAGGGCTTTATTCGCCCGAGCGCTATGCCGTGGCGTTGCTCACCAATCTCACTGGCGGCATAGGCATGAACTCGCTGCTGAATGTGGAGCTGCGTGAGCGCCGCGGCCTGGTTTATACCGTGGAGGCCAGCACTGCCCAGTTCAGTGGGTGTGGCCTGATGAACGTGTACTTCGGATGTGATGCCGACGACATGGAGCGTTGCATCAGCCTGTCGCGCCGAGTGTTCGAGCGCATAGCCGCAGGCGAGCTCACCGCGCGGCGACTCGACGCCGCCAAGAAGCAGTTCTTAGGGCAGCAGGCTGTTGCGGCCGAAAATGTTGAGAATAGAATTATGGCTCTTGCACGTGCCGCGCTTTTCCGCGGCCGAATCACGCCGATGGAGCAGGAGCTGGAGGCATTCCGCGCTGTCAGCGGAAACGATATTGCCGAGTTGGCTGCGCGGATGGCAAATCCGTCGATACTCGCATTTGTGCCCGAACACTAATTCAGCGTCACGCCGTCAATATCAGTCAGGCGTGTGCGGAGCCCGTCGGCATAGTCGGAGCGGATGCGCAAAGTCATGGAGCAGGAATTGTCAAAAATCTGGCTGACAATTTCTGCTTCGCCGTTTTTGGTGAGTTTCATCACCGCATTCATCGAAAGATAAGGAAAATGGAAGCTGATGTCCGTAGTGTCGTGGCACTCGATTATTTCAGCTTGCGAAATAGCATCGCGGGCGGCCTCGCGATAGGCTGCGATAAGGCCGGAGGTCCCCAGTTTTATGCCCCCGAAATAGCGGACCACCACAACCACGATGTCGGTGAGTCCGAAGGAATTTATCTGGCCCAGGATGGGCTTTCCGGCGGTGCCTGACGGCTCGCCGTTGTCGGTGGAAAGAAACTCGGTGCGTGCCGAGCCTAACATGTAGGCCCAGCACACATGCCGAGCGTCGAAGTATTTTTTCTGATATCCTGCAATCACAGCCTTGGCTTCGGCCACGGTTTTGACGGGGTGTACGAAGGCAAGGAATTTGCTCATCTTCTCCTTGAAGATGGCTTCGGCCGGGGCTGTGATGGTAAGATAAGTGTCGGACATATCAATAGGAATGTGAGTCGGAGTCAACCTCCTGGGCGGTCAGAGGCTTGGCGTTCATCTTGTACCAGAAGTAAACGATGTAGGCAAGCACGAAGGGAACGAGCACGGAAACCCAGCTCATGACGGTGAGTGTGAACTCGGACGACGAACTGTTGGCGATGGTGAGCGACGATTGCGCGTCAGTGAGCGAGGGCAGATAGGCCGTGCCGTTATAACCGGCAATGAAGAAAAGCACCATCACCACCAGCACTACGCCGATGCCGCTCCACCAGATGCCGCAGCGCCATGCCTTGTCGAAGGCGGAGCGGAAGATGCCGTAGAGGGCCATCACCACGCCCACAAGAAGCATGGCCAGGAAGTACCACATATCGAGCAGATTGTGCAGGTAGATATTCTCAACCGGCTCCAGGGCACCACCTGCCGTGGCGCGGAGTCCGGGCTGAAGCATCAGCACCACCAGGAAGGCCACGAAGAGGACGGCGAAAATCAGGCCGTTGTAGAGAGCCTTCATGCGCATGCTGGCCGTCAGCTCAGGCTGGCCGCCGATGTTGTTGATGAAGTAAAGAGCGGCCATGGTGCGCGCAAGGAAGAACACGGCGAAGCCAAGCAGAAGATTCTTCCAGCAGATGATGGCCTCAAGGCCATGTGTAGGCACCCACTGCGAGATGATGGGTGCGCCGCCGTCAAGGATATTAGTCTTGACGATAGTGAAGCTGCCGCCGAAGAACATCATGCCCACGGCCACGCCCAGAAGCACGCAGCCAACAAGGCCGTTGAACATCAGGAAGGCATCGTAGGTGCCGGTGCCGTAGATGTTGCCACGCTTGTTGCGGAACTCGTAGCTCACGGCCTGCAGCACGAAGCTGAGCAGAATGAGCATCCACAGCCAGTAGGCACCGCCGAAGCTGGTGCTGTAGAACAGCGGGAACGACGCGAAGAACGCACCGCCGAATACAACCAGGGTAGTGTAGGTGAACTCCCACTTGCGGCCAAGCGAGTTCACCATCAGTTTGCGCTGCTCGGGGCTATAGCCGCAGGCAAGCATCGACTGTCCGCCCTGCACGAAAAGCAGGAACACAAGGGCGGCGCCCAGCACCGCGATAAGCAGCCACCAGTAGGCTTGCAACATTTCCATTTTTTCCATTTGTCAGGGAGGATTAATTGTTGGACGACTGAATATCCTTCTTGGATGCCGAAGCGATGAAACGGAGCATGATGCTCATTTCGGCAATAAGCAGGCCGGTGAAAATAGCTGAGAAAATCCAGAAGGTGAGTTTAACCGACGATGCCGGGATGCCTGAGATAGCCACACCGGTGGGCATCAGGTCCTGGATTACCCAGGGCTGGCGGCCAACTTCGGCCAGCACCCAGCCGGCCTGGCTGCACACCCACACTACGGCAATCGACAGTATGCCCACAATGCACAGCCATGGATGCTCCAGGACGGCGGGCTTGCGGTAGCATACGAATATCAGCACCAGGAACAGAAGCAGCAGATAGCCGCCGGCAAACACCATGATATGGAAGGCATAGAAGGTCATGCCCACGGGCGGAACGGCCGCTGCGGGGTCGGCGAGGTAAGCATAGCCGAAGTACTGGAAATTCTCCTTCACCTGCTGTGCTGCGAAAGCCATGGCCTCGGTGTCGCCGGCCTTGCGGGCCTCGTCGTACTGGCGCAGTGCTTCCTGAGCCTGCGCTCCGATCACCTTCTTGTCGTAGTAGCTGAGGCCGTACACGGTGTCGCCATCAGCGGTGATGCTGCGGCCCTGGATAAGGTCGTTGATACCGGGTACAAAGTGGTCGCCGTCGCCATAGATAAGGTACGACAGACCGTGGGGAATGTCAATGCTGAAGAGCATCGGGTCGCCCTCGGCGCGTTTTTCTTCGGAATTGAGAATACCGAAAGCCACGATGTCCTGGCCCACGGAACCGTCGTAGAGGCCCTCCATGGCAGCCAGTTTCATGGGCTGTACGCGCGAAACCTCGACGGCCGAGCCGTGGCCAGTGAAGAATGTGAGCAGGATGCCGGCAAGGCCAACCCAGGTGCCCACCTGGAGCGAGCTGCGCGCGGCCTCAACATTGCGCTTGCGCAGCAACAGCCAGCTGCTCACGCCGATAACGAATACACCGGCAAGAGTCCAGCCGCTGAACACGGCGTGGAAAAATTTATTGATAGCCACAGGGCTGAGAGCCACGGCCCAGAAATCGCTCATCACGTTGCGCATCTGCGCAGGGTCGAATTCCATGCCCACGGGGTACTGCATCCAGGCGTTGGCAATGAGAATCCACAGTGCCGACAGCGACACGCCCAGGGCCGTGAGCCAGGTGGCGGCAAGGTGCATGCCCTTGCTCACCTTTTTCCAGCCGAAGAACATCACGGCCACGAAGGTAGCCTCCATAAAGAAAGCAAGAATGCCTTCGATTGCCAGCGGGGCACCGAAAATATCGCCCACGAACCAGCTGTAGTTCGACCAGTTGGTGCCGAACTCGAATTCAAGGATAAGACCTGTGGCAACACCACAGGCAAAGTTGATTCCGAAAAGCGTCATCCAGAATTTGGTGATACCTTTCCATCGCTCATTTCCGGTGCGCACGTAGAGCGTCTCCATGATGGCCACAATCACCGACAGGCCGATTGTGAGCGGCACGAAGAGCCAGTGGTACATCGCTGTCAGGGCGAATTGCGCTCGCGACCAGTCGACAGTTCCAAGCAAATCGTTCATAGTTTTACATTTGAGGTTAGTATGGATGTTGATTATTTAGTAAGTGCTGAGCGGACGGCAGCGGCGCGGTCGGCGTCGTTGTCGTAGTGAGTGGCAAGAATATCGGGGAAGAAAAAGAGCTTGAGGATGGCGAAGAAGATGAACAGTTTCACCAGTATGAGCAGCCACAGCTTGCGTCCCACCGTCATCTGGCGGAAACCTTCGACGTACATCGACGTCATTCGCTTAAAAAAACTCGTCTCTCCTGTCATAATAGTTGATATGATGCTCTAAGGTGCAAATATAATCTATTTTTTCCAAAACTGGCGCCAATCATTCCAAAAAATTGAGGTAGGGCAGAAGTGCTCTCTGTAAAAAGCATTTTCACCCGAAAAATGCTCTCTGCATAAAGCACTTTAATAAAATGCTCTCCGGAAAGAGCATTTTTTGGTGAAAGTGTTGTTTATAAAAAGCATTAATAGGTTGCTCTATTGATTGTGTGATAATTCGGACCCGCCAGGCAGGCCATGATAAGTTCGATACGTCCGAAAAAGAGGAAAGATAAACAAGCTCAACATAAAACAACCGCGAGGTTTTTCCAAAGAAAAATCTCGCGGTTGTTTTGGTGTCCGAGATGAGATTCGAACTCACACAGCCGAACGGCCACTACCCCCTCAAAGTAGCGTGTCTACCAATTCCACCACCCGGACATTGATTGTCTGCACCTGAGTGCCGACGAGGGAAATTTAGAGCGAAAAACGGGACTCGAACCCGCGACCCCGACCTTGGCAAGGTCGTGCTCTACCAACTGAGCTATTTTCGCATATCTGCGCGCGATAGTGGAACGCGCAGGGGATATATGTTGACGCTCATGTCTGAGCGAAAAAAAAGGAATCAAGCGAAACTCGCACAATTCCTTGTTTCGTGTCCGAGATGAGATTCGAACTCACACAGCCGAACGGCCACTACCCCCTCAAAGTAGCGTGTCTACCAATTCCACCACCCGGACATTGATTGTCTGCA
>JAAVFP010000048.1 GCA_014800735.1 Bacteroidales bacterium
AGCCTTTCGTTCAGGCGCATAGCTCGCTATGCTTCTTCACTCAAGCCCCAAATCATCTCAAAAATAACTTCCTTTTATCTGTTCATTTATTTTTCTCACTTACTTACCCCAAAACTGCAAGCAACTGAACAAATGGAACCTAAAATCATACCCCCCTCGGAGCTAATCATCAACCCTGACGGCTCAGTATTCCACCTGCATCTGCATCCCGAACAGCTCACGGACAAAATTGTGATGGTGGGCGACCCGGCCCGCGTGGACGTTGTGGCTTCGTTCTTCGACACACGCACCTTCGAAGTACGCTCGCGCGAATTTCACTCCATCGGTGGCACCTACAAGGGCCAGCCCATCATGTGCATAAGCCACGGCATCGGCCCGGACAATATCGACATTGTCATCACCGAGCTCGATGCGCTTGCCAACGTTGATTTCGCCACCCGCGAGGTGCGGCCCGAGCTCCGCAGCCTGGAAATTGTGCGCATCGGCACCTCGGGTGCCCTCCAGCCCGAACTGATTTTGGGCACCGGCGTGATTGCCGAGAAATCCATCGGCTTCGACGGCGTGCTCAACTACTACGCCGGCCGCAACGATATTGCCGATCTTGAATTCGAAAAAGCGCTGTGCGACCACACCGGCTGGAACCCTCTGTGGGCTAAACCCTACGTTGTGGATGCCGACCCCGAACTGGTGGACCGCCTTGCTGGCGACGACTTTGTGCGTGGCAACACAATCTCGGCTGTGGGTTTCTACGGTCCCCAGGGCCGCGAGGTGCGCCTGCCGCTTGCCAATCCGGACCTCAACCGCCGCATCGAGGAATTCGAGTTCCGCGGACGCCGCATCACCAACTACGAAATGGAGTCCGCCCCGCTGGCGGGCCTGGGCAAGCTGATGGGCCACCGCTGTGTTACGGTGTGCGCCATCATCGCCAACCGCTTCAGCACCAAAGCTGCTCCGAACTACGCTCAGGGCATTCCGGCGTTCGTTGAAAAAGTGCTGCAGCGCTTCTGACAGTTCCGTTTCTCCGCCATAATCTTGCCGAGGTCGGCCGGTGTGAGCTGCTGAGCAGCATCGGTCCAGGCCTCGTCGGGTGTGGCGTGCGCTTCAATTATAAAGCCATCGTATCTCCGGCGCATTGCCTCCTGAACAAGCGGCCCCACCAGGTCGCGACGCCCGGCCATGTGCGAAGGGTCGCAGATTACGGGCAGCCCCGGAAGCACCTCGCGCAGCGCATCGGCTATTTCCCAGTGAGGTGTGTTGCGGTACACCGGGTCGGCCGCCGACTTAAAGCCGCGGTGGATTGCTCCCAGGCGTCGCAGCCCCCGCAGATAGAGTCGCTCAACGGCACCTATCCACAAATCCAGGTCGGCGCAGATAGGGTTCTTCACCAGCACGGGCACATCCGTTCCGGCCAGTGCCTCGGCAATCTCGTCCATAGCAAAGGGCGAGGCCGACGTGCGCGCGCCAATCCACAGAACATCCACCCCGGCCTGCAGTGCCAGCTCGGCATGGCGAGCACAGCCCACCTCGGTGGCGGTGAGCATGCCGAAGCGGTCCTTCACCTCGCGCAGCCATTGCAATGCTCTTTCGCCGCAGCCCTCGAAACCTCCGGGGCGTGTGCGCGGTTTCCACACTCCGGCGCGGAATATTTCCACACCGGCGGCGTGCAGGCCTGAAGCAGTGGCAAGCATCTGCCCGAGGTTTTCGGCCGAGCAGGGACCGGCAATGAGCATGGGTTCAATACTATTATGTATAGGCAGCAAATCGTTCATAGGTAGGAATGTAAGGATGGTAAATAATTGACACCGACGTAGGTCATGAGAATTGACAGCGACGCAAGAGCCACATAAACATGAAAGGTGACGGGGCGGCTGCGCAGACCGAGCGAACGGTGCAGCGGGATGGCATAAATCAGCAATGTGACCAATGCCCAGGTTTCCTTGGGGTCCCAGCCCCAGTAGCGCCCCCACGACACGTTGGCCCACATGGCGCCCACAAATATGCCCAGGCCAAGCAGGTAAGTGCCCGGTGCAAGGAGCGACAGACTCAGGCCTACATATCCGTGCCTGCGCCCGGGCATGACACACGCAGCCAGCGACACAGCCAGTGTGCTTCCGAGCACGGCATAGGCAAGCATCACAAGCGACACGTGGATGGCCAGCCAGGGCGACGCGAGTACCGGCATGAGCGGTGTGAGCGAAGGTTCGCGCGCCGACAGCCAGCCAACAAGGGCCAGGCACCCGGCCATAATCATCATTATGAAACCGGCCACGCGCGATTTGCGCCGCACAAGCACACACAGGCCGCACAGCATCACTGCGGTGAATTCGACTATTCCCGCCGAGGACGAGAAAGGCCAGTACCCGGCCACAGCCCGGTTCCACACAAATATTCCGATACCGATGGCGAAGCACACCAGTTCGGCCACGGGGCGACGGAGGAAAACGGACAGCACGGCGGCGGTGAACACGAGCATAAAGTATATTTTCCACGGCTTCAGGTGTGTCCACAGCATGTGGGTGCGCGTTTGGGCAGGTGAAAGCTGCTCGGCTGCGGGAGTGAACAGCTCCCCGCTCCACAACTCGGACAGCAGTGCCATTTTTTCGTCCAGCTTCAGGATTTCTTCGTCAAGCCGACGCGATTTGCCGAACAGATCCTGCGGTATATACGTGCCGGAGGAAGTATAGAGCGAAGCCGGCGACACGTATTTCCCTTCGGCGCCAAGATGCTTGCGCAGGTCGTCGCTCTTCACAAGCAGAAAAGGCACGTCGGCCCACTCCGTGGGGTAGACGAGCATCGAGGCCACGAAGCGCTCGGCTGTAAGTTCGCCCACCGATGTGCGACCTGTGAGTTTGCGCGTGAGTTCATCCGCCATTTCAGCATAAGGTACCGTACGACCGCGGAACACCACACTTTTTTCGGCCAAGGCCCGGCTGAGTGAATCGGGCACAGCAGGGGCGGCCGAGGCCGAGAGTGAAACCAGCAGCACCGATGCAGCAGCGAATGAACGCCACAACCTGCGCGAGCACAGCATGGCCAGACCGCTGAGTGCAAACAGTGCGTAACCGGTATAGGTCACTCCTGTGCCCAGAGGGTCGTGGCTTACCAGCAACACTGAACCACCCTGACCGTCGAATGAGCCTTGATACAGACGCCAGCCGTCGATGCGGGCTATACGGTTCATCGAGATATGAAACGAACGGCCATCCGAGGTGGTGATGTGCGAGTGGAAGTCGCGCGGGAAGGTCATGCCGGGATAATATTCCGGGGTGAAAGAGTCAAGAGTGAGCGGCACAGGCAGCTCGGCCGCCTCACCGGCATCGGTGGTGAAATGCGCGGTTTCGGTGCCGGGCTGCAGGTGCACGCTGCCACGCACCGAGGTGAGTGCCGTAAGGCCCCCGCCGGCAAGAATCAGCAGCAGCGACAGATGCAGCCCGAAAACCGAAGGCCTGCGCCACAGGCGGCACTTGCAAATTGCAATGGCAATGCCAAGCGCCACCGTGGCCCAGAGCCAGAACCACCAATCCGAGGAGTAGACCGATGCGGGCATCAGAGCCGTGGCCCCCACAAGCAGTGCGAAGGCCACGCTCACCGTAAACAATATGTATTCCTTAGAATTCAGCATATTCGGGTTTGTGAGTATTGGCTATAGCCATACACTCAGTTTCGATAAGCCAGCCGGGACGGCACACCGGGGCCTGGACAATGACTCGGGGAATCTGCGGCAGGCGCTCGTCGAAAATCGAGCGTACTACGGCATAGTCGGCCACATCGCGCAGGTACACAATCAGATGCGCAACATCCGTCCAGCGGCAACCGCCCTCGGCAAGGAGTACCTCGATGTTTTCAAGCATGCGGCCGGTCTGAGCGGCAATATCGCCCGGATGCACAATCTCACCGCGGTTGTCGATGCTCGCCGTACCCGAAATGTACATGTGGCGGCGGTCGGCATAGTCCACACAGGTGCCGCGCTCGAATGCAACGCCGTATTCGATTGTGGGATTAAGGTGCGATGCGCCCTGCACAAAACTCATTTGCCCGGGGCACATACTCAGGTCGGCCAGGGCGTTGAACGCAACCGTATCGGCAGTATCGGCCGGACGGCCTTCAATGCCGGTGGAGGAAATGAAGTGGGTGGAGCGCGTCAGGCCGTGGCGGCCGAACACTTCGTTGCGGCCGCGCACCACTCCGGCATAGTTCACGTCCACATCACGCACAAGGAACCATGTGCGCACACAGTGGTCAAGCAGGTTGGCGCCGCGACTGTCAAGAATGTCGGCAAGCTTCTCCAGGAAATTCACGCTCATGGTGCAGGAATCGGCCGGTGTGTGTGCGGTATCGCCCATCCACAGGCGTCCGCGGCTGTTTTCCCACACACCATCGGCCGCGGGGCGATAGTCCGCATCGCGTTCGAGAACCATCCACAATGCCACTTTCGAGCCATTGAGCGGTGCCTGCTGGATGACCGAGCAGGCACAGGGTTCATCTGCTGGCAACAACGAGGCCTGGTTGGAGGCATCGCTAAGAAAATAGCGCTTGAACACCGGATCCATTCCGGACACGGTCCGGAGCGCTCCGGCCGCTTCGAGAACCGATGCAAGTTGCACTGCGAAAGGTTCGCCGGCAAGAGTGGTGCTGATAATTGCGTGCGCCTCGCCACGTCCATTGCCCGTGAATACGGCCAGGTGTGCCTCGGCGCTACCGAAGGTCAGTTTATTGTAAATCATCAATCCAGTTCTTTATTAGTTCGAGGCGCTCCTGGGCCACAACCTCCACGGAGTGGTCGTAGGACCAGGCGGCTGATTCGGTTGTTGACAGGATGCGGTACAAAACACTTGCGTCGCTCGCTCCGGGAGCCACACGCAGCATGCCGGGCTGCTTGGTGGATTCCACTCCGATGAGCTGGGTCATACTCTGCCCGGCGGTGAGGTTGAGGCCTGCGGCGGCAAAGCCGGAACCGCCGTGGCACTGAGTGCAGGTGGTGTTGAAAATTTCGCGCTGAATGGCGCCTGACATGTGCAGGTCAACCGCGATATCCTCCAGGCGGATAGTATCGGCCGAGGGGTTGCACTGCACCGAGGCAAAGGAGGCCACACGGCGGCGCAGGCGGTCGATGGCGCACACCTCGACCGTGGATGCTTCCACCGGAATACCGGTGAGCACCACATCGCACAGGCCGTCAGCACCAATCTGGGCGTTTTTGCTGATGAGGGCGTACTCGTTGCCATCCGCAAATCCGGCCACTGCAATCGTGTAGTCTTTGGACCACGACTCGGCGCCTTCGGTGCTGACACGGACGTGGGCAGCCATGCCGTCGCGCGCGGTTTCAATCACCACGTCGGCAATCCGGCCCTCGTCGCAACCACAAAGGGCAGCCGCCAGCAGGGGGAGAGTGTATAGCTTCAGAAATTTCATTCTCAGAATGTGTATTGTGCCATAATCACAACAGAGCTTGTGGCCAGGCCGAGGTTGTCCTCGTCGCGGTCCATCTGACGGTCGTGGCCGGTTCGGCCGGTGTACTGGTACATGCCCTGAAGTTTCAGGTTGATACTGTCGATAAAATAATTCACACCCACAGCAGGCATGTTGAGCAAACCGCCCTTGCCGGTTGAGTTACGCTCAAAAATGTCGTAGCGCAGGGCGCCCTGCCAGTGACGGTTGAAGAAATAGCCCAGCTGGGCATAACCGCCGAAGTAATTGAATGTCTGGTCGATTTTCTGGCGCTTGGTGAAGCCCACGTGCATATAATAGAACTCGGCCCCGAAGTACCAGCGGTTGTGAAGCCAGGAGAATTCGGCACCGGCGCGGAAATCGTTGGTGCTCTCGTTCTCGCTCTCGACGTTCATTGACGCCGACAGGCCCACGAGCATCTTGTTCTGGTTAAGTCGGCGAGGGTCGCCCTGCGAAGCGGGCATCACACCGAAAGGCTGCCATGTGAGGCGTGCGGCATAGAGCAACGAGGGGATGTGCCAGTCATCGCTCAGGGTCTTTGTGGCAAGGTTGACGGAGGCTCCGGTGCCGTTGAACACGCCCACCTGGTAGCCGTACTTGCCGCCGAACATACCGTGCACCTCAACACCGAGGTCGAAGCCGGTGCCGATGTGTGGTGTGACTGCGTTGAGCGAATAAGGAAGGATGACCTGCGAGGTGAGTGAGGTGGGAAGCACAGGGAAAAGGGTTTCGCCCAGGGTGGTGAGGTAGGCGTGGGAGAACGGCGTTTTGAATTTGCCGACGCGCACACCGATGGCCTCCTTGGGGCGGATATCTGCCCAGGCCTGCTGCAACAGATTGCCACCGGAGGCAGCTGCGTTGATACTGAGGTTGAAAGTGACGATATTGAAAGCCTTGCCTGTGAAACCGAGCACTGCATAGGGAATTGCGAAGCCTGAGTTGGCCACATTGTCCTGATTGTAGGCAGGGTCAAGGCCGGCATCATCGTAATAATTATAGTTGGCCGAGGTCTGCACGAGCAGATAGGGCTTGAACTGGAAATCGCCTTTCTTGGTGGTGAAGGTGAAACCCCGGTGGTCGGCGATGGACACAACGCCGTTCTCGGTGTCGGCGTCGTACTGCGCGGCGGCCGGAATCACGGCGGCCAGCATAGCCAGTATGGTGGGTAAAATTCTTTTTCTCATCGGTTGGTGGTTGGTGGTGGTTGGTGTTACAGTGATTGCAGGAACCGCACCAGGGCGGCGCGGTCGTCGCGGGTCATGGAGGCGAATTTCTGGCGCGAGGCCCAGCCTTCGCCGCCGTGCCACATGATTGCTTCGGTGAAGTTGCGGGCGCGGCCGTCGTGCAGGAAGTATGTGTGGCCGTTCACTTTTTCCTGGAGCCCTATGCCCCACAGCGGCGTGGTGCGCCACTCATTGCCGCGGGCCAGGCCGCTGGGATAATTGTCGTTCAGGCCCACACCCATGATTTCGGAGCCCATGTCGTGGAGCAGAAAGTCGGAGTAAGGGTGCACGGTCTGACCGCCGAGCCATGGCAACGAGGTGCCTGCAAGCAGCACGGTGCCGCGCGGGCGGGTGTGGAGCGTGGTGACGTGGCACAGATGGCACCCGGCCTCGAAGAACACGGCTTCGCCGCGCTTCACAGTGGGGTCGTTGACATCGCGGCGCGCGGGCACGCCCAGCGACTGCATGTAGAGGTCCACGTTCTCCATATCCTCCGTGGACACGTCCAGGCGGTCGTAGCTCAGGCCCATCATAGAACCTTGGTTCACCTGAATCTGGCCCTCGCATATTTCCTCGGGGTAGCGGCTGTTGGTCACGCCCATGTCGGACGAAAAGCCAAGCTCCACAGTGAGGTCGGCGTGCTGGGCTTTATTGCCCGACAGGCCCAGCGAGGTCACGCCGCGCTCGCTGATGTAGTTTGCGCGGCCGCTGATGCCCCACTCGGGGTAGTTGCTCTGGGCGGCAAGCTGCTCGATTTCACGGGTGTCGAGGGCCATAATCTGGCCCATACCCACATGGCGCAGCGGCACACGCACGGTGCAGAAAAGGTCCTCGGGGGCAATCTCGTCGGCATACCAGTCGGTGATGGTATACTCGGGCCGGGCCAGTTCGTAGGTGTCGCCGTCCGGGAAACTGAATGTTTCATAGTGCCAGTCCACTTTCAGCTTGCCCTCGGCCTGAACGCCGTAGATACTCTGGTCGTGGAGCACGCGGCCATACTGGCGGAAGAAAGCGCCGTTGCGGCGGGTGATGTAGACCAGCATGGCCGAGAAACCGTAGTTGCCCGAGCCGTTGTCGCTCCACACGCCGGGGCGGGTGCGGCCGGCATTGCGGTGGCAGGAACCGCAGGAATAGCCGGCATAGACCGGGCCAAGGCCGCCGCCGTCGCCGTTGGTGGATGTGCGCACGTCGTCGTAAAGTTTGTCGCCGCGCACAAAACGGGTCAGGTAGTTTCCGCTCACCCAGGGAGCCTCGGAGTCGTAGGCCACGGACGAGTTGAGGAAAATTGTAGAAGTTCCGGCCGAAAGCTCGTAGCCGGCCGGAACCTCGATGTCAAGCTCGTCGAGGCCGTCGCTGTCGCACGAGGCGATCAGCGAGGCACCGATGAGTAGAGTGAATATCTTCGTCAGATTCATATTATTCAGTTAACCTTTCGGGGCTGGCCGTCCTTGAACAGGAGGAATTCGAGGGTGTGGAAACCGCGCACCGACTGAACAGCCTCAATCTTGTCGTCGTCGTCGCCGTCGGCCCAGTTCAGGTCGTCGTAGTTGCCGGAGTTAAGAATCTGCACGATGGCGTCCTGGTCCAGAGGCCAGCTGTCCATGTTGGGGTCCAGGCCAAGGGCATCCACAGGGCCGAACAGGAATGCTTCCGAGCACTCCCAGGGTTCGCGGGCCACGAGCCATGCCTGGCAGGCTGCCGAGAATTTATCGTTGGAGGGATTGCTCTTGAAGGCCGCTACGGCGGTGTAGAGGTCGGCGTTTTTGGCGGCGAGGTCGGCATAAGTAGGAAGTACCACTACATCAACGTAGTTGTCCACGATGTCCTGGAGGCGGGCATCGCCGGCAAGAGCATCAACAGCGTTCTTGAGGTCCTTGGACAGGATTTCCTCAAGGTCGGCGCAGGCGCTCATGGCAGTGCGCGTCTCGGAGCTGGCAATGTTGTTGCGGAAAGGCTGGGGAATGGCAAGGATGGCCTTGGCAGCATCGTCGATGGCTTTCTTCACGCGGGAGTCGAGGTCGGGGTTCTCGGCAGCGATGAGTGCTGAGAGCGATTTCTCGGCCACAGTGCCATCAAGCGAGCAGTAGTAGCTGTTGCGGATTGAGTAGATGTTGTTGGTGTAGTCCTCGCGTGAGTGCCAGCTGTACCAGGACTCAACGGCGTAAAGGGCACGCTGAGTGTCGCCGGCAATGTAGAGTGCGTAGGGGTCGCCGATTTTGGCTGTGCCTACTTCGTTGGCAATGTCGGCGCAGCCTTCAATAATCTGCTCGATGCAGCTCAGGGCGCTGGTGTAGTCGCCGCCGGTGTGGGCCTTGAACTGGTCGGCAAACGCGGCACCGCCTTCGTAGGAGTCGGTCCATGCAGCGGCCAGGGCGTTGGCATCGTCGCGAAGCAGCGAGGCAACCTGAAGCATGTAGTTGCCCCAGCTCGCAGCGTTTGTTTTGCTGTAATCAAGCTCGGCAGCATTGTCCTGTGCGGGTTCGTCGGTTTCGTTGCCGGGTTTGGGGTCGTCGCTGCTGCATGCGCCCAGGGCGAGCGCGCAGGCTGCAAACATTGCGGGTAGAAATTTAATCTTCATCTTAAGTAACTCTTAAAAATTAGTTTATATTTTGACTTGTAAGTAAACCCTTCGGGCCAATATATCTTTGCTTGTCTTTGCGGTGCTTTTATTTCTTTCACTCAATCGCTTAGCTCGCTAAGCTCATTCGTTCAATAAATAAAATCCCTCGCAAATCCTTCGCAAATATATATTGTCTAATTTTTAAGGGTTACTTATTTTTATTATTTATTATTTGCGGATAAACCAGCCGATGTAGGCCACACCGATGCTGAACTCGTTTTCGGAATTATAGGAGCCTTTGCCGAACACTTTCTGAGTGCCGATTTGACGGGTGGTGTAGTCGGCCTTCACCACCAGATTGGGCAGTGCGAACCAGTTGATGCCGGCCTGCCACTGGCTCACTTCCAGGCGGCGGTCCATGGTTTGCTTGCCGTCGCCGCGGTACTGCGGGTTATAGTATTCGTAGCGGGCATAGGGGTAGATTGTGGGGAAGGGTGTGCGGACCACCGAAGCGATGTTGAAGCCCAGTTCGGCACCGTAGCTAAGTGTGTTTTTTGCTATGGGTATCAGGCGGCTGTAGGGCGACTTATTGGATAGCATACGGTTGATTTCGCCCAGAGGGCCGGCGTTGCCTACGTAGCCGTAGGTTAGATTGGCACGCGCCGTGATGAAGCGGTTGCGGTACTGGGCGTCCCAGGTGCCGATGGCCACGGGTATACGGCCGATGGCGGAGTAGGTGTGCTCCTTGTCGGAGTTGCTGCCGGCGTCGCGGCAATAGTAGAAGGACACACCGGTGCGGAAGCCCTTCACACCCGAGTAATCCAGGCGAGCAACGTAGCCGGGCGATGTGAAGTTGTCGCTTTCAAATACTCCCTCCTTACCTCCTATAATCCACTCGTTGCGGTCGAAGCCGTTGGCGTTGAGACCGGCAACAACCATCAGCTGATAGTCAAAACGGGTGGCACGGCGACCGAAGGTGCCGAAAATTTCGATACCGTTCTCATGCCATGTGCTGGGCAGTAGCGATGTTTCGGCCTGGGGGCGCGAGGTGCCGAAGAAGTTGATGGGCTCGTGGTGGGCGTTGGTAAGGCCGACGGGAACAATCAGATGGCCTGCACGGACGTTGAATGCCGGAACTATCAGGCGGGTGATGTGGAACTGCTCCAGGGCCACCTCGCCGCCCTTTTCAATCTCGGTTTCATACTCGCCGTTCTCGCTGTTCTCCAGCTCCACGGCCGTGCCTACACCGCCGGCTTCGAACTCAATTTCGGCCCCGAGAATCCACTTCTGATTGAATTTGTAGTCGAACGCCAGCACAAAGCGTGGAATCTCGATTGTGTTGCGGTGTGTGCGGGAATTGCCGTTGGATGTGCCGTCGAAACGATTGGCGCCGTAATCCTTGAAACTTGCAAGCATCTCGCCGTAGCCACCGAAGCGTAAACTGCGATAACCGGCCGTATCGGCCTGGGCAGCAGCCTGCTGCGGAGCCTGTGCCGAGGCCGCTAAGGCAAGGGCGAGCGAGGCAAGGGTGATAATGATACTTTTTCTCATCGGTAGAAAGTCTGGTTTTCAGATTGCAAAATTACGCCGACTTTAATCCCTGCGAAATACCCATATTTTAGTAATTATTCACACTGCTGAATTACTCAATTTTGAGGATTGTGCCGGTGCGGAAATACGGATACGCACCTATTGTCGAATGGTATATTCTGAATTCAATACCTCAAACCGGGTATTTATTCAATACCCTGAATTGAGGAATGTCCATTTTTTAGGATAAAATGTGGGCCGGTTACAGATATTTTGATTACCTTTGCGGTGTATCATACTTTTTTATCATTATCATGAGAAAATTTATTTCTTTTCTTGCCTGCATCGGCCTGGTGGCGATGGCGGCAGGAGCTCAGGAACTGAGCAATTTCGCTTCGGGCCGCGGACCCAAAGTGGTGTCGCCTGACATCGACGGTCCTAAAACAACATTCCGCATCAAGGCCGACAAGGCCGAAAGTATCAACCTGGTAGGCAACTGGGACAACAACAGCGAAGGTGTGCCCATGGAGAAAGGCGCCGAGGGCGTGTGGGAAGTTACTATCGACACCCCCTCGCCTGAAATCTACACCTACAGCTTCGTGGTGGATGGTGTGGCGATGAACGACCCCCTCAATGTGTTTGTGCAGCGCGACGGCAACCGCTATCTGAGTATGCTGACCGTGCCCGGCGAACGCTCCGAGAATTATAAGGAGGCCGGCAAGCACGGCACCGTGGCCCATCGCTGGTACCACAGCGACATCCTGGGCATGGACCGCCGCCTGACCGTGTACACTCCCGCGGGCTACGAGGAAGGCAAAAGTAATTACCCGGTGCTTTATCTGCTCCACGGAGCCGGTGGCGACGAGGAGGCCTGGAGCTCGATGGGCCGCGCCGCTCAGATTCTGGATAATCTTATTGAAAAAGGCCTGGCAGAACCGATGATTTGCGTGATGCCCAACGGCAACCCCAACCAGATGGCCGCCCAGACCCTGGGTATGCCCGTGGCCGAGTTTGACCGCAACGACCCTGCCATGCGCAATGCCTACGTGCGCAGCCTGTGCGAGGAAATTGTGCCTTTCACCGAAAAGAACTACCGCGTGGACGCCCGCCCCGAAAAACGTGCTATTGCAGGCCTGTCGATGGGTGGCGCACACACCATAGCGGCCTCATCGCTCTACCCCGAGCTGTTTGACTACATCTGCCCGCTGTCCGCAGCCGGTGCCATCACTCCCGAGCAGGCCAAGGGCCTGAAGGATGCCGGCGTGAAACTGTACTGGCAAGCCTGCGGCAACACCGACTTCCTGTGGGACCGCAACATGGAAATCAAAAAGGCTCTTGAGGATGCCCAGATGGACAACTACGTATTTTTTGAAAGCGACGGTGGCCACGTGTGGAGCAACTGGCGCTACTACCTTAATAACTTTGCGCCCCTGCTTTTCAAATGAAAACTCTCCGCTTATTTTCCGCTATACTGCTTGCAGTGCTGGCATGCGGCATTACAACTGCCCAGCAGGCTCTCCGCATCAACACCGGCATCGTGTCGCCTGAAATCAACCCCGACAAGTCGGTGACTTTCCGCTATTTCAATCCCGCAGCCGATGCGGTGGTGCTGTCGAGCGACTGCCTCAGTGCCGATACCCCCATGACCAAGGATGCCGACGGACTGTGGAGCTACACCACGGAGCCTCTCAAGGGCGAGCTCTACTCCTACAACTTCGTGGTGGACGGCCAGCGAGTGCTCGACCCCTCGAACGTGTATATGAAACGCGACATAGCTCTGTGGGTGAACTACTTCACGCTCAGTGCCGAGCCGTATGACCTGGGATGGTACTACGAAGTGCACGACACCCCGCACGGAAATGTGTCGAAAGTGTGGTACAACAGCCCCACTCTAGGCAAGGACCGCCACATGACCGTCTACACCCCCGCGGGCTACGAAAAGGGCGACAAGGAATATCCGGTTCTCTACCTGCTTCACGGTTCGGGTGGCGACGAGGATGCCTGGAGCGACCTTGGCCGAGCAGTGCAAATTCTTGACAATCTGATTGCCGAGGGTAAGGCCGAGCCGATGATTTGTGTGATGCCCAACGGTGTGTACTACAACCAGGCGGCTCCCGGCGTGGCTGTGAATATGTTCCAGCCTACCACTGAAAATTCGCGTTCAAGCTCGACCAAGGAAGTTGAGGAGAGCTTCCCCGACATCATTAATTATATAGAATCGAACTACCGCGTGGCTCCCGGCCGCGAGAACCGCGCAGTTGCGGGCCTGTCGATGGGCGGCCGCCAAAGCTGTGCCCTGTCCATGCGCTATCCGGATAAGTTCGGCTACGTTGGCCTGTTCTCCGGTTCGGTGCCTCCGAAAGAAGCAAGCGAGTTCGCTGCACTCGACGGTGTTTTTGCCAACTCGCCCAAGCTGTACTGGATTGGAGTGGGCAAGGACGACGGTGCCAAGCGCAACAGCGACGTTCTGCGTGCTTACCTCGACGAAAAAGGTTATCCGCACGAATATTATGAATCCGAGGGTGGCCACATCTGGCGCAACTGGCGCGACTATCTGATCCGCTTCAGCAGCCAGATTTTCAAATAAGTTTTCAGGCATTTTCCGCTATCGCCGGACTTTTCGGGCAGAGGCAGCTCTGTCGGAAAAGTCCGGTTCGTTTTTCCTCGGGTCGCGAATTTTTTGTAACTTTACTGCGGCAACAAACTTTGACGGATTTTTTCCGTTAAACTTATAAAACAATTTCGGACATGAAACACTCTATTATCATACTCGCTTTGGGTGCGTTGGCGCTGGGCGCCATGTCGTCGTCGTGCTCGGTGGTGGACCGCATCACCAACCACGGCCCCAAGTCAGTGACCGTGACCAAAAGCGGCGACAAAGTGAAGGACGTGAAAATCGACAACAATAAAACCAAGGGCAAGAAGGGTTCGGCACTCACTCCCCCGCCCTCGCAGGCACTGAGCAAAGGCACGCCCAAACAGCCCACAACCGAGGAACTGGTGGGCGGAAAATGGACGATTGCTTCAGTGCAGTCCGTAACGGTGGAGGCCGAGGACGACGCTCCCTACATGCAGTTTGACACCAACGGACGTTTCTACGGCTCCAACGGCTGCAACATTCTCAACGGCAACTATGTGCTCCGCTCCGACGGCGTGATGGTGTTCAGCCAGGTGCTGACGTCTATGAACCTGTGTGCCGACGACCAGTACGGCTACCTGATTAACGGCGTTATCAACGACGAGGTACGCCCTATCGTGGAGTGCCAGCGCATAGGCCAGGACACCTACCTGACTCTGATGGACGACAAAGGCAAAACCCTGATGACGCTGCGCCGCAACAATATGGAATTTCTCAACGGCAACTGGCAGGTGACATCCATTGACGGGACTGCCATCGACGACCCGGAGGCCAACGTGTTCTTCGACGTGGCCGAACTGAGAGTGCACGGCAACACGGGCTGCAACTATTTCAACGGCGACATCTACTTTGACCCTCAGCGCAGCAATGCGTTCGACCTCAGCAACATGATTCTCACCCGAATGGCATGCCCCAAATCAGCGCAGGAAACAGCCATGATGGCTGCGCTGGAGGATGCCTCGACAGCCATTGCGGGGACCGACGCAAACACCGTGCTGCTGATCAATGCCGCCGGCAAGCAGCTGATGACCCTGAAAAAATTACCTATCGACACCAACACCCGGAATAACGACGACGACTGATGAAAATCAATAACTTCGACCCGCTGAGCCGAGGCTCGGTGCGCGCTTTCAGCAAGGATAAAATTCTTACCGACGAGATGCTCGACGAACTTCTGGAGGGCGCCGCCCAGGCTCCTACCACAGGCAATATGCAGCTATATAGCGTGGTGGTGACCCGCCGCCCCGAGGCAATCGAGCGCATGGCCCGGCTGCACCTGGGCCAGCCGGCGGCTGTGAACTGCCAGGCCCTGCTGACGTTCTGTGCCGATAAATACCGCTTCGGCCGCTGGTGCCGGCTGCGCAAGGCACGCACGGGTTTCGAAAATCTGAGCGGCGACCTGCTGGCGATTGTGGATGCCACGATTTTTGCCGAACAGTTCACCCTGCTGGCCGAGGCCTCGGGCCTGGGGTGCTGCTATCTGGGCACCGTGACCTACGACCTGGACGGCTTCTGCCGCGAGCTGAAACTGCCCCGCGGCGTGGTGCCCCTGTTCTCCATTGCCGTGGGATGGCCGGCCGAGGGTGCCGCACCGCGCCCCTGCGACCGCCTGCCCCTGCGGGCTGTGGTGCACCGCGAGGAATACCGCGACTATTCCGACGATGATATCGAGGAGATATACAGCGCCAAGGAGGCACTGCCCGAGTCGCCGCGCTTCATAGCGGAAAACGGCAAGGAAACGCTGGCACAGGTGTACGCAGAAGTGCGCTACCCCGAAGAGCTCAACCGTAAAATCAGCTCCGACCTCACCCGCTATCTCGACATTTAAGTGGCGCGGAAAAAGAGGAAGCCCGAAAAGGAATATGCTGTGCCCGAAGCAGCCCCGACCGTTGTGGCCGAGGAGGCTCCGGCCTATGGCGCGGCGGCCCCCGAGGAAAAAATTGACCTTGACAACCCCGAGTTTCAGGCCCTGTGGAGCCTGGTGCGCGACACACGCCAGTCCGTTTTCCTCACCGGCAAGGCCGGCACAGGCAAATCCACCTTCCTGCGCTACATAATCAGCCACACCACCAAGCAACTTGCCGTGCTGGCCCCAACGGGCCTGGCGGCAATCAATGTGCGCGGCCAGACCATCCACTCCTTTTTCCACCTGCCGCTGCAACCCGTGCTGCCCGACGACCCCAACTTCGCCGCCGTGGCTCTGGGTAAGCGGCTGAACATTTCGCGCAAGATGATTGATGTGCTCCGCAGCCTGGAGCTGATTATCATCGACGAAATCTCGATGGTACGCGCCGACGTCATTGACCTTATTGACAAAATTCTGCGGACTTTCGGGGGCGACCGCCGCAAGCCCTTCGGCGGCAAGCAGCTGCTGCTTGTGGGCGATGTGTTCCAGCTTGAGCCGGTTGTCACCGCAACCGACCGCGAAATTCTGCGCCACCACTACCCTCACTGCTTCTTTTTCAACGCCGATGTGTTCCGCGAGTTCGGCCTGACGTCCATCGAGCTGCGGAAGGTGTACCGCCAGAAGGAGGGTGCTTTCATAAGCATTCTGGACCGCTGCCGCGCCGGGGTGCCCACCAGCGTCGATATTGCGGCCATCAACAGCCGCTACGGTATTTTCGCCGACAGCGACGCCCAGGAAATGACCATGACCCTGACCGGCACGCGCAGCCTGGCCGACTCCATCAATGCCCGGCACCTGGAGCAGCTCACCACGCCCGAAACCATCTTCGAGGGCTTCGTGCAGGGCGAATTTCCGGCCCAGTCATTCCCCACCGACCTGCAGCTGCACCTCAAGGTAGGCGCACAGGTGATACTGCTGCGCAACGACCCCCAGGGCCGCTGGGTGAACGGTTCGCTGGGCATTGTCACCTCCACCGTGAATGGCAAGCTCTACGTGCGCCTGGAGAACGGCAAAGAGCACGAGGTGGAACCGGTGCTGTGGGAGAACGTTGAGTTCGGCTACGAAAAGAAATCCAAGCGAGTGAAAGCCAATGTGAAAGGCTCATTCACCCAGCTGCCCGTGCGCGCCGCATGGGCAATCACCATCCACAAAAGCCAGGGGCAGACCTTTGAGCGCGTGGTGATTGACCTGGGCCAGAGCGGAGCCTTCAGCGGCGGACAAGTGTATGTGGCGCTCAGCCGCTGCACATCGCTCGAGGGCATACGCCTGCTGCGGCCTATCGACATCCGCGACGTGTACGTCAACTTCGAGGTTGAGCGCTTTGCCCGCTCCTTCAACGACCGCCGTGCCCAGGAGGAGGCGCTGCAACGCGAGAAATCCGACCGCCTGCTGACGGCAGCCGCCGAAGCCTTCGATGCCGGACGCATGACCGAGGCGGTCGAGGCTTTTTCGGCAGCCCTCAACCTCAACCCTCGCATCAACACCCCGGGCCTGCGGCGCCTGATTGCCGGCAAGCTCCACGCCATCAAAACATAATCGCCCGAACGCAGACGCATCCGGGCGATTATATTTATCAGAATCAGCTTAAGCCATCGTTAAGCCTGCACGAGCGATACGATAAATTCTTTGGGGTCTTCGGGGTCAACGTCGATGTTGATTTTGCCTTCGCGGGCAAGCCAGCCGATGGCGGTGAAGACTTCCTTATCTTTCAGTTTGGTGATTTTTTTGAGCTGCTTGATGCCCAGTGCGTCGGTGCCGTTGAGTGCTACCCAGACAGTACCGGCATTAGTTCCGATGATTTCAGTGTTCATGTCGTGTTGAATTAAAAGTTAGACATTATCTTGGTTACTACACAGTTGGTTATCTACGCTGCAAATTTAACATTATTTGCGTAAATAATCACTATAAATATCAAACAATTATCCGCAGTAAATAGTTTATTTCGGCCAATATATTGATAATCAAACAATTTTTCCTTCACCGCTGCGTTTGTATATTACCGGTGAATTTGCTAATTTTGCTTTGTATCAGATAAATCAACACGTGACAAATATATACGAACTGCGCCGTTATGGCAAACTGTCCTTCCTCATCGCCTCGGCGGCGGTGGTGGCTCTGTTTCTGTACTTTTCCAACAGCCTGATCAACGACCTTGCCGTGCAGGAACGCGAGCGCATGGAGATATGGGCCGACGCCACACGCGAGATAGTGTCCGCCACCACGATGCCCGAAAGTGACGAACCTTCGGCAGAAACCGACATCGACTTTCTGCTGCGCATCATCCAGAGCAACACCACCATCCCGGTGCTTCTGACCGATGCCGAGGGCAACATCCTGCAACATCGCAATTTCAAATTCCCCGTGGCTGAGGACGAGGCTGATTTCGGCCTCCCGGCCGAGCCGCGCAATGTGGAGTTCATCAACCGCAAGCTTGCCACGCTTGCGCGGGGGGAGAATAAGATTGAAATACGCATTTCGCCCGAGGTGTGCCAATACCTCTACTACGAGGATTCCACGCTGCTGAAACGCTTGAGCATATACCCCTACATCCAGTTGCTGGTGATGCTGGCATTTATCGCCGTGGTCTACTTCGCGGTGCTGTCCACCAAAAAGGCCGAGCAGAACAAGGTGTGGGTGGGACTGTCCAAGGAAACGGCTCACCAGCTGGGCACTCCAATCTCGTCGCTGATGGCGTGGATGGAACTGCTGCCGGACATGGGTGTGGATAAAGACACGCTTGTGGAAATGAACAAGGATGTGAACCGGCTGAGCACCATAGCCTCGCGCTTCTCCAAAATCGGGTCGGAACCGAAGATGACCGATGAGAACCTCAACACCGTTATCGGCGATGCCGTGGACTATATGACCACACGCATTTCGCCCCGCATCCGCCTGACGTGGCAACCCGGCGCCGGAGCGATTCCGGTGAAAGCCTGCGTGCCGCTGCTGGAGTGGGTGATTGAAAATCTGATTAAAAACGCTGTGGATGCAATGGAGGGCTCGGGCTCAATCACCGTGACCTCGGGCAGCGGGCCGCTGAACGCATTTGTGGAGGTGGCCGACACGGGCAAGGGTATCAGTCGCAAGAATTTCAAGAATGTGTTCAACCCCGGCTACACCACCAAGAGCCGCGGCTGGGGCCTGGGCCTAACGCTGGCCAAGCGCATAGTGGAGCAGTACCACTCGGGGCATATCTTCGTGAAAACGAGCACGCCCGGCGAGGGTACTACTTTCCGGATTGAATTGCCTGTTGACAGGCACTTATTGTAGCTGAGTCATGTGGTAGCCCAGGGCGTTGAGCTCCATGCCTATGCCCATCAGGTAGAGCTGGTGCAGGGCGGCAACGTAGAGTTTCATCGCCTCCTGAGTGCCGGGCTCCAGGCCTGATTTCATGATGGCCGCATAGGTGCGCTGGGCACACTCGGCCACCACTTTCATTATCTCCTCGCCTTCTTTTTCGTCCACTCCCAGGACGTCCTGCAGAACGTAGTCGTCCAGGTTGTCGAACCCACGGGCATCGCGCAGCGAGGCATACACCACTGCTCCGCCCTCCTTGGAGAATTTCTCCCAGTCAACATCCCAATATTTTGCCAGGGCCATGCCCACGAACATAATCCAGCCAAGCGATGTGACGGGATAGTCCTTGAACTCGCGCAGGCCGTCGGGCAGATAGGCGCGTGCAACCGTCGGCCACCATTCTTCCAGGTCGGGGCACTCGGGCAGGTGTTCGTCAATACGCGTTTGGCTCACAAGGTATTTGTGGAGGTCTTCCTTAATGTTCGATTCAAAATCCATAGTTTATAATTTAATGATGAAGGCTGCACACGGTGTGCAGCCTTCATTACAACAATCAACGAACAAAGTGGGTTTTAAGTAAGTATTCAAATTTAACCGATTGTAAGTTATTCATAAATCTTTTATACTCTATGCGACTTCTTTTTTGCCAATTTCAGATTGTCGTTCAGTCGCTTAGCTCGCTAAGCTCCTTCGCTTCGCACTGAAATTGACTAAAAAAATAAGTTCGCATATAGCATAAATTAAATTTAAACACTTACTTATGCTCCCACGAATTTATGGCCGGCAATCACGAGTTCGCTCTTGCGGATGAAATCGAGAATATCGTCGCGCACCTGACTGGGATCCACGTCGGCCTCGATGCGCTTGAGGGCGTTGAACACCGAGGTCTGGGTCTGATAGATGTGGCGATAGGCCTTGGCGATGTCCTCAATCTGCTCGCTGGTGAAGCCGGCATGCTTCTGAAGGATGACGGAGTTCACGCCGTAGTAGCTGACGGGATTGTGAGCCATTATTACAAAGGGAGGCACGTTGGAGCTGATGCGGGTGCCACCCTTGACGAGGGTGAGCTTGCCGATGTGGCTGCCTTCGTGCACCACAACGGCCGACGACAGAATCACACCGCAGTCAAGCTTCACGGCGCCGGCCAGCGCCACGTTGTTGCCCAGCACGCAGTGGTCACCCACGTCGGAGTCATGGCCGACGTGGCTGTTGGCAAACACGAAGCAGTCCGAGCCGATGCGTGTGCCTCCCTCGCACTGGATGCCACGGTTGATAATCACGTGCTCGCGAATCACGGTGTTGTCGCCCACCCAGCAGTAGGTGTCGCAGCCTTTCCAACGGAAGTCCTGGGGATCGGCGCCGACGATGGCGCCCTGATAAACTTTCACATTCTTGCCCAGCGTGGTGCCATGGATTATACTGGCATAGGGCATGATTTCGCAGTTGTCGCCAATCACGGTGTCGCGGTCAACGTAGGCGAAGGGATGAATTGTGACATCGCGGCCGATTTTGGCAGCGGGGTCAACGTAAGCTAAGGGACTTATCATAGCTATATATTTTTTAGTTTTCAACGGTATTAAGGTGAACGGAGGCGCGCTCCGTACTCTATACGCAAATTTAGATATAAAATTCCGAAACATCAAGAAAGTTCGGAATAAAAAATCCGGGTTGCAGCTTCAAAAGCGCCGCAACCCGGATAAAAGTCAGTCAGCGTCAGGCATCAGCGACCGCCGCCGAGAGCCTGGTAGAGGTTGATTACCGCACGGGCTTCGTTGAGCTTGGTGGTAATCTGGCTTATCTGCGCACCCAGCAGCCCCTGCTGTGCGGTGAGCACTTCAAGGTAGTTGGTCGAACCGGTTGAGTACATCAGAAGGTCCTGGGTGTACTCGACGGACTTCTCCAGGTTTGCAACCTGCTCCACGAGGTAGGCCGATTTCTCGCGGCTCTTTTCGTAGACGGTGAGAGCGTCGCTAACCTCGGAGGCTGCGGACATCAGGGTGTACTCGAATGTATTGAGTGCCTGCTCCTGCTGCTTCTTGGAAGCCTTGAGGCGGGCAATGTTCTGACCGCGCGAGAAGATGGGAGCCACCAGCGAACCGGCAAGCTGATAGAACCATTTGCCGGGGTTCTTCACCATGGAGCCAAGCAGATTGGTGAAACCGCCGTTGGCAGTGATGGTGAGGCCGGGATAGAAGGCTGCGCGGGCCGATGCGGTGGTGTAGAAGGCTGCAGCGAGAGTCTGCTCGGCGGCCAGCACATCGGGGCGGGCAGCCAGCTCGGACATGGGCACACCGGCGCGTATAAGCTCGGGCACCTGCAGGTTGACCACATCGGTCACCTCCCACTCCTGCGGCAGGGTGTTGACGAGCAGCGACATGGTGTTGTTGAGCTGGTCAAGCGACACCTCGAGGTCCGTAATGGACGCGAGGATGCTGTAGTAGTTGGCCGTGGCCTGAACTACGGCAGCCTCGGTCACGCCACCGGCCTGCTTGAGGTTCTTCATTGTGGTTACTGTTTCGCTCCACAGCTGGGCAGTGTTGCGGCTCAGGTTGAGCTGCTGGCGCACGGCGGCGATAGCGTAGTAGGTGTTGGCCACGCCGGAGATAATCTGGCTGCGGACTGCCTGGGCATAGGCCTCGGATTTGTACACAGCCGCCTGGGCACCGCGCTTGCTGTTGAGCAGCTTGCCGAAAATGTCGATTTCCCAGCTGAGCTGCGCGGGCAAGGTGTAGCTCCACGACAGGTCGCTGCCGGCAAAGGAAGCGCCGGCGCCATTGGGAGCCAGAGCCAGCGAGGGCAGATAGCTCAGGCGTGCGCCCTGCAGGTTGGCCTGGGCAATCTCAACGTTGAGCTGAGCGTTGCGCAGATTGGTGTTGTTGGCCAGAGCCAGGTCGATGAGTTTCACCAGCATGGGATCGGTGAACACGTCCTCCCACAGCAGATTGCCGAAAGCAGCGGAATCCACGGGCATCTGGCGCGCCTCGGCATAGGCCTTTGTGAGCGCGGTGGAAGTGGGAGTTTCATATTTTTTGTAGATACCGCAGCTGGAAAGGCCCACAAGAGCCACCACTGCGAAAACTACCTTATATGCTAATTTCATGTTGATTTCAGTTTTTGAGATTACTTGGCGTACTGCTCGATTTCCTTGTTGATGGTTCCGCCCTTTTCCTCATCCTGCCAAACGATGGGCTTAATCTTCTCCTGGATGATTTCGAAAATCACGAAGAGCGCGGGCACCACGAAAATCTGGCAAATCATGCCGATGAGCATGCCGCCCACCGAACCGGCACCCAGCGCGCGGTTGCCGTTGGCGCCGACACCGCTGGCGAACATCATGGGCAGAAGGCCGATGACCATTGCGAACGATGTCATGAGGATGGGTCGCAGACGGTCGGCTGCACCGGCCATGGCAGCGTTGAAGATGCTCATGCCTGTCTTGCGGCGGTCAAGGGCGAACTCAACGATGAGGATGGCGTTCTTAGCCAGAAGACCGATCAGCATGATGAGCGCAATCTGAAGGTAGATGTTGTTGCTGATGCCGAACATGCGGGCGAAGATGAACGCACCGGCCAGACCGAAGGGAATTGAAAGAATCACGGCGAAGGGCAGTGAGTAGCTTTCGTACTGAGCCGACAGAAGCAGGTAGACGAACAGCAGACATAGGCCGAAAATCACGGCCGTGGTGGAGCCGGAACCACTGCCGGCCTGCTCGCGGGTCATGCCGGAGAATTCGTAGCTGTAGCCCTGGGGCAGCGTCTGCTCAGCCACTCGCTGAATGGCTGCGATAGCGTCGCCGGAGGAGTAGCCTGCGGCGGGAGTACCGGTAACCGAGATGGAGGTGAACATATTGAAGCGGTTCATCAGGTCGGGGCCGTACACACGGGTCAGGGTCACGAAGTTGGAGATGGGGGCCATCTCGTTGCCGTTGCGGATTTTGACGCTGTTGAGCGTTTCGGTGTTGATTCGCGACTCGGGGTCGGCCTGCATCATCACACGGTAGATTTTACCGAAGCGGTTGAAGTTGGACACGTACATACCACCGTAGTAGCCCTGGAGCGTGCTCAGGATGGTTGCGGGGCTGATGCCGGCCTTTTTGGCTTTGGCGGCATCAATGTCGATCATATACTGAGGGAAGCTGGGGTTGAAGGTGGTGTAGGCCATGGCGATTTCGGGCTGCTGGTTGAGCTGACCCAGGAAGTTCTGCACCACGCCGAAGAACTGATTGATGTCGCCGCCGGTGCGGTCCTGCATCTTCATTTCGATACCGTTGGTCACGGAATAACCCGAAATCATAGGGGGTGCGAAGGCCATCACACGGCCATCCTTGATAGTGGCGTTGCAAGCGGCCATGAGGCGGCCGATGATAGCGGTGGAGCTTTCGGACTTGTCGCGGTCGGCCCAGTCATCGAGCTTGAGGATGAAGGTACCGTAGGTGGGACCCTGACCGGCAAGGAAGCTATAGCCGTTAATCATTGTACGCAGCTTGATGCCGGGGATAGTGGCGGCAATGGAGTCGACCTGCTTGAGAACCTCGCCGGTGCGTTCCTGCGATGTGCCGGCGGGCATATCCACCATGGCGAAAATAACGCCGGTGTCCTCGTCGGGCACAAGGGCCGACGGGGTGGTTGACATGAGCCACACGAGCACAGCCACTGCGGCTACCACGCTGGAGAATGTGATGACTTTGTGACGACCGAACCAACCCACAGCCTTGCGGTACTTGGCCAGCATGCTGTTGAAGGCATTGTTGAATGCCACCTGGAAGCGCTTGCTGAACAGGCCGAGCACTGCCACGATAGCCACGGCCCAGGCAATGCAGCTGAGCAGGACATTGTGGAAGGAGTACCAGCCGAGCACCATGAAGGTGATGGTGGCAACCAGGAGCACGAAGGTGATGACCGGGTTGAGGTTGAGGCCGAAAGTACGCTTGGCTTTCTTCACGGCGATTTCGCCCGCGGCCTTGTAGGCGGTTTTCATGCGGTCGGCCAGGCCGGGGGCTTCCTCGCCTTCCTCGGTGTGAGGCTTCAGGAAGATTGCGCAGAGCGCCGGCGACAGGGTGAGCGCGTTGACAGCCGAGAATGCGATGGCGATAGCCATAGTAAGACCGAACTGACGGTAGAACACACCCGAGGTACCCGGCATGAACGACACGGGAATGAACACGAGCATCATGACCAGAGTGATGGAAATCAGTGCACCGGCAATTTCGTCCATAGCATCGATGGCAGCACTGGTGGCCGAGCGGTAGCCGCTGTCAAGCTTGGCATGCACGGCCTCGACAACCACAATGGCGTCGTCGACCACAATCGCAATTGCAAGCACAAGAGCCGAAAGGGTGATGAGGTTGATGGAGAAACCAATCAGGTTCATCACAAAGAAGGTACCGATCAGCGCCACAGGAATGGCGATGGCCGGGATGAGCGTGGAGCGCATGTCCTGAAGGAAGAGGAACACCACGAAGAACACCAGGATGAAGGCCTCGATAAGAGTGTGGACCACATTATTGATCGAGGCGTAAAGGAAGTCGTTGTTGTTCATCGTAATTTCGTAGGCAGTGCCCTGGGGCAGGTCGCGCTTCATCTTATCAACCAGTGCGAGACAGTTGTTGATAATCTGGGTAGCGTTGGAGCCGGGGGTCTGGAACACGATGCACATCGACGATGTTTTGCCGTTGAGCGCGTTGGCGAATCCGTAGGTCACACGGCCAAGTTCGATTTCGGCAACGTCCTTCAGATAGAGTACCTCGCCGTTCTGGCCGGTGCGCACCACGATGTCGCCGAACTGCTCGGGGGTGGACAGACGGCCGCGGTAGCGCATGGTGTACTGGAACGACTGGTCGCCCTGCTCGCCGAACGAACCGGGAGCGGCCTCCACGTTCTGCTCAGCCAGAGCTGCCGAAACGTCGGAGGGCATCAGGTGGTACTGAGCCATCACCTCGGGCTTGAGCCAGATGCGCATGGAGTAGTCAGCACCGAAGGCCATAACGTCGCCCACACCCTGCACACGCTGGATTTCGGGGATAACGTTAATCTTCAGGTAGTTGTCAAGGAACTCCTGGCTGTAGATGCCGGCAGTGTCCACGATGGCGACACCGAGAAGCATCGAAGTCTGGCGTTTGCGGGTCTGGATACCCACCTGATTGACCTCGGAGGGCAGAAGATTGGCAGCGGCCGACACACGGTTCTGCACGTCCACAGCGGCCATGTTGGGGTCGAAGCCCTGCTCGAAGTAGACGTTGATGGTAGCACTGCCGGTGTTGGTGGCGGTGGACTCCATGTAGGTCATGCCCTCGGCACCGTTGATGGACTCCTCAAGAGGAGCGATAACGGAGTTGAGCACAGCGGCAGCGTTGGCACCGCTATAAGTTGTGGTCACCGATATCGTAGGAGGCGCGATATCCGGAAACTGTGTGACCGGCAGTGAGAAAAGACCGATAAGACCCAGCAGCACGATGAAGATTGATATCACCGTGGAAAGCACAGGTCGGGTAATGAATCTGTCGAGTTTCATTAGATTGTTAATGTAGAGTGTTTACCCGTTGGGAGCAATTACTGAGCTTCCTGGGCTGTTTTGGGAGAAATAGTCACACCGTTGCGCACAACATTGCCCACGCCTTCAACTGCGATGCGGTCGCCGGGCTGGAGGCCTGAGGTCACGACAAAGTTCTTGCCGTCGTTGTAGGGCTCGACGGTGATAGGACGGGCCGACACCATGTTGGAATCGTTGAGCACATACACCACGCGCATGTCCTGGATTTCCTGAGTGGCCTTCTGGGGAATCACAATCACGTCGCTGCTGTTGCGGGGCACGATAATCTGGCCGGTGTTGCCGCTGCGGAGCACGCCCTGGGGGTTCTGGAAGAGAGCGCGTGCCGATGCAGCGCCGGTGGAATTGTCAATCACGCCCGACACGGTGGCCACCTTGCCGGTGTAGGGGTAGATGGTGCCGTCGGCAAGTTCGAGCTTAACCTCAGGCATAGCGTCGATGCTGCTGTTCACGGAGCTGCTGCCGCCGTTGGAGAGGTCGAGGAGTTCCTTCTCGGTGAGCGAGAAGTAGGCGTACACTTCGGAGTTATCGCTGATAGTGGTGAGCGCCTGGCCCGAAGGCGACACCAGTGCACCCTCGCGGTTGGGGATAACACCCACAACGCCGTCGCTGGGAGCGGTGACAACGGTGTAGGCCAGATTTTTCTGGGCGGTCACCAGCGCGGCCTGAGCCTGGGCAAGAGCGGCCTTGGCCTGAGCCACCTGATTGGCTGCCAGCTGCCAGTCGGTCTGGCTGATGATATTTTTGTCGAGGAGCATTTTCTTATTTTTCTCGGTGAGCTCGGCGGTGGACACTGCGGTCTGAGCGGAGTTCACGTTGGCACGGGCCTGATCAACGGCAGCCTGGAACTGAACTTGGTCGATAGTGAAAAGAGTCTGGCCCTTACGCACGTGCTGACCTTCGTCAACATGCACCTTTGTGATGAAGCCCGACACCTGGGGACGGATGTCAATATCCGTCTTACCCTTGATGGTTGCGGGATAGGAGTTCTGGAACTCAGCCGAGGAGGGTTCGACTGTGAGAACTGCGATTTCGGGGGCCGACATAGCACCACCCTGGGGTGCTTTGCTGCCACAAGAAGCTGCCATCACGCCAAGCACGGCGGCGAAAGCGACTCTTGAAATTGTTAACGCTTGTTTCTTCATATTCTAAAATGTAATCTTGCTATTCTACGTACCTAATTGAATATCAAACAATTCTACATAACTACACATTGACCTGGAGCCAATAGTGCGTACTTTTGGAAATTCTATGCAAAATTACTAATAATATTGGTGCATAAATTCAGCCTAATCGCCAAAATGTTTGTCAAAACATCCACTTTGGCAAATTTAAGTGTTAAAAAATGCAAACCGAGCAATTCACCCATACTAACTCCTCAAAATCAAAACAAAAGTGTATTTTTCAGTCTAAAATTTGCAAATCGCGAATTTTTAGCTACTTTTGCAGCATTACTAACTCAATTAAACTTAAAACGTAATGTTTCAACGTCAAGTAACCTTCGAACAGGCCGTACGCTCGGCCATCCAGCAGCACTACTGCGACTTCAACGGCCGTGCCTCGCGCTCGGAATACTGGTGGTATGTACTCTTTACCGTAATCCTCAGTGTCATCATCCAGGCGTTCGGCGTTATCAGCAGCGACGTGTCCCTCTATCTGGGCGCCATCGTGAACCTCGCACTTCTTCTTCCCGGCCTAAGTCTGAGCGTACGCCGTCTGCACGACATCAACAAATCCGGCTGGTTCATTCTGCTGGGCCTCATTCCCATTGTGGGTGCTATCATCCTGATTGTGTGGTTCTGCAAGGAAAGCGAAATGCAGCCCAACCAGTACGGCCCCGTGCCCAACGTTGACTAATCCCCTCCCCTACTAAAACTACCCGGCCCGACCGCTGCCACCAAGGCACGGCCGGGCCGAGTTAGTCTATTATTTCCTATTATTTGCCCACGAGGCGGATGAAGCCTGCGGGGAGGGGCGAGGTAAAGTTCATGTCGCGGCGGGTGATGGGGTGCACAAAACGCAGTGTGGCGGCATGGAGGCACAGGCGGTGGATGGGCGATGGCTTGGCACCGTAGCGGTGATCGCCGCTTATGGGGTGACCGGCATCCTTCATGTGCACGCGAATCTGATTTTTGCGGCCGGTGGCCAACTGAAGCTCCACAAGCGAATAGGGGGCACGCGTGCGGAGGGTTTTGTAGTAGGTGACAGCCAGCTGGCCCTCGCCGGGCTTGGTGGTGGAGTAAACCTCGTGGGCGGAGTTTTCGGCCAGATAGGAGCGGATTTCGCCCTCGGCGGGCTCTAGCGCGCCCTCCACCACGGCCACATATCGGCGTTCGAGCACCATGTTGTTCCAGTTGTGCTGCATGGTTTCCTTGGCCTCCATGCTCTTGGCAAACATAATCAGGCCGGTGGTGTCGCGGTCCAGACGATGGACAATGAACAGTTTGTTGCGCGGGTCCTTGCGCTTCACATATTCGCGGAGGATGGAATAGGCCGTACCCTCCTTCACCTTGTCGGTGCCCATGGACAGGAGGCCGTAGCCCTTGTCGGCCACGATGATATCGTCGTCCTCGTAGACGAGCTTAAGGCGCGGATGCGAAAAGGTCTGGAACTCGCGGGTGGTGTTCACCTCCACCAGGTCGCCGGGTTTCAGGTCGGCATCGAAGCGGGTGGTCACGTTGCCGTTGATGCGCACCTGGTGGTGCTTCAGGTAGTCCTTTACGGTTGTGCGTTTGGCCTGGTTCATGGCCTCGAACAGGAATTCGAGGAGCTTGGCTGGCGAGGCCTCAGTGACCGGGAACCCTATGATGTTGTCGGGGCGGAACACACCGGGCTGGGTACCGGGCTTGGCGGAGAGTGATTTACGACGTGGCATAGTAGCAGTTTATTTCTTTCGGGCAGCGCGGCGGGGTTTGGCAGGAGCGGCGTCGGCAGCCTTGATGATTTCCAGGGCGTCCTCGAAAGTGAGCGCGCCGGGGTTCTCTACAGTCTTGGGAATCTTGTAGTTTTTCTTCTTGTAGCTAATGTAGGGACCATAACGGCCGTTGAGCACATGCAGCTCGGGGTCCTCGTCGAAAGTCTTGATGGTCTTTTCGGTTTCGGCCTTGCGCTTAGCTTCAATCAGCTCCACGGCCTGCTCCAGGGTGAGCTCGGCGGGGGCCATATCCTTGGGGATGGACACAAATTTGCCGTCGTGGCGCACGTAGGGGCCGAAGCGACCGATGGCCACGCTCACCTCCTTGTCCTCGAAATCGCCCAGCACTCGGGGGAATTCGAACAGGCGCAGGGCTTCCTCAAGCGTGATTTCGGTGATGGACTGGCCCTTGAGCAGCGAAGCAAAGCGGGGTTTTTCCTCGGAGTCCGTGCCACCAATCTGCACCACGGGGCCGAAACGGCCGATTTTCACACTGACGGGCTGGCCTGTTCCGGGCTCCTCGCCCAGATGACGCTCGCCGAATTTGGGACCGCCGTTGATGGTGAGGGCCGAATCCACCGACGGGTGGAAAAGGTCGTAGAACTCGCCGATTACCTTGGCCCACTCGATGTTGCCGTTGGCAATGTCGTCGAATTTCTCCTCGATATTGGCCGTGAAGTTATAGTCGAGAATATTGGGGAAATATTCGGTGAGGAAGTCGTTGACGATGCAACCGATATCGGTGGGGATGAGCTTGCCCTTGTCCGAGCCGGTGGTTTCAGTGCGGGTCTGCTCGGTCACCTGGCCGTTTTCAAGGGTGATTACCTCGAAATCGCGGGGAGAGCCTTCGCGCTCGCCGCGCACCACGTAGTCGCGCTGCTGAATGGTTGAGATTGTGGGTGCGTAGGTGGACGGACGGCCAATGCCCAGGTCCTCCATCTTCTTCACAAGCGAGGCCTCGGTGTAGCGTGGCGGGTGCTGTGTGAAGCGCTCGGTGGCCTCGATGCGGGTGTAGGCCAGCTCCTGACCGGCGGTCATGCGCGGCAGGATGTTGTCGTCGGTCTCGGCAGGCTCGTCATCGTGGCTCTCGGCATAGACGCGCAGGAAGCCGTCGAACTTAATAACCTCGCCGATGGCATGGAAGGGAGCAGCGGCGCCGTTGATTTCCACCGTGGTCTTTTCGATTTCGGCGTCGGCCATCTGCGATGCTATGGCGCGGCGGCGGATGAGGGTGTAGAGCTTGCGCTCCTGGGGCGTGGCGTCGTCAAGATTCTCGACGTCGATATATGTCGGGCGGATTGCCTCGTGGGCCTCCTGGGCACCCTTGCTCGAGGTGTGGTACTTGCGCACCTTGACATACTGTTCACCTAGTCGGGTGGTGATCTGCGAAGCGATGGCGGCCACAGCTTCCTCCGAGAGGTTAAGCGAGTCGGTACGCATGTAGGTGATATGACCGTTCTCGTAGAGGCGCTGGGCAATCATCATGGTCTGGGCCACATTAAAGCCGAGCTTACGCGAAGCCTCCTGCTGGAGGGTAGATGTTGTGAAGGGGGGTGCCGGACTTTTCTTGAGGGGTTTCACCGAAATATCGCCGACGGTGAAGCGCGCCTGGCGGCAACCGTCGATAAACGCGCGGGCCTCCGCAGCGGAGCCTATACGCTCAGGAACCGAAGCACGCACGGGGCGCCCGTCGGCAGCGAACACACCGGACACACGGAAGAAAGGCTCCGACACGAAATTCTTGATTTCGTTCTCGCGCTCAACAATCAGGCGCACGGCCACTGACTGCACACGGCCGGCCGAGAGGGCCGGTTTGAGGCGCTTCCAGAGCACGGGCGAGAGTTCGAAACCCACGATGCGGTCAAGTACGCGGCGGGCCTGCTGCGCGTCCACACGGTCAATGTCGATCTCGCGCGGATGGGCGATGGCATTGAGGATGGCCTTCTTGGTGATTTCGTGGAACACGATGCGGCGCGTGTTCTCGGGCTTGAGGCCCAAAACCTCGTAGAGGTGCCATGCGATGGCCTCTCCCTCGCGGTCCTCATCGGATGCGAGCCACACCATCTTGGCTTTGGCGGCAGCCTTGCGGAGGTCGTTCACAAGCTGCGATTTATCATCGGGAATTTCGTAGATGGGGTTGAAGTGGTCATCAACGTCGATGCTGAAACTTTTTTTCTTCAAATCGCGTATGTGACCGTACGACGACATCACTTTGTAGTCGTCGCCCAGAAATTTTTCGATAGTCTTAGCCTTGGCCGGTGACTCGACAATTACGAGATTTTTTGGCGTGCTCATATATATTAATGTGTTCGGTTCTAATTTGAACGGCAAAATTAGTGGTTTTTCTGCAAAAGAAAAATTAAAAAATCTAAAACAAAAGCCCGGCTCACCGAGTCGGACTTTCGTTGTGGGAATATAAGGATGTTATTCCTGTGGTTCAATGTCAGTTGTAATTTCCTGGCCATCAGGCTCGATGGCATCTGTTTCGGCGCCTTCGGCACCACCGCTTTTCTTGGGACGGCGACGGCGGCGACGGCGTTTTTTTGCCGGAGTGGCCTCAGTTCCGTCGGCATCGACATCGGTTTCGGGTCCGTCGTCCTCAGCGGCATCAGCAGGAAGCTGGTCGGCAGCGAAGTGCTCGGGGATAAGGGCCACGGGCGCCTCGGCAGGTTGCTCAGCACTGTCGGCTTCAGGCGCGTCGGGCTTGGGCTGAGGCTTTTTGCGTGCGCGCTTGGGCTTATCCGCAGCTTCAGGTGCAGGTGCCTCGGCCGCAGGTGCGCTTACCGGCGCATCAGGCTGTTCGGCGGCCTCCGCAGGTGCTTCGGCTTTCGGTTCAGGCTGTGTTTTGGGCTTAGCCTTGGTCTCCGGCTTGACGTCGGATTTAGGCTGCGGTTTGGGCTGCGGTTTGGGTGCCTCGGCAGTTTCAGCCTTGGCCTTGGCCGGTTGGGCCTTCTGAGCTTGTTTCTGGGTCTTCTGAGGCTGGGCGGCCTTGGCTGCGGGTTGTTCGTCGGCAGAATCGTTGCCACGGTTCTGAGCCTTGCTGTTGGTTTTTGTGGCCGAGCTTCGGCTCATGTCCTTTTCGTCGCGCAGTTTCACCTCGTTGCGGTCCTTGTCAAGCACGCGATATTGCAGATATGCCAGCGATTCATCCGGCATGACCTTGAAACAGCGCCCCAGGCGGCGACGCCACGTGCGGTACATGTTGGAAAGCAAGCCTTTCTTGATGTACGCGTCCACGTAGGGGTGGACGTACATGATGAAGTCGCGCAGGCCAAGGGTGTTGATAACGTACTCGAGCTTTTCGTAGAGCGTGTCGGTGAACAGAATCGAGGGGTGCACATAGCCCTTGCCGAAGCACGAGGGGCACTCTTCGTCCACGGTGATATCGAGCACGGGGCGCACGCGCTGGCGCGTAATCTGCATCAGGCCGAATTTACTGAGCGGCAGGATGTTGTGACGGGCACGGTCGTTGGCCATCACCTCGCGCATGTGCTCGTACAGCTGCTGGCGGTGTTCGTTCTTGGCCATGTCGATGAAGTCTACCACGATGATGCCGCCCATGTCGCGCAGGCGCAGCTGGCGGGCAATCTCGTCGGCGGCACGCAGGTTCACCTCAAGGGCGTTGGTTTCCTGGTCGGAACCGGCCTTGGTGCGGTTGCCGGAGTTGACGTCGATGACGTGAAGGGCCTCGGTGTGCTCAATGATGATGTAGGCACCGGACTTGAACGAAACAGTTTTGCCGAACGACGATTTAATCTGGCGCGTGATGCTGAAAGTGTCGAAAATCGGCTCGGGACGCGAGTAGAGCTTCACGATGTCGCGGCGCTCGGGGGCTATCAGATTCACATATTTCTGAATCTGTGCGTGAATTTCAGGGTCGTTGACATGAATGTTTTCGAACGACGGGCTGAAAATGTCGCGCAACATGCCCACCACACGGTTTTCTTCCTCGAACACCAGGGCTGGAGCTTCGGATTTCTGGGCCTTGGCGCAGGCATCCTCGAAGGACTGCAGCAGCGACTTGAGCTCGTGGTTGAGCTCGGCCACACGCTTGCCCTCGGCCGATGTGCGCACTATTACGCCGAAATTCTTGGGCTTGATGCTCTCGATGAGCTGACGCAGACGCGCTTTTTCTTCGGGTGATTTGATTTTCTGCGATATCGAAACCTTGTCGCAGAAGGGTGTGAGCACCATGTAGCGCCCGGTAAAGGAAAGTTCGGTGGTGAGTCGGGGGCCCTTGGATGAAATGGGCTCCTTGACAATCTGCACCAGCAGTTCCTGGCCGGGAGTCAGGGTGTTGGTGATTGAACCATGCTTGTCGATTTCAGGAAGGAGCTTCAGCTGAGGCACTTTGGGCAGCTTCTTGCGGTCGGCAAACAGTTGTTTGAGAAACTCGGCATAGGTTGTGAAGCGCGAACCTAAGTCGAGGTAGTGCAGGAACGCATCCTTATCATAGCCCACATTGACGAAGGCGGCATTCAGGCCGGGCATCAGTTTCTTGACTTTGGCCAGATAGATGTCGCCGACAGCATAAGCGATGTTGCGCGCTTCCTTCTGGAGCGAGACGAGGCGGCCGTCCTCGAGGAGCGCAATGGACACCTCGCCGGGCTGTACGTCTACGATAAGTTCGCTTTTCATGTCGGTATAATAAGAGCTTGTTTAAATGTGATAAAAACGTGAGATTCTCAAAACAACAAAAAGAACAGAACCCCGGCGCAGTTGCTGAGTGAGCATCTGCGCCACAGGTTTGTTCTTATATGTTGATTTGAGAAGACGTCACTAAGGAAGTGAGTGATAAAAGGGACCGGAGGGGCAGGACCGGACGGCCCGACCACACAGGTGCTCCGCCCTGCTTATTTCTTCTTGTGACGGTTCTTTCTCAGACGTTTTTTGCGCTTGTGAGTAGCCATCTTGTGGCCTTTTCTTTTCTTTCCGCTGGGCATTGTTGATACGCTTTAGGAGGGTTATTAAATCGGGTTGATAATTTCATTTGTTTCCGGCATGGAGACCGGAGCGGGGGTGAAGTTGCCGAATTACTTCTTTACTTCATCCATGAACACACGTGCGGGCTTGAAAGCGGGGATTTTGTGCTCGGGGATGATGATGGTGGTGTTCTTGGAGATGTTGCGGGCAGTCTTCTCCGAACGGGTCTTGATGATGAAGCTGCCAAAACCACGGAGGTAAACATTTTCACCGTTGGCGAGTGAATCTTTCACAACTTCCATGAAGTTTTCAATCACTGTGAGGACGGCAGCTTTATCTACACCTGTGGTTTTGTAGATTTCGTTGACGATGTCGGCTTTAGTCATTGGAAAATAACTTTTATACGTTTGAAAATTAGTCTTTTTTGCAAGCGAAAACCAATCCGGCGGAGGGCCGCCCGGTTTTCGCGGTGCAAATATCGAAATTTTTTTTCAATCCAACGGCATAATCCGACTTATTTTTTGCGCTATCCGGGTGAAATTGTGGTATTTTCCCACTTGCGAAGCAATTTTTTACTCATTTTCGGCCTTGTCGGCACTTTCTTCGGCAGGCTTCTGAGGCTCGGCGCTTTCGGCCGTTTGCTTGCGCGCTATTGCCTTGCGCCCGGATTCCATGGCTATCAGTTCGACAATGGTGGCCAGGCCGAAAAGTGACAGCCCGATGCCGGTGGTCATCATGATTGAACGTTCGTCAACACCCGATTTAAGTGAGAATACATAAATCGCTCCGATAATCAGCAGCACGGGAACAATGTAGAACGCGCCGTTGAGCCGGGCCGGACGCGAACCGTAGACCAGCAGCACAAGCTGGAACAAGGCGCAGAACAGCAGCACAAAACCGAGCATAAAGCCGAAAAGCACCACAAAGGCACTGCTGAAAATGGCCATCGCCAGGCCAAGCACCACTGCCGCACCGCTCACAATCCAGCCGAAGGTTGTGCCGAAGGCACCCATGCGGGCCTCGCCGTTTTTGTCGCGCGAACCGAGGAAAACGGTCACATTGACCACGCCGGCAACAATACACATTATACCCACCCAGCGGATTATGGAGCCACTTGCAAGCGAATCGCGGTAGATTAACATCAGCACACCCGCCACCAGGGTGATGAGTGCCGTCAGTATCAGATTTTTCCCTTTCATAGTTGAAACATATTTTTTGTTATTAATAATCTTGTACGGGCGCGCATTACGCGCAACTTTTATCCATTATAACAAAAGCACCCTGAAATTGGTGCGAATTTACGATATTTTTTTCATAACTTTGCGAAATGAATCAGACAGAACCTCAACTACCACCGCGCTCGTCGCTGGCCAGGGCGGCCAACAACGGGCTTTTTCTGGCTGCCTACTTCACCGTTCTGGTGGTGGCGAGCGGCCTGAGCATGTACGGACTCTCGGCCGCCGCCATACTGGTGTGGGCCAGCGTGCTGTATATGCCCTTCTTTGCCTACAGGCTGATGCGCACCGGCCTTGCCGAGTGCCACTTTGAGCTGAGTTTTCTCGAACTCATGGTGGAGGGAATGGCGTCGTTCTTTCTTGGCGGTCTGATGCCCACGCTGATAACTTATCTGGCGCTTCGCTATCTGTGCCCCGACCTTATTGCCAACACCTACGACCAGACCATAAGCCTGCTTCGTGAAGCCGGAACGCCCGACACCGACCACCTGGCCGACACTTTCGACTACATCCGCAAGACCTACGGCATCCCCACTCCCGTGAAGGTGGCCGCACAGACCCTGTGGATGATTCTGATGGGTGGCACAATTCTCTCCCTGCTGGAAACTATCTGGCTGAAGATACGCTTTGCCTCGCCTGCCAGCCGCGAGCGCTATTATTCGTCGCACCCTCAAAACTGAAAAAATCACGATGGATATATCAGTAGTCATACCGCTGTTCAACGAGGAGGAGTCGCTCCCCGAACTGAAGCAATGGATTTCGCGGGTGATGGACGCCAACGGTTTCTCCTACGAAGTTATTTTCGTGGACGATGGTTCGACGGACCGTTCGTGGCAGGTTATCCGCGAGCTCAAGGAGGCCGATCCGGAGCATGTGCGCGCAGCATCCTTCCGCCGCAACTATGGCAAGAGCCCTGCGCTGAACACCGGCTTCAACATGGCCCGCGGCAAGGTGGTGATTACCATGGATGCCGACCTGCAGGACAGTCCGGATGAAATTCCGGAGCTCTACCGCATGATTACGGCCGAGGGCTTCGACCTGGTGTCGGGCTACAAAAAGAAGCGCTACGACCCGCTTTCGAAAACCATACCCACCAAGCTTTTCAATGCCACGGCGCGCCGGGTGAGCGGCATCAGGAATCTGCATGATTTCAACTGCGGCCTCAAGGCCTACCGCGCCGATGTGGTGAAGCACATCGAGGTGTACGGCGACATGCACCGCTACATCCCCTATCTGGCCAAGCTGGCCGGCTTCAACCGTATTGGCGAGAAAGTGGTGCAGCATCAGGCACGCAAGTATGGCAAGACAAAGTTCGGGCTGGACCGCTTTGTGAACGGCTATCTGGATTTGCTCACACTGTGGTTCACAGGCCGTTTCGGCAAAAAACCGATGCATCTGTTCGGACTGCTGGGCAGCCTGATGTTTTTCTTCGGTCTGCTGGCCGTGATTGCCGTGGGTGCCACCAAGCTCTACCACATGCACGCCGGGCACCCATATATTCTTGTGACCGACTCACCGTATTTCTACATATCGCTCGTGCTCATGCTACTGGGTTCGCAGCTGTTCCTGGCCGGCTTTGTCGGCGAACTGGTGGTGCGCAACTCGCCCAAGCGCAATGAGTACGAAATAAAAGATACTATCGAACAATGAACAGCTTCAATTCGCTGGCGGCACTGAGATATTCGTGCCGCTCATATAAGCCCGATGCAGTTGGCGAGGCTGAAATAAACCAGCTGCTTGAGGCTGCCCGCCTGGCTCCCTCGGCCTGCAACCGACAGCCGTGGCGTTTCATGGTAATCGGGCCGGACAATGCCCAGGGGCGCGCGGCCGTAAGTGCCGCATACCCGCGCGAGTGGGTTGGCACGGCGCCATGCTATATAGTGGTGTGCGGCGTGCCCGCAGAAGCATGGGTGCGCCCGGCCGACGGCCACAACCACGTGGACGTGGACATTGCCATCGCAACCGAGCATATCTGTCTGGCAGCCACCGCAATGAGCCTGGCCACATGCTGGATTTGCAACTTTGACCCCGCTGTGCTGAAAGAGAAACTGGCGCTGCCTGAGGGCGTGGAGCCTATGGTGATTCTGCCCGTAGGCCACCCGGCCGACACGGAGCCCGAAAAGCGCCGCAAGAACCTTGCTGATATTCTGCTTTGAAATTATCGCTCAAAATATTACCAGTGGCAGTTTCGGCAGCAGTGTTGCTGGCCGCGGCCGCTGCGTGCTCGTCATCGGGTTGCCTTGAGAATCACAGCGCTATCCCCCGCGCCGAACTCTGCGATGCCGAAACGGGCAAGGCTCAGGCATTCAACGGCCTTGAAATCAGCGGTGTGGGGGCGCCCAACGATTCGCTGCTGGTTACACGCACCCAGAGTGTGACCAACTTCTACCTGCCCATGCGTTCGTCGCACACTTCGACTGAGTGGTGCATCCACTACGTGCGCGAAGGTATCAGCACCCCTGAGTTCAACGACACCATCCTGTTTGAATACACGTCGCAGCCCTACTTTGCTTCGGAGGACTGCGGAGCCATGTACACTTACCGCATCAACCGCATGCGCTACACCACCCATGTGCTTGACTCCGTTGCAATAACCGATTCGCTCATCACTAATGTGGACATTGTGCGCATCCGGATTTTCATGCCCGAGCTTCCACCGGTGGAAACCGCTGCCCCTGACGAACCCGAGAATCCCGACGAACCCGATGAGGACAACAGTGGGGACAACCCTGACGTAAACGAATAAGTTACTATGGGCAAACGCATTACAATAGCACTTATTTTTGCCGCGATACTCACCACGATTGTCGCGCCCGAGCTTTGCGCCCGCCGGCGGATAACACCTGTCGAAACACCTGCCACAGGCACTCAGGCTATCAACGAAACGCGAAATGACACCTCGCGCATCAATGCCAAGCGCCGCGAAGGCTCGGTGGCTATCGTGAACGAGCGTGGCCTGCTGGTGTACATCGACACCATATCGGGCGAGGAGTGGGTGGACTCAATGGCGCTTTTTCAGGGGCGGCCGATCCCCAAAATGGAATACCCCTTGCTGCAGGCTCTCACCGTGGGTGTGAACGTGTGGGACCCTATAATGCGCGCTTTCGGGCAAAAGTATGGCCTGGCCGATGCATGGGTGCAGCTGTCGCTCCACAATCGCTACAAACCGATTGTGGAAGTGGGCCTGGGCAAGGCCGACAACACGCCGCCGAACATGAATTTCACCTATCGCTCGCCCATGAGTGTGTATTTCAAAATCGGTGCCGACTATAATTTCTTCTATAACTCAAATCCGGACTACTCGCTCAACGCTGGTCTGCGCTACGGCTTCGCGCCGTTCTCGTTCAAGCTCGACGATGTGACACTCGACTCGCCTTACTGGGACGAAACGACGGCCATCGCATTCCCCTCGCAGAGCATGACAGCCGGTTGGCTGGAAGTGGTTTTCGGACTTCAGGTGAAAATCTGGGGACCGATTTCGGCCGGATGGTCGTTCCGCTATAAGACCAAGCTTCACGAGAGCAAATCAGCCATCGGCAGCCCGTGGTACATACCTGGCTATGGTTCGCGCAACACATCGATTTCCGGCTCGTTCTCAATAGCATATACCCTGCCGCTGACTCACTTGAACAAGTCGCGCTCCAAGTCCGTTATAACAGATGAAAGCGACAGCCCGAGCCCATATACCGAACCGGTGGTACCCGACTCAGCGGCTGCGTCCCAAACTACTGTTATCAACGAAATCAGCGCAACTGAAGAATGAAAAAGATTGTAATAATAGGTGCATCCAGCGGCATCGGCGCACGTGTGGCCACCGATTTTGCCCGCATGGGCTGGCGTGTAGGCATCGCCGCCCGCCGCGAAGATATGCTCAAGGAAATCAAGGCCCTCTACCCCGACCGAATTGAGTATATGGCTTTCGACGTGACGGCCCCCGACGCGGCCGACCGTTTCTACGACCTCATCGAGCTTATCGACGGCATGGACTATCTGTTGTTTGCCGCCGGCTGCGGATGGCAGAACCCCGACCTGGATTCAACCAAGGATACCCGCACGGTGGAAACCAATGTGATGGGCTTCACACGCATTGTGACCGCGGCCTACAAATACTTCAAAGAAACGGCAAACAACACTCCGGGACATATAGCCGCAATTACTTCGGTTGCAGGCACCAAGGGTATCGGTGTGTCAGCGGCTTACTCGGCCTCCAAACGCTATCAGTGGACTTTCCTCCAAGCACTCGACCAACTGGCTCACCAGCAGCACGTCAATGTGAAAATCACCGACATCCGCCCCGGCTTTGTGGACACTCCGCTGCTTGACGGCTCACGGACCTACCCGATGGAAATGAGCATCGACTATGTGGCTCCGCGCATAGAAATGGCCATGCTCAAGGACCGCCGTGTGGCCGTGATTGATTCGCGCTGGGCTGTGGTGACGGCACTGTGGAAGCTAATCCCCGACGTGCTGTGGCGTCATCTGGCTCTCAGTCTTTAATTTACGCAAACTGTTTACGAATTGGAAATCGGGCTCAGCGGCCCGATTTTTCGTATTTTTGCCAAAATTATATAAATATTCACGCGCGCGAGGGTTGGATGATAATATTTTTCGTATCTTTGCATTTGCAATATACTATTGCATTCGCAGATAACTAAGAGCTTGTTTAACAACAATCAGTGAAACCAAGCTCAACGAAAACTAAAATAATGAGAGTAAAGATACACCATGAAGGCACCGGTATTCTCATAGGCCTGGCTGCCATATTGCTGATTATCAACATACCGCTCTGGCTTTGGGTCACTCCCATAGCCTGGGCTATCGGCGTGACCGTTGTGAGCGCAGTGTTCTATATTGCCGCCGTCAACTTTTTCCGCTCACCCCGACGCACATTCACGGGTAATCCCAAGAATGTTGTCGTAGCGTCGGCCGACGGTAAGGTAGTGGCACTCGAAGAAACCTTCGAGGACGAGTACCTGCACTGCCGCTGCATCCAGCTGTCGATTTTCATGAGCATCGTCGATGTGCATGCCAACTGGTTCTCGGTGGATGGCGAAGTGGTGTACGTGAAGCATCACTCCGGCCGTTTCATGGCTGCATATCTGCCCAAATCGAGCACCGAGAACGAGCGCTCCACCGTGGTAATCCGCACTCCCGAGGGCCAGCTGGTGCTCATGCGCCAGATTGCCGGTGCAATGGCACGCCGAATCGTGACCTACGCCCGCCCCGGCGACGAAGCCTCGATTGAGGACCACATGGGATTCATCAAATTCGGCTCGAGGGTCGATGTTTTCCTGCCGCTCGGCACTGAAACTTACGTCAAAATCGGCGACCGCACTGTGGGCGGCATCACCGAGGTGGCCCGACTTCACCCCGAAAAAAACTCAAAATGAAAAAAATCACCCACTATATTCCCAACACAGTCACATGCATGAACCTGTTGTCAGGTTGCGTGGCAATCTACATGGCGTTCAACATCGGTACTGCTTTCGGAGGGCTTGATGCCGCTTTCTGGTGCATAATCGCAATTGCAGCTGCGGCGGTGTTCGATTTTATGGATGGTGCTCTGTCGCGACTGCTCAAGGCGTTCTCGCCCCTGGGTGCCGACCTGGATTCGCTGTCGGACCTCGTGAGCTTCGGTGTGGCTCCGGCCATGCTGGTGCTGAACACCATGCTGCTCTACTCCGCCACTCCATGGCTATGCTTCGCCGCACTGCTGATTCCCGTGTGCGGCGCTATCCGCCTGGCCAAGTTCAACGTCAGCACCGACCAGACTACAGTGTTCCGAGGGCTGCCCATCCCGGCCAATGCCATTTTCTGGATTGGCATGTTCGGATGGATATACACCTACGGCTATCCGGGCACGGCAATCATGGTGATTCTCATCGTGCTCGTGTCGCTGTCCATGGTGGGTAACTTCAAAATGTTTTCGCTTAAGTTCAAAAACTTCGACTGGCGCGACAATTTCACGCGCTACGTCATAATTGTAGCCGCTGTCCTGTTCGTTATTTTCTACGGCCTGGCAGGTCTGGCATGGACCATCCTGCTTTACTTCTTCCTGTCCATAGTTCAGCAGAAGCACATCTGATCGGGTCCACGCCTGTGGCAACCATTTTATCGCTATAATCTACAATGTTTGCATTATTTCTTATCGTAATACTCGGCATAATCCTGTGGCCTGCAATCAAAGCGGGCTACAAAGTGTGGAGCAATATGCGCTCCATGCAACGGTTCATGCAGGACCCCGTGGGCGAAATGGAACGCCGCGCGCGCGAGGAGGCTCGCCGACAGCAGCGCCAGAACCGCCGCGAGGAACGCGAGGCTTCACGCCGTGCCGCCGCCGACCCCAATATTTACGCTCAGGGCACCACGCTGCGCAAGAAGAAAATTCCCGGCGACGTGGGCGAATATGTTTCATTTACCGAGGTGGACGCTGTTGAAGTGAACTCATGCGATGTGCCGCCCGTCACAGTCACCGAGCAACAGGTGGTGGACATCGAGTGGGAGGATATCAAATAGGACAATGCGCTATGAAAGAGTTATACGAATTTCTCGACGAGCTTGCCGCGAACAATAACCGCGAGTGGTTCGCAGCCAATAAAAGCCGCTACGATGCCCTGCGCGAACGGTGGATTGCCGACATCCAGAAGCTTATCGACACGATGGCTCAGTGGGATCCGGCTCTGACCCATGTGCAGGCTCGCGATTGCCTTTACCGCATCTATCGCGACACGCGTTTTTCCACCGACAAGACTCCCTATAAAACCTACTTTTCGGTGCTGATTTCGCCCTGGGGCCGAAAAACCGAGAAGGCCTCCTACTATTTCCACGTCGGGGTGGATGAAACCGCCCTCTACGGCGGTGTGTGGTGTCCGCCATCGCCCATGCTCAAAAAGCTCAGGAAAGCGATTGTGGATAATATCGACGAATTCCGCGAAATTTTAGCCGAACCCCGCCTTGAAAAGCTGTATCCCGGCTGGTGGGGACCGCAGCTGAAAACCGCCCCCAAGGGCTACGACCGCAACCACCCGGACATCGACCTGCTGCGCCTGACGGAGTATGGCAAGTGCCACAATCTAACCCGCGCCGACCTTGAGCGCCCTGACTGGATTGAGCGTGTGTCGGACCTTTTCTCGGTGCTCAAACCAATGGTGGATTTCCTCAACTATTCAATCGACGAGGAGGTATGATTTACTAACACGCGCAAACAACTGAAGTATAATGTCAGATATTCAAGCTACACACCGGGCAGATGCCGTTGTAATAATCCCGATGTACAACGAGTGCGAAAACGCAAGCGCCATAATCGACGCTGTCATCGCCCTTCCCGTGCCTTTCGATGTTCTCGTCATAGACGATAATTCGCCCGACGGCACCGCGGCCATCGTGCGACAGAAGATGGAGGAATACCCCGGCCGGGTGCAGCTGATTGAGCGCGCCGGCAAGCTGGGCCTCGGCACGGCCTACATCACCGGGTTCAAGCACGCGCTGACACAGGGCTACGAATTCATCTGCGAGATGGACGCTGACTTTTCGCACAACCCCTCCGACCTGCTGCGTCTGCGCAGTACGGCAATCGACGATGCCGCCGATGTAGTTATCGGCTCGCGCTATGTGACGGGAGTGAACGTTGTGAACTGGCCCATGGGACGCGTGCTGATGAGCTACTACGCTTCGAAGTACGTGCGCATGATAACCCGGATGCCTGTGCACGACACTACGGCGGGCTTCGTATGCTACCGCCGTCGTGTGCTGGAGGCGCTTCCGCTCGACAACATCAAGTTCAAGGGCTACGCTTTCCAGATTGAAATGAAATTTACGGCCTACAAGTACGGTTTCAAGGTTGTGGAGGTACCCATCATCTTTGTGAACCGCGTGCTCGGCACAAGCAAAATGAATTCCGGAATTTTCGGCGAGGCTGTGTTCGGCGTGATACGTCTGAAGTGGAACAGCTTCTTCTCCAAGTTCCCCGACTATTCGAAAAAATAATATGGCTACAAAACTCATTATCAACGCCGACCTCGTCTTTCCAGATAAAGTTGAGGCCGGCTGGCTTTTTATTGACGGTTCGACAATAGGCGCTATCGGCACGGAGGCCGACGCTCATCCGGAGGCCGACGAAATTATCGACGCCGAGGGAGCATATCTGTTCCCCGGCCTTATCGACACACACGTGCACTTCCGTGAACCTGGAATGACGCACAAAGGCAACATTGCCTCGGAAAGCCTCGCAGCGCGTGCCGGCGGCGTAACGACAGTGATGGATATGCCCAACACCAAGCCACTGACCTCCACGGCCGCCCTGCTGCGTGAAAAGCTGGAGTTAGGCCGGAACACCTCTGCCGTGGACTATCACGCTTACATCGCCGCAACTCCGGGAATCGTAAAGGAATTGCGCGAAAATCCCGACCTCGACATCCACGCCGTTAAGCTATTCCTGGGTGCGACGACCGGCAGCAGCGGTATGCCGGAGCCTGAGGAGCTTGAGGAATTGTTCAAGCTGTGCGCCGAGCGCCGCCTGCCTATCGTGGTTCATGCAGAGGACAATGACATCATCGCACGCAACACCGAGGCCGCAATCGCTCGCTACGGCTCCCGCGAGGCAGTTCCTGTTGGCATGCACCCCGCTATCCGCAGCCGCGAAGCGTGCTACAACGCGTCGCGTGAAATTGTTGACTATGCACGCAAATATGGCACGCGTCTGCATCTGGCGCACCTTACTACTGCCGACGAGATTGCATTGCTCGAAAACGGTCCGCTGGAGGAAAAGCTGATTACTTCGGAAACCTCGCCACTTTACCTCACCACTGCCGAATTCTACGGTGTGCGTGATCTGAACCGTATCAAGGTTAATCCTGCTGTTAAAGGCGACGACGACGCGCTTGCCCTGCGCCGCGCCCTGCGTGAGGGCCTGATTGACACCGTAGCGACTGACCATGCCCCTCACACACTCGAAGAGAAGGCCGGTAGCGCACTTACAGCGGCCTCCGGTGCGCCGCACATACAATTCGCACTGCCCGTGCTTCTGAACTTGCTGGAGCCGCAGGAAATCGCGCGTGTAATGGCAAAGAATCCTGCCCTACTGTTCAATTTCCCCGACCGCGGCGAGCTGGCTCCGGGCAAACGCGCCGACCTGGTGTTAGTGAAAAAAGTAGCACCCTACTTCATCACGGATGCAGATGTAATTTCACCTTGCGGTTGGACCCCGTACTGCGGACACACAGCCTCCCACCGAGTGCTGCGCACATTCCTTGCAGGAGAATAACGCCCACACAAGCACAAAAAAAGCGCGGCTTCCACAGGGAGTCGCGCTTTATTATTAGGCTAATTAGACCAATAAGTCTAATTTGACTAATTAGACCAATATGACTAATAAAAAAAGCCCTGACGGCTTGTGGCCATCAGGGCTGAGAGGGGGCGGTTACCTACTTTTCCACTTTCGCAGTATCATCGGCGTGACGAGGTTTAACTTCTCTGTTCGGAATGG
>JAAVFP010000049.1 GCA_014800735.1 Bacteroidales bacterium
AAGCCGATGAAGCGAGCTAAGCGACTGAACGACAATCTGAAATTGGCAAAAAAGAAGCCGCATAGAGTATAAAAGATTTTTGAAACACTTACTATCGGTTAAATTTGAATACTTACTTAAAATGAAAGCTACACATATAATATATACGGCCGCTGTGGCTATGACGCTCACAGCCTGCGGCGGAAATGGAAACAACGAAAGCTCGGGCACCAAATTCGCTCCGACGGAAAAGCAGTCGTCGCTCTCCGAGAGCGAACGCAGCGCTGCCATTGCCGAGAAAAAAGCCTCGCTCGCTTTCAGCGTCGATTCCATCCTCAACTACAATGGTGTAAAATTCAGCGTGATGCCTCCCGCTACTGGCGACGGGGTGACAGCAGCAGCAGCCGAACGGCTGACAACGAAAATTATAGCCATCGCCGCCCGCAACGGCATCGGCGGTCTGGCCGTCAATCCCGTGCTGGGCCTTGTTACAAAGGTTGACCGGACGGAAAGCGCACTCACCGCGACCGCTCCGCAAAAAACCATCGCCCGCTACGAGCTCACTTTCTACTGCGGCAACTTCGTCTCCAACGATATCTATGCCTCGGCCTCCGTCACTGTCACCGGCGTTGGGGCCGACCTCGATGCGGCCACGCTTCAGGCCTTCGGCGAACTGAAGGACACTCCGGCTATCGCCGAGATGCTCCGCACTGCCTCGGCCCGCGCTATGGATTGGTACAACGACGAAGCCAACATCAGCGTTCTCGTTAATCAAGCTGTGGCCGAACAGAACTATGCCCTTGCCATGGCGCTACTGGCCAGTGTGCCCGCGCAAGCCACAACCCACGAGTATGCCGCCAAGCGTAATGCCGAGGTCAGCGACATGTTCTTTCAGTCGAAAGCCGACGAACTGTTTTCGAACATGACGGCAGCCATCGCAGCCTCCGAGGGCATATACAATCCCGCTGTCGGTGCCTATTATTGCCTGATTCCGCACACCTCCAAAATATGGCCTGAGGCCGACAAAGCTTTCGCCCAATATTGCAAAACCGTCGACTCCGACCGCCGCGACGCATTGGCCCGTGCACGCTCCGTCGAGGACCGCGATGCCCGCGACGCCCAGCTTCTGGCAATGGAACGCCTCGAGGTGGAAAAAATAAAGGCTCCCTACGAAGCCCAGGCCGCCATCGCACAGATTGAGGCAGATGCACGCGTAGGCGTGGCTCAGGCCAATGCCGAAGGCAAAAAGAACGCCAACACCGGCGGCTTCCTCGGCCTCGGCAAGCTGTGGGACGGCGGATTCGGCCTCGCCAACCGACTCCTGGATAATATTATGGATGACTAAACTCAAGCAATTGTAAGTAACAAACACTATGAAATGAAAGCCAGCAGATTACTTTTGATCATAACCCTCGCTCTACTCACATGTTCGTGCAACAAAGAGAAGAGCCTCATTAATGAATATATAGAAGCTTGTGCCGATGGAAACTTCGAAAAAGCGCGAGCTGCTGTCCAAAAACTTGAGACTATATCCCCCTATGAGGCACGGAAAGGTAACGAATATATCACCGATAAGGAGATATACGCCCTGCTCTCTAAGCCTTCACGCGATAACGATGCCCGTATACTTTACATATATAACTCTTCGGAATCCTGGGAGCTGCCTGATATGCGGGATGTTGTAGAAGTAGCGATATCGATGGGAAACGAAAGCCTCGCCGAGAAATTGATTAAGTCAGGGGTGGAGATATCCAAAAGAATGGCTATTGCAGCCGCAAATGCCGAAGCGAATGATGTTTTTGAGCTTATACTCAAAAAGAAGCCTGAGTATATCCTTGAAGATGAAATAGCAGAGTATTATCAACAGGAGAATGGTGCTGAGGCTTTGCAAGAGTTCACTAACAAAATCATTTCCGGCAGTCTGAATGATGAATTGCAAGCGTTATACCAGGTTCATATTGCAGCACGGCCCGCTCTCGGTCTTGTTAAAAGTGACCACTATGGCGATATTCCCTCAGAATATATCTCCTATAAAAACGAAGTTGAATCACTTAATAATCGGTGCAAAGAATTGATTTCTAAATCCGTGGAATTTGGTCATGTCGCTATTGCCAATAAAGCTTTTTCGCTGATGAAACCGAATCTCGAATGGAACAATCTCGGCGACTGGGCTAATGTTGTTGAACACGACTACGAAAATAGTTCAGTATACAATGCTTTCAAGGTTACCGAAAACCGCAACGAAATAGATGAAGCGCGTAAATTAATGCAGAAATAGATAATCAATCTAATATGAAACAATTCTTATTATCTCTGCTTGTGCTGCTTTGCAGCGTGGGCATCAGCGCCGCCGAATTCAAGGTAGGCGACGCCAAGTACTCGACTCTGCCCGATGGCACGGTCGAGCTCATAGAGTTCAAAAAGGCCTCGGGCGATGTGGTGATTCCCGAGAAAGTCACCGACCCCAAAACCAAAACTGAGTACACTGTCAGTGCAATCGGCCCGGAAGCCTTCAAAAAGGCTCCGATGACCACCGTAACCATTCCGGGCAGCGTAAAGGTTCTGGGCGAAAAAGCATTCCTTGACTGCAAGAATCTCACCACGGCCAATTTCCAGAACACCATCACCGACATCCCCGATGAATGTTTCCGAGGTTGCAAAAAGCTTACTGCCGTCATTGATGCCGGCCCCATGACTACTATCGGTGCGTTCGCTTTTATGGGTACCGGCTTTGGAGGCATCCTTATCCCTCCCACAACGAAAGAAATCGGATTCAGAGCTTTTAGCGATTGTAATGATTTAAAAACCATCATAATTGAAGAGGGTGATGAACCACTCAAATTATATCCGGGTGTAATGTATGGAACTCCTGTGCGTAACGTCATAATTGCTCGTGACCTCTATTACATTCCGGTTGAGCACATGCTTGACAAATTCAGACTGTATAACAACAATCCCGCGCTCGGAGCCCTGGTTATCGCTGAGGGTGTCAACACCAAAGACTGGAAGAACGCACTGGAGGACTGCAATAATGCGCTTGTAATTTTTGAGAGCGAAACTCCGGGCCAGGAACTCGCCGGACTGGTTAGTTCCTTATCTCCCGCTGCTACTTCGAATCAGTACTTTTTCGGGTGGGACCATAATGATATGGAATCTGCCCCGGTTTCCGGCCCGGTTTCTCTGGGAACTGTCAAGGAGAAAGCGCAGGAGTATCTCGAAAAAGAAAAAGTCATGACAAAATTCCGGGAATTTATGCGAGTAGCAATTGAAGAACCTGAAAAACTCAGATTCGAGTATAGAAATATTGAGCCGGAGGAGGCCGTAAAATATAACACAGAATTTACGAACGGAATCCGTGTGCTTTGCGATAGCGTGTATCTTGTCAAACCGGAACTATCTAAAGCCGAGCTTGACAATGTAGCCGGGTTCATCAACAATCTCTTGATGGGCATCGGCGCCGACTATGGTATTGCCAATATGAATCTTGAGAAGTGGGCGAGAGCCGATCTCTTGAACAAAGAACTCCAGACAGGTGACCACAAAGAGGATTACGAGCGTATTCTTAAAACAATTGATCGCTACTTTACATTCGAGCAGCCCAAAAACGATCCCTATCGTCAGGCCGTGCAGTTGGCCTGCCTGTGTGCTATTGGTAAGTGGAAGGAAGCAGCGGCATATTTCCCCAAAGTTCATCGCGGAGCGACTGACAACGGCACTGACCCGGTGCCTACCGAAATCGTTTATATTCAGAATGCCATCAACCAGCACGGATATAAAGCCGTGGCACCGAGCTATAAAACGGCTTCTTCCGGTTCGTCCGACGATGGTTCGCTCATAGAATTCTTTACCAAAGCGGCTATCAATGCCGGGGTGGAGATGTATAAGCAGAAGAAAGCGGAGAAGGAATTCCGTGAACTCTACTACGATGCCATGGGCATGGACAGCAAGGGCCGTCCCCGCAAAAAAAAGAAGTAATCCCCTGAGCACGCACAAAAAAAGGAGCGCCTCCAGCCGGACGGGCGCTCCTTTTTTCGTTGTGTGGGGTCTGAATCAATCAGTTCTTCTTGAAAAGCTGGGGGGCGAATTCGGTGAGGTAGATACGCCAGTTTTTCCAGATGTGGCCTTCGGGAGTTTCGAAGTACACGTAGGGATAGTGGTTTTCGTCCAGCTTGGCGCGGTAGGCCTTGTTGGCTTCGTAGAGGAAGTCGGCGTTGCCTATTGCAATCCAGTAGAGTGCGGGTTGCTTGTCGAACTGCACTTTAAGTTTCTCGTCGAGGTTCTGATATACGGGCGATTCCACACCGTCGCGTGGCAGGATGGCGGCGGAATACAGGCCTACGTAGTCAAACATATCGGGGTACTCCTTGGAAATCATCAGGGAGTGGAAGCCGCCCATCGACAGGCCGGCGATTGCACGGTGGGCCTTGTCAGGGATGGTGCGGTAGTGCTTGTCCACGTAGCTGACAACGTCGGGGAAATGCGTTTCGAAGGTTCCCTCCATGGTGTGCGGCAGCGCCGTAGTGGGCTGAACGAAGCCCTGCGACGTTTCGCCGGGAGCAGCTTCGGTGTCGACATTGCCGTTGGTCATCACCACAATCATCGGTTCGGCCTCGCCGCGGGCAATCATGTTGTCGAGAATCTGGGCAGCGCGGCCAAGTTCGGACCACGCATTCTCGTCGCCACCCATGCCGTGGAGCAGGTAGAACACAGGATAGGCGCGGTCGCTGTCCTCGTAGCCCGCGGGGGTGTAGACAGTCATGCGGCGCTTGGTGCCCAGCGTGGGGCTATCGTACCACACTTTCGACACTGTTCCGTGGGGCACATCGGCCACACGGTAGTAGTCGGCGCGCTCACCGGGAATGAGGAACACGTTGGTAATGCTGTTCACGTCGCGAATCTGGAACACGTTGGCGGGGTCGGGCATGCGTAGCCCGTCAACCAGGAAGGTGTAGCTGTAGAGCTCCGGCGCCAGGGCAGCCGCTGTGGTGTACTCCCACAGGCCGTCGGCATTGCGCACAAGCTCGGCAGTGCCGGGGGCATCCACCTCGCCGAAGGGGGTCTGCACTTTCTGTGTGGGCAGGAAATCGCCTGTCACCTGCACGGCCTGAGCGCCGGGCGCCGCAAAGCGGAATGTGACAGTGTTGTCGGCGTTGACTTCGGGCGATACAATCTGCGAGCCGCCCCACAGGGCCTGCTGGGCATAGCAGCCGGCTATTCCGGCTCCGAGGGCAAGGAGGGTAAATAGTTTTCTCATTATTATTATGCTTGGATTTAAGGTTGGTTTTCGAAGGCAAAGTTACTAAATTCGCTTTAAATTCCGTAACTTTGTATCCCTTTTTACGCCACAAACTCATGACGACTAATTTCAAAGGCTATGTTTTGGGCATAATCGCGGCAGCCACCTATGGGCTGAACCCGCTCTTTGCCCTCCCGGTCTACGCCCACGGCATGAACCCGGACTCGGTGCTGTTTTTCCGCTACATGATGGCCATACCCATCGTAGGGCTGATGGCCTTGCTGCGCGGGCACTCCCTGGCTGTGGACCGCCGCGACATTCTGCCCCTGGCGCTCATGGGCATCATCACGGGCGTGTCGTCGCTCACCCTGTTTCAGAGCTACAACTATATGAACGCGGGTATCGCCTCGACCATCCTGTTCGTCTATCCCGTGATGGTGGCTATCATCATGGCTGTGCTCTACCGCGAGCGCCTGTCGCGCCTCACGGTCGGCTGCCTGCTGGCATCCGTGGTGGGCATCGGGCTGCTGTCCAAGTCGCCCGAAGGCGCCGGGGGCCTGAGCCTGACGGGCACTCTGCTTGCGCTCACTTCGGGCCTCACCTACGCCATCTATATCGTGGCTGCCAACCGCCCGCGCTTCCGCAGGCTGCCCACACTGAAAATGCTGTTCTACGTGCTGATTTTCGGCACCCTCGTTTTTGCCGTACGTCTGGCCGGCCCGGCGGACTTCACTCCGCCCACTTGCGGCATGGACTGGGTGTGCGTGGTGTGTCTGGCGGTGCTTCCCACGGCCATTTCGTTCGGATGCACCACGGCCGCCATCCAATACATCGGGTCAACACCCACGGCCATCCTCGGCGCTCTGGAGCCTGTCACTGCCCTGCTGGTGGCCATTGCGGTATTCGGCGAGAAGATTACGGGCATCGAAAGCGCCGGCATTGTGCTCATTCTGGCCGCCGTTACACTGGTGGCCGCAGGCAACCAAGCCGCCACCGTTCTGCTGCGCATCCGCAAGATGTTCCCCCGCCGCAGGTGAAAACCTACGTGGCTCCCATGACCCCACAAGGGGGTCGGTCGCCACGTAATGATTCTGAACCATTCTTAGCCTATGGTTGCGGACACGCTACGCGGTCCTTGCCATAGGCTATTTTTATTACGCTGCCACGCAGCTTATTGCCGCTACGCGGCCTTTGCGAACGATTTTCGCAAAAGTCCCTCAGCAATCCGCCGGGCGGAAATGGTGCTCGGCCGTGCATTCGCGCAGCGTGTGGTCCACTATTATATGTCGGTTCGCCATGCCGGCAATCTCGCTCATTTCGTGGCTCACAAGCAATATCGTGGTGTGGCGGGCAAGGTCGGCGATTATGCGGTAGAGGTGCTGCTCGAAGTGCTTGTCGAGGTAGCTCAGCGGCTCGTCGAGCACAAGCATGTCGGGCCGGCTGATGATGGCGCGCCCGAACAGAGCTCGCTGCAACTGACCGCCTGACAGGCGCCCGATGGGACGGTTGGCCAAGTCCGCCAGTTCCACGAGAGCAAGCGTTTCCTCTACCCTACGCTCCTTTTCAGCCTTGGGCATGGAGCGCTCGGCCAGCAGGCCGCTGGCAATCACCTCGCGCACGGATATGGGGAAATGCGAGTCCACGCTGTTTTTCTGCGGCAGGTAGCCTATGGAGGGGCGCACCGTGGTTTCCCGGCCTTGGCTGTAGAACACCACCCGCCCGCGGGCAGGACTCAACAGACCCAGCACTATGCGCAGCAGCGTGGTCTTGCCGCCGCCGTTGGGCCCGGTTATTGCCAGGAAGTCGCCGCGGTCCACCCGCAGGTTCACATCGCTGAGAATCACTCGCTCCTCGCGGCGGAAACTCACATCCACCAACGACAGCAGCGGCTCATTGCTGGCGTGGCGGTGGTGCTGGTGGTCGCACTCCACGCACAGGCACGGACTGCTATGGCCTGGCAAGTTCATCGGCTATCATTTTTATCTGCCCCTCGAAATCGTAGGACAGCGGATTGATTACCACCAGGCGCGACCCGATGCCGGCGTTGATGCTCTCGGCCTGGCGCGAGTCGTATTCCTGCTGAAAGAAGAACACACGCACACTGTCGGCCTTGGCATGGTCAATCACCTCGCGCACGCGCTTAGGCGACATTTCCTTGCTCTCGCTGCCCACGGCCTGCTGTTCCAGGCCATAGTCGGCGGCGAAATAGGACAGCGACGGATGCCACACGGCAAACACCTTAGGCGCCCCCTCGAGGCGCTGGCGCACATCAGCGTCGAGCGCCGCCAGGCGGCCATCAAGAGCGGCAAGGCGCGCGGCGTACACCGCGGCGCTGTCGGGGTTAAGCTCCGCAAGCGCACCGGCCATGTTGGCGGCCATGCGGCGGGCGTTGGCAACAGAGGTCCACACGTGAGGGTCGGCCTCGGAGTGCTCATGTTCATCAGCTTCGCCGTGCTCCTCGCCGTGCGAGTGGCTGTGTGTGCCGTAGAGCAACTCGATGCCCTCCGACGTGTCCACCCAGCGCACATCCTTGCCCAGCGACTGGCGCAGCGACTCCTCGAAAGGCAATGTGCCGACGGCGAAGTAGGCCGCGGAGTGGTCCGCCGCCACGCGCTGCGACATGGCAGGGTCAAAAGTTTCAGGATTGGCACCGTTCTCAAGCAGCGTGTTCACACGGTAGGCCGGCCCGGCAATCTGCTCCAGCAGGTAGCGCTGCGGCTCGATGCTCACGCTGAGCATCGGGCGCTCGTCGGCTTTATGCGAACACGCCTGGAGGGCCACTGCCGAAGCGGCAAACATCAGTATTCGGGATAATTTCATTTATTCTCTAGTTTTTCAGCCATGGCAGCTGCGGCATGGCGGCCGTCGCCCATAGCCAGAATCACGGTTGCACCGCCGCGCACAATGTCGCCACCGGCAAAAATCGTGGGGATGGATGATTGCAGGTTCTCGTCCACAGCAATAGTGCCGCGGCGGGTCACATCAAGATTATCGATTGAATTGGGAATGAGCGGATTGGGCGATACACCGACGCTCACAATCACCTGGTCGACTTCAATTTCTTCCAGTGCACCGGGGATAGGCACCGGGCTGCGGCGGCCGGACTCATCCGGCTCGCTGAGCTCCATTTTCTGCACAATCATTTTGCACACACGTCCACGCTCGTCGCCGATGTATTCAACCGGGTTGGAAAGCGTGATGAACTCCACGCCTTCCTCCTTGGCATGCTCCACCTCCTCCACTCGCGCCGGCATTTCGGCCTCGCTGCGGCGGTAGATAATCATGGCACGCTCGGCGCCCATGCGGCGGGCCGTGCGCACGGAGTCCATCGCCGTGTTGCCACCACCGATCACCGCCACGCGGCGGCCTTCAATCACCGGAGTGTCGTGGCCCGGACGGCCTGCACCCATCAGGTTGATGCGCGTGAGGTATTCGTTGCTGCTCGACACACCCGAGAGGTTCTCGCCCGGAATACCCATGAAGCGCGGCAGGCCCGCACCCGAGGCCACGAAAATGCCGCGGAAACCTGCGGCAAGAAGGTCGTCGTAGCTCAGCGTCTTGCCAATGATGGTATCCTTGTGGAAGCGTACACCCAGGGCGCGGAGTGAGTCGAGTTCGGCATCCACCACCGCGTTGGGCAGGCGGAACTCGGGAATACCGTATTTGAGCACACCGCCGATTTCGTGCAGCGCCTCGTACACATCCACCTCGAAGCCGCGGCGGGCCATATCACCGGCAAAGGACAGCCCGGCAGGACCCGATCCGGCCACTGCCACGCGGATGCCGTTGTTTTCGGGGCGAGCGGCCTTGCGCGGACGGGATGCCGACAGCATGCGCTCGGTGTCGGCGGCAAAACGCTCCAGGTAGCCGATGGCCACCGGAGCCTTCTTCATCTTATTATATATGCAGCGGCTTTCGCACTGGCGCTCCTGGGGGCACACGCGGCCGCACACCGCAGGCAAGGCACTCGTCAGTTTAAGCACCGCGGCAGCACGCTCCACCTGGCCGCGCTGAACGTTCTTGATAAAACCGGGAATATCTATCCCCACCGGACAGCCCTCCACACAGGTTGGCGTCGGGCAGTCCAGGCAACGCGTAGCCTCAAGCACGGCCTGCTCCTGGCTCAGCCCCTGGTTCACTTCCTCGTTGCAGGTAATGCGGTAGTCGGGCGGCAACTGCGGCATCACAGCGCGGGGAATCGCCGTGCGTTCCTTGGCCGGCATGGCGTTGCGCAGTTCTACACGCCAGGCGGCATCGCGGCCGCTCTCAATCTCTTGTTCACTCATGGTCATCGGGAAGTTACAGGGTCATACGCTTTCATTCTCAGCATCATTTCGTCAAAGTCCACCTGGTGGGCATCGAACTCGGGGCCGTCCACACACACAAAGCGTGTCTTGCCACCGACTGTCACACGGCAGGCGCCGCACATGCCCGTGCCGTCCACCATGATGGTGTTGAGCGAGCACACCGTGGGCACCTCGTACTTCTTGGTGAGCAGGGCCACGAATTTCATCATTATCGCCGGACCGATTGCAACCACCTCGGCCACGTGTTCGCGCTGAATCACACTCTCCACGCCGGCGGTCACAAGGCCCTTTACTCCGGCACTACCGTCGTCGGTCATAACAATCACTTCGTCGGACCACTCGCGCACCTGGTCCTCCAGGATGATAAGGTCCTTATTCCTGGCTGCTATCACACTCACCACCCTGTTGCCGGCCTGCTTCATGGCCTTGATGATGGGTAGCAGTGGCGCCACGCCAACACCGCCGCCGCAGCACACCACGGTGCCGTCGCGCTTGCCGATGTCGGTGGCACGGCCCAGGGGGCCGACAAGGTCAGTAAACTCATCGCCCGCTTCCAGGGCGCATATTTTATTGGTGGAAACGCCCACAGCCTGCACAACCAGGGTGATGGTGCCGCGCACCGTGTCGGCATCGGCGATAGTGAGCGGAATTCGTTCGCCGCCCTCGCCGGTGCGCACAATCACAAAATGCCCGGCACGGCGTGCCCTTGCAATTTCGGGAGCCTCGACAACGAGTTTAACAACCCGCTCCGAGAAATATTCTTTTTCTAATATTCGGAACATTGATGAATGGGGATGTCTTTAAACTGCAAAAATACACAATCCTTTTCAATAAACCGCAATGTTCCGCAGGATTTAGCCAGGATTTAGCGCGGTTTCACAGATTCTCAATTCTTCTTGTTCTCGCAGGTATTTATCCATTATCCTTTTGGGTAGAATTTTCTATTATACCCCGAAGAAAAAGGGACAAAAGACGATAAGAGCTATGAGTAAGCCAATACAGTATCGAACGAATCGGTTTGACACTTTCTTTATCAACCACTCTGAATCAGCTATGCCAATTCCGAGGAATGTGGCGATCATGGCTGTTACAACTGTTAAAAAAACTCCTTCTGCCATAGTTTTATTATTTATGAGTAATAATTTTCAAAGCTTCTTCTATCACGTTGTCATTACCGAATATGACGCTTTCGGTTTCCTCTACGATCACATCGGGCTGTATACCGACCCCGATAAATTCAGTACCATCAGCAAGTTTTTCGCGTATGGTGCAGATTCTACCGGTATATCCCCAACCTAAGTCAATGAAGATTGCGTTGCCGGTGCTTCCGCCGGTAGGCGTTCCAACAACTTTACCACGATTAGCATTTTTGAAAAGCACGGTAAAATCTTCTGCTGCTGAGAATGTGGTGCCATTTACAAGTAGGATTATCGGTTTGTCGTATTTCGGCATATCGTTGGGAAAAGCTATGCAGAATGGTACAATTGTATCAAATGAATCAGTTGCACATTCCCATTTCTTGCCCCAGGAAGCGTATGCAGCTTCATATTTAGGCGTTTTCCACGAGGCTTGCGGAATGGTGTCGGTAGCAAGCAACATCATAATAGCCTGAGCTACGTTGCTATTTCCCCCTGTATTGTCGCGTATGTCTATAATCAAGCCATCGGTCGGAACAATCTTTTGTTCGTAAAGGTCACCGAAAGCCTGAAGATCGAAATTATTAGCCTGAAAACTCGGTATTTTCAAAAGTCCGATGTTTCCGGGAAGAGACTCAAATTTAATCGACATATCCGGGTTTACAATCCCCCACGGAGATTGACGATTGTCTATAATGTCGAATGTACTACCTTTACCGTTTCTGAATGTCAGCTTTATAGGAACACCACGATAACCTTTTGTAAGATTAACGGAATTGAAAGGATATGAGGCCGACCATTGAGGAGTTGATGAAGGAATGTATGGCACTACATATTGGTTGCCATATTCTATAACCGGCATATCATCAATGGCAACAATTTCGGTTCCACTGTGAACACCTTTCTGAGTATATTCATCAGAAAACACTCCAGTAACGAAAACCTTATCGCCGATTCTCTTGTGACTGATAGGTGCATAAGTTACATCTGCACTGAACCCTATGCTTGTATGACCGTCTTTAAGTAGATTGGCGAACAGCTGCAGTTTGTCGCTGAATTCTTCATCGGTCTGCGTGTTTACGAGATTAGGAAGTTCTGCGCGGCAAATACTATCATAGTTCTGCGCGAATTTGCCGTATCCGGCAAAATTGTATTTCACTTCCGATGCAAAGCGAGTTGCGATTGCAGCCTTTTGATAAGGCGTTAAATCGTTCTTTGCACAAGCACTTTGAGTAGGTGCTAATACAACTAGGATTGTGGCTAAAAAGCTCACGAGGATTTGAAAAAGATGTTTGCTCATGCGTGTAATTTTTGATGCAAAATTACTCCAATTCGCCTGCATGGCAAACTACAACACCTTACATTTAGAGGTGTAATATGTTGATATTCAATGGGCGTGAATTTAATTTTCTAACATCATCTAACACATGCCTGACCTACTCAAAATATTGCAAGTATTCCTCTTTTCGAGGTGTTTCACTCTTTGAGATTGCTGATTTAAGGCGAGACTTATATACGTAAAGATTCCTTATTTCGGTATCGGTAAATATGCTTATGGCAGGTAAAGAAAATCCACAGAATAGGTACAATGCAGTTTTATATTGGGCCGGAGACATTTTGGGATAGTCTGTCTTGAAATGTTCCATAAGATTATTTTTGTACCCATTTACTATTTCCGTAAGTTCATCAATGGCTTCTTTAGTTCCGAAGTTAGACAATGCTCTCTTTACTTCTGAATAAATTCTTTTTTGTTCCTGTTGCGAATCTTTACACTCAAAATAAGCCGATGCAAGACCATCCATTAGGTTAAATCGAGTTTTGAAAAGCTCGGAAACCCTTATAGACATATCATTATTCCGACTGTCGCTTTTGAATAGATTGTCTTGAAGGCTTTCTATTTTAAGTATGTCGTTTTCATGTTCAAGCTGGAGCAGTCGATTTCGTTTTTTAAGGAAAATATATATCGCCACTGCCGCAAAGACAGTTAATAAAGTAATGAGTATAGCAACATATGCACGGTTGCGCGACTTTGAAGCCTCAAGCCATGCCAGTCGTGTGGCAGAATCATATTTTATATTCAAAGCGAGGCTGGTTTCTTCAAGATGTCGTTCTTCGCCTATTTTATTTGATGCGATTGCCCGCAAGCTATCAATTCTTTCAAGTTCATGCTTGCGACCCATTTTTTCAAGGATAGCGTATTCAACGTTGCGGCAAAGATATTCATCTGAATTATTGTGTGGCAGTGCATTTGCTTGTTGAATCAACATATATGCACTGTCAAGTTCATTTATGTGCCAATAAGCACGCGCCCAGTGAGCAAGTGTGTTGGCTGAAACATCAGTGCTATCATATATTGAATGCCATATTTCAATAGCTTTAGTAGATTGTCCATCTTCGTCATAACTTCGTGCCAATTGGTCCAGAAAATATATCTTGTAGCCATCATGGGCATTTGCCATAACCTCCGGCTGCATTGCTATTAGAGAATCAAGAGCTGTTTTATAATCTCTATCTACACAGTAGGCTCCAACTATTGCCATACGTGTGTCTCTAATTTTTGACTGCCATATTAAGTCTTTGAATATTGCAAGAGCTTTATCGGCATAATATTTACTGACTATTCCATTAAATCCTTGCTCATAGACTTTTGACAAGAAGAAATAGACTATTCCAAGATCCGGTTTATCGTCAGACTGAATTGCCAAAAATTCCGCGTCTTTAAGCAATTCGATACGTGCTATAGGATTACCTGAGCGGTGTGCTTCCGCTGATTTTACAATAAGCCACTTTATCTCATCACTATTTAATTTCCCGACAAAAAACTCGTCGCCTTCAGCTATACCGGCAGAGTCAATGGGGATTTGGTTACCATAAATAAGTTGAGTATATAGAAACAACAACTCTTGTCGTGCTATTTGGTTCTTCGACATGCGAGTGGTGTCCATCTGCACCAGTAAGGAAATAGTGGAATCCGGGCGTTCGATAATCAATGATTCCGCCTCTGAAAGCTGTTTTTCTACATTAGAATTTGAGCATGCATAATGAATACACGCAAAAGATATAATCAAAAGTATTTTTACAAATGAATAAAAATATTTTTGATACGATAACAAGATGAGGTTTCTATTTTTCATACCTTATATTTAGCTCTCAAATAGCCGCAAACTTTAGTCGGTTTACCATTTCGGCAAAGATACTCACCTTTTTTCAACGACACGAGTTCGCGACGGCTTTTTATCAAGTCGTGCCAAAATTGAAGGTCAAGCCCTTCAAGATGTGTGTTAAAGTGTCGTTTCATGGTGCAAACTTACTAAAAATTTCTAAAATTTGGAAGCGTCCGTTCCCGACAAAATCCATCTGACACATTTTACCCCCGGAAACCGAAAGATTCCCGGGGGTAATCAGCGTCACACGAGACGCATTAGTGCTTTTCAAAATACGTTAAGCCAACCTACTTTAATCGAAGCTGATAAATGTGCCTTCGTAGCTGAACACCAGGTCGGTACCGTTGGTCAGTTCAACATCGTAGCCTTTCTGCTCTTTCGAAATTTCGTTGATGCCGCTGCCGGCAAAGTTGGTGTTCACGTAGGTGTCGATAGCTTCGGGATAGAATCCGGTGGCTACTGTTTTGCCCGCGGGAGCATCCACGTCGGTCCATTCGCCTGCCTTATCAAAGTCAATGCGGGTTCCCTCGGAAAGAGTCACTTCGTATTCATCCTTGTCCTTCTGTGCCAACACTACTTTGGCCGATGGATAATACTGAGCGATAAAAGTCTTGGCCTGGGCCGGAAGGGTGTCGGTGGCAACGAGTTCGTCCTTGTCATCGTCGCTACAGCTGCAAAGCGTGGCCGAGCCTGCTACTGCAAGGAGCAGAAACGGCAGAAAACGTAAAAATCTTTTCATAACATACCTGAATTTGGTTGAGGTCAGTAATTAATGGGTTAACGCTTATGGGCGCGATATTGTTGCCATGCAGTTTTTTCGGTAAGTGAATTGCGAAAAAAAAACGTGCACCGGACGACTCCGGTGCACTTAGAGCTTGTTTAAAAACTAATGTTAAATTCTGGGCGGCCAGTCTTTGAGTGATTTTGGTTTAATGATAAGGGAGTGTGCCGCTTGGCACTCGACCGCAGAATTAAGCCAAAAGCGCCAAAGAATGGCCGGCGACGGGTATTTAACAATAGTCAACATTAATTATGTATCTTATTTTTCATGTAAGAGCAAGCTTTTCTTTGCGACTAAGTTACTTTTTGTCTCTCATCTTTCGGGTGCATTTTCCGCTTTGTTTCAGTCGTGTACATTGAGTACACTCCTTCAACGTCAGCGAAAAATCCCCTCCGAAATATGAGACCCAGCATTTAACATTAGTTTTTAAACAAGCTCTCAATTAGCAAGCAGACTTTATTTCTCGCGGGCAAGGATGAGGGCCGAGGTGGGTTCCACCACCACCGAGCCACCGCGCGAGCTGCCCATGCCGTCGGCGTTAATCTTGCCGTTGCGGGCAATCACCTTCCAGTCGCCGCGCGGAACTCGGGCCACAAAGGGAATATCGGAACCGTTGAACACGATCTTTATTTCGCGCCACACGTCGCCGTTGGCATGGTCCTTGATGGAGTACGAAATAACGTTGGGCGACGAAATGTTATCGAACACAATGTGTTTGGCCACATCCTTGGCATTGGTCATGCGAAAAGCCGGGTGAGCCTTGCGGAGCTTGATGAGTTCGCGGTAGTAAGCGAACTGCTCGGCATTGTCGTGCTTCAGCGTCCAGTCAATAGCGTTGATCGAGTCGGGCGACTTGTAGGAGTTGTGCACGCCCTTTTTGTCGCGGAACACTTCCTCGCCGGCAAACATGAAGGGTGTGCCCTGCGAGGTGAACACGATTGTCTGGGCCAGGCGTGCCGCACGCTGACGGTCGGCCTCGGTGCTGCCGGGCATGGATTTGGCCAGCTTGTCGGTGAGAGTTAGGTCGTCGTGGCAGCTCACGTAATTAATAATTTCCGTGGGCGAGCCCGCATAGGGGAATTTCGAGTTGTTGCCCTTGCTGTAGTCCACCTGCGGATGGGCTGTTGAGCCTACGATGCCTATTTTCACCGTCTCCTCGTTGCCGGGCTTGCCGGTGGCGAAACCGCGGTCGGCCTCGTTGCTGTAATGACCCTTGACGGCATCGCGGATATCGTCCGAGAACACTGCGATGCCTTCCATCTTGTCCACATTCTCCTTGAGTGCGCGTTCTTCGATGGGCAGGGGCGAGTCGCCTGCGGTCCAGCCTTCGCCGTAGATGATAATCGAGGGATTGATGGCGCGCAACTCGGCCGCAACCTGATTCATGGTTTCAATGTCGTGAATAGCCATGAGGTCGAAGCGGAAACCGTCCACGTGATATTCCTTAGCCCAGTATTTCACCGAGTTGACAATAAAATCGCGCATCTGCTGGCGCTCGGAGGCCGTTTCATTTCCGCAGCCCGAAGCATCGCTGTAGGAACCATCCGGGCGATGACGGTAGTAATAGCCCGGGGCGGTGAGCGAAAAGTTGGAGTCGTCGTTCTGAGCCGTGTGGTTGTAAACCACGTCCATCACCACTCCTATACCGGCCTGATGGAGAGCCTGAATCATCTGCTTCATTTCGCGCACGCGGGCGGCAGGGTCGGCGGCATCGGTGGAGTAGGAGCCCTCAGGAGCATTGTAGTTCAGCGGGTCGTAGCCCCAGTTGTACTGTGCCGAGTCGGGGCGCGATTCGTCCACCGAATTGTAGTCGAACGACGGCAGGATGTGCACATGAGTCACACCCAGCTCGCGCAGGTGGTCAATGCCGGTTGCCTCACCGGTGGTGTTGGTGGTGCCCTGCTCCGTAAGCGCCAGGAATTTGCCCTTGTTGGCTATGCCCGAGGTGGGATGAACGCTGAAATCGCGGTGGTGCATTTCGTAGATTACCGCATCGGTAATATTTTTCAGCACCGGGCCGCGGTCGGCATCCCAGCCATCGGGGTTGGTTGCATCCAGGTCGATGATAGCGGCCCGCTGGCCGTTCACGCCCACAGCCTTGGCCCACACGCCCGGAGTTTCGGCCAGCGTGCGGCCACCGGCGGTGACGGTGAAGGTGTAGTATTTACCATAAAGCTGCCCGGGAAGTTTGGCCGTCCAGGTGCCGTCCTTGCCGCGACGCATCGCCACGGTTTCGGCCGGGGTCGCGGTGGTGTCGTTGTCGTAGATATTGAGTTTCACGGCAGTAGCTCGCGGCGACCACAGAGTGAAGTGTGTGGCATCGGCATCAACGAGCAGTTCAAGGTCAGCGCCGGTATAGGCCGGCCAGCTTGCGTAGTCGGTTTCCATATTTATGTTCTGGGCCGGAAGGCCTTGCCAGAAAAGCGCTGCCGAGGCAAGCGCTATGGCCGGAATTAGGGTCTTGTGCATTGTCAGTTAGTTTTATCAGGCATGATATAAACTCAGGTGGATGTCACAAAGTTAGCTAAAAAGTATCGAACGGCAATAGTCAACAACGAAAAAAGACCGGAAAATACCGGCCTTTTCACTTTTTATGCGGAAAAAACGGATTATTCCGCGCTATTTTCTTCGTCGGCCTTCTCGGCAGCTTCGGCTGCCTCGTCCTGGGCAATCTCGTTTTCCTTGAACTCGGTCACGCCTGCGCCGATGAGCTGGTTGTACCAGCTGAACAGCTTGCGGATGTCGGTGGTGTACACACGGTCCTTGTCGAAATCAGGCAGGATTTCGCCGAAGTATGCACGCAGGTCGGCGTCGGTTGCGAAGCCTTTCACGTCCACAGGCTGGCCGCCGGTGTAGGCTTTCACCTTCTCGAACACTTCGGGCAGGGGCACATCGCCGTTTTCGGTATATATGGAAATATCGGCCAGCGATATTACCTTTTCGTGGTTGTAAGCGGGCTGGCGTTTGCCGGTGCGCAGATCTTCGACAATCAGGGCATTCTTGCCGCGGCTAAGCAGCCTGTAGAGGCCCGGCTTGCCGGTGATAGCTATGATTCCTTTAATCATTGTGTCGTTTTTATTTTTGAATGAAATAATTTGCGGTTGCAAAAATAAGTAATACCGCGCGAATTTCGTAACTTTGCACTGAAAAAAACAATCCAAGCAATGTTAAGGTTCATAAAATATATATTTCAGCTCCTGCTTTCGCCCGCTTTGGGCTGGGAGGACATCGAAAAAGAGAATCCCGACCCCGAAGAACTGATGCGCACCGGCCTCTACCCGCTCATGGGTGTGGCGGCAGCCACGGAGTTCCTCGGTTTCGCCTGGAACCGCCACATGGAGCTGGGCGAAGTGCTCATGCGTGCCCTGGCCGATTTCGGCACCTACTTCGTGGCCGTTTTCATCGCCAAGCTCATCTTCGAGCTCTATCTCAAGAAGGTCACCACCGCCGCGCCCGACGAGCGCCGTTCCTTCACCCTCATCGTGCTCGGAATCGGCCTGATGGTTCTTATCCAGATTATCGACAACTGCATCCCATGGCAGATTGTTATACTCAAGTTCCTGCCGCTCTATGCCGTGCTGGTAATCTACAAGGCATCCGACTATATCGGTGTGCGCCGCGGCGACGAACTCCGCTTCATGGGCCTTGCCGCAGGTGTGATTGTGGTGGTGCCCCTGCTCATCTACTATCTCCTGTATCTTATTATTGTATGAACGCAAAAGACATCAATATAAAAAACCGCCGCGCGACGTTCGACTACGAAATCGTCGAGAAATTCACCGCCGGCATCGTCCTGACGGGCACCGAGATTAAATCAATCCGCTCGGGCCACGCATCGCTCGTGGACACCTTCTGCTATATTTCCTCCACCGGCGAAGTGTGGGTGAAGAACATGAACATAGCCCAGTACTTCTACGGCACCTACAACAACCACGAGGCACGCCGCGACCGCAAACTGCTGCTCACCAAAAAGGAGATTGCCAAGCTGGCCAAGAACGGCCGCGACGCCGGATACACCATCGTGCCCCTGCGTCTGTTCATCAACGAGCGCGGCCTGGCAAAGCTGGTGATAGGCATTGCCCGAGGCAAGAAAGAATACGATAAACGCCAGTCAATCAAGGAACGCGAGGACAAACGCAACCTGGCGCGCCTGATGCATAAATAAACGGAACAAATTTGAGCTACTACCCTACTACTATTGAACATAAAATCGGCTTCGACAGCGTGCGCGAGCAGCTGGCCGCCCTGTGCACCTCAGCCATCGGCCGCGGCTGCGCTGCCGAAATGGCTTTCAGCACCGATTTCACCACCATCCGCGAGCAGCTGGAGCAGACGGCCGAGATGCTGCGCATCCTCGGCACCGACGGCGGCTTTCCAATCGGAAATATCCATGACCGCCGCCAGCTGCTGCAAAGCCTGCGTGTGCCCGGCGCCTTCCCTGCCGAGAGCGAGCTGCCCGGCCTGCGTGCGTCGCTGACTGCCATGGCCGATATCGCCTCGTTCTTCGCCAAAGTGCGCGAGGTGGACGAAAACACAGGCCACATCCGCACCCCCTACCCCGCCCTTGACGTGCTTGCGCGCGACCTCTTTGCCTTCCCGGCAGTGGCCGCCGCTATCGACCGCATCATCGACCGGCACGGCGAAATAAAGGATAATGCTTCGGCCGAACTGGCCGACATCCGTCGTTCCATGGCCGCCACGGCAGGCAGCATCAACTCGGCCATGCGCCGTGTGATTGCCAACGCCGTGCGCGAGGGCTACATCGAGGGCGACGTTACGCCCTCCGTGCGCGACGGCCGCCTGGTGATTCCCGTGTCGCCGATGTACAAACGCAAGATTTCAGGCATCGTCCACGACGAGTCGGCATCGGGCAAAACCGTGTTCATCGAACCGGCCGAAGTGGTGGAGGCCAACAACCGCCTGCGCGAGCTTTCAATTGAAGAGCGCCGCGAGATTGTGCGCATACTCATCGGCCTTGCCGACACCATCCGCCCGGACATCGACGAGCTGCTGGGTGGCTTCGACCTCCTCGGTCTTTTCGATTTCATCCATGCCAAGGCCCAATTTGCCCGCAGCATCGAAGCCACCATGCCACACCTCACGGAGCGTCCCGAGCTGGAGTGGTACCACGCCTGCCACCCTGTGCTGCGCCAGTCGCTTGAACGCCAGGGCAAAAGCATCGTGCCGCTTGACATCCGCCTGGACCGCGACCACCGCCTGCTGGTGATTTCGGGCCCCAATGCCGGCGGCAAGTCGGTGACACTCAAGACTGTGGCCATCGTGCAGTATATGATTCAGTGCGGACTGCTTCCGCCGGTGCACGATAATTCCCACGCAGGTATTTTCGAGAACATCTTCCTCGACATCGGCGACGATCAGTCCATCGAGGACGACCTGAGTACCTACTCCTCGCACCTGCGCAACATGAAATATTTCCTTTTCAAAGGCAATAAGCGCACGCTGGTGCTGATCGACGAATTCGGCGGCGGCACGGAGCCTCAGATTGGCGGTGCAATTGCCCAGGCTGTGCTCAAGGAGTTCAACAAGCTGGGCATGTGGGGTGTGATTACCACCCACTACCACAACCTGAAGCAGTTTGCCGAGGAAACCAACGGGCTTGTGAATGGCTCGATGCTCTACGACCGCCACCTGATGCAGCCCATGTTCAAGCTGGCCATCGGACAGCCCGGCAGCTCATTCGCTATCGAGATAGCCCGCAAGACGGGTCTGCCCGAGAGCATCATCGAGGACGCACGCGAAATCGTCGGTAGCGACTATGTGAACATGGACAAGTACCTGCTGGATATTGCCCGCGACCGCCGCTACTGGGAGAACAAGCGCTCCGACATCCGCCTAAAGGAGAAGCGCCTGGAGGAAACCCTGGCACGCTACGAGGAGGAAATGGAAACCCTCCGCGGCAAGCGACGCGAAATCATCAGCGAGGCGCGCGACGAGGCTAAACGTATTCTCGATAACTCCAACGCCACAATCGAGCGCACCATCCGCGACATCCGCACCGCTCAGGCCGACAAGGAAAAGACCCGCGAGGCACGCAAACGACTGGCTGCCGACCGCGAAGCCCTGCAGGCCCAGGCCGACAACGCCGCCGCACATCCCCTGCTCGACAAGAAAACGCCCGGCAAAAAGAAGCAGACACCCAAAGCCGCGCCCAAGCCTATGGCGGACCGTCCGCTGGAACCGGGCGACAACGTCGTGCTGGCCGACGGTGGCGGAACCGTAGGCACAATCGAGTCCATCTCAGGCAAAAACGCCTCGGTGGTGTTCGGTCAGATCCGCACCACCGTGAAACTCGACCGCTTGAAACGCACCATCAAGAAAGCCCCCTCCGGAGCCAAAGCGGGAGCGTCCTACATATCCTCGCAGACCTCCGACTCCAGCCGTGAGCGCCAGTTGCAGTTCAGCCACGAGATTGATGTGCGCGGCATGCGCACCGACGAAGCTGTGCAGGCCGTGATGTACTACATCGACGATGCCATCCAGTTCAACGCATCGCGCGTGCGAATCCTCCACGGCACCGGCACCGGTGCTCTGCGCCAGTACATCCGCAACTATCTGGACACCGTGCCCGGCGTGGCCCGCTACCACGACGAGGACGTCCGCTTCGGTGGCCCCGGCATCACCGTCGTAGAATTCTGACAAATTATATGATGCCGCCGCAAAATCAGAAAATATATGCTTAAAAATCTATTCCTTACGTTCGCCAAGATTGGTGCCTTCACTTTCGGGGGCGGTTGGGCGATGATTAGCATCATTCAGCGCGAGGTGGTGGACAAGCACCACTGGCTTGAGGAGGCCGAGTTTCTCGACCTTCTTGCTGTGGCCCAGTCCATGCCCGGTATTCTGGCCGTGAACATCTCCGTGGTGGTTGGCGACAAGCTGCGCGGCCTGCGCGGAAGTATAGCCGCCGCTGCCGGCACCATTCTGCCCAGCTTCCTGATAATCCTGGCAATAGCCATGTTCCTTACGCCCGAAACCATCACCAGCAATCCCACGCTCACAGCTATCTTCAAGGGCATCCGTCCGGCCGTTGTGGCGCTCATCATCGCACCCGTGGTTTCTTCGGCCAAATCGGCCGGCCTGGGCTGGCGCACAGCGTGGATTCCGGCTGTGGTGGCACTGCTCATCTGGAGCAAGTGCCCTGTGGTGTCCAATCCTATTCTTTTCATTGTGCTCGGCGGCCTGGCCGGTTGGTGGCTCACCCGACGCGCACGTAAAAATCTGGAGGCACGGAAATGATGATATATCTGCGGCTCATCTGGAGCTACCTGAAAATCGGCCTGTTCGGCTTTGGCGGAGGCTATGCCATGCTCGCCCTTATCGAAAATGAGATTGTGACTCCCGGGTGGATTACCGAGAAAATGTTTACCGACATCGTGGCCATATCGCAGATGACCCCCGGCCCAATCGGCATCAATTCAGCCACCTACATCGGCTATGTGGCCCCCACGCAGACCGCCGGACTCGGTTCTCCGCTATGGGGCGTGCTGGGTTCGCTGATATGCACCATCGTGGTTGTGCTCCCGTCCTTCCTGCTGGTGCGCTACGCCGGTCACTACATTGCGCGCCACCGCGACAGCGAGGTGATTAAAGGCATTTTCGCCGGACTGCGCCCGGTGGTTGTGGGGCTTATTGCCTCGGCGGCCTTGCTGCTGATGAACGCCGACAACTTCGGCCACACCTCGCCCGAGGTAATCAAGAGCATCGCCATAGCCGCCGTGGTCCTCGGCTTCGCACTTTTCTCAAAAATACATCCTATTATACTGATAGTGGCCTCCGGCCTGATCGGTTGGCTAATATTCTGACAGCTAAGTAACCCTTAAAAATTAGACAATATATATTTGTGAAGGATTTGCGAGGGATTTTATTTATTGAACGAAGGAGCTTAGCGAGCTAAGCGATTGAGTGAAAGAAATAAAAGCACCGCAAAGACGAGCAAAGATATATTGGCCCTAAGGGTTTACTTGATA
>JAAVFP010000050.1 GCA_014800735.1 Bacteroidales bacterium
ACTTTCTTCTCAAAAAAGAATTATGGAAAACTGCATGATATTATAGATAGACATCTCGTTAAAGCAAGTAAAGGACAATATATTCAAGAAATTAAAAGTTATATCGGTGATTTATCTCTGATAGATTACACGATTGTTTCTATTAAAGATTGTGCCCCCTCTATATCTGAGATTGAAGCAACATTAAATATTATCGACAAGTCTAAAGAGAAGCTTTCATTTAAGACGAAGTGCCGTATGATTTATCAAAAGGATGCATATGACGCAACTCCTCTTGTGAGTGGTAATCCGGAGGGTCGGTGGTTCATAATGCACTTCTATATAAATGAAATATATAATCATTATTGGACTACACTAATACAGAGTCGACAAAACACAATTTAATTGGTTTTGTACGGCGCGGCGTATGGTCGAGAATGTTAAAATTTAACAGCTTGGTAAAGACGTGGGTTGATGATTACAATACCCACACAAGTAATGAAAGATTTTCGTAAAATTATCGCAGACAAGCCTTACTTCATCCTCACAACCAATGCTGACAAAGCCGATATATCCCCCGAACGACTCATCATTCCCGCCGATAGAGAAATCGTGAATCTCTGATTGGTTTTAATTGCAACAAGTATAGCTTAAAAAGTGGCGTTGCATTGACCGGCAGTTAAAAAACAGTAATTGTAATTCGAAATAATGTTCAAGGCGTTAAGTTGCAACGCCTTGAATATTATCCGTGGACGGTAAATATAATGCTTAGCTCCGGTTCCGTTATTTCAGTGAGATGAATACGCCTTCGGGGCAGGTGCGGATACATTTGTTGCATCCAATGCAGGCGTCGGCGTTGACTATCTTTACGTGGCGATGGCCCAGAAAATCGACTTTCCCGAGGACTTGCTTGGGACAGGCATGAATACATTCCCAACAAGCAATACAATTGCGAGGGTTGATGGCAATGAATGGCGTTGCCATGCGCTTCTTCAATTTCGAAAATATCATAGTCTGTTTTTTTGACTGCAAAGTTCTCAAAATTTGATTGAGCCGGCAATAGCCGTATCAAGGATTTAATTGGACTTATCAAGGTTTCTCCTGAAAATGCTGGGCGATATACCGACAGTTTCCGTAAACAGGCGCGAAAAATAGGCCTCGTCGACAAACCCGAGTCTGTGCGATATTTCCTTGATGCTGTCCGCTGTGTAGTATAGTTCCCGTTTGGCCAGCAGTACGATTTCGTTTTTTATATACTCACTTGCGCTCAAGCCTGCGACTGTATTTGTTATTTCATTGAGGTATACGGTGGATATATTCAATCGGGCGGCATAAAATCCCGGGCGGCGTTCCTTCGTGACGTTCTCATTCAGCAGTTTTCTGAACATGAACATCAGTTCATGCTTGCGGTCAGTTCTTCTAATTTGATTAGTGTGTTGTGCACTTATCTTATCTGCAATAATTTCCACAACTGCCCTCACCAGATTTGCACCGACCGACTTATTCTTAATGCGGGAAATCATTTTATACAGAACGACTAAATCTGTATAATCCTCGGCTCTATATACAGGTGAATGAAGTGACTGCTGTTGGTCCAACTGCTGTCTGAGCCTTTCGTCAAGCAATCCCGGCTCAACCGCCAGCATATATGCAACGACCTTATTCTCAAGCACGAACTTATGAACTTGCCCGGGCGTCAGGATAATGATAGAGTCAGGACGGATGAGATAACGTTGAAAGTCGATATAGCAATCCAAATTTCCACTCACAATAATCCCCATCATGTAGTAGTCATCGCGATGCGAATACCTGATGCGCGGAGCTGACTCCGTTTCCACCTCGATTATCCGCACCATATAGCCGCAATCGGGGAGCATTGATGAGCTGTGGAGTAAAATTTCTTCTTGCTTCATAAAATTGGATAAATCGTGGTGCAAAATTAGTCAATATATCTGAATTTCCACTTATTTCCTCTAACCTGAGTGACATCTAAACAGGCGACGGAAAATCCGCGCAACTTGCCCAGTGCGTCTGCAGATAAAAAAAGCGGCCGGCATTGGTGAGCCGGCCGCTTATGTTCTGTGTATGTGTATTGAAATCAGAGGTTGGGGTTGATTTTGCTCCAGTCGGCGATGGGAGGCATGATGCCGAGTTGGATTACTTCGTCGCGCAGGGCGCAGAGGTGCTTGTAGCTCTGGTCAAGTTCTTTTTCCTCCTCAGGCGTACCGGTTACCGGTTTCACGGTCACACCGTTTTTATCCACAGTGGTTTCCATGGCCATCATGATGTGGCTGAAGCGGTCGTTGTTCACGTAGGTACCCACAGGCCAGCGGAAAGTGGGGCCGCCCATGGCTGCTTCAATCATCTCGATCGACAGGTAGGCAGGGCTCTGGAACGAACTGCGCCCGCGGAGCTCGATGATTCGCTTACCGCCCTGAATTACACGCTCCTTCAGTTCGGCCCATGCTTCGTCGGGCATGGCCTCGGTACCGATAATTTCAGTGAGCGGTTTGCCGTTTACGCTGGCTGTTGAAGCAAACACAGCCATCTGCTCGCCGTGGCCACCGTAGGTGCGGCAGTTCACAATGCTGTCGGGCTCAACGTTGAGCTGCTTCGAAAGCTCGTTGCGCAGGCGGGTGCTATCCAGCGCGGCAAGGGTCGAAACCTGGCTGGGCTTCAGGCCGCTGTAGAGTAGGGTAATGAGGCCTGTTATATCCGCCGGGTTGAAAATCACGACGATATGCTTCACATCCGGGCAGTATTTCTTCACATTCTTGCCGAAATCTTCCGCAATTTCGGCATTGCCTTTCAGGAGATCCTCGCGGGTCATGCCGGCCTTGCGGGCCGCACCGCCGGAGTTGACAATGTACTTCGCATCCTTAAGTGCCTCGGCAATATCGGTGGTGTAGGTAAGGTTGAGCCCTTCGAAACCGCACTGCTTCAGCTCCTCGGCCACGCCTTCCAGCCCCGGGCCGTAGGGGTCATAAAGACAGATGTTGGGCGTAAGGCCCTTCATGATGGCCGTCTGAGCCATGTTGCTGCCGATCATGCCGGCAGCTCCGATAATGACAAGCTTGTCATTCGATAGATAGTTCATAATATGTAATGTTTTAAGTCGTCAATCGTGTGTGTGAGTCATCACTCATGCCTTTAACAAATCCGGGTATAGCAAGGTTCGGCCCACAAGCCACAAAAAATAGCCGCGCCCGAATCACTTCGTGCGCGGCCCCAATCTAATTTATTAACCTGTTAGCTGAGAGCTGAATTATTTGCGAATGATTTTCGATGTTGTCACGCTGCCGTCGGTATAGGTGCGCTTCACAATGTAGAAGCCTTCGGCGGGAGCGCTCACCTGACGACCGGAGAGGTCGAAGTAGCTCTCGGAGGCCACTTCCTTGTCGGCAACTGCATCGGCCACGCCGGAGCCAACGGTCAGGGTAGTGATGGTGCTTTCGGTCACAGTGCCTTCGTATTTGTAGACACTCTGCACGCCAAGGGTTTCGATACCGCCTTCGAACAACCACACCCAGCGGGTGGCGCCGCCGTAGTTCTCGATGTTATCGTTGCCGAAGTCGTAGGGAATCAGGTCCATATCCTCGTCCAGCTCGTAGAGGTCAGCGCTGAAGGTGAAGAGCTCGCCGTTCACGTACAGGCGGTAGTAGAGATAGTCGGGATCAAGCACGGTAACGGTGGTCGACACCGCGGGGATGTAGAAAATGAAACCGTTCTTACCGAAATCAGTGGTGAGGTAGTACAGGCCGTAGGGGGCGCTGGGAGTACCGGCAAAGCTGTCCTGGTAGTGCAGGCGTATGCGGCGAATCTCGTCGATGCCGTAGTAGTATTCATCCGACAGACCGGCTACCCACATAATCTCTTCATCGACCGGAGTGAGCATCTTCTCAGCTACGTCGTAGTCGAACACGAACACGTAGTCGTCAGCCATAAACTCGGGTTCCTCGTATTCTTCTTCGGTGTCGATACCCTCGGTCATGAAGTAGAGGTAGCAGGGAGAGTCATAGTCAAGGCCCAGGAACTGGCGGTTGTCCACCTTCACCTGGCTCTTGCCGTTCTCAGTCACGATGGTACCCTTGATAACGGCATCGGGCAACCCTTCGGCAAACATGCCGCCGAAGTAAATGTCGTCACCGTCAATAGCCACATCCACCAAGAAACCGCTCTGGCCGGTCACCAGACCCCACTGTTCCACTTCGGCATCCGCGGGGATTTCAGCAACGGTTTCATTGAAGGGGGCGATGGTGAGCTCGAAGGCCGAGTAGCCGGCAAACGAGTTATCGTCCGTATAGATATAGCCCAGAGTGTAATCCGAGCCAAGGTCGTCCATAGTCATGGTGCCGTCCTCGGCAACGGTGAAAGTCACCGAGTTCTTGTCGTCGGTGGGGCTGTAGGTCTGTTTGCCGTATTTCAGGATATCCAGGTTCACCGCAAACGCGCCTGAGGGGTGAACCATCAGAGTCTGGGGCAGGGTCAGGGTCACCTTGTCGCCTTCCTTCTGGCCTTTCACGTAGGTGTCAGTACCGCCGTTGGGAATAAGGTTGAAGAAGTACACCTCGCCATTGTCGCCGTACACCACATGGTTGCACACCGCCTGGTCTTCGTAGTTGTAAACCTGGTCAAGATATACACAGGTACCGCTACCGGTTGTCAAGGTTTCCTGGCGTGTGCCATCTGCATCGAAGATAACATCGGTAAGCTCCTGTGCGCGGGCTGCCGAAGCGGGGGCAAGGCGCTTGCCCATAGTGTCGAAGCTGAGTGCCGAGTGTTGGCGAACAGGCACCTGACGGTCGGCGGGAGCCGCAACAGCGCTGCCGGCGGTGGCAGCTGCCATCAAGAAAAGAAGAGTAGATTTTAATGTCATAATAAGTAAAGTTAAGGATTATTCGTACAACATTATGGGCGCAAATTTACACTTTTCTCTTTTCTTATGAATTAATATAGATTAAGAAACGCACGAAGTGATTATTCAAACAGCAGTTCTCGTTTGATTTTTGACAGATGTTGCTCCGTGATGCCGATATATGTGGCAATTATCTTGGAGGGTACCAGACGGAAAATATCTTTCCAACGGGTGTACACGGCTTTGTCAGTTCCGTCGGCGGGGATGGAGTCGGCCAGGCGGTCGGCCAGCTGGCGCAGGCGCGTCTTTGCGTCGCCGCACAGCAGGCGCTTGCGCACCTCCTGATAGTACAGCTGGTTTTGCAAAGCACTGATTATCCACAGCGAGAACTCGTGCGATCGGGCCACGCACTCCTCAAAGTGTGCTTTCGAAATCCTAAGCACCTCCGAGGGGCAGCAAGCTTCGAAGCGATAGAACGACGGTTCGTTGGCATAAAGGCTGTGGAAGTTCATCATTATCGTGGCCGGAAGTCCGAAGGCCACCGTGCGCTCACGGCCGTTGTCCAGATACGTTCCCCGCAGCAGTCCCGATTTAATTATATATATGTTGGAATCGAACTGCCCCGAGTCGATAAGAGGGTCGTAGGTGGAAAGGCTGATTTCTCGCGCACCATCCACCAGACGCAGCAACTCCTCGCGAGCCACCGGGCGGTTGGCTTCGAGCAGCAAGAGGTCAACGATTTTGTCGGTTTCTTGTTGATTCATTGAGCGTGATGATGGAGCAGTTAATAATTTACGACAAAATTATGTAATTATTTCCAAAAGAACAAACCGTTTGCCAAAATTTGCAGAAATGTAATGAAGTAGTTAATTTTGCAAGATGAAAACGAGCATGAAACATCCGTTCAACACATATTTCGAGGGCATGAACCCCGACCTGTGGTATCCTATATTCAAGAGCCACGGCACGCAGCGCGTCTACCGCAAAGGCGAATGCTTCTGTTGCGAGGGCGCTCCCGCTTTCTACCTCGGATTCATCGAAGCCGGATATTTCAAGCGTGTGGTGCGCGACTTCAAGGGGCGCGAGCAGATAATCGGTTTTTCATTTCAGAACGAATTCGTCGGCGACTATCTTTCGGCCGTTGAAAACGAGCCTGCCCGCTGCGAAATCATCGCCGTCACCCAGGCCAAGGTGATGCTGTGCGAGGGCAGGGTAGTGCAGGAAGTCCTTGCCAACCACCCCGAGGCACAGCGCGAGTTTTCGTCGCGCATCATCCGCCAGACCCACGACCGCCTGATTGATCTCTACAAGAAATCGCCCAAGGAGCGCTACCTCGACATCCTGAAAAGCTGCCCCGAAATCCTCCAGCAGGTCACCCTCAAAGAGCTTGCTTCCTATCTCCAGATTACTCCCACTTATCTCAGTCGCATCCGCACCGCCATGCTCACCGAGTAAATTATCGAACTTGTTTGATAATTTCGCCCCATACTTCCTCAGTTATGAAAAACGCAGTAAATTTGCAGCCGGAAATTACACAAAAGTAACCCTTGAGTATGCCGCTTTGCCCACCAAAGATTTATTGGCCCGAAGGGTTTACTTAATAAGGTTCAAAATAACTAATTTTTAAGAGTTACTTATCTCTTTTCATCACAATGAAACCGCAATTCAAACTGACAGCCTTCGGCTTGCTGCTTTTTTCCGCCATCACGGCCGGTGCGCAGACGGCAGTCCCCGTTGCGCTCGATTCGTGCCGCTCGCTGGCAATACATAATAATAAGCAAATTCGTATAGCCGAGGAAAAAATCCGTGCCGCCGGATATACCCGTTCCGTAGCCCGTGCGGCCTATTTACCCGCTATCGACTTTTCGGGCACCTACCTTTATAGTTCCAACCACACCAGTCTGCTCGATTCGGACCGTTATCTACCCATCATGGCCTTCAATTCAGCCACCGGCAAGTACGAACCCAAGGTGGTGATGCAGCCCGACGGCACCCCGCTGATGAACCCCGAAACCGGGTTGCCAGTGTTTGCCGAAACGGCCCTGCTGCCAAAATCTGAGCTCGAAAAGGACATGCACAACGTTTTCGCTCTCGGATTCACTCTCACGCAGCCAGTGTATATGGGCGGTGAAATCCGTGCGCTCAATAAAATTGCGCACTACGGCGAGGAAATGCAGAAATCGCTGCGCGACCAAGCCGTTCAGGACGTAACCTATGCCGTGGACGAAGCCTATTGGCTCGTCGTGTCGCTAAGCGAAAAGCAGAAGCTCGCAAAAAAATTCTGCGAACTCATTGAGGAAATGCGCCGCAACGTCGAGGCGATGCTTCAGGCCGGCGTAGCAACTCAAAGCGACATGCTCCAGACCGACGTCCGTTACAACGAAGCGTCGCTCGACCTCATGCGTGTGGAGAACGGCCTCTCGCTGGCCCGCATGGCCCTTGCCGAAGTGTGCGGTCTGCCTGTCGACACACAGATGACGCTTGCCGACGAACTCGCGCCTCAGAACCCCATGGAAACCCCGATGCCCGAGGCCGTGGATATGCAGCAGGTGTTCTCGCGTCGCAACGACCTGGCCGCTCTGCGTGCAGCCCATTCGGCACTGCTGGGCAAGGAAAAAGTGGCCATGGCCTCCATGCTCCCCAAGGTAGGCCTGACAGCCTCCTATCTCTGGACAAATCCTAACATCAACAATGGTTTCGCCAACTCCTTTGCCGGCGGTTTTCATGCCGGTGTTGCAGTCACTGTGCCCCTGTGGCATTGGGGCGGAAACTATAATAAGTACCGCGCGGCCAAATCCGAGGCCCTTGCCTTTGAACTAACCATTGAGGATGCCGAGGAGAAAGTGACTCTCCAGGTGCGCCAGGCGCGCTTCAAGTATTCCGAAGCTTTCAACACCTATGCCAAGGCCGAGAGCAGCATCCGTGCAGCCGAGCAGAATCTGGCAAATGCCGAGGAAGGCTTCAAGGAAGGTGTGATGACCATGACCGACGTAAACGCGGCTCAGACTGCCTGGCTCAAGGCTTTCTCCGAGAAAATCGATGCCGAAATAGGCATCCGCCTGTGCCGCTCCTACCTGACTAAAGTAATGGGCCTGCCCTTATAATCTAACCGTAATAATATAACTACCACAATATGGAAACTCTCAATACCAATCCTGAAGAAACCAAATCCAAGTCGCTGATTTTCATTGTCGTACTTGTAACATTGATTATTGCCGCCTTTGCCGTGTCCGGATTTCTGTTCCTTAAGCCGGGCCCGGACACCGTGCAGGGCATGGGCGATGCAACCGAAATTCGCATCTCGGGCAAGCTCACAGGCCGTGTCGAGCGCCTCTATGTTGAGGAGGGGCAGCTGGTGAAGGCCGGCGACACACTGGTGCACATCCATTCCAGCTTCACCGAGGCCCAGCTTGCTTCGGCTCAGGCCATGGAAAGCGCTCAGAAAGCCACCCAGCAGAAAATTGATGCCGGAGCGCGCCCCCAGATCATCGCATCCGCAAAAGATATTTGGCATCAGGCCATGGCCGGTGCTGAAATAGCCCAAAAAACTGCCGACCGCATGGAAATGCTCTTCAGCAAAGGTGTGATTTCGGAGCAGAAGCGCGACGAGGCTGTGGCTATGGCCAAGGCCTCCAAGGCTGCCGCATCGGCTGCCAAGGAGCAGTATGACCTTGCCCTATCAGGCGCCCAGGCCGAGGACCGCCAGGCAGCCATGGAAATGACCAAGGCCGCACTCGGTGCCGTTCAGCAGGTGGACGCACTCCTGGAGGATCAGTACCTGATTGCACCCTGCGATGGCCGTATCACTGCCGTGTATCCCAACGAGAGTGAGCTCGTGGCGCTCGGCGCTCCCATCATGAGCCTTCAGATTGACGACTACTGGGCAGTGTTCAACATGCGCGAGAACTATCTGAAGGACATCACCGAGGGCACCGTTATCAAAACCCGTATCCCGGCCCTCGATATTGAGGAGGACATGACCGTGTACTACATCCGCGACCTGGGCAGCTACGCCAACTGGCAGGCTACCAAAGCCACCGGCGACTACGATGCCCGCACTTTCGAGGTCAAGGCTCGTCCTGCCGCTAAAATCAAGAATTTCCGTCCCGGCATGTCCGTAATCTTCATGGGAGTCAAGGAGTGATGAAGATTTTTCTCAGGAGTCTGCGGCTTTTGGCGTCGCGCCCAATCTATTGGGGCGCCATCTTTGCCGTGCCACTGTTCATCATGCTCCTGCTGAGTTCGCTCATGCAGAACGGCATCCCCTCGCAGGTGCCTTCGGCAGTTGTGGACATGGATGGTTCAGCCATGTCGCGCCGGCTCACCAACAACCTTGCCTCCATGCAGATGATTGACATGCAGAATAACTTCGGCTCCTACTCCGAAGCCAAGGATGCTGTTCAGCGGGGCGAGATTTTCGGTTTTTTCCTCATCCCTGAGCACTACCAGAGCGATCTTCTGGGCGGCAAAGCCCCGGTCATCTCGTACTATACCAACATGAGCTTCTACATAAGCGGCACGATGACCTACAAGGCATTCACCACCATGGCGCTCATGAACAAGGCCGGAACAGTCGTGTCCTTGGCGCAATCCGTGGGTGTGGACCCCGGTCTGGCCACCGCCATGATTCAGCCCATAGCCATCCAGACCCGCGGTATCGGAAACCCCGGCACGAGCTATGCCATATATCTGGCAACATCCTTTGTGCCCTGTGCTATCCAGCTGATGATTATGCTCACGGTGTGCTTCTCCATGGGGCAGGAAATCAAGCGTAGGACCGGACCGCGCCTCATGGCAATGGCGGGCGACTCGCCCCTGCGCGCTGTGTTCCTCACCATCCTGCCGCAGACTCTCATCTGGTTCGTGATTATCATGTTCATGGAGTCGTGGCTCTTCCGGTGGCAGGGCTACCCGATGCACGGCTCATGGCTATGGATTACGGTGTCCGAACTGTTGTTCGTTCTGGCCTGTCAGGGCTTTGCACTGTTCATCTTCGGGTTGTTGCCCAATTTGCGCCTGTCGCTATCGGCGTGCTCCCTGCTGGGTATGCTGTCCTTCTCCCTGGCTGCGCTTTCCTTCCCCGAGCAATCCATGTATATTCCCATCCGCATGCTCAGCTTCCTGACGCCCATCCGCTATAACTTCCTGATATATTCCGATATAGCGCTCAATGGCCGCGAGCTGTTCTTCAGCCGCTGGTATTTCATCATGTATATCGTCTACATCCTTGCCCCGCTGCTCACCATCCGGCGCATCGGCTCGGCATTCCGGAAACCCGTATATGTTCCCTGACGGTTATGAAGATTTTCAAAGCTATAATTGACTCGTTCGCCGACGAATTCCGCCTGGTGCTCAGCAACGTCGGGGTGCTCCTTTTCCTGATTGGGCTTCCCCTGGCCTATCCGCCAATCTATTCGCTCATCTACAATGCCGAGTTGGTGCGCGATGTGCCTCTTGTGGTCGTGGACCATGACCGCACGGCCGATTCGCGCAAGCTTGTCCGCCAGCTGGATGCCACCCAGGAAGCGCACGTCATTGGCTACGCAGCCGACCTCCCTGAAGCCCGCCGGGCCATGGATGCCCGCGACTGCTTCGGTATCCTGGAAATTCCCGCAGGGTTTCAGAGAAACCAGGGACGCGGTCAGAAATCCGATGTGATTCTGTTCGCCGATATGACTCTTGTGATCCGCTATAAATCGCTACTGACCGCTGCAACCAAGGTAAGCTCCAACTTCGGGTCCACCCTCAAGACAGCGGATAGCGGTCTTATCGGAACAATTATGCCCGAGGACCCCATGCCCGTCATATCGGCCTATCTCGGCGATATCACCGGCGGCTACGACTCCTTCCTGATGCCGGGCATACTGGTGCTGATTGTACAGCAGTGTGTGATAATGGCGGTTGCCATGGCCGGAGGTATCCGCCGCGAGAATCCGCGCTTCCGCTATCCCGCCGGTCCACTTGGCGCCACGCTCGGCGGTCGCACTTTGTGCTACCTGGTGTGGATGATTCTCCCCGCCATCCTGATGCTGTACTACATCCCGCTGATGTTCCGCTTCCCGCAGGCTGCCAATATGTTCCAGGTCTTTCTCTTCATTCTACCCATGCTGATTTCGGCCGTTATGCTCGGCTTCAGCCTGCAGGGATTCATGTCGGAAAGCGAGTCCGTGTTCATGATTTGGGTAGGTCTTTCCATTGCATGTCTTTACCTATCAGGCCTCACGTGGCCGCGATATGCAATGCCGGATGCGTGGAAGGTTGTGGCCGACCTTATCCCGTCCACCTTCGGAATTCTCGGATTTGTGCGCATGAACAGCAATGGGGCCGACCTTGCCCAGGTGGCGAACGAATATACCGCGCTGTGGATTCAGGCTGCCGGCTACACCCTTGTGGCAATCGCTGTGCAGTACCATATGCGCAAAAAAGCCTTGCGCCGCGCCTGAGGTCTCGCTCTAATTTCGTAATTTTGCAGCAGCTGTCCGCACCGTGCGGGCAGCTGCTGATTTTTTCGTGCAATATCATGCGCGCACGTACGTTATTATAATATGCGATTCCGAAATTCACTCATCATAATATTCGCCGCCGCGATTTTGGGCCTTGTCGGCTCATCGTGTCGCGGCCCCAAGCTTGCCACTGCCGATGAGCAACTGGCCCGCGGCGAATACTTCGACGCGGCAAAAACGTACCGCAAAGTCTACAATAAACTCACCAAGCGCGAGGACCGCGAGCTTCGCGGCGTGGTGGCCTACCGCATGGCCGAGTGCCACCGCCGCCTCAACCAGTACGCCCGTGCCGCCGCGGCCTATACCAACGCTGCCCGCTACGGCTACCCGGATTCCACGCTCTATCTGCACCAGGCACAGATGCTGCACGCCGACGGCAAGTATGCCCAGGCCGCCAAGGCCTACGAAACCTATCTGCAGTGGCGCCCTGACGATGTACTTGCGCAGAACGGCCTGATTGGTGCGCGCATGGGTGCCGAGAAAAAGGACCCCACGCGCTATGTGGTGCGCCAGCACAAGCTGTTCAACTCGCGCCGTGCCGATTTCTCGCCCATGTACCTGGACCGCAGCCTGGACCAGCTATATTTCACCACCACCAACGAAAAAGCCACAGGCGACAACAAGAGCGAAATCACAGGCATGAAAAAAGGCGACATCTGGTTCGCCACAAAGAACGAGCAGGGTGCCTGGAAGCGTCCCGAGCCGGTTGAGGGCGACCTCAACTCCGATGCTGACGAAGGTACCCCGGCATTCTCGCCCGACGGCCAGACTATGTACCTGAGCCGCGCACGCCGCGAGCCCAACGCCAACACCGGCGTGGAAATCTACACCTCGCAGCGCTCCGATGCCAAGTGGAGCGCACCGGTGAAATTCGAAATCACCGCCGATACCCTTTCGAGCTACGCTCATCCGGCCGTGTCGCCCGACGGGCAGTGGCTCTACTTTTCATCCGACATGCCCGGCGGTCAGGGCGGACGCGACATCTGGCGTATCAACCTTCGTGAGCGCGCCGGCTCGCTTGAAAACCTTGGCGAGTGGATTAATACTCCCGGCGATGAAATGTTCCCCACCTTCCGCTCGGACTCCGTTTTCTACTTCGCCTCCAACGGCCATCCCGGCTACGGCGGTCTTGACATTTTTCGCGCCGAGCTCACCCACTCCGGCGGATGGTCGGTCACCAATATGGGCACACCGGTCAATTCGTCGGCCGATGATTTCGGAATCACCTTCGGCGAGGGCGAGAGCGGCTTCCTGAGCTCCAACCGTGGCGACGGTCGCGGCTACGACCATATCTACACCTTCGAGTTGCCCGAACTGAAAATCACAATCTCGGGCTGGGTGCTGGATAAGGACGAGGAACCGGTGCCGAACGCCGTTATCCGCATCGTGGGCAACGACGGCTCCAACCAGAAGCAGGTGGCGCGCGCCGACGGCTCTTTCTCCTTCCCGCTGGACCGCGGCGTGAGCTATGTGATGCTTGCCGGCGCCAAGGGCTACCTGAATTCCAAGCAGGAGTTCACCAGCGATATTGCCGAGGAGGATGCCGAGTATGGCGTGGACTTCATCCTGGCGTCCATCACCAAGCCGGTGGTCATTGACAATATCTTCTACGACTTCGACAAGGCCACACTGCGCCCCGAATCCAAGGCTGCGCTCGACGAGATGGCCCAGGTGCTCCGCGACAATCCCAACGTGACCATCGAGATGGCCTCGCACACGGACCGCAAGGGCTCCGAGCAGTACAACATCAACCTGTCCTCGCGCCGTGCACGCTCTGTTATCGACTATCTCATTTCCGTCGGCATCCAGCCTGACCGCCTCCAGTCGCAGGGCTACGGCAAGTCGCGCCCCAAGACCATCACCAAGAAACTGGCCCGCGAATATCCGCAGTTCCAGGAGGGAGACGTGCTCACCGAGGAATACATCAATCAGCTGTCGCCCGAGGACCAGGAAGTGGCCGACCAGATTAACCGCCGCACCGAGTTCCAGGTGCTGTCCATCGACTATCAGATGTTCTGATGAAATTCCGCACCGAAATAGAACCCCTGCGGGCACCGTTCTGCATCGAACATTCGGATGCCTTGCTTCTGCTTGGCTCGTGTTTCACGGATGAAGTGGGGCAGCGGCTCGTGGCCGACGGCTTCGATGCTGTTGCAAATCCGCTCGGACCCATTTACAACCCCGTGATGCTTGCGCGCACCCTCGGTCGCGCACTCGCCGATTCGGAGTTTGTTGAAGCCGACCTCATACCAGGCCCTCGCGGTATGCACTGCCTGGACTACGCCACGCGCTATTCGGGCCCTCTCGCGTCCGACGTACTTTCGCTGCTCAACGGTGATATGGCCCGTGTGTCGGTTCAGCTCCGGCGCCAACCGGTGGTGATTCTCACCTTCGGTTCGGCGTATGTCTACGAGCACTCAGGTCGTGTGGTGGGGAACTGCCATAAATTCCCGGCTTCCGACTTTGAGCGCCGCTTGCTGACGCCGGATGAAATCTGCCGCGAACTCGTGCCGGTGCTCTCGGAGCTCCTTGAGCGCGGCTGCCGTGTAATCCTCACCGTGAGTCCCATCCGCCATCTGGCCGACGGCTTGCACGGCAACACCCTGAGTAAAGCTACATTGCATCTGGCCTTAGAGCAGCTTCGGGCACAATTGCCCCGGATTGCCTACTTCCCCGCCTTCGAAATTCTCGTGGACGACCTCCGCGACTATCGCTTCTATGCCGCCGACATGAAACACCCCTCGGAGGTGGCCGTTGACTATATCTACGATATTTTCTCGCAGACTTTTATGAGCGCCGACACGCGCCGTGCCGCCCAGCAGGCGAGAAAGGACTACAAACATTCACTCCATCGTCCCATCCTATGAAACTTACTCCCGAACGGATTGCCGCGCTCGCAGCAGATTCCGACATAAAATATCTTACCACCGACAGCCGCTCGGTGTTCGCGCCCGAACAGACTGTTTTTGCAGCCCTCCGCACCGGCCTGGCCGACGGTCACCGCTACATCCGCAGCCTGATTGACGCAGGCGTGCGCACTTTCGTGGTTGAATATATCCCCGAGGACTGCGCCGGGGCTGATGTTGAGTTTCTTGAAACTGATTCAGTGGAGAGTGCTCTGCGTGCGATTGCCCGAGCCAGGGTAGGGCAGAACACGTCCGGAATAGTCGTCACCGGCAGCCGCGGCAAAACAAAGGTGAAGGAATTGCTTTACCGCGCCATGCTTGCCCGGGGGAGGCGTGTGCGCCGTTCGCCCGGAAGCTGGAACTCAGCCGTGGGTGTGGCCCGCTCGCTGTGGGATGCCCGCCGCGACATTCCGATGACCGACAACGATTTTGCCATCATCACCGAGGCTGCAATCGACGGTCCCGGTCAGGCTGAAAAAATTGTGGAATGTATCCGCCATTCGCACAAAATCGGCGTGATAACCGACATAACTTCCGAGCACGATACCGCATTTGCGTCGCACGCCGATAAAATCCGCGAGAAAGCGGCCATCGTGGCCCACTGCGACGTGATTTTCTACAACGACTCGGACCCCGAACTGCTGCCGGCATTGCGCCGGGCGGCCCCCGCCGCACGCCTTGTGGCTGTGAGCGCTGATGCGCTGCCGGCGGATTGCCCGACGGTGTACCACGCGCTTGCAAAGGCCGTCCTCGGGCTGGAGCACATGCCTGTGCTTCCGCTCGCGTCCACACGTGTTGAAATTTCCGAAACCACCAACGGCTGCACCGTGCTCCGCGATTATTTCACGGCCGATGTCCGCTCGCTCGAGAACACGCTCGACACTATGCGGCGCCACCTAACTCCGGCACAGACTCCCGTACTTGTGCTCGGCCCGCTGGTGGAGGGTACGCCCGAACAGGCCGAGGACGTTGCGCGCCGTTTCGGAGTGGACCGCGTAATCCGTGTGGCGGATGCCGCCACGTTTGTAGCCGAGCATCCCGCCGAGAGCTTTGCCAACAATCTCATTGTGGTATTCGGTCAGAGCAGCGAGGATTTCGATTCGGTTGCCGCAAGCCTGCGCAGCGCCGCCCACGACACCACCCTCGAAGTCGACCTCGATGCCATTGTGCACAACTATAACTATTATCGTTCACTCCTTCCGGCCGGAACGGGTATCATTGCCATGGTCAAGGCCTCGGCCTACGGCATGGGGGCCGTTGAGATTGGCAAAACACTCCAAAGCCACGGCGCTGCAGCCCTGGCTGTCGCTGTGGTGGACGAGGGTGTGGCCCTGCGCACAGGCGGAATCACCATGCCGGTGATTGTGCTCAACCCGGTCACCAACCGCTATCCCTCACTCTTTGCCAACCGCCTGGAACCGGCCGTTTTCTCGGTTGAGGAACTCGACCGCCTTATTCATGAAGCCGGGCGCGCCGGAGTGACTGACTACCCCGTGCACATCAAGCTGGACACCGGCATGCACCGCGTGGGATTCATTGCCGAGCAGATTCCCGCACTCATCGAGCGCCTCAGTCGCCCTGATGCAGCGCGCGTGCGTGTAGCTTCGGTGTTCTCTCACCTCGCTACGGCCGACTGCCTGGATATGGACGCCTACACCGAGGGGCAGATTGCCGACTTCAACCGCCTCTACAGCATGCTGACCGACGGAATCGCCAGCCGTCCGGCGCGTCACCTTCTCAACACTGCCGGCATGATGCGTTTTGCCGACCGCGTGGACTTCGAGCGCGCCCGTCTGGGCATCGGGCTCTATGGCATCGCGCCGTTCCCCGGCCCTCAGTCGCGCCGGCTTGCCACCGTGGCCGCTCTCCGCACCACCATCATCTCGCTCAAGCATTGGCCCGAGGGAACACCCATAGGCTACGGTTGCCGCGGCCGTGTGGACCGTCCCTCGGTCATCGCAACAATACCCATCGGCTACGCCGACGGTGTGAACCGTCACTTCGGGCGCGGAAACGCCAGCTTCAAAGTGCGCGGAGTGGAGTGCCCCACGGTGGGCAACATCTGCATGGACCTCTGCATGATCGACGTGACCGACGTGCCCGGTGTGAGCGTGGGCGACTCCGTGGAAATCTTCGGCCCCGACATGCCCGTGGAGCGCCTTGCCGAAATCCTTGACACCATCCCCTACGAGATTCTCACCTCCGTATCGCCGCGCGTGAGCCGCACCTACTTCCGCCACTAAACTTTTTTTGCAGTTATCAATTATTTGGCTTACATTTGCAGGTGTAAGCCAATAATTGATGTTTTATCTCAAAATCTTACCCTCATGAAAAAACATTTAGAACTGCTCAGAAGCGTCGTGGCTGCTGTTCTTGTGGTTGCCCTTATGTTCTGCAACCCCATTAATGCAATGGCACAGGGTGGCAAACTCTCCGAAGGCGCTCAGCTCGTACTCCGCGTAAGCGAGGATTTTAACTCGGCAAATAAAGCTGATACCGGAATTCTTAATGCCGTGGTCGACAACGACGTCTATTCGGCCGACGGTACGGCCGTGCTGATTAAAGCCGGTACACCCGCCTACATCGAATTCACTGCCGAATCTAACGGCTCGTGGGGTAAAGCCGGCAAAATTTGTTTCACCAATGCTTTTACCAAAGCTGTGGACGATAAACGCGTGGCACTCCGACTGAGCAGTTGCAAGAAAGGTGGCAGCAAACTTGGAGGTGTTATCGTGCTGTCAGTGCTCTTCTTTCCCATCGGCCTTATCAGTGGCTGCATGAAGGGTTCCATGCCTAAAATCTCTCAAGGCACAACCTTCAGCGCCACAGTCATGCAGGATATGGTGGTGGAATAAACCGCTGACAATCCAAAATGCAGAAACGCGCCCCGGAGCGCAAATGTATATTTACCCCGATTGCCTCAGCTTTTTGGCTGAGGTGACCGGGGTAAATGCAATATACCTTAGAATTCAATGCCTAAGCGAAAAGCGGGGCGGGGATGCCAGGTGTAGTGGTTGGACCAGTCGTTCACGCAGTGCATGATTACTCCCACGCCGAAGTTGGCGCAGATGGACTTGCCCCAATCCCAGCGGTAGCCCACCGTGGGTGAAACGAACAAGCCCCTGTCCGTTTCGCCGCCCGAGAGCATGGCACCGATGCGGAGGTCAGCATAAACCGGGAATCCTTTCAATGTCCAGTCAGTACGGCCATGCACGAATACCGGTATGCGTGTATGTCGGTAGCTGTCCGTAGAAATTTCATAGCCTAAACCACCTCCGAGAAAGAAATGCTTGTTGAA
>JAAVFP010000051.1 GCA_014800735.1 Bacteroidales bacterium
AATCCCTGTTCGGGAGAATAGGCACAATCCAAGAGCATTCCGAAAAGTAAAGCATTCCGGAAAATACATTACCCTGACCAATTATGCACGTGCAATATAACCTAAAGTAAACAGCATTATGGCGCGTCCCTACGGGTTTCCATGCCTCATCAAAGAATTGCGGACCGACGCATTACCAACAATTTATCCCCCCAAAAAAACAGAGCGGCGCTAGTCATCACGACCTGCGCCGCTCCTTTCCTGATTTTGGGGATTAATCAGGAGGGGGGGGAATCTTGTATCTTTATTCTTCGTTGAGAATTTCAAGAATCTTGATGGCAGCCTGCGGAATGCTGGTGCCGGGACCGAAGATGGCTGCTACGCCTGCCTTGTAGAGGAAGTCATAGTCCTGAGCGGGAATAACACCGCCGGCGATGACCATGATGTCCTCGCGGCCAAGTTTCTTGAGTTCCTCGATAACCTGGGGAACAAGAGTCTTGTGGCCGGCAGCCAGGGAGCTTACGCCGAGCACGTGAACGTCGTTTTCCACTGCCTGACGTGCCGATTCGGCCGGAGTCTGGAACAGCGGGCCCATGTCCACGTCGAAGCCGCAGTCGGCATAACCGGTTGCAACAACCTTGGCGCCGCGGTCGTGGCCGTCCTGGCCCATCTTGGCAATCATGATGCGGGGCTGGCGGCCTTCGCGCTTGGCGAATTCCTCGCACAACTGCTGTGCGCGCAGGAAGTCGGGGTCCTGTTTTGTTTCTGATGAGTACACGCCTGAAATAGTACGGATTACAGCTTTGTAACGGCCTACGACTTCCTCGCAGGCATCGGAGATTTCACCCAGGGTGGCACGGAGGCCGGCAGCCTTGACAGCGAGGTCAAGCAGGTTGCCTTCGCCGGTGCGTACGCACTCGGTGATGGCAGCGAGGGCTTCCTTCACCTTGGCTTCGTCGCGGTGAGCCTTCACGTCGTTGAGGCGTTCGATCTGCTCGCGGCGCACCTCGGTGTTGTCAATCTCGAGGATGTCGATGGGATCTTCGCGGTCCAGACGGTACTTGTTGATACCCACGATGGTCTGACGGCCGGAGTCGATGCGGGCCTGGGTGCGTGCCGAAGCTTCCTCGATGCGGAGCTTGGGCAGACCGGTTTCGATAGCCTTGGCCATGCCGCCGAGCTTTTCGATTTCCTGGATGTGCTCCCATGCGCGGTGAGCAATCTCGTTGGTGAGGGCTTCCACATAGTAGGAACCGCCCCAGGGGTCGATAGCGCGGGTAACCTGAGTTTCCTCCTGGATGTAAATCTGGGTGTTGCGGGCAATACGGGCCGAGAAGTCGGTGGGAAGAGCGATAGCCTCGTCGAGCGCGTTGGTGTGCAGACTCTGGGTGTGGCCCAGGGCAGCGCCCATAGCCTCGATGCAGGTACGGCCCACGTTGTTGAAGGGGTCCTGCTCGGTGAGCGACCAACCGGAGGTCTGCGAGTGAGTGCGCAGTGCCAGCGATTTGGGGTTCTTGGGGTTGAACTGCTTCACGATCTTGGCCCAGAGCATGCGGGCGGCACGCATCTTGGCAACTTCCATGAAGTAGTTCATGCCGATAGCCCAGAAGAAGGACAGGCGGGGAGCGAACGAGTCGATGTCCATACCGGCGTTCACGCCAGCACGGAGGTATTCAAGACCGTCGGCCAGGGTGTAGGCCAGCTCGATGTCGCAGGTGGCACCGGCTTCCTGCATGTGGTAGCCCGAGATGGAGATGGAGTTGAACTTGGGCATGTTCTGCGAGGTGTACTCGAAGATGTCGGCGATGATACGCATCGAGAATTCCGGCGGGTAGATGTAGGTGTTGCGCACCATGAACTCCTTGAGGATGTCGTTCTGGATGGTACCTGCCATTTCCTCGAGCTTGGCACCCTGCTCAAGACCGGCGTTGATGTAGAAGGCGAGCACGGGGAGCACGGCGCCGTTCATGGTCATGGACACGGACATCTTGTTCAGGGGAATACCGTCGAACAGCACTTTCATGTCGTCGAGGCTGCAGATGGACACACCTGCTTTACCCACGTCGCCCACCACGCGCTCGTGGTCGGCATCGTAGCCACGGTGTGTGGCAAGGTCAAATGCTACGGACAGACCCTTCTGGCCGGAAGCGAGGTTGCGGCGGTAGAAGGCGTTGGATTCGGCAGCGGTGGAGAAACCGGCGTACTGGCGGATGGTCCAGGGACGCAGGGGATACATTGCCGAGTACGGGCCACGCAGGAAGGGCGGGATGCCCGACATATAATTAAGGTGTTCGAGACCTTCGAGGTCACTCTTGGTGTAGACGGGCTTTACGGGGATGAGTTCGGGAGTTGTCCAGAGCTCTGCCTCGGCAGCTGCGGGAGCGGGAGCTGATGTCCCGGCCGTGATGTCGATATTTTTAAAATCGGGTTTCATATTTGCTTGGCTGAGACATTATTTGTTGAGAAGACGGGCATTGAAGTCGCGGAGGGTGTCCAGAACGTTCACACGCACGTGAACGAAGTCCTTGATACCGGCGGCCTTGAGTTCGTCGGTGCAGGCGGGATTGCCGGCAACCACGAATTCGGCGCGGCCGTCGAGATACTTGAACGCTGCGGGAGCGAGTTCGGCATATTCGTCGTCGCTGGAGCAGAGCACAACCACGTCGGCACCGGCAGCCAGAGCTGCGTCGACGCCTTCCTCAACGGTGTTGAAGCCGAGGTTGTCGATGATTTCATAGCCTGCGCAGCCGAAGAAGTTGGTGGAGAACTGAGCGCGGGCAAGACGCATGGCCAGGTTACCGATGGTAAGCATGAATACCTTCGGACGCTTGGGGGCAGCCTCGGTGGCCAGGCGGAGTTCCTCGAAGTCGGTAGCGGCACGCTTGGCAATCAGAGCGTTGGGGCCCTTCTTGCAACCGCAGCCACAGCCGCAGCCTTCGGTCTTTTCGATTTTGTCGGCAGCTTTTTCGTTGATATTGGGGTACTGGTTGGTGCCCAGCAGGATTTCCTTGCGGCGGGCAACATCGGCATGGCGCTTGGTGCACGATTCGTTGACGGCACGCTGAACCTCGCCCTTGCCTGCGGCCTCGAAGAAGCCACCCTGTTCCTCGGTGGCCAGGAAGAGCTTCCAGGCCTCGTTGGCGATAGCCACGGTGAGGGTCTCAACGTAGTAGGAACCGCCGGCGGGGTCAACCACCTTGTCCATGTGGCTTTCCTCCTTGAGCAGGAACTGCTGGTTGCGGGCGATGCGCTCCGAGAAAGCATCGGGAGTCTTGTAGGGGAGGTCGAATGGAGTGGTCACGATGGAGTCAACACCGGCAACGCAGGCCGAGAAAGTTTCGGTCTGGCTGCGGAGCAGGTTCACGTGAGCGTCGTAGATGGTCTGGTTGAATTTCGAGGTGGAGGCGCACACCATCATCTTGGCTGCGCAGTCGCACTCGGGCTTGTACTGCTCCACAATCTGAGCCCACAGCATGCGGGCGGCGCGGAACTTGGCGATTTCCATGAAGAAGTTGGAGGAAACGCACATGTCGAACTTGATGCGGCAGGCAACCTCGGTGGCGCTGCGGCCGGCATCGGTAAGTGCGGTCATCCAGGCAGCACCCCAGGCCAGGGCGTAGCCCAGTTCCTGATAGATGAATGCACCGGCGTTGGCCAGGATTTCGCTCTGCACGGTCAGGCAGCGCAGGCCGCGCACATCCTTCACAGCGTCGAGAATCTTGCAGGCCTCGGCAACGATTTCTGCAACGTCAACACCCTCGATGCCCTTCACCAGCTGGCGGCGGAGTGGGGTGTAGCTGACCGAACCGCGGAAGCTATCGGCGCAGCCGGCAGCCTTCACGCAAGCCACGAGAGCCTCGGCTACTGCCAGCGACTTGGAGGGGCAGCAGGTGAGGTTGATTTCAACGGTGGCAAGGTCGATATCTTTCAGAAGAGTGGGGATATCCTCCACGTTCTTCACTTTGAAACCGAGCGAGGTGACACCCTTGGTGAGCACGTCGCGTGCGATTTCGTTAGCTTCCTCGGCGGTGTCGGCCACAATGTTCTGGCGGGTGAGCCAGTCATTGTCGGTGCGGGTACCGCGGACGTAGGGGAACTGTCCGGGAAGCGATTCGGTCGTTTTCAGACCGGCGATGTCTTCGGCGCGATAGACGGGCTGGACATTGAAGCCCTCGTTGGTACGCCAAACCAGCTTTTTGTCGAAATCGGCACCTTTGAGGTCGACTTCTACCTTGGCGCGCCACTCATCGTAGCTCGTTTCAGGAAACTGGTCAAACAGTTTTTCTTTATTTTCTGCCATAAATATAGATAGATAGGTATTACTGTCAATTGTGTACTTTATATGGTATGTAGTATATAAGGTGTAGATGGTGCCTGGCGGCGCATTCCCCGATATACTGCGCAAAAGTACTAATAATAAATTAATACGCAAAATTAATGTGCGAAAATTATTTTTTATCTGTTCATGGCGGGAAAATTTGGAAATACGGAAATTAATGCCTAAATTTGCAGTCCGAAAAGTGGAAAATAATTAGAAAAATAAGATAAGGCAATGAAACGTACATTCCAACCCTCTAACCGTAAAAGAGTTAACAAGCACGGCTTCCGTGAGCGTATGGCAACTGCCGACGGTCGCAAGGTTCTTGCACGTCGTCGCGCTAAAGGCCGTCTTCGTCTGACTGTTTCCTCCAGCATCGGCGGAAAGTAATCACCAACTCTTTCAGTTATCAAGGCCGCAGCACCGGTTCACGCCGGACAGTTGCGGCCTTGCTGCGTTTTCAGGTGTACGCGGTAAACTAATCCTGCCACAAAGTGTTATAAATGTATAAATACATTCAACTACACGTTTTAACACTATTAATTATGAAAACTCCTGATGTAAACTATCTCGGCGTCACCCGTTGGTGGTGGGCCATTCTGGTTATCGGCATCCTCCTTATTCTCGGCGGTTTCGCCTACTGGCTTTGGCCGGCTGCCGGCTACGCCGTAGCATCGCAAATTTTCGGCTGGCTCCTGGTGCTTGCAGGCATCGTGCAGCTGTGTGTGGCCGTTGGTCCCAACAAGGCACGCGGCTGGGGATGGTGGATTGTAGGCGGTGTGATTGACATGTTCATCGGCTTCATGCTGGTGCGCAGCGTAATCCTTTCCGAAATGGTGTTCCCCTACTTCCTGGCAATCATCTTCATCTTCTGGGGCATCGAATCATTTATCTCGGCCGGTAGCCGCCGCTCGCAGCGCTACTGGTGGCTGGGCCTCATCAACGGCCTCCTGCTGTGCATCATCGGCTTCTTCTTTATTGAAGCCGGTTGGGTGAGCAACATGTTCATGGTTTCGTTCCTCACCTCCATTTCGTTCATCTACTGGGGCTTCACGGTTTCCCTGGCAGCTTACGAAATGCGTCCTGAAAAGAAATAACCCAAGACTTCAACCAACAGAAACACAACGCCTGCGGCTCACGCCCTCAGTGGTCCGCAGGCGCTTTCTCGTTGCCGCATTTACCAAAAAACAGAAAAAGTTGTCCGGATGGTGAATATATGAAATAAAATGCGTATCTTTGCTGCAAAGCGCGTTAAACCCTTCGCCCCTCTGTGTGTCTTATATATAATAATTGTAATTCCGTTTATTCATCATTCTGATAAAAGCATATAATATGAAGAAAGTCAACCGCATCCTATCTCTCCTGGCTGTCGGAGTGTGGTTCGCATCGTTCCCGCTCAGTTCCGTGGCTCAGGACTACGACGATGATTTATACTACTCGCCCAAGGCCGCCGAGAAAAAGAAAGCCGAACAGGCTGCCAAGAAAGCCGCCGAGGCCCGCGCCGCGCTGCGCTCCGAATGGACCACGGTGGACTATCCTGCGTCCGATTCCTACTCGGCTCAGAGCACTCAGCCGCTGAATGTGGACGTTGACGCCTACAACCGTCGCACCACAGGCTCGCAGACAGCCGCAGGCACAGCTCCGGCCCAGACGGAGGATTTCAGCTACACCCGCCGCATTGAGCGCTACCACAATCCCGAAGTGGTGGCCGAGAGCGGCGACGACGAACTCATCGAATACTACTACGCCACATCCGAGGCCTCGCAGCCTGAAATCAACGTGTACGTAATCAACGACCTCAACCCGTGGTACTCATGGAACTACAATCCCTGGCGCTACGGCTGGAACTCGCCCTACTGGAACTGGAATTGGAGCTGGAACTGGGGTTGGAACGACCCGTGGTTCAACTTTTCCTACGGCTGGGGTCCCTCGTGGAACTGGGGCCCGGCATGGGCTTGGGGACCCTCGTGGGGATGGGGCGCATGGGGCCCCTCCTGGGGTCCGGCATGGGGCTGGCATCCCGGTCATGGTCCCGGTCATGGTCCGGGTCATGCTCCCGCAGGCGGCTGGGCCACCAACTCGCCCGGTGTTTCGCGCCCCCACGGCCCGTCGTACGGCAACGGCACCATTTCGGCCAACCGTCGTCCCGGCAATTTAGGCCATGCAGCGGCCTCCGTCCGTCCCTCGTCCGGACAGTCGTCGTCAGCCTGGGACCGCGAGCGCCCCGGCAACATGGGTCGTCCTGCCGCTACAGTCACCAACAAGCGCCCCGGCGCCAACGGCAATGTGGCAGCACCCTCCAACGGCACCCGCCCCTCCAACAATGCCAGCCGCGGCTTCCGCAACGGCAACAGCAGTTCCAATAACAACAGCAGCAACTACCGACAGCAGAGCACACCCTCGCGCTCCACATCGAGCTTCGGCAACGGTGGTGGCGGTGGCAGCTTCCGCTCTTCGGGCGGTGGCGGAGGCTCTCGCTCAACCGGCGGTGGTGGCGGCGGCGGTCGCGGTCGCCGTTAATACCTCAGTATTTAAGCACATTATTCGGATAGATATCCCACTATTCTTATGAAAATAAAACACCTCATAGCGCTGTCGGCCGTGGCCGGCATCTGCGGTCAGGCTGCGGCACAGAGTGCTGTGGATGCCTACAACCTTACTCCCACCGAACTCCGCGGCACCGCGCGCTTCGTGGGCATGGGCGGTGCCTTCACCTCGCTCGGCGGCGACCTTTCCACCCTTGGCCAGAACCCCGCCGGCATCGGCATCTATCGCCGCAACGAAATCGGCGTGTCGCTCAACCTCAGCTTCCGTGGCTACAACACCAAGGCCTCCAATTCCAACGAAACGGACAACGAAACCAAGTGTGCGTTCGACAACGTCGGCTACATCGGCTCCATCAGCCTGCCAGGCACCCTCAAAAATTTCAACTGGGGTGCCAGCTACAGCCGTATCAACTCGTTTGACCGCCGCAGCAAGGGCCACATGATGCCCACCAACACCTCGCTGTCCAACTACATCGCCTCCTACACCAACGGTGTTCCCTCGGGCGATATCCTGCTGACCGAAAGCTACAATCCCTATGCCGAGTCGAGCGAGGACTGGCTGTCCATCCTGGCCTATAACACCTATATGATCAACAATGTGGGCAACGACTCCCAGTATGCCGGCCTGTTCCAGAACGGCACCGATGGCGATGCCCTCTACGAAACCCACGAGTGGGGCTACACCGACGAATACAACATTGACTTCGGCGGCAACATCTCCGACATCGTCTACTGGGGCATCGGCGTGGGTATTATCGATATGCAGTACTCCCGCGAAGCCGTCTACAGCGAAAGCATGGCCAATGCCGCCGTCTACGATAATCGCTCCGACGTCATCACCAGCGGCAACGCCGGTTTCAACCTCCACAACCAGCAGTACATCAGCGGCACAGGCGCCAACATCAAGTTCGGCCTTATCCTGCGCCCCATTGATGAGCTCCGCCTGGGTGTGGCGGTCCACACCCCCACCTGGATGCACCTCAACCACGGCGGTATCGGCGAGGTGAATCCCTACAACTACACCCCCAACGGCTCCAACAACACCCTCTCCGGCAATAGCCAGACCGACCCCTTCGACTACTCCTCGCGCCTGAACAGCCCCTGGCGTTTCATGGTGGGTGCCTCCACGGTTATCGGTGGACGCGGCATCCTGAGCGTTGACTATGAGCGTGTGGCCTACGACGCTATGAGCCTCAAGCAGGAAAACTACAACTACTTCGGCAGCAGCTTCGTGTCCAACGACTATGCCAACGAGGATATCAAAAACTACTTCCGTGCGGCCAACATCATCCGCATCGGTGCTGAATACCGCGTTACGCCCGCTTTCAGTGTCCGCGCCGGCTACAACTACCAGCAGTCCGCCGTCAAGGAGGATGCCGTCAACGGTTCGCTTGAAATCTTCACCAGCGGCACCAATCCCGCTTACACTTTCAACAAGGACACCCAGAGCATAAGCCTGGGCCTGGGCTACCGCTACAAGGCATGGTACATAGACGCCACCTACCAGCACGTGCACCAGGGCGCCACCTACCACGCCTACACTAACTTCAACGGCTCCATCGCTCCCACAGCCGAGATTTCGAACAACTTCAACAACATCGTCATCTCCACCGGCCTCAAATTCTGAACTGTCCGGTATCACCCTATAATCCCGGCAGGCCGCGCACCATTGCGCAGCCTGTCGGTTTTGTTTTTGTATTCAGTTTTTTCTCGCTAATTTTGCAAAAAGTTTTGAATAATATGACCGACCCACGCGATATAAAGATTGACGCTTACGACTATCCCCTGCCCGACGAACGCATAGCCCGGCATCCGCTGGCGCAGCGCGATGCATGCAAACTGCTTGTGTATAAAAAGGGCGACTCCGAGCCCTCGGACCGCATTTTCGCCGAACTGCCCGAAATCCTGCCCGCCGATGCAATGCTGGTGTATAACAACACCCGCGTGATTAACGCGCGCTTGCGTTTCCACAAATCCACAGGCGCACTTATTGAGATTTTCTGCCTCGAGCCGGCCCAACCGGCCGACTATGAACAGTGCTTTGCCGCGCGCCACGCCTGCACTTGGACCTGCCTTGTAGGCAACTCGAAGCGCTGGAAGGAAGGGCGCCTGGAAATGCCCCTCACCATCGGTGCCGAGAGCCTGACCCTCACTGCCGAGCGGCTGCCCGAGAGCCCTGACCCCACGGCACAGCTCATCCGCTTCGAGTGGAACAACAATCGCGTGACCTTCTCCGACATTATTGCCGCCGTGGGCGAAATACCCATCCCACCCTACCTCAACCGCAAGTCGGAGAGCAGCGATTCCACTGACTACCAGACCGTCTACAGCCACATCGACGGTTCCGTGGCAGCTCCCACTGCCGGACTGCATTTCACCCCCGAGCTGCTTGAGCGCATCGATGGCGCCGGCATTGCACGCCGCGAGGTGACACTCCACGTGGGTGCCGGAACTTTCAAACCCGTGAAGAGCGACAACATCGGCGAGCACGACATGCACAGCGAGTTCATTGCCGTGAGCCGCGACTTCATCGCCGAACTGGCCGACACCGTCGGGCGCCGTCCTGTGGTGGCGGTGGGCACAACCTCGGTGCGTACCCTCGAAAGCCTCTACCACATCGGATGCCTGATGCACGAAGGCCGCTGGACGGGCGAGCTGCCCCAATGGTCGCCCTACGAAGGCCATGCCGAACTGACAGCTGCCGAAGCGTTGCGCGCTATCGTGAACCATCTGGACGCGCAGGCCGAGAGTGTGCTCGTGGGCCGCACCCGCATCATCATCGCTCCGGGCTACACCTACCGGATTGTCGACGGCCTCATCACCAATTTCCACCAGCCCCGTTCCACCCTGCTGCTGCTGGTTTCGGCATTTATCGGCGACACCTGGCGCACGCTCTACGACCATGCCCTCGGCGCCGGTTACCGCTTCCTGAGCTACGGCGACGCCTGCTATTTTTCACGACTTTAACAATTGAGTTTGTGCTTATTTAACACATAAACACAAACTCATGCGGCTGCCATAACGTTGAATATGAAACGAGAACGTTTCACTTACCAAAATTCAACTATTATGGCAACTACTGATGACAAATCCCCAATCAGGAAGGACCCTGAATTCAAGGAAATCAAGGCCTACAAAGAGCCTGAAGAACTTCGCGCCTACGACCCCGCAATTGATGGCGGAGCACCCGTGGCCGACGACGTACCGCCCGTGACTGCCAACACCGATTCAACCCCCAAAGGCATTGCCGTGGGAGCTGCCGTGCTCCTGGGCCTGGCTTTCGGCCTGGGATGCTGGGTGTGGTGCGACGGCGAGGGACGCGACCAGTCACTGCCCCAGGATGTAATATCCTACCAGGCAGCGCAGAACAAGAACAGCGACATGGGCCTGCCCACACCGTTCGCCCTCTATGGTCTTGACTACACCACAACCGGTGGCAGCGGCATCGCCGCAGTGCGCCCTGTGGCTCAGGTGCCTGTGGCACAAACCATTGCCGTGCCTGTTGCAACCGCCCAGGCTCCGACCGTGGTTAAGGTTTCCGACCAGCCACTGGTTTATCTGTTCAACTACGGCCAGGCTGGCGTGCCTGAAAACACCGAGCTTACCGCCCTTGCCGAGCAGGCAAGCCGCAACGGCTCCAAGCTGGATGTCCGCGCCTACACCGACGAGAGCGGCAGCCCGGCCTGCAACCGCCGCCTGAGCGAGAAACGCGCCAAAGCCATCGCCGCCTATCTCGAGGCTCACGGTGTGCCTGCGTCGCAGATTACCGTCAAAGGCATGGGCCCCACACACGCCTATGCCAACAACGCCCAGGACCGCCGTGCCGAGGTCTACGTGGTGAAATAAGCATGAAATAATCATTATTTCCGCATAAATTCAGTTCCGCACTCGCCCTTGCCGGGTGAGCGCGGAACTTTTTTGCATTTATTTCGAATATGAACCCAATTTAATAGGTGGTTAAGCATGATTATTACACGGATTTTTTGTACTTTTGCACACCAATAGTACAAACATTACTACAATGTCAACACTCAAGCCCATCCGCACAGCTCTCATCTCCGTCTTCAACAAGGACGGAATCGACTCTATAGTACGCAAACTCCACGCCGAAGGTGTAGAACTCCTCTCCACCGGCGGCTCACGCAAATTCATCGAAAGCCTCGGCATCCCCTGCAAGGCAGTCGAGGACCTCACCGGCTATCCCTCCATCCTGGGCGGCCGCGTCAAGACCCTCCACCCCAAGGTGTTCGGCGGCATCCTTGCCCGCCGTGCCAACGAAGGCGACCTGGCTGAAATGAAAGAATATGAAATCCCTGCTATCGACCTGGTTATCGTTGACCTCTACCCCTTCGAGGCCACTGTTGCTTCCGGTGCCTCGCAGCAGGACATCATCGAGAAAATCGACATAGGCGGTATCTCGCTCATCCGCGCTGCCGCCAAGAACTTTGCCGACACCGTAATCGTGGCATCCAACCGCCAGTACGGCGTGCTTCAGGGCATGCTTGACAGCCACGGCGCATCGTCCACCGAAGCCGAGCGCCGCTACCTGGCAGCCGAGGCATTCGCCGTAAGCTCCGGCTACGATTCGGCCATCTTCAACTGGTTCGCATCCACCACTCCCTCCACGGCCGAGCTCCGTGTGGCCATCGACGGCGCCAAGGACCTCCGCTACGGTGAGAACCCCCACCAGGAAGCGCGCTACTACGGCGACTTCGACAAGATTTTCGACCAGCTCCACGGCAAGGAAATTTCCTACAACAACCTCCTGGACATCGACGCTGCCGTTGCGCTGATTGACGAATTCGAAGCCCCCACCGTGGCCATCCTCAAGCACAACAACGCCTGTGGCCTGGCCACACGCGAAACCATTGCCGAAGCTTGGACCGACGCTCTGGCCGGCGACCCTGTGTCGGCTTTCGGCGGAGTTATCATTGCCAACGGCAAAATCGAAGCTAACGCCGCTGCCGAAATCGGCAAAATTTTCTTCGAGGTGATTATCGCTCCCGAGTACTCCGAGGATGCTCTTGCAATCCTGATGCAGAAGAAGAACCGCATCATCCTGAAGCGCAAGAACTTCGACCAGGCCCTCGTGAAGATGCGCACCATCCTGGGAGGCATGCTCGTGCAGCAGGCCGACAACAAGGTTGAAACTCCGGACGACCTCAAGCTGGTTGCCGGTGAGGAACCCTCGGCCGAACTGGTTGCCGACATGCTCTTCGCCAACAAAATCGTGAAGCACTCCAAGAGCAACGCCATTGTGCTTGCCCGCAACGGCCAGCTGCTGGCATCGGGCGTAGGACAGACCTCGCGCGTGGACGCTCTGAAGCATGCCATCGAAAAAGCCAACTCCTTCGGCTTCAGCCTTGACGGTGCCGTGATGGCTTCCGATGCCTTCTTCCCCTTCGCCGACTGTGTGGAAATTGCCCACACCGCAGGTGTCAACGCAGTGATTCAGCCCGGCGGTTCCATCCGCGACACCGACTCGGTGGAATACTGCAAGAACAACGGCATGACAATGGTTATGACCGGCTTCCGCCACTTCCGTCACTAATACTTCTCCCCCAATATAACTAATGAGACTTTTCTCACTCACAAAAGAAATTGCAATCGACCTTGGCACAGCCAATACGATTATCATCCATAACGACAAAATCGTAATCAACGAGCCGTCCATCGTCGCGCTGGATAACCGCACCGACAAGCTCATTGCCGTAGGCAAGGAAGCCCACCAGATGGAGGGCAAGGGCCACCCCGGCATCCGCACCGTGCGCCCCCTGCGCAAGGGTGTGATTGCCGACTTCAACGCCGCCGAGCTCATGATTCGCGGCCTGGTGAAGAAGGCAGCCACCAAAAACAGCTGGTTCTCCCCCTCGCTGCGCATGGTGGTAGGCATCCCCTCGGGTTCGACCGAAGTCGAGGTGCGCGCCGTGCGCGACTCGTCTGAGCACGCCGATGGCCGCGACGTCTACATGATTCACGAGCCTATGGCCGCCGCCCTCGGTATCGGCCTGGACGTTGAAGCCCCCCAGGGCAACATGATTGTGGACATCGGCGGTGGTACCACCGAAATCGCCGTTATCTCGCTGGGCGGCATCGTGAGCAACAAGAGTATTCAGATTGCCGGCGACGACCTCACCGACGATATCCTCAACCACATGCGTCGCGCGCATAATATTAAGGTGGGTGTCCGCACCGCCGAGCAGATCAAGATGCACGTGGGTTCGGCCCTCACCGAGCTTGAAAATCCGCCGGAGGACTACGTGGTGCACGGCCCCAACCTGATGACCGCCCTGCCCCTGGAGGTGCCCGTGAGCTATCAGGAAATCTGCCACTGCATCGAAAAGACCATCTCCAAAATCGAGGCAGCTGTGCTCAGCGCTCTTGAGCAGACCCCGCCCGAGCTCTACGCCGACATCGTGCGCAACGGTATCTGGCTGGCCGGTGGCGGAGCAATGCTCCGCGGCCTGGATAAGCGTCTTATCGACAAAATCGGCATCCAGTTCCATATCGCCGAGGACCCCCTGCTGTGTGTGGCAAAGGGTACAGGCGTAGCTCTCAAGAACATCCATCGCTTCTCGTTCCTCATTCGATAAGGATTCGTGAACGAACTATTTGGTTTCATCGTACGCAACAGCAAGTGGTTTATCGTCACATTTTTTGTGGCGATAAGCCTCTGGCTGCTTTTGGGCAGTAACCCCTACAACCAGCACGTCTATCTCACGTCGGCCGGACGCATGGCCTCCACGGTCTACAAAGGCGCCAATAACGTGACTTCGTACTTCAACCTGCACGAAATCAACGACGACCTCAACCGCCGCAACGCCGAACTGCAGGCTCAGATTGCGCAGCTGGAAGAAACCATCGACCTCTTGAGCGAGGCCCAGTTCACGGACACCATGCGCGTGGAGCCGGGCATGCGCCACTTTGAGTTCATCGTGGCACACGTAATCAACAACTCCATCGCTCATCCCTTCAACTACCTCACCATCAACAAAGGCAGCTCCGACGGCATCCGTCCCGAGCTGGGTGTGATTGACCGCAACGGTGTGGTCGGCATCGTGAGCAATGTAGGGCCGTCGAGCGCGCGTGTGATATCGCTGCTCAACCCCCACTTCCGCCTCAGCTGCAAGCTGAAGCGCACCGAATATTTCGGTTCGCTGGTGTGGGACGGCGAAAATCCCACCGAAGCACTGCTCGAGGAGCTCCCGCGCCACACGGTGTTCAACATCGGCGATACGATCGTGACCAGCGGCTACTCCGCCGTGTTCCCCGAGGGTCTGCCTGTGGGCATTGTGCTTGATAACGAAACGGACAAGACCCAGAATTTCTTCACCCTGCGCGTGCGCCTGCTGGCCGACTTCACCACCCTAAGCAACGTACAGGTGGTGATCAACACCCAGGCCGAGGAGCTCGAAGCCCTGACCGCAGGCGAGGAAAATGATTCCAAAAAGACACCCTTCGGCAACTGACGATGACAAAGTTCGCTATAAGATACCTGATTGCATTCCTGCTCCTGATTCCGGCGCAGGCCATCATCTTCAACCACCTCATCCTGTTTGATGTGGCGGTGCCCGTGGTGTTCATCTACCTCATCATCATGCTGCCCATCACCCTGGGCACCAACATCTCAACCACCCTCGGTTTCCTGGCCGGGCTTGGTGTGGACATTTTCTGCGACACTCCGGGAGTGAACGCCCTGAGCTGCACCCTGCTGGCATTCGCACGCAAGCCCATTTTCCACCTCTACGTGTCCACCGACGATGACCTGGCGGGCCGCTCGCCCTCCTCGCGCAACATGGGCCACGCCGCCTACATGAAATTCATGGTCACCATGGCCCTGATTTATTGCGCGCTGGTGTTCACCATCGAGGCCTTCCAGTTTTTCAACTTCCGCCTGCTTGTACTCCGCATAGCGGCCTCCACTGTCTATACTTTTATTCTCCTCTACGCTCTGGACTGCTTCACGCTGCGCAACCGCGCCAGCTGAACACCTCAGGATTCCCGAGCATTCAATAATCCGCAATCCCCACATTGAGAAAGAATTATAACTACGAGAAAAGAAAATACATTATCGGCGGCTTCATTGTGCTGATAGCCTGCATTTTCCTCGTGCGCCTGTTCGACCTCCAGCTCAACGACGAGAAGTACAAGCGCTCCGCCGACTCCAACGCTTTTCTCAAGAAAACCATATATCCCTCGCGCGGACTCATCTACGACCGCAACGGCGAGCTGGTGGTGTTCAACCAGCCGGCCTACGACGTTATGCTCATTCCGCGCGACGTGCAGCCTTTCGACACCCTTGATTTCTGCCAGACGCTCAACATCACCAAGGAGAGTTTCGAAAAACGAATTGCCGACATGAAAGCGAGCGCCGGCTACTCGTCCTACACCCCGCAGCGACTCATGTCGCAGCTCTCGGCGCAGGACTACGGCCGCCTCCAGGAAAAGCTCTACCGCTTCCCCGGTTTCTTCATCCAGAAACGCATCCTGCGCCAATACAAGCAGCCCACGGCGGCCAATGTGCTCGGCAACATCCGCGAGGTGTCCAAGGCCGACATTGAGCGCGACGATTACTATGCTCCCGGCGACTACACCGGCGACCTCGGCATCGAAAAAAGCTACGAGCAGTATCTGCGCGGCGAAAAAGGTGTGGAAATCCTCATCCGTGACGCCCGCGGCCGCATCCAGGGCCGCTACGAGGACGGAGCCAACGACCTTGAACCTATCTCGGGCCGCGACCTGCGCCTGAGCCTCGACATCAAGCTGCAACAGTATGCCGAGAGCCTCATGGTGGGCAAGCGCGGAGCTGTTGTAGCCATTGAGCCCTCCACCGGCGAAATCCTGTGCATGGTGTCCATGCCCAACTACGACCCCACACTGCTTGTGGGCCGACAGCGCGGCGAGAACTACGCCAAGCTGGTGCAGGATGAATCCTGGCCGCTGTTTGACCGCGCACTGATGGGCGCCTACCCTCCCGGCTCAACCTTCAAGCCCACGCAGGGCCTGATTTTCCTGGAAGAAAATATCATCGACCTCACCACGGCCTACCCCTGCTCCCACGGCTACATCAACGGTGGCCTGCGCGTGGGTTGCCACGGCCACTACTCGCCCCTGCCGCTCAAACCGGCCCTGCAGACCTCGTGCAACGCCTTCTTCTGCTGGGGTTTCAAGGCCATGATTGACCGCCGGAGCAAGTACGGCTCCTCGGCCAAGGCTTTCGAGGTGTGGAAAAACCACCTGGTGAGCATGGGCTACGGCTACAAGCTGGGCGTGGACCTCCCCGGCGAAAGCCGCGGCTTCATCCCCAACGCCAAGTTCTACGACAAATTCTACCGCGAGGGCCGCTGGAGCGCCAACACCATCATATCCGTCTCCATCGGTCAGGGCGAAATTCTGGCTACGCCGCTGCAGATAGCCAACCTCGGTGCCACCATCGCCAACCGCGGATGGTTCATCACCCCCCACGTGGTGAAGGAAATCCAGGACACCGTGATGCCCGACGGCATGCTGGACCGCCGCTATCCCACCGTGCGCTCCGAGCACTACGAGGCCGTGGCCGAAGGCATGCGCATGGCTGTGCTGGGCGGCACGTGCACCAAGGCCAACATTTCCGGCATCGAGGTGTGTGGCAAAACCGGTACCGCCCAGAACCCGCACGGCAAGGACCACTCCGCTTTCATGGGCTTCGCGCCCTACCACGAACCCAAGATTGCCGTGGCCGTGTATGTGGAAAACGGCGGCTGGGGTGCCACCTTCGGTGTGCCCATCGGCAGCCTCGTTATGGAAAAATATCTTAAAGGCAGCATCGGTCCCGAGCGCAAATACCTCGAGGATGCCATGCTCAACACTCATGTAGCCTATGCCGCTCCCACGAAGAAATGACCCCACGTCGACTTTCAAAAGCCTCGACTGGCCCACGATAATCATATACATCATCATGGTGTTCGCCGGCATGGTGAGCATCTATGCCGCCAGCTATGATTTCGACAACGCCTCGATGCTCGCCTACACCGAGTTTTCGGGCAAGCAGCTGCGCTGGATTCTGCTGTCCTTCATGGTGGGCCTTGTCATCCTGCTGATTGACGCACGCCTCTACGAAGCCTATGCCTTCCCAATGTACATAGTGCTGCTGGTACTGTTGGCCATAACGCCATTCATCGCCCACGACATCAAGGGTTCGCACTCATGGATTTCGCTGGGCCCGATGAGCTTGCAGCCGGCCGAGTTCGCCAAGTGTACCACAGCCCTGGCGCTGGCCAAACTGTTCAGTACCTATCATTTCGACCTGAACGCCAAGCCGAGCAACTACGTCAAGGCCCTCGGCCTGATTTTCATGCCCATCATCCTGATTCTACTGCAGAACGAAACCGGCTCGGCCCTCACATTCATGGCCCTCTTCTTCGTGCTCTACCGCGAGGGCATGAGCGGCCTGGTGCTCTTCGCCGCGCTTTTCGCAGTGGTGATTTTCGTGGTGGGAATCAAGTTTACGGACACTATCACATTCGGTATGGCCACCGGCCAGTTTGCCGTGCTCACCATCACCATGCTCGTGATGCTCGGTCTGGCGGCACTCTACGCTCGGCGCCTCGAGGTGGCCCGCAACCTGCTGTTCTGGTTCGCCGGCACGGGCTTTATTGAGTACATCCTCGGCCTCTGCGGCATCGAGCTGCCCGGCCTGCCGATTATGATTGGCGAAATTGTCATCGCGTGCATCTACCTCGTCATCACCGCCCTGCGCTACCACTGGAAATCGCTCTACGTGCCCGTGGCTGCATCGCTCTTCGGCGTGGTGTTCCTCTTTTCAGTCGGCACGGCTTTCGACAAACTCCAGCCACACCAGCAGCTGCGCATCCAGGTGGCCCTGGGCATGGTGGAGGACCTCCGGAATGCCGGCTACAACGTGAACCAGTCCAAAATCGCCATCGGTTCGGGCGGCCTTATGGGCAAGGGCTTCCTCAACGGCACCCAGACCAAACTTAAATACGTGCCCGAGCAACACACCGACTTCATTTTTTGCACCATCGGCGAGGAGGAGGGCTTCGTAGGCTCGCTCATTGTGTGTGCGCTGTTTGTTGCGCTCATTCTGCGCGTAATCAGCATCGGCGAGCGCCAGCCCACCACTTTCGGGCGCGTCTATGCCTACTGCGTGGCCTCCTATTTCATGTTCCACTTCTGCATCAACATCGGCATGGTCATCGGCCTGTGCCCCGTCATCGGCATCCCCTTGCCCTTCTTCAGCTACGGCGGCTCATCGCTGTGGGGCTTCACCATCCTGCTGTTCATCCTGCTGAAAATCGATGCCGCGCGCAAAAACGTCCTGGCCTACTGACATGGAACCCGTCCTGCCCCGCGAACTCAGCCGGCGTGTGCTCATGGCCGGCAACTACTACCGCCACCATCATCCCGGCGGCATATCGGCCGTGGTGCAATATTGGGCGCCCTACATCGAGAAGCTTCAGTACTACCCCACCTACCGCCTGGCCTCGCTGCCCGTGCGCGCATGGTGGTTCGCCACATCCTACGCCCGCATGGCCCTGCGCATGGCCACCGACCCCGGCGTGAAAATCGTGCACCTGCACAGCGCCGCCGACGGCTCATTCTGGCGCAAGACACGCCTCACCAATCTGGCCAAGGTCCTGGGCCGCCAGGTGGTGCTACACATCCACGCATCGCGCTTCAAGGATTTCTACACCGAGGCATCGCCGCGCCGGCAACGCTCCATTCTGCGCACACTGCGCCGGGCCGACGTGCTGGTGGTGCTGTCCGAGTCGTGGCGCCGCTGGTTCGAATCCATCGGCGTGGAGCCCGACCGCATCCGGGTGCTACGCAACATCACAGCCTACCCTGTGCTGCGCCCCGAACTGAAGCAGCCCGACGGGCGCCTACACCTGCTGTTCATGGGCGAGATAGGTCCGCGCAAAGGCGTATTCGACATTCTCCATGCCATAGCCGACCACAAGGACGAGTTCGGCGGCCGCCTGCTGCTGAGCATCGGCGGCAACCGCAACGAGGAGGAACTGCTCGACACCATCCGCCGCTACGGCCTGGAGGACATCGTGAAATTCGAAGGCTGGGTGGGTGGCGACAAGAAAATCGAACTGCTCAACCGCGCTGATGTGTTCATCCTGCCCTCCTACAACGAAGGCCTGCCTATCTCCATCCTCGAAGCCATGAGCTACGGCCACCCCATCATCGCCACCCCTGTGGGCGGTATCCCCGAAGTGGTCGAAACGGACGTCAACGGCGTACTCGTGGAGCCCGGCAACCACGAACAAATCTACCGCGCAATCAAAAAATACATCGACCAACCCGACCTGATTGGAAAAGAAGGCGCCGAAAGCACCCGCCGCGCCACCCCACACCTCCCCACATCCGTTCTCCACCACCTCCGCACCATCTACGAGCAACTGCTCAGCTGACAATAATAATCTGATTTTCGACTATTTCCAGTGTAAAAATGTCCAATCGGCAACTAAGGCTAATATCACAAACTGAAATAGCCGCCGGTCTTTTTGGAACCTCGATATTCTACAATTTTAAGGTCAGTCAAGTGCTTCAGTGCCCTCATAATAGTACGTACACTCTTGCCAAACTCATTTGCCAACGCAACAGCACTGATGCCAGGTGATGATACAATACGATTGTATATCAATTTTTCAATATCGTTTATCGTGCCATTTATCGTGTCATTTATCGTGTCATTTATCGTGTCATTTATCGTGTCATTTATCGTGTCATTCTTATGACCCGATAAATTAGGGCGCATAAAAGTCACCCGGACCACCCCTCCCTCATCGGTAACTTTCGGTTGTGGAAGCCCGGCGCGTTCACAGTCTTCGAATATCATTGACAGGCCTCTGCCCCAATGTTCGATTACACCGCTGTAATACATCACGCGGGCTATTGTCTCGTTGGGCGGTTCCGAAGTATGGGAGTCAAGGATATGTGAGCCGTACGTAAGTTTGTTTGCCGGTATGTCCTCCGGAAGCATTCCCGCATTTTCAATCTCTATGCGATCATCATATATGGCTACGCCAACCGACGCAGTTTTTCTCCAATCCATATGAGCCAAGGCATTGGCACAGCATTCACGCAGGGCCGTGATTGGCACTTCCAGTTCATCCTTACGATACATACCTTCCATTCGGCTTGTCACAGAAAGATGCTTCAGGAAGAATGGGGTGACTTCGTTAAGCAAATCGAAGATGTTTCCCTCAAACTGCTGATTGTCGATAAATACACGTTTGTCCTTGCCGCGGAAACGTGCAAGCCGGATTATGCAGTTTTGATAGTAAAAGAAATCTTTTCCAAAGAGTACTGCTGCAGCATTGTTGTATACCCCATTCCTAAGCACCTTGAATTTTTCAAGAATAGCAATAGGGTCGCGGGTGTATGCTCCATCTTTCAAACGTCCTAACTCAAGAGCCTGCCGCATTGTCCAGTGAATGCGACTTTCATCAAGGTCCTCAAATTTCAGATGTTCGTTAGGCAAATTATCCCACTTGTATTTGAGGCCACCACGATGCATAATCATACGTGAATATTTATCGTGCGGCATTACAGACGTAACACTGTCGTGGCGTTGATACGGCCTGCCGTCATATGAATATGGTCTGTCGGGATTATTCCCTTCCGCCTCAAACACAATCAGATGTTTGTCTGAATCATTCAGCTTGATGTACTTTTGCCGTATTTCCACCGAAGGTTCGAAGCGACGCAGGGCCTCGCCAATCATGCGTGTTGTCTTGTCACCAATATCCTGTCCTACAATCTTCCCGGAATTCTTAATACCGAAGATTACAATACCACCACTACTATTGAGCATTCCACACAAGGCCTCCATCCCTCGGTCAAGTTGACCGGTGGATTCTTTGAACTCCACTTCAAGACCCTCTTTGTTTTCCGTCAAATTCTGTATGTAGTTTAAATCAATCTCCATAACTTCAGGGGTATTACAGATGCAAAGTTACAAAAATTATTGAGGTACGCAAACTATTATTCCAGTTGAGTTCTCATGTTCTTAACCATCCAATTTTTGATTATATCAATGTAGCGGCACCTCTCCATCGATGTATCGCACCTCCGGCGCTCTGATGTGTGGTGGCGATAACTGCGGGCTGACACCCGCAGCTGGGAATTATTTCGCCGCTTTGCGGCTAATCATGCCTACTATCATGGGCTTACAGGCGATTTTTTATGCCTGATGGCGTGCGCTGTTCGGCTTTTTTGCATTATCTTTGCAGGGCGATATCATACTTAATCTTATTTCTTTGTATCAATGAAAAATTTCTACTTAGCTTTTTTGGCCTATGTGCTGGCGGCTGTTGTGCCGGCGGTGGCGCAGATTGTCACGTCGAGTCCGGCCCCGCTCCAGGAGTCGTCCACCGGAGTTGTGCTTACGTTCAACGCCGCTTCGTCGCTTTCCAACAAGGGCTTGTATAACCTGTCGGACGCTTCGGCGGTGTACGCTCACATCGGTGTGCTCACCAACAAGAGCACATCGACCGGCGACTGGCAGTATGTGGTGACACCCTGGCCTACGAGCGGCAACGACCAGGCGGCCAATACGGACAAAAACCGCCTGACCAAGGTGGATGCCAACACCTACACGCTGGCAATCGGCGATATCCGCGCCTACTTCGGCATCACTGACAGCAATGTGAAGGTGGAGAAGCTGGTGATGGTGTTCCGCACGGCCGACGGCAAACGTGAGTGCAAGACGGCCGACGGCGGCGATATAACACTCGACGTTGTGCCCGAGGGATTCGCCATGGATTTCACCCAGGATTTCGAGGGCACGACCATCAACGCCGACACCAAGGTGACCTACGTGCTTCAGACCACCCAGGCGGCTGACCTCGTGATCAGCGTGAACGGCACAAAGGTGGCCGAGAAGAGCAATGCCACGGAGCTCTCGGCGACCTACGATTTCACCACCCGCGGCATCTACAACATCGTGGCCACTGCCACGAAAGGCTCCGCGGTGCTGGAGCAGACTTTGCAGATGAACTACTCGCAGCCTTCGCCCGCGCAGGACTATCCCGGCGGCACACCGGTGATGGGCACAGTGCGCAACGACGACGGCACCGTAACTTTCTGCCTGGCTGCCCCGGGCAAGACCACCGCCATGCTCATCGGTGCGTGGAACGATTACATGTACTCCGAGGAAAGCCTGATGAAGTATCAGGACTACGAGGGCAACCGCTACTTCTGGACAACCGTGTCGGGGCTCAAGGATGATGTGTGGTACCCCTACTACTACTGTGTGGACGATACCTACAACGTGGCCGACCCCTACGCACACCTGATTCTGGACTGCTGGAGCGACAAGTACGAACGCCCCGAGGTGTGGCCCGACCGTCCGCTGTACCCCTACGACCGCTTCAGCAATGTGATGATGGGTGTATACCGCGGCGACATCGATGACTACACTTTCAGCCCCTTCGAAATTCCCGACCACGACAATCTGGTAATCTACGAAATGCTGTTCCGCGATTTTACGGGCGTGGAGGATGGCCTGGCAGGCGGAGTGGGCACCGTGCGCGCCGCCATCGATAAGATTCCCTACATCAAGGACCTCGGTTTCAACGCCGTGGAGCTGATGCCCATCATGGAGTTCAACGGCACAAACTCGTGGGGCTACAACACCAATTTCTACTTTGCCCCCGACAAGTCCTACGGCTCGCCCACGGACTACAAGGACTTCATCGAGGCCTGCCACCGCGAAGGCATAGCCGTGATTCTCGATATCGTGTTCAACCAGAGCGACGGCCTGCATCCCTGGTATCAGCTCTACCCCATTGCCTCCAATCCTTTCTACAATCAGACCGCGCCGCATGACTACAGTGTGCTCAACGACTGGAACCAGGACAACGCACTGGTGCAGCAGCAGTGGACGGATGCCCTGCGCTACTGGCTGACAGCCTACAATGTGGACGGCTTCCGCTTCGACCTGGTGAAAGGTCTGGGCGACAACAGCAGCTACAAAAACGGCACCGAGGCCTACAACCAGAGCCGTGTGGACCGCATGAAGCGCCTCCACAGTGTGATTACCTCCGTGAAGCCCAAGGGCATACATATCAACGAGGATCTGGCCGGTGCCAAGGAAGAAATTGAGCTGGGCAACGACGGCCAGCTGCAGTGGGCCAACGTGAACTGGACTTCCTGCCAGTTTGCCATGGGATGGGACGACGGCGATAACGACTTGAGCCGCTTCCTGGCCACAGCCGACGGCGCCCGCCCCTGGGGCTCCACGGTGAGCTACGCCGAAAGTCACGACGAGCAGCGCGTGGGCTACAAGTGCGGCATGTGGGGCAACGGAGCCATCAAGACCGACCTTGGCACCATGTGCAGCCGCCTGGGCACCCTGGCAGTGCAGATGCTGATGACTCCCGGCCCGAAAATGGTGTGGATGTTCGGCGAACTGGGCGACCAGCAGAACGCCAAGAACGAGGACGACAGCAACAACACCGCCCCCAAGATGGTGGACTGGACCATGCTCAACGACCCCGACCGTGCTTATCTGCACGACACCTACCGCGCGGCTATCCAACTGCGCATGCGTAACCCCGAACTTTTCGGCCGCGACGCCATCTTCTCGGCTCCGAGTCTTAAATCCAAATTCTCGGTGATGCGCAGCATGCGCCTGGCCACCGATGACAAGGAAATCATCGTGTTCATCAACCCCGCCGTGAGCGGCGCGGCTAAAACAGTCAACGCCAGCTCCACCATCATCACCCCGGACAGCTACCAGCTGGCCTGGGCATCGCCCGGCTTCGAACCCGTGCTCACCGGCACCGGTAACAGCCTGAGCGTACAGGTGCCCGCTGGCTCCTATGCCATCTTCACCTCCGAAAGCACCACCGGCACCGCCGTTATCGACCGTCCGTCCGGTGCCACAGCCATCGGAGGCACGGGCACTATCACCATTGCAGGAGTGTGCACAGCCCTGCAGGTGAGCGACCTTGCGGGCCGTGTAATCACCACCGACGCCACTGCACAGCGCATAACCGTTCCGGCCGGCATCTACCTCGTGACCCTCGACGGCCACACCACCAAAGTAGCCGTCCGCTAAAAATCAACATACAAAAAATCCCGCGACGACCATGCTCTCTCTCAACGAGGGCCGGTCGCCGCGGGATTATTTTCATACCGCCTCAGCGTTTGCGGAAGGGTTTGCTGGTGCGATGGGGAGGGGCGGAGCCGAAGAGTTTGTTGATGAGGTCCGGCCGGCCGATGCGACGGAGGGTCTGGGTGATGTCGCGGCGATATTCGGGGTCGTACCAGAAGAAGAATTTGCGCTGCTCCTGCTTGGCCTCGGGCGTGGTAGCTGTGTAGACCTTCTCGCCGGTATAGGGGTGGTAGCCGGTGTAGTAGATTTCCGTGGCCAGGGTCATGGGTGTGGGTGTGAAGTCCTGCACCTGTTCCAGATGAAAATTCAAGTCCTTGGTTTCGGCGGCAAGCATGGCCATGTCCTCGGCCCGGCATCCGGGGTGCGACGAAATGAAGTAAGGAATGAGCTGCTGGCGCATGCCCGAGCGCGTGTTGATGCGGTCGAACAGCTGCTTGAACTCGTGAAACAGGCTGAACGATGGCTTGCGCATCACCGAGAGCACGGCGTCGGACGTATGCTCGGGTGCCACTTTCAGGCGGCCGCTCACGTGGTCGGTAATCAGTTCCTCGTTGTAGCGGGCATTCGCGCGGTCCACATCGGGGTTGCCGGTGCGGTGCATGGATAGGTCATAGCGCACGCCGGAACCGATGAAACTTTTCTTCACACCGGGCAGTGCGTCCACACGGTGGTAGATGTCGAGCAGCGGGCGGTGGTCAGTGTTCAGATTTTTGCACGGCGAGGGATGCAGGCACGAGGGGCGCAGGCATTTTTTGCACACTTCGCGGTCCTTGCCTCCCATGGCGTACATATTGGCCGACGGGCCGCCGAGGTCCGAGATATAACCCTTGAAATCGGGCATGCGTGTCACCTGGCGTGCCTCGCGCATGATGGACTCAGCCGAGCGCGAGGCGATGAATTTGCCCTGATGGGCCGAGATGGTGCAGAACGCGCAGCCCCCGAAACAACCACGGTGCAGGTTCACCGAGTGGCGAATCATCTCGTAGGCCGGGATGGTCTTGCCGCGGTAGCGCGGATGGGGAAGGCGGGTGTAGGGGAGGTCAAACGCAGCGTCGATTTCGCCCTGCGTCATGGCCGGGAGCATGGGATTGGCACGCACCACGATGTTGCCAGTGGGCTGCCAGATGATGGCACCGCCGTCGTAGCGGTTGCTCTGCTGCTCGATGTGCTTGAAGTTGGCTGCATGGGCCTTCTTATCGGTCAGGCAGTCCTCGAATGAAGTCAGGATAATATTATCGGCATCAGCGGCTGGCATTTCGCTGCGCGGACGCAGAACCACGGTCTGCTCCAGGTCGGTGATGTCGGCAATCTTCTCGCCCGAGTCGAGGCGCTGGGCCAGACGCAGGATGCTGCGCTCACCCATGCCGTACATTAGCATATCGGCCTTGGAATCAACCAGAATCGACGGACGCAGGCGGTCCTGCCAGTAGTCGTAGTGCGCCAGGCGGCGGAGCGATGCCTCGATGCCGCCCACCACAATCGGAGTGTCCGGGAACAGCTCGCGGAGAATCTGCGAGTAGACAATCGTCGGGTAGTCGGGCCGGGCGCCGTGGCGGGCACCGGGAGTGTAGGCATCGTCGGAGCGGCGGCGGCGAGCGGCCGTGTAGTGGTTGACCATGGAATCCATGGCTCCGGGCGATATGCCGAAGAACAGACGCGGGGCGCCGAATTTGCGGAAGTCGCGCAAATCGTCCTGCCAGTTGGGTTGCGGCACTATTGCCACGCGATAGCCGGCGGCCTGGAGCGTACGGCCGATTACCGCCGCACCGAATGCCGGATGATCTACGTAGGCGTCACCCGAAAAGAGCACCACATCCACGCTGTCCCAGCCCATGGCTTTCATTTCCTTGACCGAAGTGGGCAACCAGTCGGTGGGCCTCAGGGCCGAGTAGTCAATTTCCTTAAGCTCTTTTTCCATCACGCCTCCTTTTTGAGTTTTTCCAGGCGTAGTTCCATCTGGATGATTTCATCGCGCAGTTTGGCGGCGAGAATGAACTCCATGTCCTTGGCGGCTTTCACCATCTCGCCGCGCATGCGGTTGATTGAGCGCTGCAGTTCGTCGGGGTTCATATACTGCACCACCGGGTCGGCGGCAATGTCGACGCTGGTGGAGAATTCCTGTGCATAAGGCAGCGACGGCGCCTGGGCAGGCTTGCGCTCGCGGCGTTCGCGCTTGTCCTTGGCATTGGTCTGGCGCTTGGGCGAGTAGGACTGAGCGTCCATGTCCACATCCTCGCTTTCGAGGCCCACAATCATGTTGCGGGCCTTCACGATGGCCTGCGGCGTGATGCCGTGCTCCTCGTTGTAGGCCAGCTGGATGCTGCGGCGGCGCTCGGTTTCGTCCATGGTCTGCTGCATGGAGTCCGTAATCTTGTCGGCATACATTATCACCTCGCCGTTGAGGTTACGTGCAGCACGGCCCACGGTCTGGGTGAGCGAGCGGTGACTGCGCAGGAAACCCTCCTTGTCGGCATCCAGAATAGCCACCAGCGATACCTCGGGAAGGTCAAGGCCCTCGCGGAGCAGGTTCACGCCAATCAGCACATCATACTCGCCGGCGCGGAGACCGTCCAGAATCTTGATGCGGTCAAGGGTGTCAACGTCGGAGTGGATATATGCCGTCTTGATTTTCATTTTCAGGAAGTAGTCGTTGAGCTCCTCGGCCATGCGCTTGGTGAGCGTGGTGACCAGGGTGCGCTCGTCGCGTTCGATGCGCAGCTGGATTTCTTCCATCAGGTCGTCGATCTGGTTGGCCGACGGGCGCAGCGAAATGCGGGGGTCGAGCAATCCGGTCGGGCGGATAACCTGCTCGACGACAACGCCGTCGCAGCGCTCCAGCTCGTAGTCGGCGGGCGTGGCGCTCACATATATCACCTGGCCGGTCATAGCCTCAAATTCCTCGAACTTGAGCGGGCGGTTGTCCAGCGCCGCAGGCAGGCGGAAGCCGTAGTCCACCAGATTCTGCTTGCGGGAGCGGTCACCGCCAAACATTGCACGCACCTGGGGCACTGTCACATGGCTCTCGTCGATAATCGTCAGGAAGTCCTTCGGGAAATAGTCCAGCAGACAGAAGGGTCGCTCGCCCTCGCGGCGACCGTCGAAGTAGCGCGAGTAGTTCTCGATGCCGGGGCAGTAGCCGAGCTCCTTAATCATCTCCACGTCGTAGGTCACACGCTCCTCGATGCGCTGGGCCTCGAACTCCTGGCCCTGGGTATTGAAAAATTCAATCTGCTTGCCGAGGTCCAACTGAATCTGCGCCACAGCTGCTGCCTGGCGGATAGGCGAGGTGACAAACAGGTTGGCCGGGTAGATGTTGAAACTGTCGTGAGTGCCCAGGTGTGCGTTGGTGTCAGGGTGAAAGGTCACCACCTGCTCGATTTCGTCACCCCAGAACACCACACGAACCACGATGTCCTCGTAGGCCAGGCGGATGTCCACCGTGTCGCCCTTCACGCGGAAGGTGCCGCGCGGAAATTCATTCTCATTGCGGCTGTAGAGAGCATTCACGAGTTTTCGGAGCAGGTCGTTGCGGGTTATGCGCTGGCCCTTCTTCACGCTCACCACATTTTCGTGGAAATCGTTGGGGTTGCCCATACCGTAGAGGCACGAAACGGACGAAACCACCACCACGTCGCGGCGGCCCGATAGCAGTGCCGACACTGTGGCGAGGCGCAGACGCTCTATTTCGTCGTTGACCATCAGGTCCTTTTCAATATATTTATCCACCGACGGGATGTAGGCCTCCGGCTGATAGTAGTCGTAGTACGACACGAAATACTGCACGGCGTTCTCGGGGAAGAACTGCTTGAATTCGCTGTAGAGCTGCGCCGCAAGGGTCTTGTTGTGGCTCAGAATCAGGGTAGGTTTCTTCACCTCCTGAATCACGTTGGCCATGGTGAAAGTCTTGCCCGAACCGGTCACGCCGAGCAGAGTCTGACTGTCCAGGCCCTGCCTCACGCCCTCGGCAAGCTGCCGGATAGCCTGAGGCTGGTCGCCCGTAGGCTTATATTGAGAGTGGAGAGTAAAATCCATGTTGTTATTTAATACGGTTAATCGAGATAAATCACGGTTAAGCCTGATTAATCCCGATTAAACCTGGTTAATCCTAATTCATATTTCTGGTGCCTTTGCAATTTGGGTAATCGCTGCAGCCCCAGAATTCGCGCCCTTGCATCTGCCCGCGCTTCTGCATTCTTTTCAGCATAGGCTTCCCGCAAACGGGGCAAATGGGAGCGCCTTCCTCGGATGCCTGAGCCTTGCGTGCCTCAAGCCGCTCGGTGGTCATATTCTCGGAGAAACCTCCGGTGTGCCTGAAGCACTCGAGCTGACTTTGAATCTGGGTGGGTTTCTTCACCTCCTGAATCACGTTGGCCATGGTGAAAGTCTTGCCCGAGCCGGTCACGCCGAGCAGAGTCTGACTGTCCAGGCCCTGCCTCACGCCCTCGGCAAGTTGCCGGATAGCCTGAGGCTGGTCGCCCGTAGGCTTATATTGAGAGTGGAGAGTAAAATCCATAAAACAATGCTTTTAACTTACAAAGATACAAAAAAATCACATACGATATACCATATGCAGGACGCGCCTTTAGCTCGTAGGACCCAACTATTTGATAATCAAGCCTACGTGCCAAAGGCACGTCCCTACATATTTGTTTATGGTGACCGAGGACTATGCTTCCTTAGATTTCTCTTCTTTCTCGGCGTCGGGTGTTACGTCAGTGGGTTCGACGTCCTCGATGGGGGGAGGGGTGGGGGCGCCGCTGATGGATTTGTGTCCGAAGAGCTCGTCGGTGCGCGAGGTCCACTGTCGCGGGCCGAAAATACGCTCAACATCCTCGGTGTAAATCACTTCGCGGCTCATGAGGGTTTCGGCCAGTTTGTGGTGGCCGTCGGTGTGCTCGCGCAGGATGCTCTTTGCACGCTCGTACTGCTCGGCCACTATGCGGGTGACTTCCTCGTCGATAATCTGTGCGCGCTCGTTGCTGTAAGGCTTGGTGAAGGGGCTGTCCTGGCCGGTGGAGTCGTAGTAGCTCAGGTTGGGCAGGCGGTCGCTCATACCATAATATAATATCATGGCATAGGCCTGCTTGGTGACACGCTCAAGGTCGTTGGCAGCGCCGGTGGAAATATGGCCGGTGTAGAGCTCCTCGGCAGCGCGACCGCCCAGCAGCGAGCAAATGTCGTCGAGGATTGCCTGCGAGGGCACAATCTGGCGTTCCTCGGGCAGGTACCATGCAGCACCCAGGGCCTTGCCGCGGGGCACGATGGTGACCTTGACAAGCGGATTGCCGTAGCGAAGGTGCCACGACACGGTTGCGTGGCCGGCCTCGTGAACGGCGATGGATTTTTTCTCGTCCTCGGTGAGGATTTTGTTCTTTTTCTCCAGACCGCCGATAATACGGTCAACCGCGGCGTTGAAATCCTCCTTAGTCACCTCGTCCTTGTTGTAGCGGGCGGCGATAAGGGCGGCCTCGTTGCAGACATTGGCAATGTCGGCGCCGGAGAAACCGGGAGTCTGGCGAGCCAGCAGCTCGATGTCCAGGTCAGGAGCAGTCTTGATTTTACGCAGGTGTACCTTGAAAATCTCCACACGGTCGGGCAGGTCGGGCAGGTCAACGTAAATCTGGCGGTCAAAACGGCCGGCGCGCATCAGCGCCTTGTCGAGGATGTCGGCGCGGTTGGTGGCGGCCAGGATGATTACGCCGCTGTTGGTGCCGAAGCCGTCCATCTCGGTCAGAAGCTGGTTGAGGGTATTCTCGCGCTCGTCGTTGGAGCCCATGCCGGCATTGCGGCCACGGGCGCGGCCAACGGCGTCGATTTCGTCGATAAACACAATGCAGGGAGCCTTTTCCTTGGCCTGGCGGAAGAGGTCGCGGACACGCGAAGCACCCACGCCAACGAACATTTCCACGAAATCGCTACCGCTCATCGAGAAGAAAGGCACATCGGCCTCGCCTGCAACAGCCTTGGCCAGCAGGGTCTTACCGGTTCCGGGAGGGCCAACCAGCAGTGCGCCCTTGGGGATTTTGCCGCCCAGGTTGGTATAGCGTTTGGGGTTCTTGAGGAACTCCACAATTTCTTCAATCTCGGTCTTGGCCTCGCGCTGGCCCGCAACGTCGTTGAACGTCACGCGGTCCGACTGGTTCTTGTCGAAAAGCATGGCCTTGGACTTGCCAACGGAGAAAATGCCACCTCCGCCGCCATTGCCGGCCCCACCGTTGCTCATGCGGCGCATGATGTAGATCCACACGCCGATAAGGAGCAGGAAAGGCAGAAACGACAGGAGCATGCCGGTGAGCTGGCTGCTCTTCTCGAACTCTACTTCGCCGGTAAAGTCGCCGGCCTCGCGCCACTCGTCGATTTTATCCGACAACTTGTCGGCCGAGGGAATATTGGCCTCGACGATTGCATGCACACCGGGGCCGCTCTGGAAGTTGGATGCCTTGAAAACCACCTGGGCCATGGAATCGGTCAGGAAGCCTTCAACCATACCTTTGTCGGGATAGACAACGATTTTGGTGATACCGCGGTCCTTCTGGATGATTGATTCGAACTCGCTGTAGCTCACCGTTTTGGTGGACACATTATTATCGAAATAGAAAATACCAATCAGAAACATCGCCACGATGGCATACATCCACCACAGATTGAACTGAAAGGGCGTTTTCTTCTTGGAATTGTTGGGGTTGTTGAACGGAGGGGTGGGCATAAGTGATGGTTTTAGGAGAAATTAGTCGAGGTCAGGGAGATTGGTGATTTTGGCGTCGCTCCACAGCTCCTCGAGATTGTAGCGGGTACGCACGGTGGGCAGGAAAATGTGCACCCACACGTCGCCGTAGTCCATGATTACCCAGTCGCCTGCGTTTTCGCCATCCACGTTGTAGGGTTTCACGCCCGAGCTCTTACGCACAAGTTCCTCTACGCTTTCGGCAATAGCGGCAGTCTGGGTGGTGGAGGTACCCTCGGCAATGATGAAGCAACCAGTGGCGGCAGTATCGATGTCAGTCATATCGACCACGGTGATACCTTTACCTTTGCGGTCGCGGATACCTTCTATGATGAGTTCTTTGATGTCCTGAGTAGAAGTCATAAATCGTATTTACTTTAAATTAAGGGCAAATATAATGAATTTATGCGGTTTGCAGCAGTGCCCGGAGGCAGGCAAACGCGGTTTGTATGTTTATTTAACAATTAAGATAGCAAAAAGTGCGCCAAAGTCTATGAATTTTTCATAACGGACGGAATTAGTCATAGTTCATGGCCTTGGCAGGGTCGATGCCTGAGGCCAGGCGCGCCGGCAGCACAAGGATGAGCCATGCGGCAAGGACCACACCGGCGTTGAGAGCCACGAAAGCCCAGGGACGGATTTCCACAGGCACGCTCGCAAGGTAGTACATGGCGGGGTCAAGCGGTATAAGACCGGTGAATTTCTGCACCAGCAGCAGGCCGATGCCCAGCACGTTGCCGATTACCATGCCTATCCCCACCAGGCGCATGGCCAGGTCCACGAAGATGCCGCGCACCATGCCCTTGGAAGCACCCATGGCGCGGAGCACTCCAATCATGGGCACACGCTCAAGAATCAGTATGAACAGGCTCGACACCAAGGTCAGGCCGGAAACGGCAAGCATCAGGATGAAAATCACCACCACGTTGGTATCCAGCAGCGCGAGCCAGGTGAAGTACATGGCACCCGTGTGCTCGATGTTGTCCACCGGGTAGTGCTGCGGTAGCTCGCCGCGGGCCACGCGGTCAATCAGCTCCATCTGCAGCGCGGCAGCCTCGTCGGCAATGCCGTCGGGTGCTATCCCGCGGATGTCCAGGCGGTTGGCTTCAAGGCTGTCAAGCCCTGCCACCCGCTGCAGGCCGCGCAGCGAGGCGTAGACCACCGTCTGGTCGAACTCGCCGAAATTGCTCTCGTAGAGCGCGGCCACGGTGTGACGGCGCAGCTTCACAGCCTCGTCGATGATGAAGGTTGAGAACACACGGTCGCCCACGCCCAACCCGAGCATGCGGGCCACCGGCCGCGACAGCACAATCATGTTCTCCGTCGAGTCTGCGGCATAGTCAGGCCACTGTCCTTCAACAATATTGGAGCGCTCGAACGCGAAATCGGCATCCGGACTCTGCCCCAGGAACACCACGCCCTGGAAATTATCGTCGGTCTTCAGCAGGCCGGGCTGGCGCAGGCTGAGCCGCAGGTCGGCATCCGGAAAATGCGAGCGCACGGTAGCCTCGACCACAGCGTCGGAGCGGTAGTAGCGCTCCTGCTCACCGGTGGCGGCATCAATAGGGGCCTCCACGGTTATCTGAGCGTCGAAGCCGGTGAGCTTGTCGCGGATTCCATCCTTGAAACCTACAACCACTGCCAGGGTGAACTCCATCACCATCACAGCGATAGCCACTCCGGCCACGGCAATAAGCACACCGACACCGCTACCGGTGCCGGAGCTGCGCAGGCGCAACCGTCGGGATATGTAGTGACTCGGATTCATTTTGACTCGGCAAAGTTACAAAATACCTTAATATAAGTATTGCTTACTCGGGATAAAAGTGCGAAATTTGCACCCGATTATGAAACTTAGCGAACTTACAACTGGTCAAACCGGCATAGTGACAAAAATCCATGGCCACGGAGCTTTCCGCAAACGCGTGATTGAAATGGGCTTCGTCAAGGGCCACGCTGTCACTGTGGTGCTCCACGCACCCCTGCGCGACCCAATAAAATATTCAATCCTGGGCTACGAGATTTCACTGCGACGGGCCGAGGCCGACCTTATTGAAGTGGTGCCCGTTGAACTCGAAGCCAGGGTGCAGATTGAGGCTGCCCAGCACCGCGAGGCCGAACAGGCCGACCGCGAGGCCGCTGTGCGCGAACAATTCAAAAAAGCCAGCCACACCATCAACGTAGCCTTGATCGGCAATCCCAACTGCGGCAAGACCTCGCTGTTCAACCTTGCCTCCGGTGCCAAGGAGCACGTGGGCAACTACAGCGGCGTGACTGTGGATGCGCGCGATAAGGCGTTCGTCTACAAAGACTACCGCATCAACTTCGTGGACCTGCCCGGCACGTATTCGCTCACTTGCTACTCGCCTGAGGAAATCTACGTGCGCAGCTATCTGCGCGAGAACAACCCCGATGTAATCATCAACGTGGTGGACTCGTCGAACCTGGAGCGCAACCTGTTCCTCACCACCGAGCTTATCGACATGGACCGAAGCATGGTGATTGCGCTCAACATGTACGACGAACTCCGTTCCCGCGGCGATAAGCTTGACTACGAGAACCTGGCGCGCATGATTGGTGTGCCCATGGTGCCGATAGTGTCCAAGACCGGCGAGGGCCTCACACGGCTGCTCGACACGGTCATCTCTGTCTACGAAGGCGGCGACGACGTGGTGCGCCACATCCATGTGAACCTGGGCAACGACCTGGAGGTCGCCATCCGCCAGCTGGTGGACGACCTGAAAGCCTCGCCCACGCGCACCCTGCATTTCTCGCCCCGCTATCTGGCAATCAAGCTCCTGGAGGGCGACCACGAAATTGAGGATGAAGTGGCTCTGGCCGGTGCCGACAGCCCGAGCGCCCGTCCGCTGCGTGCCGAGAACCGCCGTCGTTTTCTGAGGCGCCTGTTCCACCGCGACTGCTGCGGACAAAGCTCCGCACCGGACACAGTGCTGAGCTGGCGCAAGCAGATGAACGCCGGTGCCGACTGCCCCACCATCCTGCTGCGCGACAAGCTCAGAGGCAAAATCGAGGCGCTTCACAACGAGGACATATCCTCGATGGTCGCTGCCGAAAAGTATGGCTTCATTGCCGGTGCTCTCGCCGAAACCTACACTCCGGGCACCCGCCAGACAAAGAAGTCGACCGTGGTGCTGGACAAACTGGCAACGAACAAGTATCTGGGCTTCCCCATTTTCTTCGCCATAATGTTCTTCATTTTCTGGGCCACGTTCTACATCGGCCAGTACCCTATGGACTGGATTCAGGCCGTGGTCGACTGGCTCAGCGGTGCGGTGAATAAGGTGATGCCCCAGGGCCCGCTCAAGGACCTCGTGGCCGACGGCATTATCGGCGGTGTGGGTGGCGTGATAGTGTTCCTGCCCAACATCCTCATCCTTTTCTTCTGCATTTCGTTCATGGAGGACTCCGGCTATATGGCGCGCGCAGCCTTCATCATGGACAAGGTGATGCACCGGATCGGCCTGCACGGCAAGTCGTTCATTCCGCTCATCATGGGCTTCGGCTGCAATGTGCCGGCCATCGTGGCCTCGCGCGTCATCGAAAGCCGTTCGAGCCGCATCATCACCATCCTTATCAATCCGTTCATGTCGTGCTCGGCGCGACTGCCCATCTTCGTGCTGCTGATCGGCACCTTCTTCTCAGCCCATGCCGCGCTGGTGTTCTTCGCGCTCTATATGGCTGGTATCCTGGTGGCCGTGGTCACTGCCCGACTGCTGCGCCGCTTCATGTTCCGCAAGGACGAGACACCCTTCGTCATGGAGCTGCCGCCCTACCGCATCCCACCCCTCAAGGCTTCGCTCAGCCACACCTGGGCCAAGGGCCGGGAGTACCTCAAGAAGATGGGCGGCATCATCCTGTTCGCCAGCATCATAGTGTGGGCGCTCAACTACTTCCCCCTGCACGATGACGATGCACCCGCCACGGCTGAAACCGAGCAGGTGGCCGATGACTCAGCCATCAATCCCGACCGTGACTCCTACCTGGAAATGATAGGCAAGTTCGTCAATCCCGTCATGGAGCCCATCGGTTTCAGTTGGCGTGCCACGGTGGCAGCCATTGCGGGCGTCCCGGCCAAGGAAATTGTGGTGTCGACCCTCGGAGTGCTCTATACCAATGACGAGGCCGTGGACGATGCGCGCCTGGGCGCACGCCTTGAGGCTCCGTCGCCTGTCACCGGCCGCCCCGACTTCACTCCGGCTGTAGCGCTGTCGTTCCTGATTTTCATCCTGCTCTACTGCCCCTGCATAGCCACAGTCACAGCCATCGCCCGCGAAACAGGCTCGTGGCGCTATGCCGCTTTCAGTATTGTATACAACACGCTGGTGGCCTGGCTTGCTGCTTTCGCCGTTTATCGTATAGCATTAGTATTATGAAACGCTTTCTCTCCTCCCTCGCAATAGCAGTGCCGGCAATGTACCTGGCTGCAAACCCGGCCGACAGTTCGGAGGTGAAAACGAGCCCCCGGCCGGCGGTAAACATCACCGTGCGTGCCGCCACATCGCTTGTGCTCAATGCTGCAGTGACGGAAGTATTCAAGAACACCGTGCACGAGCTGCGCCCCGAGCGCGATGCCAACAACTCATTCCCCTCGCGCCACACCTCGTGGGCTTTCACCGCCTCTACCATCCTGGCCAACGAGTTCTACACCACCTCGCCCTGGATACCCTGGCTCGCCCAGGGAGCGGCATCTGCCGTGGCGCTTCAGCGTGTGGCCTACCACCATCACTACGGAGGCGACGTGGTGGCCGGCGCCCTAATCGGCATAGGCTCCACCGAAGCGGGCTATCTGCTCGGTGGCCTGTTCACAGGGTGTCCGCTGCGGGTGCATAGCGCCGATGCCGAATTCAAAACCACGCTCACGCTCTTTTCCGAGGCTGTCTACAACCTTTCGGCCCCCGACAACGGCGAACTGCTCACAGGCTTTGCCACGGGCGTACGTGTGGGGGTGCCGCTGTCGGAGCACTACGGCCTGTCGGTGACCGGGCGCCTGAGCTCCTCGCCGCTGAAGGTGGACGGGCGCTACTTCTCGGCAGTTTCCGCCGCAGCGCTATCCGTGGGCGGCGTGGGGCACTTCGGCCTTGCCAACCGCGCTCTGGCGCTTGAACCGGCCGTCGAGGTGGGGTTTGCACGCAATATCCGCCCGCGCCATTGGGACCGCCCCACAATTTCCTTCGTTGCCGATGCCGGTTGTGCCCTGTCATGGCACCTGACCGACCGCTTCGCCGTGCGCTCTGCTGCCACCTATCGCCTCACCACCCTCAACGGCGCTATATCCGCCATCACACTCTCGGTGGGTTCGTCGGTAGTATTCTGAAAAAAATATTCAAGTCCGTACATAAAAAAACTGACCCGGGTCCGGTTTAGGGACTCGGGAACGGCTTTTCCGCATTTCTGCGGATGCGCTCGGAAGCGCTAACTAACACTTACTCAAACAATAATACAAGTTCAATTACCTTGGAATAAAAAAAATTACCCGTCGTCACGACGAATAATCTTTTCACCTTAAATCTAATACCATGAAAAACTGATGCAAAATTACTATTTTTATGTTATACAACATACGTTTTCAGCATAAATTTGCTCCAACACCCCATTTTTAACACTTGTTTCGGATTTTATACTGATTTTAGACGTAATTTCTCCCCAAAAATAGCTACTTTTACGCCGTGAATTGAACTTGAATGCACAATTATATAATATGCAACATCTATTATCCAAACTTTTCCTTGGCTTCGCCCTGCTCACCTCGTTGAGCTGCAAGGCCGAAGCACAGAAATCAGAAGCCACCGCCGCTACCGAAACCCAGGCTCCTGCCGAAGTGGTGGTTGGCGCCGCCCGAACCGACAAGTACATCGACAGTCTTAAAGGTAAGCGTGTGGCACTGTTCTCCAACCACACCGGTATGGTGGGCGACAAGCACACCCTCGACATCCTGCTGGAAAACGGCATCAACGTGGTGACCCTCTTCTCGCCCGAACACGGCTTCCGCGGCACCGCCGATGCCGGCGAGCACGTGAGCAGCAGCGTGGACCCCGTGACCGGTATTCCCATCGCATCGCTCTACGGCGCCAAGGACCGCATGCCCGCTCAGGACATCATGGACGGCATTGACATCATCGTAACCGACATCCAGGACGTGGGCCTTCGCTACTATACATATTATTGTACTATGGTCGACCTTATGAACGCCGCAGCCAAATACGGCAAGGAATTCATGGTGCTTGACCGCCCCAACCCCAACGGCATGTATGTGGACGGCCCTATCCTTGACATGAAGTACGCCTCGGGCGTGGGCCGACTGCCCATAACCGTGGTCCACGGTATGACTCTGGGCGAAATCGCATCCATGGCCAACGGCGAAGGCTGGCTTAAGGAAGGCGCCAAAGTGCCCCTCACCGTGGTTCCCTGTGACAACTACACCCACCAGACCCGCTACGAGCTGCCCATCGCCCCCTCGCCCAACCTGCGCGACATGAAGGCTATCTACCTCTATCCTTCCGTCTGCTACTTCGAGGCCACTCCCGTGAGCCTGGGTCGCGGCACCGACTTCCCCTTCCTGGTCTACGGCCACCCGGACATGAAGAACCGCACCTTCGAGTTCACTCCCCGCAGTGTGCCCGGCGCCAAGAACCCGCCCCTGCTGGATGAGCACTGCTACGGCGTGGACCTCCGCACCGTCACCGACGACGAAGCTATCGCCCAGGGCATCAACCTGGCTTATGTGATTGACGCTTACAACGACCTCGGCATGGGCGACAAGTTCTTCCGTAACTTCTTCGAACTCCTCATCGGCCGCGGCGACATCCGCCAGATGATTGAGGACGGCAAGAGCGCCGACGAAATCAAGGCCACCTGGGCCGGCGACGTCGAGAAATTCAAAGAGCAGCGCCGCCCCTACCTTATCTACGCTGAATAAATCCAATTTTAAATGCAGCGGGATGCCCGGCAGCGATACCGGGCATCCTCTATATTTTTATTTCAAATGCCCCTTCACGTAATCGTTATCATCACCATCATCGGCTACTTCCTGCTTCTGATGGGAATATCGTGGTTCGCCTCGCGCGGCTCCGACAACTCAACGTTCTTCACCGGTAACCGCAAGACGCCCTGGCCCGTGGTGGCCTTCGCCATGATTGGCGCCGCAATTTCAGGTGTAACTTTCATCTCCGTGCCCGGCATGGTGGCCGCCAAAGGCTACGCCTACCTGCAGATGGTGCTCGGCTTCATCGTGGGCTACTTCGTGATTGCCTTCGTGCTCGTGCCCATGTTCTACAAGCGCAACCTCATTTCCATCTACGGCTATCTTGAGCAGCGCTTCGGCCGCTCCACCTACCGTTCCGGCGCCTGGTTCTTCTTCCTGTCCAAGATGCTCGGTGCGGCCGTACGCTTCTTTGTGGTGTGCGCCGTCCTCCAGATGCTTGTATTCTCGCCCCTCCACATCCCCTTCATCTTCAACGTAATCGTCACCATCGCCCTCATCTGGCTCTACACGGTGCAGGGTGGCGTGAAAACCCTCATCTGGACCGACACCCTCAAGAGCTTCTGCCTCATCATGTCGGTAATCCTGTGCATCTACTTCGTGGCCACCAACCTGGGCTTCTCCTTCGGTGAGCTCACCACCGCCATCACCAGCCACGAAAGCTCGCGCATGTTCTTCTTCGACAACCCCAAGGAAGGCACCTACTTCTGGAAGCAGTTCCTGGCCGGCGTGTTCATGGCAATCGCCACCACCGGCCTTGACCAGGACATGATGCAGCGCAACCTTGCCTGCGCCGACCACAAACAGAGTCAGAAGAACATGATTGTCAGCGGCATCACCCAGTTCTTCGTCATCGCACTCTTCCTGCTGCTCGGCACTCTGCTCGTAATTTTCATCGACAGCAAGGGAATAGCCATGCCTGAAAAGAGCGACGAACTCTTCGGCCTCGTGGCCACTCACCCCGATGTTCCCATCGTTGTTGGCATCCTCTTTGTGCTCGGTCTGGTGTCGGCCGCCTACTCAGCTGCCGGTTCGGCCCTCACCTCGCTCACAACCTCATTTACCGTTGATATCCTCGGTGCCCACAAAAAGCAGGACGACAAGCAGCTCACCCGCACCCGCAAGGGCGTGCACGTGCTCATGTCCACAATCATGGGCCTCGTGATTATAGCATTCTGGTACCTCAGCGACCAGGATGCCATCTCGGCTGTCTACACCCTGGCTTCCTATACCTACGGTCCCATCCTGGGTCTGTTCGTCTACGGCATGTTCTGGAAGAAACCCGTGCATGACCGCTGGGTACCCGCCGTTTGCATCGCCGCGCCCATCCTGTCCTATTTCCTCCAGCTCGGCCTCAAAGCCTGGTTCGGCTATGAAACAAGCTTCGAGCTGCTGATTATCAACGCGGTCATCACTGTCATCGGCCTGCGCCTGCTGTCCATCGGCAAAAAAGCCGAAGCAACCCACGAAAGTAACTCATAGAACTCAGCATAAGATTGATTATTAGGTTTGCAGCGGTGAGCGGTCTCCGGACCGCCCACCGCATTTTTATTTACCTGACAATTGCAAATTTCAGGAATATTCATTAATTTTGCATCATAATGGCAAAACCGATTAGAAATACGCCGATTTTAAGTGGACATGACAGCATGGTGTTCCACTCCGAAATTTCTCAGCTCCCCACTGCCGATGAGCGCAAGCGTGAGCGTGAGCGCATTGCTGCGAGTGTTGAGCAGCTCAAATTGATGATTGCCAACCTCCCGGAATGACTCCTGACTCCAACAGCATACCCTTCAGACGGCTTACTCCCGAATCTGTCCTTTTACCTTTTGACTGTGGGAACACTGACTTGACTGACTACTTTTATAGTTCGGCCAAACAAGATATGAAGAAACTTCTATCAGTCACCTATTATCTTGAAGCCGAGGGTAAAACCGTCCTGTTCTTCACTCTTTCCAACGATAAAATATCTGAAACAGCACAAAAAAGAGGCGGAGAGCCATTATTTTCAAGGAATTTCTTCAGAAAAATCAAAGATAAATTCGGTCGTCCCAAGCACCGTTCCGACTATCCGGCAGTAAAAATCGGACGTTTCGGCGTAAACAGCGCCTACCGCAACTCCGGCAATCACTGGGGTTCGAGAACACTCGACTTCATCAAATATTGGATGATTACGGAGAATAAAACCGGCTGCTGTTTCATCACTGTGGATGCCTACGCAACCGCCGTTGGTTTTTATATAAAGAACGGCTTTAAATTCCTCGGAGAAAAAGAACGCAAGGGCTATGAGGACTGGATTGCAAAGAATCCCGACTTCAGGACCCGTGAGCACATTGACGACATACCAACTTATGCAATGTATTTCAACCTGCTTTCATTGGTTGATGTGGATTAATTCTTATCTCGTGAGTTTTGTTACTGTGCATTAGCCTTGGCTAATGATGGGGCTGAATTTGCAACTTTTAGGACGGGAAATAGCTAAAAAATGTTTTGCTGTGGTATTTTCGCGGGATTTTCGCTAACTTTGCAGCCAAATGTTTGACGCAATAGGACAATTCATCGTAAACACCGCCGAAATTCTGTGCGGTTATCCCCTTTTCTTCCTCCTGATCGGAGGCGGACTCTACTTGTTTCTAAGTTCAGGCGCGGTGTCGCTGCGCCGCTTGCCCGCAGCCATGGGCGAGTTACGCCGCAAGAATTCCAAGGCCGACAACGGCCAGATTTCATCCGTGCAGGCTCTGGCATCAGTCGTGGCCGCCACCGTGGGCCTCGGCAATATAGCCGGTGTGGCCATCGCTCTGGTGATGGGTGGCCCGGGAGCTATATTCTGGATGTGGGTCAGCGCCTTGGTGGGCATGGCAACCAAATACCACGAAGGTGTGCTCGCAATTATGTATAAGGGCAAGGACGACCAGGGCAATCCCCAGGGCGGTCCCATGCACATAATTGAGCAAGGTCTTGGCCCGAAATGGACCCCTCTTGCCAAATTCTTCGCCATCGCCGGCTTGTTCGGCACGCTCTGCATCATGAACGCCAACCAGCTCACCGAGGCTTTCATGACCACTTTCACCACTCCCGAAGCAATCAACAGCAACACCTTCATCTCCACCCTGGGCGGATGGCTGAGCCTTGAAAACGTGCGCGTCTACCGCCTGCTCTTCGGCATCGCCATCGCTGCCATCGTGGCCGTTGTGATTCTTGGCGGCATCAAGCGCATTGCAAGCGTGGCAACCGTAATGGTGCCGTTCATGGTCGGCCTCTACTTTCTGATGGTGCTCTATATCATCATTACCAACATCCACGGCGTGCCCGCTGTGTTCCGCAGTATCTTCACAGAAGCGTTCAACCTGCGCGCTGGCATAGGCGCATTGGCAGGCATAGCCATCATCGGCGCACGCCGCGCAGCCCTGGTCAACGATGCCGGTATAGGCACAGCCTCGATTATGCACGGCGCCTCGCGCAACGACCAGCCTGTGCGCGAAGGACTTGTGGCCATGCTCGGACCCAGCATCGACTCCGGCCTGGTGTGCACCCTCACCGCCGTGGCCATCCTGCTCTGCGGCGATATCCACGTGGAGGGAGTCAAGGGCCTCGAGGTTGCCATGGGCGCGTTCAAAACAGCCATCCCCTACGGCGACATCCTGCTGATGTGCATCGTAATATGCTTCGCAATGTCGTCCATGTTCTCCTATTCCTTCTACGGCACCACCTGCGCCAACTACCTTTTCGGCACCCGCCGCGGCCGCTACTACGTGTGGTTCTTCCTCGCCACTCTCGTTATCTTCGCCATAGTGCCTCTTGAAACCGCCGTGGGCTTCTGCGACCTTTTCTACGCCCTCATGGCCATTCCCACGATGATTGCTGTCATATCGCTCAGCAAGCACGTGCGCCGGGCCACCAAAGAATACTTCAACCGTCCGAAATCCTGATAATATATGATTTCCGAATTTATAACCTGGGACGTCAATCCCGTTCTGATTGACAGTTTTGTCACCATCCGCTGGTACGGACTCATGTTCGCCATCGGTTTCTGGATTGGCTTCAACATTGTGTCCAACATGTTCAAGCACGAGGGTGTGCCCGAAAAATGGGTCGGCATCCTCCTTATCTATGTAGGCGTGGCCACCCTGGTGGGTTCGCGCCTGGGCCATGTGTTCTTCTACCAGTGGGACTACTACTCGCAGCACCCCTGGAAAATCCTCGCCACCTGGGAGGGTGGCCTCGCGTCCCACGGCGGCGCCATCGGCATCATCATCGCCGTTATCCTCTACTCCATCTTCACCACCAAGCGCAACCCGCTGTGGACATTCGACCGCCTCACCGTGGCCATCGCACTTGTGGGCGGCCTCATCCGCATCGGCAATCTGATGAACTCCGAAATCTTCGGCGTGCCCACCACCCTGCCATGGGGTTTCAAGTTCGTCCGCTCGGCTGAGTGGCACGCACTCTACGAAGGTGTCGCCTGCCATCCCACTCAAATCTACGAGGCCCTCACCTACCTGGCTCTCTTCGCCCTGATGATGTGGATGTACTGGAAGAAGAACTGCGGCGAGCGCCCCGGCCTGCTCTTCGGCACATTCCTGATCGGCACCTTCGGCTCGCGCATCCTGTGGGAAACCATCAAGAACGACCAGGTACCATTCGAGGCTACCATGACCCTCAACATGGGCCAGTGGCTCAGCATCCCCTTCGTGGTTCTGGGCATCATCCTGATTGTGTGGGCGCTCACACATCCCCGCAAGGAAATCAAGTACACCAACCAGTGGGCTCCCGAACCCGTCCCGGCTAAGAAAAAACGATGAAGCGCCTGCTGCCCTTTCTCCTGGCCATTCTCGCAGCCGTGATTCCCGCGCTTGCGGACGACCCTGCCAAACCGCTCCGCACCGTGCCCGACGACGAGGAGGATCCCTACTATCTTCTGTGCGAGGAAGCCGACCGCGCTATTGCAGCCGCCGACTACGAAACCGCCGCCACACGTCTGCTCGAAGCTCTGTCGCTGCACCCCAACTTCGAGGGCAACATCCTGCTGCTATCCAACCTCGGCATGGTCTACTCGTGTCTCGACCGCGACAGCCTGGCCATATCCACCTTCGACGAGGCCCTTTCGCGCGCTCCGGGCCAGCGCACAGTGCTCAACAACCGCGCACGCGTGCTCCTGAAAATGGGTCGTGACGACGAAGCCTACGATGATTTCGAAACCATCATCGAGGCCGACTCCATCAACCTCGACGCCCGCTTCTACCACGGCACGATGGCGCTCTTCACCGGCGACCTCGCCACGGCTGAAGCCGACTTTGCCGTGCTGCGCAACATCGCTCCCGAAAGCACCGCCACTGCCGAAGCTCTCTCGGCCCTCTACACCCTCACCGGCCGCGATGCCGAGGCAGTGCCCTATCTCCGGCGTCTCATTGCCCTCGATCCTTCGGGCGAATACTATGCCTCCCTGGCCGGATGCTACCTGCAACTGGAGCGCTTCAACGATGCCTCCGAAACCATCGAACTCGGCCTGGCACACTACCCGCGCGACCCGGAGCTGTACTACTACCGCGCACGCCTGAAAAAGGAACGCTACCTGTTTGACGAGGCCCATGCCGACGCCGACCGCGCCGTGGCCCTGGGTCTGTCGCCACGCAAAGCGGCCGAATTGTTCAAATAGCAAAAACTTTTTATCCACCGGGGTGTTTTGGTTATTATAACCGAAATTCAACCCTGACAATGAAAAAGCTTCTACCTTCTTTTCTGGTCCTGGCTCTGACAGCCGGCTCCGGCGTTGCTAATGCCCGAAACAACAACCAGATTCCGGCCGACTCCGTGATGAGCCGCGTGCATGTGGTCACCGGCAATTCAGCCATTGCCTCGCACCGCGAAAATATAATGGTGATGAATATGGCCTTCAACCCGGCTTTCGAGGACCCCTCCGCCCCGCGCTTCCTGTTTCTTGACCGCGAAGGTAAAGTTGCTCTCGGCATCGGCGGTACGGTCAAAGCCGAAGCCATGTACGACATGAACGGAGCTATCAACAACAACAGCTTTGTCACCAGTCAGATTCCCGTGCCTTTCAACCCGGCCCAGCGTAATCGCTTCGGCGCCACGGCCACTCACTCCGGCATATTCCTGAAACTTGTCACCCAGCCCACCCGCATCGGCCGTATCATTGTGTACGTGCAGAGCGAATTCACCGGCGACGACGGTGCCTACGGCTTCCAGCTCAAGCAGGCCTACGTGCAGGTCGGCCACCTCACCCTGGGTAAAGCCCGTTCAACATTCTCGGATGGTCCCGCCATGGCTCCTACCATCGACGACCAGGGCCCCTCGGGCCAGGTGACCGCCAAGAACATGCTGGTTCAGTACGCCACCTCCAACTACAGCGGCTTCACGGCAGCTATCGCCGCCGAGCTGCCCTCGGCCACCTACACCGAAGGCACTGCCACTTCCTCGATTGCCCAGCGATTCCCCGATATTCCCGTCTACGCCCAGTACGCCTGGAACAGGGGTGAAAGCCATGCACGCATTTCGGGCATACTCCGCCAGCTCAGCTACCGCGACGATGCCGCAGCCGCCAATCACTTCGTCACCGGCTGGGGTGTGCAGTTCTCGCTCGTGTCCAAAATTGCGGGCGGTCTCGACATCTTCGGCCACTACACCTACGGCAAAGGCATCGGTTCATATATCAACGACCTTGCCGACGACGGCTTCGACCTGATTGCCGACGCCAACAACCCCGGCAAGCTCGTGGCACCCGGCTCGGCCGGCTACACCGCAGGCCTGCAGTACACCTTCTCGCCCCGCTTCTTCATGACCGGTTCCTACAGCCACGCACAGCTCTACGACGCTGGCCACCTGGGCGGCGACACCTACCGTTCGGGCCAGTACATCGACTTCAACGCCTTCTACAACGTGTGGGACGGTCTCCGCGTAGGCCTGGAATACATCCACGGAAACCGCACTGACTACAACGGCCAGACCGGCCGCGCCAACCGCCTGCTGGCCATGCTCCAGTACAATTTTTAAAAACTTTTTCGCTCCAATCGGTGTTAACATAATACCGACAGTGATAACACGGCTCCCCCGCCCGGGGGCAGCCCCGATAGATTGACCTTTTATGGTTGAATGTTATATAATTCTGCACGGTTGCCCCGTGGGTGCTCAGTCGCCCCCGGGGCAATTTTCATAAAAAGGCCTGAAAAAAACCGCGCGCACACCGTGTTCCGAGCGCAGCGAGGAAGCCCCCTGCACCCCCATGAGCAAAAAAGCGGATAACCACCGGCAGTTTTTGCGCCAAAAATGCGCGGTATTCCGCATTTTTTCATTAGCTTTGTTGATTATTTCGAATCGCTACGGACAAAGATGAACGAAGAAGCTCTCAGTCGAATGTATCTCAAGGATACGTCCTTCCAGGATTTGATGCAGCACCGCGTGTTCAACGTGCTGCTCATCGCTTCGCCCTACGAAGCTTTCATGATGGAGGAGGACGGACGTGTGGAGGAACAGCTTTATAACGAGTATGTTGCCCTCAACCTCAGTTCGCCTCCGCGTGTAACCCGCGTCAGCAACATGACCGAGGCCCTGGAAATGCTCCGCACAAAGCCCTTCGACATCATCATTGCAATGCCCGGCGGCGATCTGAGCGAAACCTTCGACGGCGCCGCGCTGATTAAGGCCGAATATCCCACGGTGCCGATTGTGGTACTAACGCCATTCTCCAAGGAAGTGTCGCGCCGACTGGCCATGCAGGACCTCTCGAACATCGACTACGTGTTCAGCTGGCTTGGCAACATGGACCTCCTTCTGGCCATCATCAAGCTCCTGGAGGACCACCTCAACGCCGACGACATCAACCGCGTGGGTGTGCAGATGATTCTGCTCGTGGAGGACTCCGTGCGTTTCTACTCCTCGGTGCTGCCCCACGTCTACAAATTTCTTCTCACCCAGTCGCGCCTGTTTTCCACCGAGGCCCTCAACCAGCACGAACAGATGCTGCGCATGCGCGGCCGCCCCAAGGTGATGCTGGCCCGAACCTACGAGGAAGCCGTGGAACTCTACGAGAAATACGGCAAGAACATGCTGGGCGTAATCAGCGACGTCAGCTTCACCCGCCAGGGAGTCAAGGACCCCGAAGCCGGTCTGAAACTCGCCCGATACTTCCGCCTGCGCGACCCCTTCCTGCCCCTCATCATCGAAAGCTCCGAGCAGGCCAATGCCGACAAGGTGCACGACTTCGGCGGCATTTTCATCGACAAAAATTCCAAGAAACTGCCTGTGGATCTGGGCGAAGCCATCATGAACAACTTCGGCTTCGGCGACTTCATCATCCGCAATCCCAAGGACCTCAGCCCCATAATGACCATCCGCAACCTCAAGGACATGCAGGAGCACATCTTCGAGATTCCGGATGAGTCGCTCTTCTACCACGCATCGCACAACGACGTGTCGCGCTGGCTCTACTCCCGCGCCCTCTTCCCGATTGCCGACGTCATCAAGCGTCACCGCACCAGCGGCGTATCGGAAATTCCGGAGGTCAAGCAACTGTTCTTCGACCTCATCGTCAAGTACCGCAAAATGAAGAACCGCGGCGTGGTGGCCATCTTCAAGAAGGACCGCTTCGACCACTACTCCAATTTTGCCCGCATCGGCCAGGGTAGCCTCGGCGGCAAAGGCCGTGGCCTGGCGTTCATTGATTCCATCATCAAGAAGAACCCGGTGTGCGACAACTTCCACGGCCTCACCATCTCCATCCCACGCACCGTGGTGCTGTGTACGGACGTGTTTGATGAATTCATGAGCACCAACGGCCTCTACCCCCTGGCACTGAGCAACGCCTCCGACGAGGAAATCCTCGCCGCCTTCCTCCGCGCCAAGCTCCCCGAAAACGTGCGCGACGACATCTCCGCCCTCTTCGACGTGGTTGACCGTCCCTTTGCCGTGCGAAGCTCAAGCCTGCTGGAGGACTCACACTACCAGCCCTTTGCCGGCATCTACTCAACCTACATGGTGCCCTACACCACCGACCGCGACAAGCGGCTCCGCTGGCTCACGGACGCCATCAAGGGCGTGTATGCCTCGGTGTTCTACGCCGCCTCGAAAACCTACATGACCGCCACCAGCAACGTAATCGACCAGGAGAAAATGGCAGTCATAATCCAGGAAGTTGTGGGCGAGGACCACAACGGCTACTACTTCCCCTCCTTCTCCGGCGTGGGCCGCTCGCTCAACTACTATACCCTGGGCAACGAGCAGCCCGAGGACGGAGTGGTGGAGATGGCGATCGGCCTGGGCAAATATATTGTGGACGGTGGCCGCGGGCTCCGCTTCTCGCCACTGCATGCCGAACACGCCCTGCAGACCTCGACCCTCGACCTTGCCCTGCGCGACACCCAGACCAAGCTCATAGCCCTGAAACCGCTCGGCCCCGACGATGATTTCAACGTCGAGGTGGACGAGGGCGAAAACCTCGTCACCAAAAACGTGCAGGATTTTGCCGGCACCGGTGCCCTGCGCCTGATGGTATCGACCTTCGACTTCCGCGAGGGCTACCTTGTTGACTTCGAGGAAGGCCGCGGCCGCCGTGTGGTCACCTTCGCCAATATCCTGCGCGACAAGGCTCTGCCTCTGGCCGAAGCTCTCGATTTCATGCTCAAGCAGGGCCAGACCGCCATGCAGCGTCCTATCGAAATCGAATTTGCCGGCAATATATCGCCCAAACCCGAGCCTAACGGAATCCGCGGCCACCTTTACTGGCTGCAAATCCGCCCTATCATCGACAAAAAGAACCTTATCAGCGACGAAGTGCTTGACCTGCCCGACAACGAGCTCATCCTCCGCTCCAACACTGCTCTGGGCAACGGCATGATTGAAGGCGTCAACACCGTGGTCTACGTCAAACCCGACCACTTCGACTCCACCCGCAGCCAGGAGCTCGTGCCTATCATCCGCAACCTCAACGCCGACTACCTCAGCCGTGGCGAGGGCTACCTGCTCATCGGTCCCGGCCGCTGGGGTTCGTCGGACTCCGCGCTGGGCATTCCCGTGAAGTGGTCCGACATCTCCGGTGCCCGCGTCATAGTGGAAGCCTCGCTCCCCGGCTACCGCATCGAGCCCAGCCAGGGCACGCACTTCTTCCAGAACCTCACATCCTTCGGCGTGGGCTATTTCACCGTGGATCAGACCGCAGGCGACGGGTTCTATGACTCGGCTTACCTCGACGCTCAGCCCGCCGTCTACGAGAACGAATACATCCGCGTGGTGCACTTCGACGTCCCCCTGCGCATCGCCATCAACGGCCGCAGCGGCCTCGGCATTGTTGTAAAACCCGAATTTAACGTGTAACTCCTCAACCATCACCTCAATATGTCATTATTTTCGAGTATTGTACGCGCGTTCGGCTTCGGCCATGACGAAGACGAAGAATTCGAAACCGTAATCTCCGATGAACCCGACACCCCTTCGGTCGCAGCACCGGCAACGCCCGAACCTGCTGCCGCAGCCGAAATTCCGGAAGCACCCGCCACTCCCGCACCCGTGCGCCCTGTTGTAAGCGCCGAGATGAAGGGAGCTATCTTCACCGGAGTGCTGGAGATATTCAACAGCTCGCTGCCCGAATTTCTGGCAAAAAGCATCGATATCGAACGTCAGAAACAACTCATGGCTGAGCGCCTCGATAAGTCGCTCGACGCCTATCTGGACACCCTCATTGCCGATGCCCACACCTACGCCGAGAACCGCCTGAAGCACGCATCGGAAGCCACGCGCATCGAGGCCGAAAAACTCCGCAACGACATGCAGCAGCTTGAACAGCAGCGCACCAACCTACAGGAGAAACAGCTCAGCGCCGACCGCCGCCGCCGTGCCCTGGCCGACCGTGTCACCGACCTCGAAGCCCAGCTGGCAACCTCCGAAGCGGAGCGCGAGCAATTCGAGCTCGAAAACAAGAGTCTGCTCAATAAAATAAAGGTAGCCGAAATCCAACCCGGCGTGGTGGATGACCTCAACAGCGAAATCGAGCGCCTGAAGGCCGAGCTTGAAAACGCTCCTGCACCCGACGAAGCCCCCGCCAACACCGAGGAGCTGGATGCTCTCCGCCGTGAGCGCGACGAAGCCCTTGAGCAACTTCAGCAAACCAACGACCGTCTTGAACAGGTCAACATGCAGCTGCGCGACCACCACGGCATCTCGCAGGCCATGTACACCGACCTCCAGAAAATGTATGCCGATGAGTGCGACGCCCGCACCAAGGCTCAGGAGGAACTATCCACCACCGCCGAAGCTCTGGCGGCTGCCGAGGCCGAGCGCGACAGCCTGCGCAGTGCCATGCAGTCGCTCGAAGTGATTCAGAAGCAGATGGGCCAGATTGAGGAAGTCATCAACAAGCGCGACGAAAAGATTGCACGCCTGAAAGCCAACAACAAGAAACTCAAGGAACAACTTGCCGAGATGCGCGAATCGCGGGCACGACGCACAGCCGCACGCCTCGACGACGGTCTGTTCGCCATCCCAGCCGACCAGACTCCCGAACAGAAAAAAATAACCAGCGAGCTCGCATCGCTCGAGGACGATTTTGAATGTCCCGACTGGTTCGTAGCCGAACCCGCTCCGATTCCGGACCGCCCCGACCCCGCCGAATTCGGCTACACCGAGCCCCCCAAGAAAAAACGGCCCGAAAACGACGCCCAGCTAAGCCTGTTCTAACAAATAAGGCTAATTAGCCCAATCGGACTAATTAGCCTTATTTGTTTCTGCCGGGAAAAATCAGTGCTGGTAGAGGTAGCGCTTGATGGAGCGCTTGGGGGTCTTTTCGAATTCTTCGTGGAAAATCTTCAGGTCGGCAACCTGGCTGTAGGCCGGGAGCTCGGTGTTCAGCTTCTTGACGTTGTCCTTCATCATGTCCTCAAGCTGGGTCATGGATATGCCCTGCTTGGTGGCGTTTTCAATGTCGGGGTAAATCAAGGCCACCAGCTTGCCGCTCTTGTCCACGATGAGCGACTCGGCCACATAAGGCATGTTGTTCAGTATCTGCTCTATTTCCTCGGGGTAGATATTCTGGCCTGACGGTCCGAGAATCATGCTCTTGTCGCGGCCACGGATATATAGGAAGCCATCGGCATCCACACTGCATATATCGCCGGTGCTCATCCAGCCGTCCTTGAACACCGACTCCGTGGCCTCGGGGTTCTTATAGTAGCCCTGCATCACATTGCCGCCTTTCACCCACAGCACACCGGGCACGCGCTGGGGGTCGTCCGACTCGATTTTCATTTCCATGCGGTCCACAATACGTCCGCAGGATGCCGGACGCTGCACATCCCAGGGTGCGTAGGCAATCAGCGGGGCGCACTCGGTCATGCCGTAGCCCACGGTGTAGGGGAACTGGATTCGGCGCAGGAAAGCCTCCACGTCCTTGTTGAGGCCCGCACCACCGATGATGAGCTCGCGCAACTGGCCGCCGAAAGTTTCAATAAGTTTGCTTTTGATTTTATCCAGCAGACGGTCGTCCACATAGGGCACGTGCATCAGCAGGCGCATCAGCGGCTTTTCGAGCATCGGGAACACGCGCGTCTTGATAATCTTTTCAATAATCAGCGGCACGGCCACAATCAGCTTGGGGCGTACCTCGGCAAAAGCCTCCATGATGATTTTGGGCGAGGGCGTGCGGGTGAGGAAATAGATGTGGCAACCCTTGACGAAGGTGTGGAGCATTTCCACCATCAGGCCGTACATGTGTGCCAGCGGAAGCATGCACACCATGCCGTCGCCGGGCTTCAGGAAGGTGAGGTGATCAATGCAGTACTGGATGTTGCTCCACAGGTTGCCGTAGGACAGCATCACGCCCTTGGAGAAACCGGTGGAACCGGAGGTGTAGTTGATGAGTGCAAGCTGCTCAGGCTCGTCAACAAAGAATTCCACGTCCTCCGGGGTAAAGCGGTTGGGATACTTCTCGCCGAACAGGCGGTTGAGTTCGCCGCGGGCTTCGGTCAGTTTCTTGTTGCGCGAAAACAGCAGGGAGTAATCCGAAATCTGGAGCGCGCCCTGAATGGCCGGGATGGTATCGTGGTCGAGATTTTCCCAGATGGAGCTATCCACAAAAAACAGCTTCGCCTCGCAGTGATTCACCAGGTGGTGAACATTGTCGGGTTTGAAATCATGAAGGATGGGCACGGCCACAGTGCCGTAGGTGAGCGACGCCAGCATGGCGATGGACCACTGCGCGCTGTTTCGGCCGCAGAAGGCCACGCGGTCGCCCTTCTTAAGACCTGCATGCTCAAAAAGCAAGTGCAGCTTGGCAATCTTGCGGGCCACGTCGCGGTACTGGAAGGAAGCGCCCTTGAAGTCGGTCATCGCCGTGTACTCCCAGTTGTCGCGGATGGAAGCCTGTATGTAGGGAACAAGATGTTCGAATTTTTCCATGTCGTTATTACGGTTGTATTGTATATTTCTGCATTTATTTCATTAAGTCCAAAGCTTTTACCACCAACTGCGGTTCAAAACCTCGGCCTATGGCAAAGCGCATCAGTTTCACGCGGTTCTCGTAGGCCTCGGCATCGGGCAGCGAGCGCGCCTTGTAGGCAAGCAATTTGCGGAGCATGGCCATGTAGTCGTCAGCATCAATTTCCTCAAGAGCATCGGCAATCACATCGGCATCAACGCGCTTGCGGCGCAGTGTCAGCTCGATTTTTCGGCGCCCCCAGTGGTCAAAGCGGAATTTATCGCGCACATAGGCGCGGGCAAAGCGCTCATCGTCAACGTATCGGCGCCTCCGCAGCGACGAAAGGATGGTGTCGGCATCCTCCTCGCTCACAAGCCATTTCCGCAGTTTTTCGCGCAACTCTCCCTCGCAGTGCTCCGAGCGGGCGCACAACTCCTCCAGGCGCAGAAGCGCACGTGCCGGTTCAAGCGGTTTCTTAGGGCCGAATTTTCTGCTGAATGCCATAGTCCGGTCAGCGTTTGCCGCTGGCAAAGCGGTAGTTACCTTTGTAATCGCGTGTCACATCCACATCGGTGAAGCCTTCGTCCTCCATCAGTCGGCGCATTTCCACCGGAAATCGGCTGTTGATTTCAAAGTAGAGGCGTCCGCCGGGCTTTAGCCCCCGTGAGGCATAGCGGCAGATGGCACGGTAGAATTTCAAGGGGTCGTCATCAGGCACAAAGAGCGCCAGAGCCGGTTCGCGGTCGCTGACACGCTCATCCATATCGGCTTTCTCGCTTTGGCACACATAGGGCGGATTGCTTACAATAATATCATAGTAAGCCTCCGGGGCCTTGGCCGTGAGGATATCGTCCTGAATAAAATTCACTTTCGCGCCTAATTGCTGCGCATTTTCGCGTGCCACGGCCAGAGCGGCGGGGCTCACATCCATGGCATCCACCTGCGCAAAGGGCAATTCCCGTGCCAGCGACACGGCAATACAGCCCGAACCGGTGCCGATGTCCAGCACCCGCAGGTCGCTGCGGCCGTCGGCTTCGCGCACAATCATGTCGCACAGGCCCTCGGTTTCGGGCCGGGGGATAAGCACGTCGGGCGTGACCTTGAAGTCCATACCCATGAACCGGGCTCGCCCCACGGCATACTGCACCGGCTCTCCGGCCTTGATGCGGTCCACCACAGCCTGGATGCGCTGGCGTGTTTCGTCAAGCAGCTCGCGGTCGGGGTACATGAACAGATACTTGCGGTCGTAGCCGGCCACATCCTCAAGCACGATGCGCGCGGCGGCCTCGCCCTCGGCCTCACTGCCCAGGGCGGTGCCAAGCTCGGCACATGCCTGACGGAAATATTCGTTTACGGTCATTCGTCCTCGTCGTTTATGGCTTCGTAGCGGAAAGCCTCCTCATCGTCGGCCAGGTCGCTGTCGTCCTCTTCGAATTCGGCATCGTCCCAGTCAATATCCTCGCCCCATTCCTCGGGCGAAATTCTGCGCAGGTCCTCGGCTTCCTCGTCCTCCTCGGTAGCGGGGTGCTCGAAAATAAACTCGTCCTCCTCGCGCACGCGGTGGTGGCCATCCAGAGGACGGTGGATGATATCGACGGTGTCGATACGGTTATTCTCGTCCGTGATAGCGCGCCACAGCATATCCTTGAGCTGAGTGATGCCCTGGCCCGTGACGGCGGAGATGAACACGTGAGGCACGCCCTCGGGGAGCGTCTTGGCTATTTCGGCCATCAGTTCGTCATCCAGCATATCGCTCTTGCTCACGGCCAGAACTCGCTGTTTGTCCATGAGCTGAGGGTTGAACTGCTCCAGCTCGTGGAGCAGAATTTCGTACTCCTTGGCAATATCGTCAGCATCCGCCGGAACCATGAACAGCAGCACGGCGTTGCGCTCAATGTGGCGCAGGAAGCGCAGGCCAAGGCCCTTGCCCTCGCTGGCACCCTCGATAATACCGGGGATATCGGCCATGACGAACGAGCGGTTGTCGCGATACGACACGATACCCAGCTGCGGCTCCATGGTTGTGAAAGGATAGTCAGCAATCTTGGGTTGCGCGGCACTCACTGCCGACAGCAGCGTGGACTTGCCGGCATTAGGGAAGCCCACCAGGCCAACATCAGCCAGCATCTTAAGCTCCAGAATCACGGAGCGCTCAATGGCCGGTTCGCCGGGCTGAGCATAGCGCGGGGTGCGGTTGGTGGCACTCTTGAAGTGCCAGTTGCCAAGGCCACCGCGGCCGCCTTTCAGCAGTTTCACTTCCTGGCCGTCGTGGGTCACCTCGCACAGGAACTCGCCCGTTTCGGCATCGAACACCACGGTGCCGCAAGGCACTTCCACAATCACGTCCTCGCCGTCCTTGCCGAAGCTACGGCCGCCGGAACCGCTCTCGCCGTTGCCGGCAAAAATGTGGCGGCGGTATTTCAGCGGAAGCAGGGTCCACATATTTCGGTTGCCTTTCAGGATGATATGGCCGCCACGGCCACCGTCGCCGCCGTCAGGGCCGCCTTTGGGAACATATTTAGCGCGATAAAAGTGGCGTGAGCCGGCGCCGCCCTTACCCGAGCGGCAAAGTATCTTGACGTAGTCTATAAAATTTGAATCTGCCATAGTGTTTCTGTTAGTTATTACACCTTATTATATATAAGAGTTATGGTGCCGCATTAGTTCACCGGCCTGGCGGAAATCCACAGGCGAACCCACATCAATCCACGTTCCTTTAATCGGATAATAGGTCACGCGGCGGCCTGCGGCCAATGCGCGCTCAATCAGGTCGGTGGCATCGGTGCGCTCGTCGGGGCTGAGCGTGCGCAGCACATCGTTGTTTATAATGTATATTCCGCCGTTGGCGTAGTAGGAGTACGACGGTTTCTCCTCAATTCCGCGCACTGCCGAGGGGTCGTCGGCATCAAGGGTCAGGATGGCATAGGGCACCGACACCGAATATGGCACCACGGCAATCGTGATGTCGGCCCGCTCGGCCTTGTGGCGCAGGTACATTTCCTCGAAGGAGATGGTGGTGAGCAGGTCGGAGTTCATCACCAGCGTGCTGCCCTCGCCTGCGGCTACGTCTGTCAGGGCCACAGCGCCTATTGTGCCCAGGGGTTTATCCTCGCGCACGCACTTCACCTGCACTCCGGCCACAGGACTGCTGAAATGCTCCTCGATTTTCTCGGCCAGATAGCGTGTGCACACCGTAATGTCGCGGATGCCGCAGGCGGCCAGAGCCTCCACGTTGTAGTCAATTATCGCCTTACCCTCGATTTCCAGCAGAGGCTTGGGGGTGGTGAGAGTGGCGGGGCGCAGGCGCTCGCCAAGCCCCCCGGCCATCAGCACGGCTTTCAGGGGGAGTACGGTGCGCCGGGCCGACAGGTCCAGTATGTCCGTCAGATGCCCCTCGGCATCCAGCACCGGGATGAGCGTTATTCCGCGGCTGCGGAAGTCGCGCAGGGCTGCCACCTCGGGCTGGCCTTCACGCACATAGCGGAAGTTTTTAAGCGCCGCCTGGCCGCAACAGCTGTCCAGGCTCGCTCCGCCCAGCAGGGCGCGGCGGATATCGCCGTCGGTCAGCGAACCCGTCACACAGCCCTGGCCGTCGGTTACGAACAGCGTCATCTCCGGCCCAGGCAGCGAGTTGAGCTTGCCAAGCGCCTCCAGCAAAGTGCAGCGGTGGTCTATTTCGTGGTTCTTGCAGTTCATAGTTCACTTTCTTTCATGCGTGCCACAATCATTTCGGCCAGCAGCCAGTCATCAGGCGTGTCGAGGTCAAGGCTGCGGCTGCGCGGCATTTCGTAGGGCACACGGCGGGTGAACTCGCCCAACTCCATGCGCCGCAGGCTCGCGGGGTTAATCACGTACACAGCGCCGTTGTACTCCAACACCTTAGGCACATCCTGGCGGCGTTTGAACAGCCCGTCGCCCTTACTGATGTGCAGGTAGCCCTCGGCATCGGTTTCGAAAAGAGTATAGTAGGGGTTCGCGGCTGACTCGCACACGCTCACGGCCATATCTATCTCAGGTGTATAAAGTGCAGCGGTGCCGAGCACATCGGCCTCGGTGCGCAAGGGCGAAGTGGGTTGCAGCAGAATCACGCAGTCGTAGGCCATGCCGCGGGCATCGGCCCATGCCATCACATCAAGCATCACCTCGCGGCTGCCCACATGGTCGCCGCCGAGATGAGCCGGCCGCATATAGTCCACCGTCAGCCCCAGGCTGCGGGCCACAGTAGCAATCTCGTCGTCGTCGGTGCTCAGCACCACGGCTCCGCCCAGCTGCGCACTCACAGCCTCGGCCACGGCGATAGTGTAGCCTATCAGCGGACGTCCGCCAAGCAATTTCACGTTCTTGCGGGGTATGCCTTTGCTTCCTCCGCGCGCAGGGATAATTATCAGTGGCTTCATTGCTTCAGGTCGTAGAAATGTTTAGGCCGCGCGGGCAGTCCGGCGGCAAATTCCAGCACGGCATCGGCCATCAGCCGCAGGGTGTCGGGCTTGTAATAAGGGTTTTCAACGCCGTTGAAATCCGAGGCGAGGGCCGCCGCGAGAGCCTCGGTAATCTGAGGCGTCCGCACTCCGCAGTGAATCACCGAGGGGGCGGCCAGGCGCCCACGCTGGCGGATGCCGACATCCACAGTGGGGATGCCGTAGGACGGAACCTCAACAATGCCGCTCGACGAATTTCCCACCACCAGAGCGGCATGGCGCAGCAGCGAGTGGTAGCGACGCATGCCCAGCGAGGGCACGGCGCGCACGCGGTCGGGGTGGGCGGCGGCATACTCCTCTATGAGCCTGATTATGGAAGCACCACCGGCGTCGTTGTTCGGATAGGTTATCACGCATTTCAGCTCAGGGAAAGCATCGAGCGCCGCAAGGAGCTGGCGCGTGGCCTCGGCCGGGGTGAGTTCGGTTTCGTTGGTTGCGGGATGATAGGTGACTATGGCCACCCGTTCGCCCTCGATTTTGAAATTGAGGAAAGCTTCAAGATCCGCCACCGGCAGCGGGGTGATGTTGAGCGCGTTCCATACTCCTATCGCGCCAGTGTTCACCACCCTGTCCGGTTCCTCGCCCATCTGAATCACACGGCGGCGATAGGGTTCGGTGGCCGTGAGGTGGAGCGTGGCAAGTTTGGTGATGGCGTGGCGGAAGGAGTCGTCGTTGGCACCTTCGGAAATCTCACCGCCGGCAATGTGCACTATCGGCACGTGCATCACGGCAGCTGCCGAGGCCACCGCCAGCATTTCGTAGCGGTCGCCGAGCACAATCAGCACATCCGGGCGCAAGCGCTCCAGGGCGTCGGCCATTCCGGCCATGCAGCATGCCATTGCTCGCACACGCGATGCCTCGGTGTCGCCCTCGGCTTCCATCGGCACCCTGGCGGCAACCTCGAATCCGGCCTCCGTAATCTCGTCAACGGTCATGCCGAACTGCGGCATCAGGTGCATGTTGGTAGCCACAATCAGCAGCTCCACACCGGTGGTAGAGCGCAGGCACCGGGCCAGCGGCTCAAGCAGCCCCCAGTCGGCGCGCGTGCTCGTGGCAACACATATCCTCAGTTTATCATTATTTTCTTTCACAACCCACAAAGATATAAAACAATAATCATTAACGCAAAAAAATCAGCCGTCGGCCCGCTTTTTGGGCCGACGGCTGAAGGGTGGAAAACTCTTTAACTATCAGAAATAGTACTCCATTTTGCCGGGATAAAGGAGCATACCGGCGCCCACTTCCTGGGCCACGCTTTCGCCAAGCGAAGCGGCCACTATGGCCAGGGCGAAGGGCAGGGCTGAGCTCGGGCCATTGGCGGTGATGATGCGCTCGGTCACCTCCACGCGCACATCGGTCTTTTCGGCACCACCGGCCGCAAGCGCTTCCTCAAATCCGGGATAGCACGTAGCCTTAAGCCCATCGAGCAAGCCAAGCGGAGCAAGCACCACGGCGGGTGCGGCGCAGATGGCTGCGATTTTACCTTCGTGGGCTTTAAGCAGTTCACAGAGGGGTTCGAAAGCGGCCAGGTTGCTGGCACCGGGCATACCACCGGGGGCAATCAGCCACTCAGCACCTGCAAAATCGGCCTCGGCAAAGGTCATGTCGCTCGTCACCACGATGCCGTGAGCACCGGCCACTTCGCGCTTATCGGTTATCGATACAGTCTTGATGTCCATTCCGGCGCGGCGAAGTACGTCCACAGTTGCCAGAGCTTCAATTTCTTCAAATCCTTCGGCAAGGAATAAAAATGAACGGTTCATATTTCAGTATTTTAGGGTGTTTACAGTATTCAACATTGAGCTTTAGGGCTATGTTCTGCCGCTCTCGGCATTTTTTCGTATTTTTGTGGAATTGATTACAGAGATATGAAAATTTCCACCATAAAGTGCAGTTTTATAAAACTGCTGCTAATTTCGGCATTATTTTTGAATTTCGCAAGCTGCAAGCCATCTTTTCGCACTAACGACGGCAGCACCTGGGGAACGAACTATCATATAGTGTATGCCGCTGACCGCGACCTCCACGATTCCGTCGTGGCCGTGATGCGCAGTGTGGACATGGCCCTGTCCAAATTCAACCCTCAGTCCGAGATATCGCGCATCAACGCCGGCCTCACCGACACCGTGGGGCCGATGATTGCGGATGTTTTTGAGGTGTCGGTACGTGTTGCCGAGTTGTCAGGCGGCGTCTACGATCCCACCGTCGGTCCCGTGTGCGAACTCTGGGGGTTCGGTCGTGCCGAGTTCTCCGACGTGCCGTCGGGCTCCGCCATCGCAGCGGCTCTGGCAACCGTCGGAATCGCGGATTGCGCCATCGCTGATAATCGCCTGATTAAAAAGGCTCCCGGCACGGAATTCGACTTTTCGTCCGTGGCCAAAGGCTACGGCATTGACTGCATTGCAGCCATGCTGAGCCGAAACGGTGTGGAGGATTACATGGTGGAAATTGGCGGCGAAATTTCAGCCCGAGGCCTCAGTCCCAAGGGGCGTCCTTGGCGCATACAGATTGATGCCCCCGAAGCCCCCGCTACTCCCGCTGAACTCCACTCGCGCCTCACCGTGCTCGAACTCGGACCCGAACCCGTGGCCGTAGCCACCTCGGGCAACTACCGCAATATGCGTAGCGCTGCCTCCGGCGCAACCTTCGGTCATACCATATCGCCCGTCACGGGCCGACCGGCCACCTCCGAAATCCTCTCGGCCACGGTCATAGCCTCCGACTGCGCCCTGGCCGACGCCCTGGCAACAGCCTGCATGGCATTGCCCACCGCCGCCGATGCCCTTGCACTGGCCGACCGCGCAGGAGTGGAAGTTCTCCTTGTCACCGCCGCCCCGGACAGCACCTTCAAACTCCACAGCAACCGCACCCGATGACCGTACGCGAATTTGAATCAGAATTCCGCCGCCTCTACGTGCCGCTCGGCATGTACGCTCTACGTCTGCTTGGCGATGTTGATACTGCCGAGGACATGGTGCAGGACTCTTTCATGAAAGTGTGGCAAAGTGTGGAGCGCGGTGAGCGGATAGAGGCCTTTTCGGCCTTCATGTACCGCACGGTGCGCAATACCTGCCTGTCGTATTTGCGCACGCGCCAGGAAATGCTCGGCGATGAGTTTATCCCCGAGGTTACCGATGAAGACATAGACACCTCCATACGTGATGCAAGGATTTGGGAAGCCATCGATGCACTGCCCGACCGTTGCCGCGAAGTATTCCTGATGAGTAAACGCGACGGCCTCTCCCAGGAAGAAATCGCGGAAGAACTCGGCATATCCGTAAAAACCGTTAAGAACCAAATGACCAAGGCCTTCGCCAAGCTCCGCGAAGTCCTCACCGGCCACCATAAGCCCTTCTTCCTGCCTTTCTTGTAGCTAAGAACTACACCACCCCAAACAAAAATCAAAAAAAATGCCATTGTGCATAGGACTTTTTGAGTTAAGGCGCGTCATAAGAGTGTAACTCATTTATAAGAATCCTTATGAAACGAACTTTTCTCATTCTCTTATCCATCTTATCACTCACCTTCTCGGCTCAAGGCCGCCAGCCTCACCAAGGCTACCGCGGCTTCCTGGAGTGGAGTAACAACATGCACTCGGAAACTTTCGGTTATCTGGGGAATCACGGTAACATCTACCTCTATCGGGAGAATTGCTTTTTCACAGGTGTGAGCACCACGCATGGCTACCAGATTAATCCATATTTTTTTATTGGCGGTGGTCTTGATCTGGAATATTGCCATAAATCCGAACACTGGTTGGCAGCCTTATACCTGAACAGCCGCTACGACATGCATTTAGGCAATTTCACACCCTATGCCGACGTGCGCCTGGGTGCGAGCCTGACCGAAGGAGCAGGTGTGTATTTCTCGCCTACAATTGGCTACCGCTTCAACTGGGGCCGAAAAGTGGGCCTAAATCTCGGAGTTGGCCTGACATTGGCCGGTTACAAAACCGAACATTTCGAGGGTACAGGCACTGATGAGGGTGGCTATCAGATTCAATACACCGGCACAAAGAACCATGTGCGAGCCAATTTTTCATTCCGGGCTGGCATAGATTTTTAAGCACATGGAGAATAAGAACATCAACTTCGTAGCTCGGTACTACCGCCGCGGCAGCTTTTCAGTGAACTCGGCCTGGCACAGTCTTGGCATTGCCCGCACATCGTGGTGGTGGCGCTACCGTGCGGTGGCAGCTGCAACCGGATTGGTAATCCTGTCGGCCACGGCAGCCGTATTATACAAGAACTACAACTACGAAACGAAACCTCAACCCGTAGCGCCCGAAATAGTCCTCAATACTATGGCCGAAGTCAAGATTATTGACTTCGAGAAAACACCTCTGCCACTGGTGGTTGAGCAAATAGAAACCGTCTATTCCGTGAGGGTGGACGGACTGCCGGAGAATGCCGACGCCTACGTTCTCTCCCTGCACTACGAAGGCACACCCGCCGAGCTAATCGACATCATCAATGGTATTTTAGGCACCAAACTCACCGTACGCGAGAAATGAGAGTCATAGTATCACTCATCCTCATGTTGTGCATGGCGGTCGGGGCCGGAGCACAGACTGTCACAATTAAGGTTCAGGACAGCCCGGCGCCCGAAGTTTTACGATGCATCGTAGAACAGACAGGAAGTAATTTCATCTACTCATCGGAGGTGCTCGAAGGCATGCGTGTGACAGTCAATACCACTGATGCGCCTCTAAAGCAGGTGCTCCGGCAGATGTTCAAAGGCACAGGAGTGACTTTTAAAATTAGAGGAAACAATATCATCCTGACACGAAGGAGTGTGCGTAAAAGCACCCCGATACGCCCGGTTGCTGCACACTTTCATGCCGACACCACCAACATGTTGCCGGAAGTTGTGGTGACTTCCCGTCTCGGACTTCCACAACTTGAGTCAGCAGAAATAGGTGCGCTCAAAATTACAGCCGACCATGTGGTGAACACTCCCGTGCTTCTTGGTGAAAGCGATGTGATAAAGGCCCTGCAGATGGAGCCCGGAGTAAGCAGCGGTGCCGAGGGAATGGCCGGAATGCACGTGCACGGCGGAAACGCCGATGAGAACATGTTCATGCTCGATAACATCCCCCTCTATCATGTGAATCACCTTGGTGGTCTTTTCTCGGCATTCAATGTCGACGCCCTCAGCTATGTGGACTTTTTCAAATCATCCGCCCCGGCGAAATACGACGGCCGCCTGTCCTCTTTTCTCGATGCCCGCACCAAGGACGGCCCAACGGACCGCTTCCACAGTTCGTTCCGTCTGGGCCTTACTTCGGGCGCTCTTAGCATCGGGGGCCCTGTTGGTGACCGGACAACCTATGCCCTTGCCATCCGCCGTTCGTGGCTCGAGGTTCTGACGGTGCCCTTTGTAGCAGTGGCCAATTCGGCTTCGCACGACGAAAAAACCACATTTGGCTACGCTTTCACCGACTTAAATGGTAAAATATCACACCGCTTCACCGAAAGGACCAATGGCTTTGTGAGCGTGTACTTTGGCAACGACAATCTCCGTTCTGGTTCGGCCGATAAGGACAAATCCCTCACCGGCACTTACGAAAACGACCAGGCACGCCTCAACTGGGGCAATCTGCTTGTTCGGGCCGGTGTGAATCACCGGTTCAGGCCCACGCTCACCGCCGAGTTCGCGGTTGCCTACACACGCTTCTTCTCGAGTATGAAGCACGACTATCTGGCAAGAACTACCACCTCAGCCGCAACCTACGAGTCGCACGCCACCACCGACACCCGCAACACCGTGGGCGACTGGATTGCACGCGCTGATTTCGACTGGAGTCCGGACGGAAGCAACCGGGTGCGCTTCGGAGCCAGCGCCACTCTTCACTCATTCCTGCCGGCCCGAACATCGCGACACTACACTACCGAGACGTCTATAATCCTCACACGTGATTCAACACGTAGATATGCCGCAAGCGAGTTCAACATTTATATCGAAGACGAATGGCGCATCGGCACCCGCCTCCGCATCAACGCCGGTTTCCACGGTTCTCTTTTCACCATCGGCGGCAACACGCACGCCGGGTTCGGGCCGCGCTTTTCATCCAACTACCGTCTTCATCCTCAATGGGCATTGAAAGCAGCCTACACCCGTACCACTCAATATGTGCACCAGCTGTGCGAAACGTACCTATCGCTCCCAACTGACCAATGGGTGCCAATCACCGGAAAGTTCAAGCCTCAGACGGCCGACATGGTATCGGTGGCAGCATGTTGGCATAGCCCCGACGGTGTTTACTCTGCATCCGTCGAACCCTACTTCAAATCCATGCATAATCTGGTCGACTACCGCGATGAATACTATCTGCGCTCTCCGCTCGAAAGCTGGAATGCACGCCTGTGCAGCGGCAGCGGTACAGCCAAAGGCATCGACTTCAAGATTGAGAGGACAAGCGGAAAACTAACCGGACAAGTGGCCTACTCGCTTGCATGGACCAATCGCAAGTTCGCCGAAAAGAACGGTGGCCGACCATTCCCGGCTCGCTTTGACCATCGCCATACCATCAATATATTGCTCAACTGGAAACTGAGCGAGAATGTACAGATAAACGCCGCCTGGACTGGCCATTCAGGTAACCGTTTCACGCTGCTGACTCAGGTGTGGGACACGCCCACCTTCGGCGTAGTTTTTGCCGAGGATTCGCCCCTGAAGGCAACTATAAACAACTACAGGCTGCCCTTCTATCATCGCCTTGACCTTGGCTGCACGGTGAATAACCGCCACGGATTCTGGACATTCAGCCTCTACAATGCCTACTGCCACCTCAACACCGTTGCTATCCGCCGGGCCTACGATTACGCAGGTCGTCCAGTGTTCCAAAAAGTACGTCTGCTCCCTATAATACCTTCATTTTCCTACACATGGCAATTCTAAGAATTATTTCAGCAATACTGATGGCCGCCGCTCTGACGGGCTGCTACCAGGAGTTTAATCCTACCACCGACATCAAACCTGTGCTTTGCATCAACTCGCTGGTAACCGCAGGACAACCTGTGAAGGTGGAAGTGACTCACACTTGGGTTTACAACGACGCACCCGCCAAGAATAATCATAGTGTGGACGATGCCGAAGTGGCCGTTTATGCCAATGGTGTGCTACAAGCGGAAGACTATGTTGCAGCCGAGGGCGATGAAATCCGGATCCTTGCAAGCAGCGCCAGCTACGGCAAGGCCGAAGCTACCGTGATTGTTCCACATGCCATACCATTCGCCATGGCCGAAATCACTCCTACGGTGAATTATTTGCACAAGAGTGATTCCACCGACAATTACTTCAGCATATACATAAGCTTCGACCTCAATATGGCCCTGAAGATATCCGATCGCCCCACAACCGACGATTATTTCAGAATTCGCTATTACTCCTACATAAGTTTGCCCGATAGCGACGAAATTATGACAGACCCGGACAACCCTGATGATTATGAATTCTATTGGACCGAATACAACGATGGCATTGAGGACTACGAGGCCGAGCCGATTTTCCGCGAGCATGTCGGGGTTTTCGAAACAGTTATGGGCAACGACTCGGGCGATAATATGTTTTTTTCGGACCGCCAGTTCGCCGGGAAGGACTACACGGTTACCCTCCGCTTCACCGATTGCTCATACTACGTGCGGTGGCCTAAGGATGCTATGGAGCACTCCGAATTCCGCGATGTGCTATTCGACTGTGGATTAACGATTAATCTCGCCACTATGTCGCGTAGCTACTACGATGAACTCATCTATGCTGAGGCTGTGGACTACGGTGTGATAGGCGACCTGGGAAATCTCGGGTTCGCCGAGCCGGTGTGGGGATACAGCAATGTGTCCACCGGCGCCGGTGTGGTGGCAGCCTGTTCCTACGCCACATATACCGTCAATCTTCGAGATTTCCTTGAGCAGGCGTTCAACAAACAGTAGGGGCAAAAAAAATCGGCTGTCTCACGACACCCGACAATCTAAACCTTAATCTAATACCATGAAAAAACACAGTGCAAAATCTGTTATTTTTGTGCATTAAACACAGCAGAGTGCCCGATAGTTCAGCAGTTAAGGGTTAATTAACATAAATTAACCTACAAATTGCCAATTTATCATTAATTTTACGCTCCGAAAAAGATCATCACACTATTATGAGAACTAAGATTTTAGTCATCGACGACGAGGAAGCACTCTGCGAAATCCTCAAATACAATCTTGAGAAAGAAGGCTATGAGGTGGACTGCGCATATAGTGCCGAAGAAGCTCTTGATCTGGATAACCTGGAGGACTATTCGCTGTTCATGGTGGACATCATGATGGATAAACTCTCAGGATTCGATTTTGCAAAACGCATCCGCAATATCACAGCCCTCGAAACAAAACCGATTCTTTTCTGCTCCGCCCTCTCCGATGAGGACCACGTGGTGAAAGGCCTCAACATCGGTGCCGACGACTATGTGACCAAGCCTTTCGTTATAGGCGAAGTCCTGGCCCGCGTGCGTGCCATCCTGCGCCGCAGCAATGCGTTGGCTAAAAAATCGGCCGAGGACATTATCGAACAGCAGCGCGACTACGAGTCCGACGTTGTGTTCCGCGGCCTGCGCATCGACCGCAACAACAAGGAAGTCTATATCGACAACGAACCCGTCACACTCACCCGCACCGAGTACGACGTGCTCCTTTTCTTCCTGACCCACCGCAACCGCATCTACTCGCGCGAGGAAATAATAAAGAACGTATGGGGCGACGCCGTGGTTGTCACCGGCCGCACCATCGACACCAACATCACACGCCTGCGTCGCAAGCTCGGCAGTTACGACCAGTACATAGTAACACGTCCCGGCTTCGGATATGGATTTAAGGAGAAAGATTAAATACCAATGGCAGCTTTTCATACCGTTGGTAATCACCATCTGGGTGATTATCTTCGGTATGGCCATTTATTCGTACAACAACGAACGCAAGTACCGCGAGGAGCAGGTCATCGAACAGCTCTCGCTGGTGCAGAACCGCATTATTGCGCTGGCCGAGGACAATTCCAACCCCAAGCAGTTCCTTGACTTCATTGTAAAATACTACAAGAACAGCCCCGTCTACGACGTTATCCGCATCACCCTCTACGAGAACGGCGAAATGGTGCGCAGCTACGGCCAGCCCATCCCCCGCTCGTTCGATAAGGACGGCCTTTACATGGGCAACGGCCTTGATGACGGTCTTGAAATTGTGGACGACCAGAACTATTTCTACTCCAAACGCCTGGCCAGCGACGACGGCCGCTTCGAGGTCTATACCATCCTGCCCTTCAACCGCGACCTGATGCGCGCCACCCTCCCCTCAAACCGCATCTTCTGGTTCCTCACCCTGCTGGCCGTGGTGATGACGGTGATTTCGTTCTACTCCACCCGCTACTTCGGCCGTAACATCAACATCCTGCGCTCCATTGCGCGCGAAGCCGCCAGCAACCCCAACTTCATCCCCCCGATGAATTACCCGCATGATGAGCTTGGCGACATCACACGCCAGATTGTGCACATCTACAACAAGCGCCTCGAAGCCATGGAGCTCCAGAAGCGCGAACACATGGTGGCCCTGAACGCTATCGAGGAAAAAGCCAAGGCCAAGCGCCAGCTCACCAGCAATATCAACCACGAGCTCCGTACCCCCCTGGGGGTTATCAAGGGCTATCTCGACACCATCCTGGATAACCCCGATATGGACGAAGGCTCGCGCACGCACTTCATCCGCAAGGCTCAGGAGCACGCCAACCGCCTCACCAACCTAATTGCCGACGTATCGGCTATCACACGTCTGGATGAAGGCGGCGAGATGATTAACACCGAGGAGCTTGACTTCCACGACCTGGTGTTCACTACCGCCAGCGACCTCGAAACATCCGGCACACTGGGCAAGATGCAATTCAAGTTCGACCTGCCGCTGAACTGCCTCATCGAAGGCAACTACAACCTGCTCACCGGCATGCTCACCAACCTGGCCAAGAACGCATCCAACTACTCCAAGGGCACCATGTGCGAACTCCGCTATCTGGGCGAGGACGACAACTTCTACCGTTTCGTGTTCCAGGACGACGGCACCGGCGTGAGCGACGAACACCTCCCCCACCTGTTCGAACGCTTCTACCGCATCGACTCCGGGCGCTCGCGCAAAGCAGGTGGCTCCGGCCTGGGCCTTCCCATCGTGCAGACAACCGTCAAGGCCCACGGCGGTACAATCGAGGTGCGCAACGGCGAGCTCGGTGGCCTCGCATTCTACTTCACCCTACCAAAGCACAAAACCACCAACGCATAAAATAACACGCGAATTTATTCAATTCAATCGCTGTACTGGATAAAAAACCTCCTATTTTATCCAGTACAGCGTTTTTATTGGATAAAAACTGCTATATTTGCATTCTAATCCCATATAAAAAATTGCTCAAATGAAGAATATAATTTTAAACCAAAGGGCTGAACGCGACGAACTTTTAGGGCGGCCATATCAGCAACGCGACACTAAATATAATTTTGACGAACTGCTCGCTAATCCACTAATCAAGCTCATCACCGGGGCGAGGCGAGTGGGCAAATCCGTGCTTGCGTTGCTCATGTTGCAGGGTAAAAATTTTGCTTATCTTAATTTTGACGATAATCTGCTGCTTGAGAATTGGAGCGAGGACCTGGTGATGCAGATGCTCGACGAGGTATATCCCGGCTACGAATATTTACTCCTGGACGAAATTCAAAACCTGCCCGATTGGGATTTGTGGGTCAACAAGCTATATCGCCGTGGCAAAAATCTGGTAATAACCGGTAGCAATGCCAAGATGCTGAGCAGCGAAATGGCCACTGCCCTCACCGGGCGTTATCTCCAAATCGAAATGCTGCCCTTCAGCCTGAATGAAACAATGCGATGGAAAAAAATCGCACCCGAACTCCCGGAACAGGCGGCACAAACAATCGCTGCCACCGATGATTATATGCGGAATGGCGGCTACCCGGAAACAATACAATCGCGTGCCATTACCAAAAGCTATCTATCCACGCTGTTCGATTCAATTCTGTTCAAGGACGTCGCCAAACGCCACAATGTGAGGAATACAACAGATTTATACGACCTGGCAACCTATCTGCTTGCCAATTTTTGCAACCCCGTATCCGCCAATGACCTTGCCGCCGAATTAGGAATTTCGAGTGTGACGACAACAAAAAAATTCTGTGATTATCTGGCAGAACCATACTTGTTTTTCTATCTCCCACGCTTCAACAATAAGCTGAAACTGATGAAGAAAGCACCAAGCAAGGTATATGTCGTTGATAACGGATTCGTACAAAGCACTGCTTTTAACCTCAGCGAAAATCTGGGCCGGCTTTTGGAAAACCAAGTCTTTGTTGAACTCTTGCGCCGCGGTTACATTCCCGGTCAAACACTGTTCTACTATCGCACGCGCAATGACAAGGAAATTGACTTCGTCACACGCAAAGGCTCCAAGGTGGAACAGCTGATTCAGGTCTGCTACGACATGACATCCGAAAAAACGCGTAAGCGCGAACTCGATGCTCTTGTCGAGGCAGCCGAGGAACTTCACTGCGACAACCTACTTGTCATCACTAATTCCGAACAGCAAGATTTGATCTGGGAAGGGAAACAAATAAGCATTAAAAGCATTCTCAACTTTTGACATACCCCATCTTAAAATAAACTGAACGGCCAATTACCCGATTTTCCCAATTGCTTTTACAAATATTTTTTGTAAATTTGTGGGAAATTGACCAATCGCGCACTATGACTGACCCTGAGGACGAACTGCTTGAGGAAATAAACAACGAGGCCGAAGTGATGGCCACCGACGAACCTGCCAATTTCGGCGATACACCCGAAGAACTCGATCGCGAAGCCGAGGCTGCCAAAGCGGCCTCCGACCGTCGCCGCCCATACACGGAGCCGGACGCCGTGGTTCGCCATCATCTGCGTGGCATGTACCAGACGTGGTTCCTGGAGTACGCATCCTATGTTATCCTGGAGCGTGCAGTGCCAAACATCGAGGACGGCCTTAAGCCCGTGCAGCGCCGAATCCTGCACGCCATGAAAACCATCGACGACGGCCGCTTCAACAAGGTGGCCAACATCGTGGGCACAACCATGCAGTATCACCCTCACGGCGATGCCTCAATCAAGGACGCACTCGTGCAGCTGGGCCAGAAGGACCTCCTGGTGGAAACCCAGGGTAACTGGGGCAACATCCTCACAGGGTCGGCCGCCGCTGCTGCCCGTTATATCGAGGCACGCCTGTCGCTTTTCGCTTCTGAGGTGCTGTTCAATCCCAAAGTAACCGAGTGGACCCTGAGCTACGACGGCCGCAAGCGCGAACCGGTCACTCTGCCCACCAAGTTCCCCCTGCTGCTCGCTCAGGGTGCCGAGGGTATCGCCGTGGGCCTTTCGTCCAAAATCCTGCCCCACAACTTCAACGAGATTCTTGACGCGGCCATTGCCTGTGTGCGCGGTGAGGACTTCGAGCTGTACCCCGACTTCATCACCGGCGGCCTCATCGACGTGGGCCGCTACAACGACGGCCGCCGCGGCGGCGCCGTGAAGGTGCGCGCGAAAATCGAGAAAATCGACTCAAAAACCCTCAACATCACCGAGCTGCCTTTTGGCAAAACATCCGAAAGCCTTATCGAGTCCATACTCAAGGCTTTTGAGCGCGGCCAGATTAAAATCCGCAAGGTGGAGAACAACACCGCCGCCGAAGCCTCGATTATCGTACACCTCATCCCCGGAACTTCGTCGGACAAGACCATCGATGCCCTTTATGCCTTCACCGACTGCGAGGTGAGCATATCGCCCAATTGCTGCGTGATCCGCGAAAACAAACCTTGTTTCCTGGGAGTGAGCGATGTGCTCCGCCACAGTGTGGACACCACCCGCAACATTATCCGCAACGAGCTCAATGTGGTGCTGGGCGAGGACCGCGAGCAGCTGCTCTACGCCACCCTGGAGAAAATATTCATCGAGAACCGCATTTACAAGGATAAGGAATACGAGGAGGCAAAGACCCTGGACCAGGCCGTAGCACATATCGACAGTCGCCTGGAACCCTTCAAACCCTCGCTCACGCGCGAAGTGACCCGCGACGACATTCTCCGCCTGCTCGAAATCAAGATGAAACGCATCATGCGCTTCAACTCCGACGATGCCAACGCTGCCATCGCCGCCCTGCAGGCCCGCATATCCGACACCCTCGACAAGCTCGACCACATCGACGACGTCACCATCCAGTGGTACGAGCACCTCAAGCAGAAATATGGAGCCGCCTATCCCCGCCGCACGGCAATCCGCAGCTTCGACAGCATCCAGGCCGCCGCGGTGGCCGAGGCCAACGAAAAGCTCTACATCAACCGCGAGGAGGGCTTCATCGGCACCGGGCTGAAGAAGGACGAGATGGTGTGCAACTGCTCCTCGCTGGACGACATCATAATTTTCTACAAGGACGGCCGCTACAAGATTGTGCGCGTGCAGGACAAGCTCTTCATCGGCAAGAACGTGCTCTATATCAACGTCTACAACAAGAAGGATACCCGCACGATCTACAACGTAATCTACCAGAACGGCAAGGGCGGAGCCTACTACATGAAGCGCTTCAACGCCACCGGCATGGCGCGCGACAAGGAGTATAACCTCACTCCCGGCCAGCCCGGCACGCGCATTTCGTGGTTCACGGCCAACCCTAACGGCGAGGCCGAGATTGTGAAAGTGACACTCAAGCCCAAACTGCGCCTCAAGAATCTGACCTTCGACGTGGACTTCGCCAAGCTGGCCATCAAGGGCCGTGCGGCCCAGGGTAATCTGGTGACCAAGAACGAGGTTCACCGTTTCTCGCTCAAGGAGCGCGGCGCCTCCACCCTGGGCGGTCGCAAGGTGTGGTTCGACCCCGACGTGCTGCGACTGAACTACGACGGCCGCGGTGAGTACCTGGGCGAATTCGCCGGCAACGACCGCATCCTCGTAATCAAGAAGGACGGCGAATACTACACCACCGGATTCGAAGTCACCAATCACTACGAGGACGGCATACTCTCCATCCAGAAATTCCGCCCCAAGACAGTGTGGACGGCCATCCTCAACGATGCCGACCAGGGCTACCCCTACATCAAGCGATTCACCTTCGACGACTCCGCCCGCCATCAGCGCTTCGTGGGCGACAACGCCAAGTCGTCGCTCATCCTCCTTTCGGACCATCAGGCGCCCATGTTCGAGCTCCACTTCGGTGGTGCCGATGCTTCGCGCCCCGAGCAGATTATTGATGCCGAGGACTATATCGGTGTGAAATCGTTCAAGGCACGCGGCAAGCGCCTCACCACTTTCGAACTCGCCGAGGTGGTCGAGCTCGACCCCAAGCGCCCCGATGATTCCGACGACGATACCGACAGTGCCGAGGCAGACACTCCCGAAGTTCCGGCCACCGACCTGCTCGAAGCCGACGATAAGTCCGACGATGAAATCCGCGACGAATTCTACGGCCAGGAACGCCTGTTTTCCGACGAAGAAATTGATTCATAACACCCTGCCATGACCCGCACCCTCCGCCTCGTCGCCGTGCTTCTTGCAGCCTTGTGCACACCGGCACTCATTGCCCAGGAGCAGCCGCTCCGCCCGGTCGTTTCGGCTTATACACTCGAAGCCGGCTCGGCTCACATTGCCGAAACCTACCTTTCGCCCCTGCGCTACAGCGGCTGGGCCACCGCTCTGGGCTACGAACGGATGCAAGCCATGCGCTTCAATCCCCGGCGATGGGTGATGCAGCTCAACGGACGCCTGGAAGTGGACCGCACCTTCAACCCCGCCCACAACGCCAGCATCTGGAACGCCGAGCTGCAACTCAGCTGGGCCATGATGCACCGCTGGGACGTGGCACCTGCCCTCACTCTGATGGGTGGAGGCCGCACGGAGCTCGACCTCGGTGCCTACTACAGCGACCGGAACAACAATAATCCCGCGGCGGCAAAAGCATCGTGGACCGTCGGCCTGCAGGGTGCAGCCGTGTACCAGACCCGCCTGCGCCGCCTCCCCGTGACCCTCCGCTATCAGGCCGACCTACCCGTGGCCGGAGTGTTCTTCTCGCCCCAGTACGGCGAGCTCTACTACGAAATCTACCTTGGCAACCACCATGGCCTGGCCCGCGCTGCCTGGCCCGGCAACTTCTTCCGCCTGGGCAACTACCTCAGCGCCGACCTCCGCTTCGGTGGCACCACCTTGCGCCTGGGTTACCGCTGCAACATCCTGTCGGTCAAAGCATCGGACATCGTCACCCGCCATATTGCCCACACCGCCGTGCTGGGCGTCACCACCGAGTGGATATCGCTCTCGGCCAAGCGCCGTGTGACCGACGCTCAAGTAATCAGCGCACTATATTGAAGCCATGAAACTCCGATTCTTCCGCCACGTCCTCATCCTGCTGGCCACGGTTGTGCCCATGTCGCTCGGCCTGGGCAGCTGCCACTCCGTGGAGAAATGGGACAACGACATCTACGGCAACTTCGACGCCCTTTGGACCATCCTCGACGAGCACTACTGCTTCTTCCGCGAAAAGGACGTGGACTGGGACGAAATTGGCCGCCGCTACCGCTCCACCATCGACCCCGAATGGGAACTCCAGGAATTTTTTGACCACTGCGCCGCCATGTTGGCCGAGCTGCGCGACGGCCACACCAACCTCCAGGCATGGTTCGATGTGTCCTACTACCGCAAGTGGTGGACGGACTATCCGCAGAACTTCAACCTCCGCCTAATCCAGGAGCACTACCTGGACTTCGACTACCGCTCCGGTGGCGGAATAATCTACAAGCTGCTTGAGGAACACAACGTGGGCTACATGTACTATTCATCCTTCTCCGCAAGCATTGGCGAAGCCTTCCTGGACACCATGATGCTCACAATGAAGGACGCCGACGGCTTGATTATCGACATCCGCGACAACGGTGGTGGCGACATGACCAACGTCGAAAAGCTCGTGTCACGATTCATCGACGAACGCCTGCTGGCAGGCTACATCCAGCACAAAACCGGCCCCGGCCACGATGATTTCTCTGAGCCCTACGCTTTCTACTACGACCCTAACATGCAGCACGTGCGCTGGCTCAAACCGGTCATCATCCTCACTAACCGCAGCACTTTCAGCGCCGCCAACACCTTTGTTTCGGTCATGAAAGGCCTACCCTATGTTGCCATCATCGGCGACTGCACCGGCGGAGGCTCGGGCATGCCGTTCTCGTCCGAAATTCCCATCGGCTGGGGTGTGCGCTTCTCCGGCTCGCCTGTCTACGACGCCGAGATGAACCTCACCGAGTTCGGCGTGGAGCCCACCCCGGGCGGCGAGATGGACATGGACCCCGAAGCCGAGGCCGCAGGCCACGACACCATCCTTGACTTCGCCATCGAGGTGCTCAACCGCGTGGCCGAGGAAAACCAGGGCACCAAAGCGTGCCTGAACACATTCGCACACTAATTTTTAAATTATCAATTCAATAAGTACCAATGAAAAAACCTCTGTTCACTTTATTGTTGGCTATCATGGCGCTCATTGCGCCCAAAGCCGCAGCGGCTGCCGACGACGCTCAGCGCGAGTTCCCCATGTTCTGGACGTGGCTTGACTACCGCCCCGGCATGGACTTTGAATCGGTGTGCAAAACCATGCAGGAAATAGGCATGGACGGAATCATGCTCAACGCCCCCACCCCCGACGACTACCGCGAGGCTATCCCCGTGGCCCACAAGTACGGCATCGAAGTGTATGCCTGGCTCTGGACAATGAACCTGGAGCATGGCCGCGACAGCATTGTGGCCAATCACCCCGACTGGCTGAGCGTGAACCGCAACGGTGCCAGCCTGGCCGACACCATGGCCTACGTGCCCCACTACAAATTCATGTGCCCTGCCCTGCCCGAGGTCCGCGAATACATCAAGAACAAAGTGCGCGCCTACTGCGAGGTCGAAGGCCTCAACGGCATCGCCATTGATTATAACCGATTTGTGGATGTGGTGCTCCCCACCACCCTCTGGCCCAAGTACGGCATCGTGCAGGACCGCGAGTATGCCGAGTGGGACTACGGCTACCACCCCGAAATGCTGCGCCTTTTCAAGGAGCAGTACGGCTACGATCCCCGCGAGCAGGCCGACCCCTCGCTTGACGAAAACTGGCGCCAGTTCCGCTGCGACCAGATTTCCGAAGTGGCCAACGAGATTGCCGACGTGGTTCACTCCTACGGCAAAGTGATGGCCGCATCCCCCTTCCCCACCCCCAAGATGGCATCGCGCATGGTGCGCCAGGACTGGAGCAAGTGGAACCTCGACATCGTCTTCCCCATGGTTTACCACACCTTCTACACCGGCGACGTGAGCTTCATCAGCGACTGCACCATTGAGAACGTGCGCGACAAGAACCCCGCCACCACCCTCTACTGCGGCATGATGTGCGGCGACGGTCCCGACCTGATTCCTGGCATGGAGGCAGCCCTCAACAGCGGTGCCCAGGGCGTGGCTCTGTTCACCGTCAACAGCATCCGCAAGCCTGAGACCAAAGCCGAATTCCGCCGCTTCACCGATGCCGCACGCGCTCGCCGTGCCGCCCAGGGTGGCGTGCTGAAAACCGACATCCCCGCGGCTGCCGACATGGACCCCTTCAGCCACACCGGCGTGATGAATCTGGTGCAGAATAAAATGAAGAACATCATCGGAAACCCCGATGCCACGCTGGACCTGGGCGAATACTCCCTGGCCGACACTTACGACGCCACACGCCACTACCGCGTGACCGACCGCAACAGCGGCCGCACTTTCAATGTCACCTTCTACCTCTACGGCGACGTTCTCTCAGGCTGGGACGTGACCGAAGCCAACTGAAGCGAATGAAATGCTATAATCCCATCCGGCGGACGGTTGCCACTCTCATGCTTGTGGCAGCCGTCTGCTGCGCTTCGGCCCGCAGCATTACCGCCCCGAAAATTGCAGCCGGCACCATTCCCTCCGCGGCCGATGTGCCCGCCTTGCTGGCAAGCATAGCCCCCGACTCGCTCACATGCACCAACTGGGAAGCCTTCCCCTATCTTCCGGACGTCAAATTCCGCATAGCCCACACCGGCCGGGCCGTGCTGCTGCACTTCGTAGTCAATGAGGAAGCTGTGCGCGGCGAGGTCACCGAGAACCGCGGACCGGTGTACAAGGACAGCTGTGTGGAATTTTTTGTGCAGACCGACACCACCTCCCGGGCCTACTACAACTTCGAGTGCAACTGCATCGGCACCATGATTGTGCAGCATGGCCCGACAATTATGGAGCGCTCATTTGCCCGGCCGGTAACCCTGGCTGCCATTGACCGCTGGTGCTCCCTGGGCAACGGGCCTATAGCCCTGTCCGAGCGGCCCACCCACTGGGAATTAGCCATGGTCATACCTGTCGAAGCCTTCTTTGGGGACAGTATCACCGACCTTTCCGGCGCCACGATGAAAGGCAACTTCTACAAGTGCGGCGATGCCCTTCCGCACCGCCATTACAGCTCCTGGGCACCCATCAGCGCCCCACGCCCCGCCTTCCACTCCCCCGCCTCCTTCGCTCCGATATATTTCGGTGAATAAGCACTCACCGCCACTGATTGTAAACCAAACCGCCCTGACAGACGTTTTAAGTGCAGTAACAAGATTATTAACTACACTAAAAACGCATAACTACTATGAGTGATTTCAATCAGTTCATACAGGAAAACAAGCCGACTCTGGTCGACTTCTTCGCAACCTGGTGTGGCCCCTGCAAGGCTCAGGCCCCTATTCTCGAGCAAGTTAAACAGAAACTCGGCGACAAAGTGAATATTCTCAAGGTCGACATTGACCAGAACCAGGAACTCGCTGCCACCTACCGCGTGCAGTCCGTGCCTACTCTTATCATGTTCAAGAACGGCGAAGCAGTGTGGCGCGCAGTCGGTCTGCAATCGGCCGACGAACTTGAGCGCAAGCTCCGCGACCATTTCGAAACCAAGAGCGACGAATATTAAAGAAAGGAGACATCACTATGGCAGAAAGCATAGAGAACAAACTCACCCAAATGCTGGGTGAGGCCAAGCCCACCCTCGTTGAGTTCTTCAACCCTACATGCCCCCGCTGCCAGGCCATGGCACCGGTCATGGACCAGCTTCGCGAGCGCATAGGCAGCAAGGCCAACATTCTTCAGATTGACGAAAGCGCCAACCCCGACCTCGTGGCCAAGTACCACGTGCACAGTCACCCTGTGTACATCCTGTTCATCGACGGCCAGGAAGCCTGGCGCGATGGTGGCGTGAAACCTCTGAGCGAGCTCGAGGACATGATTCACCGATTTGAATAATTAACTGAATAATAGGGATAATAAAAAAGCGTACCGGAGTATTCCGATACGCTTTTTTATTATCTTGTGCCAAATTTTAGAGTGCGTTTACTTTTAAATGATTTTAGCACAAAGAGAGATTTTGGAGTGATTTTTCAAAATTGAAGAAGGAGCAATGCGGGCATTGCGACTGATGAAAGTTTGAAAAAGCGCCCAAAAGATCCT
>JAAVFP010000052.1 GCA_014800735.1 Bacteroidales bacterium
GGCGCTTTTGGCTTAATTCTGCGGTCGAGTGCCAAGCGGCACACTCCCTTATCATTAAGCCAAAATCACTCAAAGACTGGCCGCCCAGAATTTAACAGTAGTTATTAAACAAGCTCTAAATGCCCAAACACGAAAAATCACCCGAACTCAAGGAGAAAATCGCTATTCTTCCTGACACGCCCGGCGTCTACATGTACTTCGACGCCGCCGGCAACGTCATCTACGTCGGCAAGGCAAAGAACCTCAAGCGCCGTGTGTCGTCCTACTTCAACCGCACCCACGACGTGCTCCGCACCAATCTGTTGGTGCGAAACATCGCCGACATGAAATACATCGTCGTGCCAACCGAGCAGGACGCCCTCAACCTCGAGAACTCCATGATCAAGGAGTACAAGCCGCGCTACAACGTGCTGCTCAAGGACGATAAGTCCTACCCCTGGATTGTGGTCACCAACGAGATGTACCCCCGCGTGTTCCTCACACGCCAGCACGTGCGCGACGGCTCAAAGTACTACGGTCCCTACACCAACACGGCCGTTGCCCGCACCGTGCTCGAACTCATCGCCAAGCTCTACCCCATCCGCACCTGTCGTCTGCCCATCACCCCCGAATATATTGCCAAGGGCAAGGGCCGCCACTGCCTTCAGTACCACATCAAGCGCTGCCGCGGCTGCTGCACCGGCGAAATTGACCACAAGACCTACGCCGGCTATATTGACCGCGTGCGTCAGATTCTCCGCGGAGAAACCGGCGAACTGCTCACCTACCTCCAGGACGAAATGGCCGCACTCGCGGCCGAGCTCCGCTTCGAGGAGGCTCAGGAACTAAAGGAAAGCTACCGCCTGCTGGAGAACTACCGCTCCAAGAGCGTTATCGTGAGCCAGACCATTGGCGATGTGGACGTGTTTGGCTTCGACGACGACGCAGGCAAGGACGTCTACGTCAACTATATGCACGTGCGCCGCGGTGCAGTGGTGCGCAGCGTCACTCTGCGCTACAAACGCTCACTCGAGGAAAGCCGCGAGCAGATTCTGGGCTACGCCATGCAGGAAATCCGCGACACGCTCGGCGTGGACTACGACGAAGTAATCACCGCCGAAGCGCCCGAGGTGGAAATGCCCGGAGTGTCATTCACAATCCCCCGCCGCGGCGACAAGGCCAAGCTGCTTGAAGTGTCGCAGCGCAACGCCCGCCAGAACCGTATCGACGACCTCAAGCATCTGGAACGCCACAACCCCGAGCAGCGCACCGAAAAGCTGCTGGAGCGCATCAAGGCCGACTTCCGCCTCAGCGAGCTGCCTCGCCACATCGAGTGCTTTGACAACTCCAACATCCAGGGCACCAACCCGGTGGCCTCGTGTGTGGTGTTCCGCGACGGCCGTCCTTCCAAGCGCGACTACCGCCACTTCAACATCAAGACCGTGGAAGGCCCCGACGACTTCGCCTCGATGAAAGAAGTGCTCACCCGCCGCTACACCCGCCTGATGCAGGAAGGTCAGGAGCTGCCGCAGCTGATCGTGGTGGACGGCGGCAAGGGCCAGCTCAGCTCGGCCGTCGAAGCCCTCGACGAGATGGGACTGCGCGGCACTATCGCCGTAGTCGGCATCGCAAAGCGCCTTGAGGAAATCTACTTCCCCGGCGACTCCGTGCCCCTCTACATCGACAAAAACTCCGAAACATTGCGCGTGGTGCAGCACCTGCGCGACGAAGCACACCGCTTTGGCATCACCCACCACCGCAACCGCCGCTCGGCTTCGGCGCTCGTCAGCGAGCTTGACGGCATCAAAGGCATAGGCCCCAAGACAGCCGAAGCCCTCCTCACTCACTTCAAGAGCGTGAAACGCATCCGAGAAGCCTCCGAGGCCGACATCGCCGCCATCATCGGCCCCGCCAAAGCCCGCACTCTCACCCAAGCCCTCCACAACAACAACTAACCCATTCCCAAAAAAATACATTAAGGTCCATAAGGTCATTAACGACCTTATGGACCTTAATTATTATTCGCATGCGAAAGAAAAAAGGCCGGGAATCTCACGATCCCCGGCCTTCTCATTTGCTCTATAAATTTATCTATTACTGTTGGCCTTTGAATTTTCCATGAAAAATATCATGGGAGGTTCTAAGGTTTTACTGTAATCTTCTTAGTTCTCACCCTTCGTAATAAGTACAGGGATTTCAACTACAACCTCCGAGAGATTCTCGAATGTTACGGTTGCATTGAGGTAGAGCTGACGGTCTACTACCACGTTTGCACTTGCATCGAAAGTAATCACACCAGCATCACTCAAGGTAAAGTAATCAGGGCTCGGCAAGTTATCAGTGAATACCTTGTAGTCACCCTTAGCAGTGTTCCATGCATATTTAACACTTACCTGGTCTTCTTTGAGCTTGAAGGTACCGGTTGCCTTATTCGAGAGGGCGAGGGCATTACCAACGTAGGAGTAGATAGTATTGTTGGTGGCACCGGCTTCAACAACATTCACACTCTTGGCAGCATCTTCGGTTACTGTACCAATCTCGTTAGCGTTGATTACGATTTGTTTGATAGTGCCGGCAGCGAACGGGTTGATGAATTCAACACCGAAGTTGTTACTCTTGCTTTCACCGTTCACCAGCTTGACTGTGTACTTCATAGCCCAAGTCTTGTTGCCGGTGAGGGGCTCGGTGAGGAATACCATAGGCTTGGTGTAGTCAACACCTGCATGTGTGGTATTAACGAAGTCGAATGCGATTTCGGGGTCAGCCATTACGTTGCCGAACTTGATGTTGGCGTTCTTGTCAGCGTAGTAGCCGAAGATATCCTTGCCGTTGACATTGGTGAATACCTGTGCGATGTTCATCTGCATAGCCCAACCGTTTTCGGTAACTTCACCCTTGGTCTGAACGTTGCCGGTAGCCGGGTTATAGAAGTTAGCGTTGAAGGTGTAGGGCTGGAAGTCGTCCTTCACATAGAACTTCTGGGTAATCACGATGGGCTGGTAAGCCTTCGGATTATTGGGCTGGAGAGTAATGGTGATTACATACTCTGCACCCTTGCCGTTAACGTCCTTGTAGGTGAGGTCGGTCTTAGCCAGGTTGTTCACATTGAACACAATGTTCGAAGTCTGGGTGGGATCGATACCGCTGGTGAAGTTAACGAGACAGCTGATACCGTTGTTGGCAAGTTCTGCACCGCCGGTGAAGGGTGTGTCGACAGTAGCGCTCTGGTTGTTGGGGTTGAGAACTACAGTGGCGCCAGCCTTCGAGGTAGTAGTAACCTTAACGGTGTACTCATTCTTATAGTTATTCCAGAAGTTGGTTGCGGTCAGGCCCTGCGAACCGTAGATCTGATTGTTGACTTCCTTCCAATCAACAGTGTTGATCAGAGTATTGGTGGAGGTCAGCTGAGAATAGTTGAAGAACTTGTCGTCAAGGGCAATTTCCTTGTCCTTCTTGTCTTCACCTTCCTGGGGCTTGTCGGCAACGAACTCAATCTTGATGTAAGCGGTGGCAATCATGTGCTCAGTGCCTTCGTTGTCGGGCATGAACGCGTCAACACGAACCACGGGCGTACGGCCGATTGCAGGGGTAAGACCGTCGGTCAGGTTGGTAGCGTTAGCCTTGAACTCAGTACCATTGAGCTCACCGAACCACTGCTGGTTGGTTTTCTGAGCGTCGTCGGACAGGTAGGAAGCGGGATAGGAGAACTTGTAGGTAGCACCCTCGAAACCTACATCAGCAAGAGGCTTCTTAGCAGTTGCGCACCAGAGGTCTACATACGACTGGAGATCAATCGTTTCGGTGTAGAGCATTTCGATGTTGGCATCTGCGGTAAGAGATACGAACTGCTGGATGAACTGGCTGGTCTCAGCAGCTGCATTGGCCAGAGCCTTGGTACGGTTGTAGAAGTAAACCGGAGCGGGCTTAGCGTTCTTGTTGTAGATATAGGCATCTACAGCCGAAGCGCTAACTGCAACATAGTCGGACGAAGTAACGATATCCTGACCGTTGCGCAGACGTGCCGAAACAAGTGCACGATCGTTGGCGCCGGTGGGCAGGTTCAGACGATTGATGCTTGCCTTAACCTCAAGCTCGCCACCAAGAATCTTTGTGCTTTCAACAACAAGGAGGTTGGTCTTGTCGTCGGCAGCACGCGAAGTCACGTTGCGGTTGATGAAGGATACTCCGTAGTTCTCAGCAATGTAAGCATTATTGGGGTTGATGGTGTATTCAAGAGCCACTACGTTGGACTTGTTCCAGTTCTGGGGAGCGAATTCACCATTAGCCTGTGCCTTGGCCTCATCGAGATAGCTGGGGAGGAAGTAGAAAGGCTCGTCGGTGGTAGCGTAGGGAGCAACCGTGTCGTAAACAGAAGGAATGAATACGAGCGAACCAACGGGAACGCCAATCTGGATTTCTACGCGGCCTTCCGGTGCACCTTCAACATTGCTGAAGATGATTGAAGTACCAGTGTAGATAGCGGACATCTGGCCGGGAGCGACATAGGAGATGTCGGTGTGCTTGATAAGCTCGCCGTTCGAGTTGTAGAGATCGAAGCAACCGGTTTCGGGATTAGGCTTGTAGTAGTCGCCGGCTGCGCCAGTTGCGCCGGTTTCACCCTGGGGACCCTGAGGACCGGTTGCGCCGGTTTCACCCTGGGGACCCTGAGGACCAGCTGCGCCGGTTTCGCCCTGGGGACCCTGAGGACCGGTTGCGCCGGTTTCACCCTGGGGACCCTGAGGACCAGTTGCGCCAGTTTCACCCTGGGGACCCTGAGGACCAGTTGCGCCAGTTTCACCCTGAGGACCCTGAGGACCGGTTGCGCCGGTATCACCTTTGTCACCCTTGTCGCCTTTATCACCTTTAGCACCCTGTTCGCCAATAGCGCGATAGTCGGTCTTATTGCCGTTGAGGTACCAGTAGCCATCAGCACCGATAGTCCATACGTCGGCGTCCTTGCCGTCAGCGCCGTTGGCACCGTTAGTGATGGCATAGTCACCCTTGGTGGTCTTCACAAGAATACCATCGCTGGTCTTCTCGATGCTGGTGATAACAGCACCATCTTCGATAACTTTCTTCAGCTCCTCAACGCTTGCTTTGACAGCGTTGATCTGGCTCTGGAGGTTATCGATGTCGTCGTCGTAATCCTTACAGGATGTGAACGGAAGCGACATGGAAGCACACACAGCAGCAAGAAGTGCGACTTTCAAATAACTTTTGTTCATAAAAAAGTTGGTTAATAGTTAATTAATGTGGTTTTCTCTGTTGATTGGTGATGTGCGGGGAGAGTTTCTCGCCGCTGTAAAAATACAGTAGCACAAAGTTACGGCTAATCAACAGAGTAACAAGCGTTTCACCGTTGCGGCGTTGACACGCTTGTGTAGCGACATTTACCTTTCACTGAGTTCCTGGCTCAGAATTTCGAAAAAGTTCTTGTGAAGAATCTTGGATATACGCATCAACAGGTCGGTGTCAAGGCTATTTTTCAAAAAAAGACGATACACGTTCGAACGGTCCATACACAATTTATTTGCGAACCATGTGATAGGACGCTCCTGCTGCACCAGCTCTTCCTTGATGAGTTCTCCGAGTGGTTTCATAATACGCCGGTATTTCATAGCTCTACAGCGACTCCCCAACAGTAGATGATTTATAAAATAGCGCAGGAGTCTGAACTCACCACAGTTCCGCTGATCGGGGCCTTCGCAATGCCCATTATAGAGGAATGTAAATGGCCAGATACCCACGCTATGGCGTATAACCACAACGTTCCCTGCCAGAAGCAGGGAACTGCGCATATAACACGCGTATGGGCATCTACTTTTACATATTCTCGTCTATAATGGAAAGTTGCGAAGTTTCGATCAGCCAAGAAATGTGCGAGTAAACGCTCTATTTTAAAAATTTGTTGGATGACCAACAAATTGATTTTCCAGCAGGAGCAGAAAAAAACGCCCCATCACCTATCGGCAGCAAAGTTCGTGAAAAATAATGGGACAAACAATATTTGTGGCGAAATTCGCTACATTGCACATTAAACAAGGCAACTGCTACTGAAATTAATACCCACATAGGCCCCGGAACACCTTATATAATAATATAAGACACACGGCTTTTGCCATCTCGCAAAAATTCAGTAATTTCACCGTATGAAAACTTCCAGGACTGCTATTTTTGCCTCGGGCGCCGGCTCCAATGCCGAGAATATTATCCGTTACTGTGCCGCGCACCCCGATTGCGGCCTCACCGTGCCGGTGGTGGTGTGCAACCGCCCCGATGCCGGAGTTATTGAGCGTGCCCGCACTCTGGGTGTGCCCGTGCGGGTGATGACACGCGCCGAAATCAACGACCCTGCTGCTATGCTCGCCATCCTCGAGGAGTATTCTGTGGACTCCATCGCCCTGGCGGGCTTCCTGCTGATGATTCCCGATTTCCTGCTTGAGCGCTACGCCGGACGCATCATCAATATCCATCCTTCGCTGCTGCCCAAGTTCGGCGGCAAAGGAATGTACGGCCGCCACATCCACGAAGCCGTGGTAGCCGCCGGCGAAACCACGACCGGTATCACCATCCACCACGTGAGCAGCGAGTGCGACGGCGGCCGCATTATCTTCCAAGCCTCCATCCCCTTGCCACCCGGCACCACTCCCGCCGATGTTGAAACCGCCATCCACGCCCTGGAGCGCACCCACTATCCCCGCGTCCTCGCCACCACCCTCAGCACACAGGTTTAATTAAATTTCAAAAATAAGTAACCCTTAAAAATTAGACAATATATATTTGTGAAGGATTTGCGAGGGATTTTGATTATTGAGCGAGGGAGGTTAGCGAGCTAACCGACTGAGTGAAAGAATTAAAAGCACCGCA
>JAAVFP010000053.1 GCA_014800735.1 Bacteroidales bacterium
ATTACGACACAGCCTCTTGGATTTTGCCACGGAAGGGTGCCCTGAAAGGTGGGAAAAGTTAACGATTATTGGGGAGCAAGGTTTAAAATTTCGGCCTGTGACAGTAATGAATATTTACCGACTGCGCAAAGCTAAAGTGCTTGCCATCAGGCGAAATTGGGAGCATGATTTTACCGATTGAGTACCGAAGAATTGTCATGTGATAATATTAGTTAATTTTGCAATCGAAGTTGTAGCTTACATGGCTCATAACCTATCCAACATTGAGAAATTTATTAACTAATTTAATCACGTTTTAAGTCCACAACATGGAAAACTTCAAACATCAGACTTTCTGGCGGTATCTTACTGCCATTGCCATGTTCTGGTTCGTAGGCGTGTGCGCAAGCGCGCAGACGATTACTACTTACGGAACAGTTACCGATGACGAAGGCGAACCCCTGATTGGCGTATCGGTAATGGTACAGGGTACCACCACCGGTTCGACAACCGATGTCGACGGCAATTATACCATCAAGGTAGCCCAGGGTTCGAAAATCGTTTTCTCCTACGTCGGTATGAACACCCAGACCAAGAATGCTGTCAACGGCAAGCTTGATGTGGTGATGACCGCCAACAATAATGCCCTCAACGACCTCGTGGTTGTTGGTTACGGTGTGCAGCGCAAGAGCGACGTGACCGGTGCTATCGCCAAGGTTGACGGCGCCGAGCTTGAAAACCTCACCGTGAACAACCCCACCGCTGCCCTTGCCGGTAAGACCTCGGGCGTTCAGGTAGTGTCCACCTCCGGTGCTCCCGGTTCGAGCCCCACAATCCGCGTGCGCGGTTATTCGTCCAACTCCGACATGGCTCCCCTTTATGTAGTTGACGGTGTTCGCCTGAGCGACATCTCCGGTATCGACCCCAGCCAGATCGCTTCAATCGAAGTGCTGAAGGACGGTGCATCGGCAGCTATCTACGGTGCCCAGGCCGGTAACGGCGTTGTGCTCATCACCACCAAGGGTGCTGACAAGAACAACCGCAACGGTTCCATACGCTACGACTTCCAGTTTGTGAACGAAACCGTTGGCCACCGTCCCCGCATGCTCAACGCACAGGAATATATGCAGTACCTGGTTGAGGCCGGTGCCTATAGCGCCGATGCCTTCACTGCCAACGGCTGGAACGGCAAGACCGACACCGACTGGTTCGACGTGACCTACGGCAACGGCAACCAGCAGAAGCACACCTTCACCTTCGAAGGTGCCAACGAAAAGGGCTCGCTGCTCGCTTCGCTCTCGTATCTCTACAACAACGGTCCCGTTCGCGGCGATTCCGATACCTACAAGCGTCTCAGCGGTAACATCAACGCCGACTACCAGATCAAGCCCTGGTTCAAAATCGGTACTACCGCCATCATCGAGCGCTGGCAGACCCGCAACGTGTCGGCTTCCGACCAGTGGGGCGCCATGCTTACTTCAATCTACGCACTTGATCCTCTGACTCCCAACACCGTGTCGCCCGCCGAGCTTTCCAACTACCCCAATATGATGGCCCACGCTGGCGAGCTGCTTACCAACGAAAACGGCGACTACTATGGTCTGTCGGCTTTCTACGGCGGTGAAAACGTTCACCCCATGATTATGCGTGACCGCGCTACCAACAAGTACAGCGGTTTCAATGTGACCGGTTCGGCCTATGCCATGTTCAACCCCTGGCAGCCCCTCACCTTCACCTCGCGCTTCGGCTATCGCCTGAGCTCGCAGTATCAGAACAACTACGAGGTTCCTTACTATGGTTCCGTACAGGCTAACTCGCCCAACCTTAACATCGGTGGCCAGAACAGCACCGGCACCTACTACCAGTGGGAAAACTTCGTGAACTACAACCAGACCTTCAAGGAAGTTCACAATGTGACCGCCATGGCCGGTCTGTCGTTCCAGAAGGACGTTTACAGCTGGACCTACGGCGGTGCAGCCACCAAGACCGACGATGATGGCAATGTGACCTACGCAATTCCTGTGAACAACCCCGAACTTTGGGGCTTCCTGGACTACGCACAGGCAGGTGCCGAAAAGAACATCAGCGGTAACGAGAACATCACTACTCAGTACAGCTGGTTCGGCCGTGTAGGCTACACCTACGACAACAAATATATGGTTCAGGCTTCGCTTCGCGGCGACGCATACGACAGCGCTTACCTGCCCAGCACCAACCGATGGGGCTACTTCCCCTCGGCTTCCGTAGGTTGGGTGATCAGCCAGGAGGATTTCATGGGCTGGAGCCGTCCGGCCATGGACTACTTCAAGATTCGTGCTTCTTACGGTAAGAACGGTTCTGTGGCTCCTCTCGGTGGCTTCAACTATGCTTCCGTAATCGGCCCGTTCGATTCCAGCAACTTCGGCTGGGGCCAGTGGAACAACGCCGTATGGACCTGGGATACCACCCAGAACGGTTCTTACAAATGGACCAGCGCCAACGGCCCCACAACCGTTGGTAACCCCGAACTGTCGTGGGAAACCATGACTCAGTGGGACCTTGGTTTTGACGCCCGCTTCTTCAACAGCCGCCTGACCCTTGGCTTCGACTGGTTCCACAAGACCACCGACGGCCTCCTGGTTTACGGTGTGGTTCCCACCCTTTCGCTCGGCGGTGTGACCTCGCCCATCAATGCCGGTAGCGTTGTGAACAAGGGTATCGAAATCGACCTCGGCTGGCAGGACCGCGTGGGCGACTTCCGCTACAGCATCAATGCCAACGTATCGACCCTTTCGAACAAGGTAACCGAAATCCACCCCTCCGTGCCCATCATCAACGGTGCATCGTTCTCCAACCAGGTTGTAACCCGCTTTGAAGTTGGCGAAAAGGTATGGCACTTCTACGGCTACGACTATGCAGGTGTTGACCCCGCCACCGGTTCGGCCCTCTACTGGGTTGAGCGCGATGGCAAGCGTATCACCACCGATACCCCCGACCAGAACGACAAAACCAACATCGGCGACGCAATCCCCGACGTAACCCTCGGCCTTAATATCTCGCTGGCCTACAAGGGCTTCGACCTCAACGTTTCGGGCTCGGGCCAGTTCGGCAACGATATCTTCATGTGCCTCCAGCGTCAGGACCGTCTGACCACCAACCGTATGTACGAAGTGTTCTACAACAACCGCTGGACTGAAAGCAACAAGGGTGGTACAATCCCCGCAGCAGCCGCTATCAACCAGGGCGCCAACGCCGAGTACTATCTGTTCTCGTCGGCTCAGGTCTACAACGGCTCGTTCTTCAAGATTCGCCAGATGCAGCTTGGCTACACCCTGCCCAAGTTCATCACCCAGAAGGCTCTCATCGAGAACTTCCGCGTCTATCTGTCGCTCGATGACTTCTTCACCATCACTTCCTACAAGGGTCTTGACCCCGAAGTATCGGCCGGCACCGGCTCCAGCCAGGGCCTCGATATGGGCGGTTACCCCGTAACCAAGAAGTTTAGTGTAGGTTTCAACGTAACTTTCTAAACCGAATAACTCAGAATCAATATGAAAAAATATATTCTTGCAGCGGCTGCTGCAGTGGCCATGGGCTTCGGTTTCACCGGCTGTAGTGACCAGCTCGACATCCCTCAGAAGGGTGTGTACCCCACCGAGAGCTACTACTCGACTGACGAAGAAGCTGCCACGGCTCTCGCCCTCTCGATGGCCTATATCAACAATATGGCGTTCGAGGTAATCGAATCCATCAACTGTCTGTCGGACGATATGTGGCCCGGTGGCGCCAACTCGGGCGACCAGCCCGGTCTGCACCAGTTCTCCGGTTTCTATATCTCGACCGAGAACGACAAGGTGTATAACATCTACTCCTTCAGCTACCGTCTGATCTACTTCTCGAACGTTCTCATCGAGGCACTCGAGAATAAGGAAGATGCCACTCCCTTCATGAAGCAGTGCGTTGCCGAGGCTTACTTTCTGCGCGGTTGGGCCGAGTTCTACCTGGCCGCCCTGTGGGGCAATCCTCCTGTGGTGACACACGTTCTCCAGCCCTCCGAGTACGGCGACGTCTATAACTCGGCCGACGGCGAAATGATGGCACAGGCTGAGGCCGACTTCCAGAAGGCTATCTCCATCGGCCTGCCCAAAAAGGCTGCGCTGGGCGATAAGTCCAACCTGGCTCACTGCACCGAGGGTGCTGCTCTGGGCTACCTGGGCAAGGTTCAGCTGTTCCAGAAAAAGTATGCCGAGGCTGCCACCACCTACGATAAGATTATCAACAGTGGCGTGTACGCTCTCTACGAAGGCGACTATGAGAACATCATCAAAGCTCCCTCGAACTGGAGCGACGAAGGTATCTTCGAAATCAACTGCCCGCCGAACCAGGGCGACGTAACCGCCGTGCCTCTTATGAGCTACGTTTATATCTACGCCGGCTGGCGCGAAGACTACTTTGACTTCACGACTCTTGACCAGAATGTATGGGGTAACTTCAACACCACCGGTTACGGCTTCTTCAATCCCCAGGGTAAGCTGGTTGATGCTCTTATCAAGAGCGACGGCATTGACGGCTACCGCACTACTTCGGTTGTAAAGGACCAGAAGTTCGTTGAGGAGGTAATGAACGTTGCCAAGAAACCCAATGCACCCGCTCACGGCCACGGCCTGTACTGCGGTTGGAAGAACCGCTACGAGTGGAGCGACGTTTCCATGAACTGGGGTGGTTGGTCGCCCTTCCCCGCCACCAACTTCCGCTACATGCGCTATGCCGAGGTGCTTCTCCGCGCTGCTGAGGCTCACCTGAACGGTGGTTCGGGCGGTGCTGCCAAGGCTCTCCAGTATGTGAATGAAGTTCGCCGTCGTGCCAAGGCTCAGGAGTACACCTCCATCGACATGGATAAGATCAAACTGGAATGCCAGGTTGAGCTCTGCATGGAAGGTCAGCGCTTCATGGACCTCGTTCGCTGGGGCGATGCCTACGACGAACTCAAGGACCAGGGCAAGAACATCGAGCAGCTCGACATCGACGCCAACGGCAAGTGGATTCTCACTCCCGACGCAGCTTCGAACCCCTCCTACGGTTTCCAGAAGGGTCGCAACGAGCTTCTGCCTTATCCCAAGCAGGAAATGGACCAGAACCCCAACATTGTTCAGAACCCCGGTTATTAATCGGATGTAATGCATAGAGAAAGAGCGCCGCTGCACTGGCGGCGCTCTTTTTTCAAACCCATAGCCCCGGGAAACCGGAGGTTATAGTTAATCGGTTTGTGAAAGAGCCCGGTGGGAACCGAGCTCTTTCTTTTTTTGTAGGGTGTTTAGGGTCGTTAGGGTCTTTAAGGACCCTAAACTCCCTAAGCCCCTTATCGCTTAATTTGCGTGCTGACTGCCTGGAATTTTGTGCGGATGCGGTCGGTGGCCAGGTTGCCTATGGAGCCGATGTGGGTGTGGTGCACGCTGCGGTCGGGGGTGTAGCTGCCGTCGCGCACCTCGAGGCCCACTTTCTTGTATGCTTCGCGGAAGGGTACGCCTGCCAGCACCAGGCGGTTGACTTCCTCCACGGTGAAAAGGTGGTCGTAGCGAGGGTCGTCGATAATATCGGTGCGCACGCGGATGTGGCGGAGCATGAAGTCGGCCATATCCAGGCAACTGATCAGCTCCGTGGTGGCTGGGAAGATGATGTCCTTGAGCAGCTGCAGGTCGCGGTTGTAGCCCAGTGGGAGGTTGACGGTCAGCAGCGCAATTTCGTTCTGCACGGCCTGCAGGCGGTTGCACTTGCCGCGCATAATCTCGAACACGTCGGGGTTCTTCTTGTGGGGCATGATTGATGAGCCGGTGGTGAGCTCGTCGGGGAACGATATGAAGGCGAAGTTCTGGCACATCCACATGCACACGTCCATGGCAAAGCGGCCCAGGGTTGAGGCGATGGCAGCGATTGCCATTGCCAGGGCGCGCTCGGTTTTGCCGCGCGACATCTGGGCGGCCACCACGTTGTAGTGCAGATCGGCGAAGCCCAGCAGGCGTGTGGTCATCTCGCGGTCCAGGGGGAAGGAGGAGCCGTAGCCGGCGGCCGAGCCCAGGGGGTTCTGGTTGGCTATGTTGTAGGCGGCCAGGAGCAGTTGCATGTCGTCGGCCAGGGCCTCGGCATAAGCACCGAACCACAGGCCGAAGCTCGAAGGCATGGCAATCTGCAGGTGGGTGTAGCCGGGCATCAGCACGACCTTGTGTTCCTCGCTGAGGGCCTGCAAGCGGTCGAACAGGCGGCCTGTGGCATCGGCGATATTGCAGATTTCGTCGCGCATGAACAGCTTGAGGTCCACCAGTACCTGGTCGTTGCGCGAGCGGCCTGAGTGGATTTTCTTGCCTACGTCGCCCAGGCGCTCGGTGAGCATGAATTCCACCTGCGAGTGCACGTCCTCCACACCGGGAGCGATGGTGAACTCGCCCCGGTCAATCACGGCGAGGATGTCGCCGAGGGCTTCGAGGAGGCTTTCAAGCTCGGCGGCGGTGAGCAGACCTATGGATTCGAGCATGCGGATGTGGGCCATAGAGCCGAGGACGTCGAAGCGCGCCAGGCGCAGGTCGAGCTCGCGGTCGCGGCCAACGGTGAATTCCTCGATAAGTTTGTCAGGTTCAAAACCTTTGCTCCAGAGTTTCATTCAGATTGCTGATTATTTGTGAGTAAACGTTGATGCCGGCTTCGATTTCGGACAGGAGCACGAATTCGTCGGCGGAGTGGCTGCGGGCTGACTGCCCTGGGCCGATTTTGATTGAGGGGATGTCGTGCAGGAGCGACATATCGCTTGTGGTGGGCGACACAAAAGTGCGCGCACCGGCTGTCACGGCGGCCTGCACAAGCGGATGCGACCGCTCGATGACGGACGGACGCACGCGGGTGGACCGCGGAGTGAGCTCCGACCAGCGCACCAGGCCGCGGAGGTAGCGGACGGTTTCGGCGTTGTCAAGCGCGTCGGTGGTGCGGATGTCCACCACCCATGTGCAGCGGTCGGGTATGGCGTTGTGGGCCTGTCCGGCGGCGATGCAGGTGATGTTGAGCGACGCCGGTCCCAGCACAGCGCTCACGGGGAGCTGAGCATGGCGGAGGGTGTCGATGTCCTCCATTGCGCGGTAGATTGCGTTGATTCCCTCGCCACGGGCGGCGTGACCTGCCAGACCGGTAGTCACGCAGTCAAGCACCACCAGGCCTCGCTCGCCAATGGCCACGTCAAGGCCCGTCGGTTCGCCCACAATGGCGCAGTCGGGCCTGATGCCGCGGGCATCGAGGTGAGGGAGCAATGCGCGGATGCCGTTCTCGCCACCCACTTCCTCCTCGGCCGTTATGGCCAGGATTACGTTGAAGGGCATTGTGGCCGGAAGGGCCAGGAAGGCCGTGATGAGTGCCACGGCGGATGCGCCGGCATCGTTGCTGCCCAGGCCGTAGAGGCGGTCGCCTTCCATCGTGGGCTCGTAGGGGTTGCGGGTGTAGCCCGCGGCGGGGCGAACGGTGTCGTGGTGCGAGTTGAGCAGCAGGGTGGGGCGCCCGGCGGTGAAGCCGGGGGCAAGGGCGTAGACGTTGTTGGCTATTCGCTGCGGAGCAGCTCCGCGCTCGGCCAGGTAAGCAAAAATCAAATCGGCCGTGGCGCTTTCGGAGCGCGATACCGAAGGCGTGGCGATGAGTGAGCGCAGCAGCTCGATGTGGGGCGGCAGGGTCATTGCGTGAGGGTTGTTCCCAGTGGCACTGTCAGGTTGGCGGCGTGCTTGATTTGCACGGAAGCCACGCCCAGGGCGATTGCACGGAAGGCATTGTCGAGCTTCGGGAGCATACCCTTGTTCACCACTCCGCGTGCGCGCAGGTCGGCGTAGGTGGCCGGGGTGATGTGGGGAATGAGCGAGTCGGGGCGGTCGATGTCCTCCATCACGCCGGGCTGCTCGAAGCAGTACACCAGGTCGGTTGGGGCAATGTTGGCCGCAGCGATAGCTACGGCTGAGGCGATAGTGTCGGCGTTGCAGTTCAGCAGGGTGCCGGCGCCGTCGTGGGTGATGGCGCAGAACACGGGCACGAGTCCTCCGGCCAGCAGCCCTGCCAGCAGTTCGGGGCGGACGCCCTCGGGGCTTATGTCGCCCACGAAACCGTAGTCCACCGGCACGGCGGGCCGGCGTGTGGCTGTGATGGCGTTGCCGTCGGCACCGGAAAGGCCGATGGCGTTTACTCCGGCGGCCTGCAGCATGGCCACGATGCGCTTATTGACCAGGCCTGCGTAGACCATCGTGCACACGTCGAGGGTTTCGCGCGAGGTGACGCGGCGCCCTTCAATCATTGTTGTGGGGATTTCCAGGCGTGTGCTCAGGCGTGTGGCTTCCTTGCCGCCGCCGTGCACCAGGATTTTGGGGCCAGTGAGGGCGGCGAAGTCGCTGACGAACTGTGCGAGCGCCTCGGGCGAGTCGACGATGTTGCCGCCGATTTTTACAACAGTAATTCTCTCCATCACAGCGATTCGAGGATGCGTTTGAGCACTACCTGGGCTGAAATCTCGCGGTTGGCAGCCTCGGGGATAACGAGGCTGCGCTCGGACTCGATGACATCGTCGGTGACAATCATGCCGCGGCGCACGGGCAGGCAGTGCATGAAAAATGCGTTGTTGGTGACGCCCATCTTTGCGGCGTCGATGGTCCAGGAGCGGTCGGCCGACAGCACCCGGCCGTAGTTGGGGTCAGCGTAGGCCGACCAGTTTTTGGCATAGACGAAATCGGCGCCTTCGAGAGCCTTGAGCTGGTCGTACTCCACGCGGGCCTTGCCCACGAACTCGGGCGCGAGCTCGTAGCCATGCGGGTGGGTGATGACGAAGTCGTAGTCCGTAGCGTTCATCCACTCGGCAAACGAGTTGGGCACGGCCTGGGGCAGTGCCTTGGGGTGGGGTGCCCAGCTGAGCACCACCTTGGGGCGCTCCACAGTCTTGTGCTCCTCGATGGTGATGAGGTCGGCGAAGCTCTGCAGGGGGTGGCGGGTGGCAGCCTCCATGGAGAACACGGGGAGGCCGGAGTAGCGGATGAATTGGTTGATTACCCGCTCCTCGTAGTCCTCGGCCTTGTCCTTAAGGCCGGCGAATGAGCGCACGCCAATCACGTCGCAGTAGGAACCCATCACGGGGATTGCCTCCAGCAGGTGCTCGGCCTTGTCGCCGTCCATAATCACGCCTCGCTCCGTTTCGAGCTTCCAGGCGCCCTGGTTCACGTCGAGCACCATCACGTTCATGCCCAGGTTCATGGCGGCCTTCTGAGTGCTCAGGCGTGTGCGCAGGCTCGAGTTGAAGAAAATCATCAGCAGTGTGCGGTGGCGGCCCAGGTGGGTAAAGGCAAAGCGGTCGGCCTTGACCGCGAGGGCTTCGGCCACGGCGGCGTCGAGAGGCCCGATATCGTGTACGTCGGTGAATTTTTTCATTTCAGAACTTCTTTGAAAGCGGTGAGGAAAGTGTCGGCTTGCTCGCGGGTGATGCCCAGGGCGGGAAGCAGACGCACTGTGTGGGCGCCCGCGCCGCCGGTGAATATGTGCTTGTCGAAGAGCAGACGGCGGCGGATTTCGGCGGCGGGCTCGGTGAGCTCGATGCCAATCATGAGTCCGCGGCCACGCACCTCCACGATTTTGGGGCATGTGGCGGCCAGTTCGCGGAGCTTTTCAAGGAGATATTGGCCCACGGCGGCGGCGTTGTCCACCAGATTTTCGGCCTCCATCACAGTGAGCACAGCCGTGGCCGCGGCGCAGGCCAGATGGTTGCCTCCGAAGGTGGTGCCAAGCATGCCCTTGCGGGCCTGGATAGCAGGCGAAATGAGCACGGCGGCCATCGGGAAGCCGTTGGCAATGCCCTTGGCGCAGGTGATTATGTCCGGGCGGATGCCGGCGTGCTGATGGGCGAAGAAACGGCCCGTGCGGCCGTAGCCGCTCTGAATTTCGTCCAGGATGAGCAGAGTGCCGGTTTCGGAGCACAGCTGGCGGAGGCTGCGCAGGAAGTCGTCGTGGACCATACGGATGCCAGCCACGCCCTGGATGCCCTCGATGATGACGGCGGCGAAGCGGCCCGAGCGCAGGAGCGCGGCGGTGGCTTCGAGGTCGTTGAGCGGAGCGAACTCCACATGGTCGGTGCCGTTGAAGGGGGCGCGTATGGCGGGATTGTCCGTCGCGGCTACGGCTCCGGCCGTGCGGCCATGGAATGCGCGGTCAAAGGCCAGGATGGAGGTGCGGCCGGTGGCGAACGAGGCCAGCTTCATGGCGTTCTCGTTGGCCTCGGCGCCTGAGTTGCACAGGAACAGGGTATAGTCGTCATAGCCTGATGCGCGGCCCAGTTTTTCGGCCAGACGGCTCTGGAGGCTGTTCTGCACCGAGTTGGAGTAGAAGCCCAGGCGGGCGACCTGGTCGGCGATGGCGCTGACGTAGGTGGGATGGGAGTGGCCGATGGAAATCACGGCGTGGCCGCCGTAGAGGTCCAGATAGCGGGTGCCGTCAGCGGTGAACACGTAGGAGCCCTCACCGCGCACGGGTTCTATGTCATATAATGAATATACGTCGAATAGTTCCATAATCAGAAGGCTGAGGGTTTGAGTGCGAGGCCTGTGCGGGCGGGAAGGCCGAACATGAGGTTCATATTCTCCACGGCCTGGCCGGAGGCCCCTTTGAGCAGATTGTCGATGGCGCTGACAATGAGCAGCTTCGAGCCGTGCTTTTCGAGCGAAATCACGCACTTGTTGGTGTTGACCACCTGCTTGAGGTCCACGCTGCGGTCGGCGATGCGGGTGAAGGCCGAGGAAGCGTAGAAGTCCTTGTAAATCTCGGTGGCCTGCTCGGCGGTCAGGTCGGTGTCCAGGTAGACCATGGCGAAAATGCCGCGGGGAAAGTCGCCGCGCACGGGCACGAAGCTGATTTCGGGCTCGTGTCCGCCCTGAAGGGTTCCCAGTGTGCGCTTGATTTCGGCCAGATGCTGATGGGTGAAGGCTTTGTAGACGGACAGATTGTCGTTGCGCCAGCTGAAATGCGTTGTCGCGCCCGGCTTCACGCCCGCACCGGTCGAGCCGGTCACGGCCGTGATGTGAACCTCCGAGTTAATAAGCCCTTTGGCTGCCAGGGGCAGGAGTGCCAGCTGGATGGCGGTGGCGAAGCAACCGGGGTTGGCCACCAGGCGCGCACCGGCAATACGGTCGGCGGCGAGGTCGGTGAGGCCGTAGACGTAGCCATCCGATTCATCGCGGAAATCCTGGGCGAGGTCCACCACGCGTAGGCCTTCGGGGCGCGCGTTTTCCTCCCAGAACTTTCGGCTGAAGCCGTGGCCCTGGCACAGAAAGAGGACGTCGATGGCGGCGAGATCGAAGCTGTCGGCAAAGCGCTGGTCGGTGTCGCCGATAATACCGCCGTGCACGTCCGACAGGAGCGCTCCGGCATTGCTGGAGGAGTGCACGAAGGTCAGTTCCACCTCGGGGTGGTTCAGGAGGATGCGGATGAGTTCGCCGGCGGTGTAGCCGGCGCCTCCGATAATGCCTGCGCGAATCATTGGCCGTCGGTTTTGCCGTTGCGCAGCTGCACGTTGTGATAAATCTTCATCTGGTTGCCCAGGATTTTGGTGAAGCCCTTGACATCGTCGGCGCTCCAGGCCTTGTTCACCTCGCCGTACTCGCCGAAGTCGGTCTTCATGAGGTCGAAGGGCGAATCGACACCTACCAGGGTGTAGGAGTGGGGGCGGAGGTTGATTTCGACGGTGCCGCTGACGTTGCGCTGCGACTCGCGGAGCATGGCCTCGATATCGCGCATTACGGGCTCAAGGTACTGCGACTCGTGCAGGAACATGCCGTACCACGTACCCACCTGGTCCTTCCAGTACTGCTGCCATTTGGTGAGTGTGTGCTTCTCGAGCATCTTGTGGGCTGCGATAATCAGGATGGGGCCAGCGGCCTCGAATCCCACGCGGCCTTTGATGCCGATGATGGTGTCGCCGATGTGCATGTCGCGGCCGATACCGAAGCGTGCGCCCAGGCGCTCCACCTCGCGGATTGCCTCGATACGGTCATCGTAGGTCTTGCCGTTGACGGCCACCACCTCGCCTTTATCGAAGGTGATGGTCATGTGCTCCTCGCCAGTTTCGGTAATCTGGCTGGGGTAGGCGCTTTCGGGCAGGGTCTGCTCACTGTGCAGGGTTTCCTTGCCGCCGATGCTGGTGCCCCACAGGCCTTTGTTGATGGAGTACTCCATCTTTTTGTAGTCGGCATCGATGCCGTGGCTGCGGAGGTAGTCTATTTCGTACTCGCGGGTCAGGGTCATGTCGCGGGTGGGGGTGATGATTTCGATTTCGGGGGCGAGAATCTGGAAGGTGAGGTCGAAGCGCACCTGGTCGTTGCCGGCGCCGGTTGATCCGTGGGCGACTGCGTCGGCACCAATCTTCTTGGCATATTCAATGATGGCAATTGCCTGGAAAATGCGCTCGGACGAAACGGAGATGGGGTAGGTGCCGTTGCGGAGCACGTTGCCGGCAATCATATAGCGGATGCTTTTGTCGTAGTAGTCCTTGGTGACATCGAGGGTGGCGTGGGATGCGGCGCCCAGAGCGATGGCGCGCTTTTCGATGCGTTCGAGTTCCTCGGGCGAGAAACCGCCGGTGTTGGCGATGGCGGTGTGAACTTCGTAGCCGAGGTCCTCGGAGAGGTATTTGGCGGCAAATGAGGTGTCGAGGCCTCCAGAGAAGGCGAGGACCACTTTTTTCTTGTTTTCGGACATATCGTGTAAGTTGTTTTAGATTAGCGATGGAAAAGTTTTTTGAATCGGTTTTTGAGCCACATGGTGTAGGGTCGGCTCTTAGAAGGTCGCTCCAGGCGTGCCTTGGGGTCGTAGAGCATGCCGGTACACAGGCACATGCGGCGGTTGTTGCGCTGGAGGATGTCGAAGTTGACGCAGCCCTGGCAGCCGGCCCAGAATTCCTCGTCGGTAGTGAGCTCGGAGAAGGTGACAGGCTTGTAGCCCATCTGCGAGTTGAGTTTCATGACCGGCAGGGAGGTGGTGATGGAGAAAATCTTGGCGAAGGGGAAGCGCATACGGGCCAGCTCGAAGGTTTTGGCTTTGATGCGTGCGGCCAGGCCCAATCGTCGGAACTCCGGGTCGACGATCAGACCGGATGTGGCGACGTAGTCGCCGTGTTCCCAACTCTCGATGTAGCTGAAGCCGATGAGGCGGTCGTCGCAGAGGGCCACCACGGCTTTGCCACCGCTGATTTTCTTAGCGATGTACTCGGGCGACCGGCGAGCGATGCCGGTGCCGCGTTGCAAAGCTGATTCGTAGATGAGGTCGACAATCTGCTCGGCGTACTTGGTGTGTTCCTCCTGAGCGAATATCACCTTAATTTGATCATTATTCATCTATCGATAGCAAATAAGTAAACGATTGGGTTAAAAAATATTGATAATTGTACGCATTGGAAAATTGCGAATAATTGGACAAAGGTACTGATTTTGCGCTAAAGTACAGCACGGTTTGCGAAAAATTAACATTTTGCGTGAACTATTTCTTTTTTGGGCGGACAGGTCCGGCCACAGAGAGTGTTTTTTTCTAAAACGCGGCTCTGCGGCTTTTTATTTCCCAGCTGTGATGCGGCTGCCACGCGAAGTTCTACGTTGAATCTTCTCGGAGTGTGCAATATTTTATCACAGTTTTGTTATTGAAATCTCAACATAAGTGTGTAATTTTGCACCGCAACATCGGCCGAGAGGTCTCGGCGGATGGGGAAGATTACATCTCCTTGGCCCTGCGTGGCCATGGCAATTCGGCTCCCTTGTGGTGACTGAAAGAGATGGAACGGCTCTTCTTCCCATATTTGTAGAGAGAACATTTTAAATAACCGTTGCGTCCCGTTTGCAATATTTTGATTTGACCCGCACGGCGGGTTCACAGTCATGACGGCACGTATTGTGCCCGGAAAGGCTGAGGAACTGCCCGCATGTGCGCCGGAAGGACTTAATATGCAGACCAACAACACTAACTGTTCTGATACCGAGCCGGTTTTTATCGGTAAAATAATTGAAGATGAATTGCGCCGCCAGGAACGAAGCGTCACCTGGCTGAGCCGCAAAATTCATTGTGCCCGCCGAAATATCTACAGTATCTTTTCGCGCCCCTACATTGACACCGAGCTGCTCTACCGGCTCAGTGTGGCACTCAACACCGATTTCTTCCAATATTATTCACAAGCTTTGCAACTGGGTGGTAATCAGGATAATACCCCCCCCAGTCAATTCCCCGCGGCATAAACTGCATCCGGACTGAGCACCAGGCCGGGCTGTGACATTTCTTTTCACAGATGTGAGAGACTATGTGTCGCGGCACCGTCGGGCATTTGCGTGGCCGAAGCACTACCTTTGTAATAACGACAATTCAATAATAAAAATCAAAATATCATGGCTAAAAAATCTGCGATTTCAGGAGAGTATATAATCACTGTTGAGGATAGTGGCAGTGTTCGCGTCCTCAAAATCTACGACAACGTCAAGGGCTCGCTGCGCGAGTGCGCCGAGGCAAAGAATTTCGAGTACGACCCCAACTGGACCACCCGCCAGTTCGGCTCCAAACTCATCAAAGAGTTCGGCGAGGGCAGTGAGGCTACCATCGGCGAGTACACCATCGTGAAGCGTGACAGCGGCAGTATCGAAACCTACCGCACCTACGACAACACAAAGGGCGCGCTGCGCGAAATTGCCGAGGAAGCCAAGTTCGAATACGATCCCGACTGGACCACTCGTCAGTTCGGCTCCAAACTTGTTGATTTCATCAACGATAATAAGTAAGCCCGGCGATGGCTAAAAAACAAGTATCGTACGGCGACTACGAGGTGATTGTGGAGGACGGAGGCAAGATTGTGGTGATGCAATCTGGTCAGGTGCTCCCCAACGCCAAGGCCGGACTGCGCGCTATTGCCGAGGCCGTCGGCTTCGACTTTGATCCCAAATGGACCACGCAGCAGGGCGGCAGCAAGCTTGTGAAATTTCTTGCAAGTGCTCCGGCCGCAGCGGCACCGGCCGAAAGCAAACCACAGCCGTCTCCGGCAGAACCAAAGGCCGGCAAAGCACAGCCTGCGGCCGCTCCCAAGGCCGTCCCCGTAGCGAAAAATAATAACAAACCCAAGGACGAAGAACTGACACCCGAAGAAATGAAACAGCTCGACGAAATACTCAAACGCCTCGAAGCCCTGGAGGCTCGCCTGGCAAAATTGGAAAAAGCCCCGGCGGCAGCTACACCCGCAGCTGCACGTAAACGAGAGGTGATTATCGATGCCAAAACAACGACAGACAGAAACTACGATGACCATTATTACTACAAGACTTCAGAAGGAAGAGTACTAAAGAGGAGAACCGCGGTTTATATGTGGTATCCGGATTATATTACAGTAGCAACGCAAGTGCTTATAGCATGTGGTGAGGAGGGTGCCGTTGATTTTTCAGGTTTTACTTCTGAGCCGTTGGATGTGGCAAGAAAGAATAATACGGAGCAATATCAGAAACTGATGAAGCAGCTTATAACCTTGGCAACTAAATATGGAGCAAAAGGTGATTTACCGGCTTTGCTTCCGGATGATTCACTCTTGTTTAATAATGGGCACTTCTATATGACTGAAGTTTCCAAAAAAGATATCAAATTTTGATGGCAGGGAAAAGTGCTCTGATAGCCGGGCTTACGGAGGATGTCACTGCATTTATTGAGCGTCAGCAGGAGCTGATGTTCAATGAGCGCGACTTCCAGATGCAGCTTGCTGTTGCTTTGCGTGCGTGCGGGCATTACGACGACGTGGATGTGGAGTATTTCATTCCCAACGCTCTCGCTACGTCGCGCGGCTACGAATGGAGTAGCGACCTTCGTCTTGACCTGGTGGTGAGAGTCGGTGAGGAATATGCGGTGGTGGAGCTGAAATATCCCACCCGGCGGATTGTCACCGACATAGAGCGCTTCAACACAGTGCTGCCCGGGGTGGAGATTGTGAAAAATCACGGCGCACAGGATATTGTTTCGTACAACTTCTGGAAGGACGTGAGGCGCATCGAGATTATCCGCGAGCTGTTTCCGGGCCATGTGGCTGGCGGCGTGGCAGTGATGCTGACCAACGACACCTACTACACCCGCGGCCCGCGTGCAGGCTCGATATGCGATGCCTTTTCTACCGCCGGAGGTCGCGAGCACGTGCACGGCCCGATGGAGTGGGCGCGCCCGACTTCAACAACCAAAGGGCTTCCGCCGTTCACCCTGGCGGGCGACTACTCGGTGACCTGGCACGATACTACAATCGACAATCATCAGTTTCATTACACATTAATTATAATAAGTAAGTATTCAAATTTAAACGATAGTAAGTGATTAAAAATCTTTTATACTCTATGCGACTTCTTTTTTGCCAATTTCAGATTGTCGTTCAGTCGCTTAGCTCGCTAAGCTCCTTCGCTTCGCACTGAAATTGACTAAAAAATAAGCTCGCATATAGTATAAATTAAATTTGAACACTTACTTATAATCATTTAATCCAATCATAACTATGGCAGTAAAGACAACAGCCTCGGGCAAGATGGATAAGCGCACCAAGGAGTACAAGGAACTCAAGGAACGCCTGGCCAAGGCCCGCGCCGCTAAGGCAAAAGCTTCCGCACCCAAGAAGCCGACATCGAAACTCAAGAAAACCGCCTCGGGCAAGGTGGACAAACGCACCAAGGAAGGCAAGGAGATTGCCGCCCGCATGGCCAAGGCCCGCAAGGCCAAGAACTCGCTGGCTAACCGCCTGAAACGTCTTTTCCGTTAATACTCAATCACTAAGAAAATGAAGACATCCAACGCAACTATAGGTTCCATTCTTGCGGCCATCATCTGGGCCGACGGCGAATTCTCGGAAGTGGAACGCACCACCATCGGCGAAATTGCCGAGGCTCTGGGCCTGACCGAAAAGGAACTGAGCATGAATGTGACCGCCGCCCTGGTGGAACTCAAGAATATGGACGAAGACAAGGCCACCGACTTTGCCCTGAAGCACGCCGCCAAGGTGGACGACGAGGAGACAGGCGAGGTGTTCCAGGCGCTGCTGCAGATGGCGCTGTGCGACAACGTGCTCACCTACGGCGAGGTTCACAACCTTCTGGCTCTGGCCGAAGCACTGGACATCGACCAGGATGCCGCCGTGCTGATGCTGTGCGACCTGGTGAAGTCCGAGCCCGAGCTTGAAGTGTCGTTCGAACCCGAGGATGAATAACCATGGCAGGTAAAATTAAAGTTTACGGCAAGGCGCAGAACCGCACTGCATTGGGTATTGCCCACGCCTATGTGGTGATGTTCCCCCACGCCACCCTCGATGACCTGCGCAAGGCTTTCCCTAATTCGATATGCCCCGACAAGGGCGTAGCCGAGAACTTCCTGCCCGCCGACGAGGCCGTGAAGTTCAACGACAAAATGAGCCTATACTTCGCCAAGCCCGACGAGGTGATTGAGCTTCAGGACGGCTCGAAGGTGGCTCTGGCCCAGGTATGGTCCAAGGCCTCGTTTGACCGCATGGTGGAGCAGGGCAAGCTCTACGATATCGAGGTGGCCGAGTTCGAGAAGACCATGAAGGGCGAAAAGGGCGGCTACCGCCTTGAATACCTCAACGGCTACGTGCCACCGGTACCTGTAGTGGCTAAAAAGGGTGTGCCCGCATGGCTCTGGGCGCTCATCGCAGTGCTCGTCATCGGCATCCTTGCCGCTATTTTCTGGCCTCGCAATAAAGAGGTGATTGAGCACGAAGTTATTGTGGAAAAAGAAGTGATTGTGCGCGACACCGTTTATGTGCAGCAGATTGAGGACATAGAGCGGACGTTCAACGCCGCCCAGTTCGAGCAGGGCAAGGCCGACCTCAACGACGATGCCAAGCTTGCCCTCCACGACTTGGCCAAGGTGATGAAACAAAACCCCGAGCTGCGCCTGCGCATCGAGGGTCATACCTCGGCCGAAGGTGATGCTACTGTCAATCAGCACCTTTCCGAGGCCCGTGCTCAGGCTGCCGTGGATTTTCTTGTGAACAAGGAAGGCATCGATGCTTCGCGCCTGGAGGCTGTGGGCAAAGGCAGCTCCGAGCTCAAAGACCCAGAGAACCCGACCTCCGACGTGAACCGTCGCACAGAGTTTGAGATTTTAAACTAATTCTATAAGTTACTTATCAATCATATATATTATGGCAGAATTTAAAATCGACGGCCGCATGAAAGTGAAGGGCCTCAAGGAAAAGTTCAAAGAGACTTTCGGTCTCACTCTCCGTGTCTACACCACGCTCAACTGCAAGGCTCCCGCCAAGGACGACGCTACGCTGGCTTCCATCCGCGCTGAGGGTGCCAAGGGCGGTGAAATCACCGTGGGATCCAACCGTAAGGTGGGCAGCTTCGAGAAGATGGTGGCCGATGCCTACGGTATCGGTGTGCAGGTGGCTAATGCTGACAACAGCAAGCTTGCCAACGACGACGACACTCTGGCGGCCGCTGCTAAAAAATAACATCGATAGCCGGTGGTGGATGTGCCGCGGCGCGTCCACGCAACAAAAGGTATCGGAATAATAGTATTTTTCACGTGGATGCGCCGCGGCGCGTCCACCTACTTCTTTCATTATGAGCAAAGCATCAGTTAAAGCAGAAATTGACAGGAAAAAGGCATACGTGGCTACTAAGCGCGAGGAAGTGAAGCTGTGGCGTGCACGCAAGGCCGCTACAAAAGAGAAGTCCTACAAATCGTATTGCGACGGTCAGATAGTAGTGAAGCAAAAGGACATAGCCAGTAAGATGGCCGAGATAGCCCGTTTGCGCGAAAGACTGAAATACGAGAAATGAGCGATTTCTGGAAAGGTGTGATTTCGGTTCTCACCCTTCAGTGGCTTTTCGGCGGTGGTAAGGATGGCGGCTGCGGTTGCAGCGGATGCTTCACGGCGCTGGTGCTCGGGGCGTGCTTTATATGTTATATTCTTGGACTTTTTGAATGAGAGTATGAAAATACCCGGATTATCATTTTCATGGAAGCGGGCAGTAGGGATTACGACTGCCAAGCGCAAGATTGCGCGCACAACGGGCATCCCGACATCGCGCCAGGGGCTTGAACGCAAGGTGGGCGCAATGGTGATTGGCGCACTTCTGGGCACGGGCAAGAAAAAACGCAAACGTTGAGGAGGGAGGATGGCTTATTCGCTTAAGAAATTCAAGGAGGAACTGGCCCGCGCGCTGGACGATGACCTGCACACGCGGCAGTGGCACAACCTGGTGGACTGGCTCATAATAGCCATGATTCTGCTGAGCACGGCGGAGATTTTTCTGTCCACTTTCGACCTTGACCCGCGGCTGCGGCGTGTGTTGCTGTGGGTGGACATTGGCACGCTGGTGTTTTTCACGATTGAGGTGAGCCTGCGCATCTGGGTGGCTCCGCTCATCAACCCGAAGTGGAGCGGCTGGCGGGGAAGGCTGCGGTACTGTTTTTCGTTCTACGGGATGGTGGACGTGCTGTCGACCTTTCCGTTTTATCTGCAATGGATTTTCCCGCTTCCGGTTCTGGCTTTCAAGGCGCTGCGCACGGCGCGAGTGGTGCGCACGCTGCGCATAGGGCGCTACACGAAGTCGTTCAATCTGCTTTCGGATGCTATCCGCGAGAAGCGCCACGAGCTCATCGTGTCGATGCAGTTTCTGGTGGTCATCACGGTGATTCTGAGCCTTGTGCTGTTTTTTGCCGAGCACGACGCACAGCCTGAGGTGTACCACAATGGTGCGGTGTCGGTGATGTGGGCGTTCGCGCAGTATATCGGCGACCCGGGCCAGTTTGCGGACACACCACCGGTGACAGTGACCGGTCGTGTGATTGCGTGCATCGTGGGTCTGCTGGGTATTGCCATCGTGGCTGTGCCGACGGGTATTATCGGCGCGGGCTTCACGGATGCTATCGAGAACCGCAACCACAAGGAGGAGGTGGAGAGCGATGCCGCCAAGCTGCGCAACGGCTTCGAGCGCAAGCTGGACCGCCCTACGGGCCTTCAGGTGGTGCCCCCCTACCGCAGCGTGGAGGACCTGAAAGCGCGCCTGAACATGAAGAGCGATAACTTGCAGGAGGCTGTGAGCCACGGGCCGGGCTTCAGGATTGTGAATCTGGCCTCGGCCGTACCGACTGACGACGGCACCTATGTGCCGGACCGCATCGCCGTGGAACACTATCCGCAGAACTCTCCCTACGGCTGCTGCATCGACCGTGGGTCGCGCATCACTATCGTGGCGCCATCGAATATGATTGACCCCGGCCTGTCGCATTTCTGCTTCTATCTGGCCTATATGGGCGGGTTCAACTACATAAGCCGCGAGGTGGGCGAACGGGCGCCCTACAAGTCGTTCTACGCCTTTGATTCAACGGACGATGTGGAGGGGCTGAAGGAGTACTCGGCCGACCTGGAGCGCCTTATGGCCAGGCCGGGAGCATGGTCGCTGACGGTGCTGGTGGCCAGCGGTGCCCTTGAGCCGCCTTATCCCACCAATCTGCATCTGGCCGTAGGCGGCAAGAAGGGCGACGAACGCACGGCTGGCGACGACCTATTTGTGAAGGACGCCGCCACCTACGAGGTATTTTACAGCACTTTGGAGCAGCTTGTGGCCGAGCACTTGGAGCTGAGCGTGGACCATCAGAAGTACCACGCTACCACGTCGGCCAGGCATTTCCTGCGCAAGCTTAGTTTCAGTGATGATGCCAACCACATTGTGATGCGCGTGGAGTGGAAGCAGCTGTTGTGGAGCCAGCGGCGCCTGCTGCTGGCGCGCGACATTGCCGAAAGTCTTTGCCGCGCCATTCTGGGAACGCCGCTTCCGCCCACACCGCCCGAGCTCAAAACCAAGGCAATAGGCTACGACGGCTATTCCGGTTAGTCGGGGATTTTTTCGATGATTTTGTAGGCGTTGAGGCTGCCGAGGTCGGCGGCCTTGCGGGTGTACTGGGCTGCTTTGGCGGCGTTTGCCGTCACACCGTGGCCGTTGCGGTACATTTCGCCCATCCGTTCGTAGACGAGCGCCAGGGCCGGTGCGGGCAGTGTGCCGGCGGCAATGATGGGTTCGTAGCAGCTGCGCACAAGTTCGTAGTTACGGTTCAGGAATTCGTCGTTGTAGCTCATGCTGCCAAGGTAGAACATGGACCACTGGTCGCCTTTTTCGTCGGCATCGTTGTAGCGGGCCAGGCCGGGTTTGAAGCCTTCGAGGTAGAGCGGGGTAGCGGAGAAGTTTTTACCATATTTTGAATTCCAGGCATCGGTCAAGGCAAAGGCCCGGCGGGTGAGGTCGGTTTGTACGTCGTCGCCGAAGCGTTCGCCACGCAGGGGGAGTTCGAGGTTGGAGCGGGCAAAGTCGTCGCCGAGGTCGCCGGCAATGTAGAGCCATTTGAAAGCTTCGGGCATGTCGGGCTTTCCGTACCATTCTCGTTGCAGGATCAGGCCATATTTCGAAGCGCCGGCACGGTCGCCCAGCTCGGCGGCACGGCGATAATATTCACGAGCCTTGGCACGATCCTTCTTCACACCATTGCCTTTGTCATACATCTCGCCGAGGATGGTGAGGGCATAAGGGCTGTTGCCGGGTGCAACGGCATTGAAGTACTTCAAGGCTTTGGCGTAGTCTTTTTTATTGTTGTAGTATATGCCGAGATAGTCGGAGGCTGTGCGGTTGCCGGCGCGGGCGGCCTGCTCCATCAGGCTCAGGCCTTCGGCATCCTTGCCGGGGAACATGTAGGCAGTGCGATTGTAGGTGTAGAGATGACCGAGTTCGGCCTGTGCGCGTGCGTTTTTATCGGCAACAAGGCTCAGGCAGCGTGCGGCCAGCTCGGGGCTCCACGCCTTGTGGTATAGGGCTTTATCTACTACGCCATCGGCTGAAATCTTGCCTTGGGCATAGGATTTACGCAGGGATTCGTAGAGGGCGTCGGCCTTGGTTTGCGCGGCCGGCGAGAGGGTTTGCGACGACACAGTGGAGTTTGAACTTTGTGAGGTCTTGGAGCCGCGTACGGCAGCCTGCGCCGACAGCGTCAGCACCAGAACAGTAATAATGGCTAAAAACTTTTTCATTTTGGTTTGGGGGAAGCATAATGTTTATATCACAACACGTTACCCCCGCGGAAAGTTTTTTGCGTAAATTTTTCCGGTTAAGTTATGAACAATTTAATCCCGGCAGGTGTTGGGAATGTATCGCAAAAATTTCGTTTCAACAATAAACTACACTACAACCAGTATGAGAAGTATTACAACTTTCGACATTCAGTATGCCCACCGTTTCTACGGATTCAAGGGTGAGGCACAGTACCTTCACGGCCACACAGGCATTATGACCATCGAGGTGGAAGATACCGTGAATGAAGGTGTTAATATGGTCTTCCCATGCAATGAAATCCGAAAGACGGCCTGGGCTGTGCTTCAGAACTTTGACCACGCGCTTGTGCTCCGCGAGGACGATCCTCTGCTGCCGGCCATCCTGGGTGTGTACGAAAAGCAGGGTATTCTGCACGGCAGCCCACAGAACACCATGAAGGGCGAGGCCTTCAAGACTGAACTGGCTACGGCCTATCCCGACGCGCGCCTGGTGGTGACCAAGGAAACCATGACTGTGGAGGGTATGATCAAGATTGTCTACGATCTGCTCAAGGATAAACTGAATATCGCTAAGATTAAGTTTACCAGCGGTGTCAACGCAGCCGAAATGGAATTCGACACTCACAACGACATTGACCGTTGCCCTCTGTGCGGTATCGCTCTCAATGCTGATGGCGTCTGCCCCAAGTGCGGCTACCGCAAACAGAAATAAATTAATATAATTCAAATGCTCCTCGGGCTGCACATTCGGCATGTGCAGCCCGATTTGCTTTGTAAGGAGGCAAAAAAAAGTGGGAATTTTGTTTTGAGGTACGGGTTTTTAGGGTTATCTTTGCAGAAATTCGATTTTTTCCACGGAACTGCGGTTCCATTTTAATGAATTCACTTATTCAAGTTAATCAATCCATGAAAAATTTGTTTTCAGTAGAGGGTGATGTTATTGTGATAACCGGCGGCACTGGTGTGCTGGGGAGTACGATTGCAAAGTACCTGGCATCGGAAGGCGCCAAGGTGGTGATTCTGGGCCGGCGTAAGGCCGAGGGCGAGAATCTGGTGAACGAGATTGCGGCTGCGGGCGGCGAGGCGATGTTCCTGACCACCGATGTGATGGACGCTGCCGCAGTGCAGGCTAATTGCGACGAGGTGCTGAAGAAGTACGGCAAGGTGGATGCGCTGCTGAACGCTGCCGGTGGAAATATGCCCGGCGCCACGATTGCCCCCTCGGGTACCTTCTTTGATGTCAAGATTGATGATTTCCAGAAGGTTCTGGACCTGAACCTGACCGGTACGGTTATTCCTACGCAAGTGTTCCTGAAGCCGATGGTGGAGGCCGGACGCGGCGCGATAGTCAATTTTACGTCCATGGCGGCTTTCCGCCCGCTGACCCGCGTGATGGGCTACGCGGCTGCCAAGGCCGGAATATCCAATTTCACGGCTTTCCTTGCCAATGAGGTTGCCACAAAATTCTCGCCAAAAATCCGTGTGAACGCAATAGCTCCTGGTTTCTTCCTCACCAATCAGAACCGCGCGCTGCTGACCAACCCCGACGGCAGCCTGACCGAGCGCGGCGCCGATGTGATACGTCAGACTCCATTCAAGCGCTTCGGTGCGCCTGAGGAGCTGTGCGGCACGATACAGTATCTGATTTCTGAGGCTTCGTCGTTCGTGACCGGCACGGTGGCCATTGTTGACGGAGGCTTCAATTCATTTGCAATGTAGCCATGAACAGGACCGATACCAGCCCCCGGGGGATGACGAATTTCCGCTGGGTGGTGTGCTCTTTGCTTTTTGTTGCTCTGGTGGTGAACTATCTTGACCGCCAGGTGCTGTCGCTGACATGGAAAAATTTCATTGCGCCGGAATTCAACTGGACCGATGCGGACTACGGCCTGATTACCGGTGTGTTCTCGATAGTCTACGCGGTGAGCATGCTTTTCGCCGGCAAGTTCGTGGACTATGTGGGCACGAAGCGCGGCTATCTATGGGCCATCGGGATATGGTCCACCGGAGCGTGTCTGCACGCTTTCTGCGGCATACTGACTGACGGAATCGTGTCGGGGCACTGGACGTGGAGCTTTGCCGAGTCGCGGGCCAACATAATGGCTCTTGAGCGGACCTCGGGACTGGCTGTGATGGTTACCACGGTGAGTGTGTGGCTGTTCCTGGCCGCGCGCTGTGTGCTGTCCATCGGCGAGGCCGGTAATTTCCCGTGCTCCATCAAGGCTGTGGCTGAGTATTTTCCCAAGAAGGACCGCGGTTTTGCCACTGGTATCTTCAACTCCGGCTCGCAGATCGGGCCGCTGCTGGCGCCCTTCACTATCCCGGTGATTGCCAAGTACTACGGCTGGGAAATGGCTTTCCTTGCCATCGGTGCGCTGGGATTCCTGTGGATGGGGCTGTGGATATTCATGTACAAGGAGCCGGGCAAAAATCCGCGTGTGAATAAGGCCGAGCTTGAGTATATCGAGCAGGATGCTGCGACTGCCGATGCCGCGACTGCGGGCGCCGCGGAGCATCCTGCGAAAATAGGCATCTTCAAAGCCTTTACTTTCCGCCAGACGTGGGCTGTGATATGCGGCCGTTTTCTGCCCGATTCGGTGTGGTGGTTCCTGCTGTTCTGGGCACCGGCGTTCATCAACGATGTGTATGGCTATTCTTCCGCTTCAACGCAGGGCATGCTGGCTATCTTCACTATCTACCTGATTTCCATGCTTTCGCTTGCGGGTAGCTATCTGCCCACATATTTCATCAACCGGAACAGGCTCAACCCCTACGCCGGCCGAATGAAGGCGATGCTGATTTATGCCGTTTTCCCGCTCCTGGCCATCGGTGTGATGCCGCTTGGCGAGGTGTCCATGTGGTTCCCGGTGGTGATAATCGGTATAATAGCGGCGGCACATCAAAGCTGGAGCGCTAACGTCTACAATGTGGTGAGCGACATGTTTCCCAAATCAGTAGTGGCCACGGTCACAGGTGCTTCGGGCCTTGCAAGTGGCCTGGGCAGCTTTATGAGCAACTACGGCGCCGGACGTCTGTTTGACTACACCGACCGCATCGGCCTGGTGTTCATGGGGTTCGAGGGAAAGAATGCGGGCTATATGATTGTGTTCCTATGCGCCGGTGTGGCTTATCTGGTCAGCTGGTGCCTGATGAAAATTCTTGTGCCCAAGTATAAATTAGTAGAAATCAAGTAATCATGCTGGAAACTTCGAAGCAATTTATGGATGCGGATTTCCTGCTGGACACCCCGGCGGCGCGGCATCTGTATCACGAGCATGCGGCGAAAATGCCGATAATTGACTATCATTGCCATCTGTCGCCCGAAGCTATTGCCAAGGATGAACCTTTTGCATCGATAACCGAGCTGTGGCTTGGCGGTGACCACTACAAGTGGCGCGCCATGAGAGCCAACGGCGTGGCTGAGCGATATATAACCGGCGATGCGACCGACGAGGAAAAGTTCATGAAATGGGCCGAAACGGTGCCCTACACGCTGCGCAATCCGCTGTACCACTGGACGCACCTGGAACTGCGCACGGCCTTCGGCATCGACGATATTCTGAATGCCGCCAATGCTGCCGACATATACAGGCGCTGCAACCAGAAGCTGAAGGACCCGGGCATGACTCCGCGCGGCCTGATGAAGCGCTACAATGTGGAGCTTGTGTGCACCACGGACGACCCTGTGGATACACTCGAGTACCACCGCGCGATTGCTGCGTCGGGCTGCCCGACGCGTGTGCTGCCTACCTGGCGCCCGGACAAGGTGATGGCCGTGGAAAATCCGGATGCGTACCGTGATTATATCCGCCGACTGGAGGCGGCAAGCGGTCGGAGCATAGCGACCTTTGCCGGACTGATTGAGGCCCTGAGTATTCGCCACGAATTCTTCCATAGCCAGGGGTGCCGGCTGGCCGACCACGGACTGAGCTATGTGCCATTTGCTGAGTGCACGACCGAGGAGGCTGAAAGTCTTTTTGCAAAGGTTCTGGCCGGCCAGAAGCTCGGACGCACGGAGGCCGATATGCTCAAAACCGCAATCCTGCTGGCCCTAATGCGCATGAATGCCGCCCGGGGCTGGGCACAGCAGATTCACTTCGGGCCGCTGCGCAATGTGAATTCGCGCACATTCGCAAGCCTGGGGCCTGACACAGGTTTCGACACTATCGGCGACTACAAGGGTGCCGAAAATATGGCTCGGCTGCTTGACAGCCTGGACCGCACCGGGGAGCTTGCCAAAACCATATTATATAACCTGAATCCGGCCGATAACGTGTGGGTGGCAGCCATGATTGCCAATTTTCAGGATGGCTCGTGCGCAGGAAAAATCCAGATGGGCTCCGGCTGGTGGTTCAACGACCAGATAAAGGGCATGGAGGACCAGATGAACGCACTCTCCAATCAGGGCTTGCTGAGCCGCTTTGTGGGGATGCTTACTGACTCGCGCTCCTTCCTGTCATATCCGCGACACGATTATTTCCGCCGTGTGTTGTGCAATCTGCTGGGTAGCGATATTGACCGGGGCCTGATTCCGCTCAGCGAGCTGCCGCGCGTTGAACGGATGGTGGAGGATGTGTGCTACTATAACGCTAAAAATTATTTCAATTTCTGATTCGTATGGAGAAAACATGGCGTTGGTTCGGACCCAACGATAAGATAACACTCGACATGCTGCGCCAGATTGGCGTGGAAGGTATTGTGACCTCGCTCCACCACATCCCCAACGGTGAGGTGTGGAGTCTGGATGAAGTGATGAAGATGAAAAATTTCATCGAGGAACACGGGCTGCGGTGGTCGGTGGTGGAAAGCCTGCCGGTGAGCGAGTCGATTAAGTTCGGCGGCCCGGACCGCGACGAACTGATAGAGAAGTACAAGGAGAGCCTTGCCAATCTCGGCCGTGCCGGCGTGAAAACAATCTGCTATAACTTTATGCCGGTACTCGACTGGGCCCGCACGGACCTTGAGTATCCCAACCCCGACGGCACTTCGAATCTCTACTTCAACCGCGCCGAGTTCGCTTATTTCGATATTCATATTCTTGGCCGCGAGGGCGCTGAGAAGGACTATTCGCCCGAGGTGCTGGCGCGTGTGGAAGAACTTGCAGCAGGCATGACTCCCGAGGCACGCCACCGCCTGGTGGAGAACATTATCGTGAAAACCCAGGGCTTTGTCAACGGCAATATTTCGGAAGATGATGCGGCGCCGGTGGAAACCTTCCGCAGTCTGCTGCGGCTGTACGACGGTATTGACCGCGTTACCCTGCGCGCCAATATGAAATATTTCCTGGAGGCCATTATGCCCGTTTGCCGCCAGTACGACATCAATATGTGCGTGCACCCCGACGATCCTCCGCTGCAGATTCTCGGGCTTCCGCGCATAGTCACCTGCGACGAGGACATCGAGTGGTTTCTCAACGCCGTTCCCGACAGCCACAACGGCCTGACCTTCTGCGCCGGGTCGCTGAGCGCGGGTGCTCACAACGATGTTGTGGAGCTGGCCAGGAAGTATGCCGACCGCACCCACTTTGTGCACGCCCGTATATGCAACGTGATGCCCAACGGCGACTTCAAGGAGTCGACCCATCTTGACCCCCGGCTGATAGACGTAATCCGCACATTCGAAACCCGCCGTCCCGACGTTCCCATGCGTGTGGACCACGCCCCCCTGATGCTGGGCGACGAGAAGATGGGCTATAACGCCGGCTACTCATTCCACGGCCGCATGCTGGCCCTTGGCATGGTGGGGGGCATCATGGCCACCATCAATTCCGAGGAAGCATAACGCCACCGCAACCCAACACAATCCGCGCACTTACCACCCCGGCGAGTGCGCGGATTTGTTTATAACCGACAAATAATCGAGAATATAACCGCAATTTTTACAAATAACTGCGAAGGGCAATTTTGTTCGGGCCAATTGTTTTTAGTAATTTTACAGACCGAGATAATTAAAAGCCATGAAACTGATTACAATTGCTCTCTTCTTTTTAGAAAGTCTGGTGGGAGCCACAGCATCGGCGGCTCTACCGAAATTTACGATAATCGATGAACCGTGTCCTAAATCGGCGTATGGTTCAATTACAAGATACTCCATCTCCTCGGTGAATCTTCAGTCAGATATTATTGTAGATGTTTGGACTCCGAATGGCTATGATCCTTCAGATGACGGAAGGTATCCGGTTGTATATGCTCATGATGGACAAAATCTTTTCGACGGGTCATACTCCTTTGCCGGAGTACCGTGGGCCGTTGACAATGCCTGCTTTCAGCTCTCTTCCGACAGTAACTTTGATATGCCGATTGTAGTGGGGATTAATAACAGGGGAAGTGAGAA
>JAAVFP010000054.1 GCA_014800735.1 Bacteroidales bacterium
GACAGGTAAAAGACTAAAACAGGCGTCCGAAGGCCGCCGAAAAGGGTGACAATCTGCATTCTACCTTTTCGGCGGCCTTCGGGCGCCATTGTATGTTGCGTTTAACCCCGGGCGCCTACGCCTAAAGGCTTCGGCAACCGGGGTTAGTAGTAATTCACCGTCCTACGGACGCATTTTTGCATTATGAAACAGCCTTGTGGCCGTTAGTGTTGGTTTTACAGCTCTATTTTGCCGGCGCCCTGGCGGATGATTTCAGGGGCGGCGCTGTCCGTGCAGTCCACCACGGTGCTGGGCGTGAAGCCGCCCTCGCCGCCGTCAAGAATAATGCTCACCTCGGGCTGCCCCTCGTAGCGCAGACCCAGAGCTTCGCCGTCGGGCGTTTCGTATTCGTCCTCCAGTTCTACGGAACTGCTCAGCACCGGATGGCCCAGCGCCCTTGCCAATGCCCGCGCAATATTATTGTCGGGGATGCGCACACCCACAGTCTTGCGCCCCTTGAACACCTTGGGCAGGGTAATGGACGCCGGCAGTACAAAGGTGAACGGTCCCGGCAGGTACTCCTTGAGCAGGCGGAAAGCGCGGTTATCCACCCGGGCGTATTCGGCCACCTGCGAGAGCTCGTCGCACACGACGGACAGCAGGTTCTTGTCCGGATTGATACCCTTGATGCGGCACAACCGCTCGATGGCGCGGTTGTTGAGCGCGTCGCAGCCCAGGGCATAGAGCGTATCGGTGGGATAAATCACAATTTCGCCCGCGCGGAGCGCCTCGACGGCCTCGTCGATGTAGTTCTGATTGGGGTTATCGGAGTAGAGTTTGAGGATTTTCATACTGTTTACGGCTTAGATACCTCCAAAGTTACAAAAAAATCGTAACTTTGCACTCTCAAATCCTAAAGAAACGAACATGATTACCCAAGAACAATTAAAAGAGACTTTTGAGCGTATGCTTGCGCTGAGGAGGTATCTTTGACATCGACAGCAAGAAAATCCAAGTAGAAGAAGAGCAGCTTCGCACCATGGCCGACGGTTTCTGGGAGAACGCCGAGGCCGCGCAGAAGCAGATGAAAAAAATCAAGGACCTGCAGAAGTGGGTGGCCGACTACGAAGAGCTCGAAGGCGCCGTCGACGAGGTGAAACTGTCGCTCGAATTCCTCAAGGAGGAGATTGTGACTGAAGCCGAGGTGGATGAAGCCTATGCCAAAGCCCGCAAGTTGCTCGAGGACCTTGAGCTGCGCAACATGCTGCGTGGCGAGGGCGACATCATGAGCGCCGTGCTCAAAATCAACTCAGGTGCCGGTGGCACCGAGAGCCAGGACTGGGCCTCGATGCTGATGCGAATGTATCTGCGTTGGGCCGAAGCCCACGGCTACAAGACTTCGATTGCCAACCTCCTGGAGGGCGACGAGGCAGGCATCAAGAGCTGCACCATCAACGTTGAGGGCGACTTTGCCTACGGCTTCCTCAAGAGCGAGAACGGCGTGCACCGCCTGGTGCGTGTGTCGCCCTACAATGCCCAGGGCAAGCGCATGACCTCGTTCGCGTCCGTATTCGTCACTCCGCTGGTAGATGACACCATCGAAATCAAGGTTGAACCCGCACTGCTGTCGTGGGACACATTCCGCTCCGGCGGTGCCGGCGGTCAGAATGTGAACAAAGTGGAATCGGGCGTGCGCCTGCGCTACCAGTTCACCGACCCCTATACCGGCGAGAAGGAGGAAATTCTGATTGAGAACACCGAGACCCGCGACCAGCCCAAGAACAAGGAGAACGCCCTGCGTCAGCTGCGCTCCATCCTCTACGCCAAGGAGCTGGAGCACCGCATGGAGGAGCAGGCCAAGGTGGAAGCCGGAAAGAAAAAAATCGAATGGGGCTCGCAGATTCGCTCCTACGTGTTCGATGACCGCCGCGTCAAGGACCACCGCACCAACCATCAGACCTCCGACGTGGGCGGTGTGATGGACGGCGACTTGGACGACTTCATCAAGGCCTACCTGATGGAATTCTCCGAGAAGGACGCCGAAGCCTAAGCTCTATAAGTAACCCCTAATCCCTCAATCCTATGACAAGCGAGCACCGGCTTATGCTTATCGTCAACCCTGCCTCCGGCAGCGTTGCCAAACACAAGATAGTGCCCGAAATATATCGCCGGATGAAAGCCCTCGGGCTGAATTTCGAAATCAGTTTCACCGCCGGTCAGGGCCATGCACGCGAGTTGGCCCGCCAGGCGGCCGCTGATGGCTACTATGCCGTGCTGGCCTGCGGCGGCGACGGCACTGTCAACGAAATCGCTTCAGGCCTCATCGGCACCAACACCGTGATGGGCATCATCCCCACGGGCTCAGGCAACGGCCTGGCGCGCCATCTGAGCATACCGGTGGACGTGGCCCGGTCGCTGGCCGTAATAGCCGAGGACAACGTAATCACCGCCGACTACGGCACGGCCAATGCCTCGTCATTCTTCTGCACCTTCGGTGTGGGCTTCGACGCCGCCGTGAGTGAGCGCTGCGCCCGCCAGAAGCGCCGCGGAGTCATCATGTATCTCCGCAACACCATCGAGGAATACGCCAAATTCTCGCCCGAGGAATATGTGATTGAGGCCAACGGCCAGGTAATCACCGAGAAAGCCTTCCTGGTGGTGTGCTGCAATGCCTCGCAGTACGGCAACAACGCTTTCATCGCTCCCGGTGCATCCGTGACCGACGGCGAACTCGACATCACCATCGTGCACAGCGGCAATCTGCTCTCGCACGCCATCTTGGGCGTGGACATGCTCACCGGATTCATTGGTAAAAACGCCCTGGTGAGCACCATCCGCTGCAAATCGGCCACCATCCGACGCAAAACCAGCGGCGCCGCCCATCTCGACGGCGATGCCGTGGCCATGCCCGAAGTGATAGAAGTGAACTGTCACCCCGCCCAGCTGCGGGTGTTCGTCCCCACGCGCCTCACGCGCTTCCGCCCCCTGGTCACCCCGATCTCGCTCTTCTTCCGCGACCTCGGCCTCGGCGTCCGCCGCATCCTCCACCTGAACTGATTTCATTTACTAAAACATCAACCCCGGTTATGCATACTGTTGCGTAACCGGGGTTGATGTTATTCGAGGATGGCGGAGGGGGTGGTAGATTGGGCGCCCACTTCATCGCCGTGTTGTATTTTTTTGCCGTAGCCTATGGTGTAGGTGGCCGAAAGGGTGATGCTGCGGTGGGCAGAGGGATCGTATTCGTAGCGCGTTTCGGAGTAGAGCGGAGCAGTGCGAGTCCAGGTGGATGCGTGCCAACTGTTGCGGAATATGTTCCGGGCCGAGAGCTGCAGGTTCCAGGTGCCGTTGCCCCATCCGAAAGCCACGTAGTGAAAATCCTGCCGACGAATCACCACGTTGGAGTTCTCGGTGAGCAGGCGTTCGGGATTGCCGTAGGATGCCACCACATTGAATGCATTCCAATAATAGGCCGCTTGAACTTGCATGCGGAAGCTGCCGAGCGAATTATCATAGATACCGCTTGTGCGGTAGAAGTTTTGAGTAACATTCGCCGATAGCTGGAGCGCGTTGCTGAAGAGTTTATAATTAATCTGCGCGCCTACGTAAAAGCGACTGAAATCACCGTTGTTTTCGTAGGTGCGTATCACGGCCGCTCCGTCCATGAAAGGACGATAGACTGTGGCGACACGATTGAACGCACGGTCGTAGCCTGAAAATATGGCCATGGACAAGGCATTGCTGTGAAAGCGGTTATAGGCCAGATTTGAGTTAAGGTTATTCCAGTGTTTCAGATGCGGATTGGCCGTGAGGTACAGGTACTCGTTGCTACGTACAACATCGTCCACACGCCAGTCGATACCCGGAGTTGAACTTTGCAGATTTATGTAGGCCGACAGCTGATTTTTTGTGCGGAATGTCCATGCCACCGATGTGCCAAGGTTGGGAGCAACATCGTGGGTGATTACGCTGTTGATGGAGTTGCGCTCATAGCTTAAGCCGGCGGATAAACGGAGCCACAGATTTCTATTGCGGTAGCGGTAGCCGACGTTACCACCGATGGTGCTGTTGGAGAATGAATCCTCCATATTGTAGGTGCCGTTGTAGGCAAGCCGGTGGTTGAAAAGGCTGTAAACCAAAAAGAGTGTGAACTGCGATTTTTGCCCTGCGGCAATCAACCCGTTGGTTTTGAGTGAGTAGTGGTAGGTGTTTTCGATAACGGAGTTGTTGATTACGCTCGGCATCAGCGAGGACTCGTAGATGGAAGTATTGTTGCGATGAGTGTGACCGAAATTCGGAGTGAGGCTGAGCGACATATTCGGAGTCAGAAGCCCCCAGAACTCGCCACTGTATTGCACATTATTGTTTCGGTTGGGTGTGGCACGATTATAGCTGTAGTTGTTTTCCGGATTAGGACCGGCGGTGAGTTCGCCGCCTACGTTTTGCTCGGGAGCCGAAAAATGAGTGAACGAAAGCGAATTGCGCGCTGTGAATTTGGGCGAGAAGTAGGACGCTCGGAAAGTGAGGGGATACTCATTGCTGCGGGTGTGCGAGTCACCGAGCGTTTCACGGCGCTTGACCGTTTCGTCCTGACCGTCGGACACGATGTGATACTCCTCGGAGCTATCCCAGCCCAGGTGGTGATGGTTCTTATTGGTACCGCCCGCGAAAATGTCATAAGTCATTTTCCTGTAGGTGAACTTGCTGAACACGGTGCTGATGTTCCGGAATCCGTTAAGAGTTGTAATGTCCTCAGTGGCTTTGGTATAACCGCCGTATTCGTATTCGGCCATGATAAAATTCACCACTCTCTGTTCGCCGTTAAAGCGAGGGTCGGTGGGGAATTCGATGTACTCCACCTTCCGCACATCGGTCATTTTCATTCCCTGCAATTCATCGTTCTCGGCCTTGTGGCTGTTGATGAAAATAGCCACGCTGTTGCCGAAAACATCTCTTACGGCATTGTCGGCCGGATTAATCACCAGCTGGGGGATTGCCATGCGTCTGAGCAGGTCCAGGGCATTTTGCGAGGCCTTTTTCTGCTGCGATGATGGAACATAGGCATTCTTGTCGCTTTGCAGAATAGTGTTATCGGCTTCCACGGCAATACCGTGAAGCGCCACGGGTATTTGCGGCAGGATTACCTTGCCAACAGCGAAACCAGGCTGGTTTATAAACACGGTCTGGTAACCGGGCGAACTCAGCTTCATCATTATGCTCTTGCGGTCGCAGGGAATTTCAAATTGCCCTTCGGAATCCGTGGTGCCGTAGGTCAGAACGGTGGAATCGTTGGGCGATAGTATCATGATGTTTACACCGGGCATAGGTTCGCCGTCTGTATCGACGGTTAGGCCGCTATACCGGAACCTGCCGCGCTGGAGCGCCTCCAGATAATATCTTTCCCCCTCGCGGACTATCGAAACAGGGTTGTGACCCACAATACGACGAAGGGCGTCGTAGGGGTTATCCGTGTTTATTTCGGCTGAAGTGCGGTATTTGTCCAACTCGTTGTAGATGAAGTTGAGTTGTAGCGAAGGGTGTTCGTCAGCCAGCACTGTCAGGGCTTCCGACAGTCGGGTAGAGTGGAATTTATATTTGAACTCGGCGCCACGGCCCGATGTTGCCGTCAGTAGAGCCAGGATGATAAGTAATACTTTCTTCATTTTTATTCTACCGTTAGGGTCAGGGCGTCAAGTCGGATGTTAATCTGCTCAAAATTATTCAACTGCTCAACCACTTCGCTCAGTGGCAGGTCATGGTCCCAGCGGAAATAAAGGCGAAGATTCTTTGCCCGGTCGTTGGTGTAGACAACCGTTGCGTTGTGGTGGGCGGCGATGCTTGCCAATACGTCGGCTAATATTGCCTGGCGGAATATCGTTGTGGCGCCCTCGGTGTGCTCGATTTGTGCCCGTGGCTCCTGCACGACCGTTGAGGCAGACGGGCCGGGTGAGGATATGCGGACGGTATCGCTTTGTTCTGTCATGCTTCCGAGCGCGTGTCGCACTCCCATTGTGGCCGCTACCACGGCGAGCGAGGCAAGCACTACGATAGCCGCCGTGGCGGTCTTGCGGCTGAACATTCCGGAGAATGTCCGCTTCCGGTACTTGCGACTAAACCGCTCCCACTCGGCATCGACGTCGGGCACCGGGCTTTCGGCGAGCGCGGTGGCCGTACGGCTCATTAGTTTGTAGAGCTCCTGTGCATCGGCATCACCCAGTAGTGCGGAGAGCTCGGCATCGGAAAATCGTTCGGGGTGCTCGGAAGCCTCCAGAATCCGGTCAATTTTATCGGTCATTGCAGTGAAAATTTTGGCGTAAAACGTTGAGCGCTTCTTTCAGATGCTTGTAGACTGCCACCTCGCTTATTGAAAGTTCGCGGGCTATTTCGCTGTACTTGAGGGCGGCACTGAAGCGCAGCATGACTATCTGCCGCGTCCGTTCGGGCAGCGAACCGACAACGGTGCGGATACGGCGGATATCATCCTCGTCGGGCCATTCGTTGTCGGCTATATCGCTGAGTTCCAAGGCAAGCAAGCTGGCAACGCGTTCGCGCACCGACAGGCTGCGCAGATGCTTGAGGCACGCAAAACGGACTCCCGTGAGCAGATATGCCTGAGTCACCTCGGCCACGGGCGACGAAATGAGAGCCGCAAAGACATCGTGCACAATGTCGCGTGCAGTTTCATCGTCGTGAACCAGGCGCCTGGCCAGCACCAGCATGGGGCCGTAGTTGCTCCGAAAAAGCTGTTCTATGTCAGATTTTGAGGTCATACACTACTATAAACCGCAACTTCCGTTTTACCTAACCAAATTCTGCACAAAGTTCGTGCACAAAATGTGTAGACCGCATGGAGTATGGATGCTTTGCTCTACATCCGCTCAATTGACGCGGCTAATTATTTCCTAAGCTTTCGTTTGGCCTTTCTGTGATTTCGCTTTAATCTTGTGCGGGGGAGAGTAATGGGTTTGTCGGATGGATTGAGCCGCTGATGTAATGTTACCGCAGAGGACAGGGGGAGGGCGATTTCAAAGTCATAAGATGGAGTTTCGATGTAGTAGCGCAGCCTTTTACCTCCGTCGATGCACGTCACGGTAATCCTGTCGAATCGCCTAAGGCCGGGTTGAACCGGACTAATCATGAGTTCGCAATCTTTTGTCAGATAGATGTTCAAGCTGCCGCAATTCTGACTGACTTCGCGCGCTACTTCCGCTCCCAACCGCGCCATTATAGCGGCGAGTGCAACCGGTATCGGTTGGGCGTAGGAACGTAGACAAATATTATATCCCGAAACCCGCCAAGTGTCGAAATTCTTGTGGTCGCTGTAACCGATTATACCTGCATAGCGCGCAATCGGATTGCCGGAGCTGTCAAGTTTAAGAATATGATTCAGTCCAAACTTCTCGGAGGTGTCGATAAAACGCCTGAAGTTCGCAACATCCCAGGCAAGAATATCTTTCCACGTGCCACCCCAACCGTACGATTTCCCCCAAGGCATGCCTTTGTATCGCCAGGCTATAAGCGCGCGGCGCGTGGTGTCGTTCGTGGTGTGACTGCCTGTGGTAAGAAGTCGGCGAAGGGCTGAAAGATAATGCTTGAACATGGCAGCGCTGAACTCCGCAGCACTTAGTTCGCATCCGGGCGTTGCCCACAGCAACAATGTTTTAATCTCGCCGCTGAACAACAGCTGGTTGTTATCCACTCTCATATCCTGCGCTGTCCATATATCTTCTTCAAGATCGCATCTGGACTCTTCGTCAGGGGAGTTTTTGATAACATCGAGTTTGAATCGTTCTTCCTCGGTCAGTATGGTGGCCGAAACGCCTTCTAAATCAAGAATATCAGTCGGGTCGGTAATGGCTGCCCCGATACGTATGACTTCGGATAGCAAACTATTGACAGTCTTGCTCACGTTGTCAATTCTTATCAGATTCAACAGCCACTTCCCGAGCCTGATCATCTGGCGACGGTTTGCAGTGGGATGATTGCGTAAATGTACGAGAAGCGGCAGCAGGACAAACAGTTGGCGCTGGTCCAGTTTCTCACCGTTTCCGGCTGTCTGGGCTATGGCAAAATCAGTGAGAAATTCACGTTTAAACAGTAGGAATATGTTGTATATCTCTATAATTGTCGCTAATGGTATCGCTTTGTGCGGGAAGATGAAGGGAAAATCTTCCTTGGCGTTCTGTTTGAAAAGTTCGGTATCGGCGGAGTTGTAGGTTTCGAGCAATGTTACCCAGCGAAGAAATTCTTGAAATCCATTGTCGGATGTGTCGAATTTGTCCTGGCGGCGGTTTTTCCAGAAGTAATTCTCCATCTCCTCCCAGGCCATAGCCGTGGAGAGTGTCTTGCCGTTCACATTATAACTTCCCTTATCGGCCTGATTTATTTCCGCATTGATAACGAGAGGCTTCAGGTTTTCGGTCGCTGAAAGTGGCTCGCCGGTGGTATTGATCACCACGAAGGTTTCCTCGCCGTTGGCGCGGTTTTCCATATCGTAGTAAATGAAGGTGAGGCGGTCGGCAAGGAATTCCATCAGACGTTCTATTTTGTCATTACCTCCTTCAAGGATAGTATCTTTCATCCGCTCGATTGATTCCAGGCAGCGTAGCATGCTCATGATGCTCGGGTCGGTGGCATATTCGCCATAGAACCAGGCGCATGACTCGCCGGTAGCGGAGTCGTAAATTGCCTTCACATTCTCCAGGCTCTCCCCGCTCCCGTGAGTGAAGAAACGGTACACCAGGTCACTCATGAAGTAGAGCGAGCTTTCACGAATGGAATATTGCAGATAAGGCTCGTGGTCATCGTCATAGAACTCGAAATCCGACATTAGGTAGTGACGGAAGCTGTCATCCCCGGCCCAGCGGTTGAGCATCCCGAGGAGCAGGAACAGTGTTGTGATACGCTGCTGGCCGTCGCACAGCTGAACGTAGTCGGACGGACATTCGTAGCCGTAGAGTAAGCCAAGACTCAGTTTGCCGTACGGATGCTCCTTGAACTGTTCCAGAAGTGTATCCACAAAGCCTTCGACAAGGCTTTTGGACTCTTTGCCGTCAGGTTTGTTGCCCCAGCAGTAGTCGCGCTGCAGGTCGGGGATAATGATGCGGCGCGTGCCGGAAAAAAGTTCTCCAAGCGTATATGTTTCTCCTGTGATGAGATTAATCTTGTTGGCCATGGTCAGATGCTGAGCTAAGTTGTTCGATGATGGGCTTGTAGGCGTTATGGAACTCCTTGAGAGTGATTTCAAAATACTTGCGGATTTCGGGTGCACCCCACTGTGACTCCGCGAAATGAAAGACGGTGTGAAGCAGATGCCGGCTTTTGAACAGCTCCTTGCGGCCGTCTTTTTCGTCGCCTACAAGAAAGATTTCTTTCTTGCGCTGAAAGTCGCTGGCGTTGAAAGTTGAATTGTCATCGCCATAAAGTAGCACCAGATTGCCAATGCAATGTTCGGTGGCTGTCAGCATGCGCTGTTCTGAATTCTCTTCATCCAGGGCCGGAGTAGGGTCGTTGATTTTCCCGATTTGTTCGCGGACAAGTGAACTTTCGCCGGGCTCGCCGGGCTGATTGTTGCCGTTCAAAAGCGTGCCGCTTTCATTATCAAAGTGGTAAACATCCGATTTTGCAAAGATATGTTCGAGCGACCGGAGCCCGTCATCCCAGATTGAAAAATCGAATCGTCGGCCCAGGCCTTTATTCTGCCGGTTGTCCTCATCGATATTCAGCCGGAAAAGGGTGTGGAACGCAACTTCCTTGCCACCGGTCTGGTCTTCATAGATAAAGGGGTTCTTCAGCTGTTCGAGAACTTTGTTGTAGCGATCCTTGAAGCTTTCGGCAAATTTTCCATCCTTATCCGTAATCATGTCGTGGGTCATCTGGAGGAAGGTGCACAGGTAGTAGCGGTGCAGAAGCGAATCATCCACCGTTTCGCCAGAAAAAAAGTATTTCACGAATTTTGCCGTGTCGGGGCTTATCCGGATAATAGCTCCTGTCATGTTGTGGCGTTTCGGATTGGCGAAGGTGTCCTCAAATCTTTTTTGAATCTGGCGGAGAAGGTAGAAAGTATCCTTTGCCTTTTTCACGGACCGGGAATTCTCGAAAACCTCCTTGCAGAAACTCTCGAATGTAACGCTTTCGGGGGTTGCATAGATCCCAGGCATGGCCGCAACTAACAGCCAGCCGAGCTGTGAGGTCGTTTTATACATTTTTCTCACGTCCGGGCGGTTCCACCAGTGAATCCAGCGGTCCCATTCGCGTGCGTATCGGCTGCGGAGCATGTTCAGTTCCCATTCATCGGCCAGTTGGGGTGTGTCGGCCGGCCGGGAAACAAGCCTCAGCAGCTCGGCCTTGATAATCTCGGACTCAAGCATCTTGGCACGGTTGCCGTTCATCATGGTGAACACCTTTTTCGCTTGATTTTCCGGGATGTTTATGTAAAGGAACTTTATATTATCCAGCAAGTACTCGACAATCTCGGCCTTTGGGGCAACAGTTGCATCAAGGCGCGCTTTGATAAGCCTGGCGGTTTTCTTGAAATAGTAGATGTCCTGAAACTCCTCATCTGCCTTTTCCGCTGCATCGCACTCCGCGTCCATACCCTTAAGAAACGCTTGCGATTCTTCCCTTATTTCATAGCGAATATTCATTCGCCCTTCGTACTCGAGCATTTTCAGGAGTATGTAGAGGAACGTTGTGCGCTGCTGCCCATCGATAAGCACAATGGAATCATGTGTTTCGGTCACGGTCACCCCTTGAAGGAAAATTGATTCGCCATTGGCGAATTTTGTGAAAATCGTATTTAGGATGTAGCTGACCGAGTCCAAATCCTTAGGATTGGATTTCTGCTTACCCCAGATGTAGCCGCGTTGATATTCAGGGACAACAAAAGTTTTATTCTTTTCAATATATCGGCGCAGTGTGATGGTGGAGTCCATATTTTAGATAATATTTATTATATGCCAAAATTAATAAAATCTGAATTGTTCTCCAAAAATACATGGTTTCGTGCGTATATCATCGTGCGTTATGCCGGAATAATGGCGCGTGGAAGTGTGATTGCACCGGGTGTCAGCGCAATGCGTGTGGGGGACAGGCGGTTTTTGGGAACGGGGTCTTAATCCAGGCTCAGAGCGCGGAGTGCGGTGCGGATTTGCTGCAGGAGCGCGTGGGTGAGATCGTTGACAAGGATTGTACGCGGGGGCAGCGGAGGATTCTCAGGCTGGCGGCTTTGCGAGGCTATGCGGGCTTCCACCTGCTGGCGCGTCAGGTTGTTGCGCTTCATGGTGCGCTCAATTCGCAGCTCAAGGGGCGATTCCACACGCCACTCGGCATCGACGCTCGCGTTGAGCCCGCTCTCGAAAAGGATGGCTGTTTCAACAAAAGCCACGCCCGGCTGAGCATCGGCCCAGCTGGCCAGATGGGCTTTGACTGCGGAGTGGACAATAGCGTTGAGCACGGCAAGTTTGGCCTTGTCGTTAAACACGATTTCGGCCAGGCGTTTACGGTCGATGACACCGTCGGTCACCACAGCGGCGTCGATTTCGCTACACAGCCGACGGTGAATTTCAGCGTCGGCATCCATGATGGCTTTGGCCTGCGAGTCGCAGTCGTACACCGGGTAGCCCATGGCGCGGAGCACACGGCTCACTACTGATTTTCCTGAGCCGATGCCGCCGGTGATTGCAATAAGGAATGTGCTCATTTGCGGTGCTCGATGATATACTCGGCACTGTCGGCCGAAAGATGTACGTTCTTGAGATTGGACGGCACGTCGCGCAGCTGAAGCTTAATCATCTTGGAGCCGTGGCGGATGGTGCGGTAGTCAGCCAGCACGCGGAAGTGGGCGTCGCTGCCGGCATAGATGCTCATGGGAACCATGAAATTTACGTCGATTTGCGCGGGGAAGGTTATGAGCTTCACATTGTCCGGTACATTGACGGGTTCGATGACCACCTTGCGGCTCTTGATGATGAGGGGTTCGACGTCGAAAGTTACGTCAACACTGTCCGGAATCACACGCGACCCCTTGGGGCCGAGCAACTTGACGCGGCGGGTGGTGGTGCGGTCAAGGTCGGTGAGGCGGATGGGTTCGGTGCTGACCGAGTTGAAACTGTCCGGCAGGCGTCGCCCTGCGGCCACGAACACCAGCGCGGTGTCCACCGACAGGTGTGGACGCCCGATGAGGGCTGACTGAGGGCCGGCGGTAGCCTTGTAGTCCACATGAATCGGGGCAGGGTAGCCGGCATGGTTAGTGTAGGGGATGTGGAGCGAGTCGGGATAGACGAAGCTCACCTGTGCGCCGCCCGTGGCATTGCGTGCCAATGCCTTGAGGTCGGCCGAGCTAAGGTGCAGGATGCCGTCCGAGCGGTAGGCGCGGAAGTCGATGTTGACCGTGGGCGGCTTGCCCCAGCTCATTTTGAAAAGTTGTGTGCCGCGGGCGCGGAGGCTCACGTTCAGAGCCTCCGGTCCGGGCGAAATAAGTGTGACAGAGTCCGGAACCTGAGTGATTTTCACGGGCAGACGCAGGTCGCGCTGCTCCTCCTCGTTGAGCGACAGCACCATCCACAGCACAGCGGAGATGGCCACAAACAGGAGGAACATGGCAATGTCCTTGCCGCGGGGCGAACGCATGGTAGCGTTCCATTTAATCAGGAAATCACGCAGGCTTCTCATGCCAGGCAGGGATTACTTGCCTTCGTTGTTCTGTGCGTTAGCCTGGTTGGCATCCTCGGCCGAGGGATAAACCGAGCCTTTGTCCACACGGATACGAACGCCGGAAGCGATTTCGATGATGAAGTAGGTATCCTCCACACTGCGCACGGTGCCGTAGATACCGCCGGCGGTCACAACCTTGGAACCGGATGCAAGAGCCTCGCGGAATTTGCGGATTTCTTTCTGGCGCTTCTGCTGGGGACGAATCATGAAGAAATAGAAGATTACGAACAGGGCTACAATCATGAGGATGCTGCCCATGCCGCCGCCTGCGGCAGCCTGCTGGAGGGGAATGAGGGTGAGTGTCATATCAAATGGTGGTTTTAATTATTATTCAGGGTATTAAGCTTTCTTTTCAATGATGCCTTCCGAGTTGAGCAGCTTCACTATGTTGTAGAGAATACCGTTGATGAACTGGCCGCTGCGACGGGTGCTGTAGTCGTTGGCAATCTCGATGTACTCGTTCATGGTGACGGGCACTGGGATTGAAGGATAGTTGATAATCTCGGCAATAGCGGTGAGCATTATCACGATGTCCATGAATGCCAGGCGGTCGGTGTCCCACTGCTCGGCGTTGATGAAGCGGTCGATGTAGCTGCGGTAGGTGTCGCGGTTCTCCACAACGTAGTTGAACAGCTCGGTGCCGAAGGCCTCGTCGGCGCGGTTCATGAACTTGGGCAGAAGCTCGATTTTGCCGGTGGTTTCGCCGTCCTTGGCTGCGTCCTCGTTGTCGTTGTCGTTGTCGCCGTCGGCCGCGGCATAGGAGCGGCGGATGGTCTTGAGCACGAAAGTACTCATGATGGCAAGGTCGTCGTTCCAGTACACGCTCTGGGTTTCCATCGCCTCGTTGAACTCGTCGGAGGGGAAGATGATGAAGCGGAACACATCGCGCCAGAAAGCCGCGTCGACAGCATAGTTTCCGGCCGGGCTATCCATGTATTTCTCGTAGAGTTCGGACGCGGTGATACGGTCCAGCAACGACTCGGCCATGCTGTCGATGTCGCGCCAGTTGGCGGGATTGGCATCGGCGTTTTCATCCACGTAGTCCACCAGCGCCTTGCAGTTGCGCAGAGCCTCCACAAAGAGGTTGTTGACGAAGCGCAGGTTGGGGTTGAGGTCCTCGGGCGAGGGCACATATTTGTTCTTGGCCTGTTCCAGGCGTGCGTTCTGAAGGTCGGTGAGGAGCACGGGCAGCATCAGCAGCGCATGGTACAGGTCGTAGGCCTGGGCCAGCGAGCGCTCCAGCGCCTTGTGGGCCTGGAAGAGCGACGCGCGGGTGTCGTCGAACGACGAAAGGGTCTTAACCAGCATGTTCACACCGGCCTCGTAGCCCACGTGGCTGAAATCCGAATTGTTGCGCAGTGCGCGCTCAATGCCTTTGTGCTTGCGCAGGATGGTGGTGATGACGGTGTTCCAGAATGTCACGTCGTCGGCAAGGCTGAATTTGCGCTTGCGCTTGTAGTCGTTGTAGATTGCCGACTCGCGGATGGCGTCCATCACATCGTTGAGGCAACCGTCGAACATCTTGAAGCGCTCGCGGCGGCCGCGGATGGCCGACATCACTTCCGAGTTGTCGCGCAGAGCCTTGCCCACACCGATTTTTGCCAAAGTGGGGTCGGTGGGAAGGGTTACACCCGAGTCAGTGCCCAGGGGTTGCGACGAAAGTTTCAGAATCAGTAGTATTAGGTCAAGATAAACCGAATAAGCAAATTTCCGGTCCGCAGTGGCTTCGGCTGTTGTCGGAGCCGGGACAAGACGAAAGTCTTCGCGTGTGAGTAGATAGGAATAAAGAATCTGTACTGTCTTGATTCTTATTAAACTACGGTTTATCATATTTGAATGTGCAATCTGTTGTTTAAGTAACTCTTAAAAATTAGTTTATATTTTGACTTTTAAGTAAACCCTTCGGGCCAATATATCTTTGCTCGTCTTTGCGGTGCTTTTATTTCTTTCACTCAATCGCTTAGCTCGCTAAGCTCCTTCGTTCAATAAATAAAATCCCTCGCAAATCCTTCGCAAATATATA
>JAAVFP010000055.1 GCA_014800735.1 Bacteroidales bacterium
AATCCCTGTTCGGGAGAATAGGCACAATCCAAGAGCATTCCGAAAAGTAAAGCATTCCGGAAAATACATTACCCTGACCAATTATGCACGTGCAATATAACCTAAAGTAAACAGCATTAGGATGCGCCGTGGCGCGTCCACGCGACGAATGGTATCATCGAGAAATCCTATGTAATGAGCATATAGAGTTATACCAGGAATAGCGATTGTGAAGAAATTATAAAATAAATTAAATCATTTGGCGTTCTTAAGTAAAGATGCTATTTTTGCGCTAAAACTAAGTGCCGGCATCTGCACAAGCAGCAGACCGAGCACTCTAAAATGGAAGATCGAGGACGCCCTGAGCGTCCTCATTTTTTTATGAAAAAAGAAGCAACAACAATCCAGCAACAGATAGCCAAGTTAGAGGCTCGAGGTATGATAGTAAAGGACAAAGCCAAGGCCGAGGAAATACTATCAGATATCGGATATTATAGGTTAGGATTCTATTGGGCACCGCTTGAAAAAGGATATCTCAAGTGGCGGAAAAGCAAATTGCGTAATCGCACACACGAATTTGAAGCAGGGGCAGAATTCGATATGGCTGTCCAACTCTATTATTTTGATAATGACCTCCGAGCAATTCTTACGCCATATCTGCACCGGATTGAAATTCATCTTCGAACCACGGTGATATATATTGTATCTAATAAGTATAAGAACAATCCCGTCTGGTTCGCCGACCCCACTATAGTGGAACAGGATTTTCTTGATAAACTTCCGGCTATGTATTCCGATATTCGTAAAAATGACGCTATAAAGCACCATCATCGGAAGTACAAAAAGGATATTTATGCACCAGCCTGGAAAACCATTGAGTATATGACTTTCGGTGGTGTACTTTACCTAATGAACAATCTTAAGGATGTCAATCTTCAGCAAGAGATTTCCAACAAGATGGGCGTTAAGAACCTAAAAGCTTTCAAATCTCAGATGCAGGTACTCCGTAATCTCAGAAATATATGTGCTCATGGTCACAATCTTTTTGACTGGCATCTGAATATACCCTTTGATAATGGCCGTATCAAAGGATTGAGCAAAGCCGAACGTAGCTCAACGTATGGAGCAATGGCAGTATTGGCAGATATTTTGGGTAATATATCGATGAATCGCAAGGGCGAACTTATTGATGCCGTAAACAACCTTCTATCCTCCGTAGCAAGTAGTGCTATCGCAGCATCGGTAAAGCACTTAGGACGTTGACATTATAACTTTGATAATACACACAGAGAGCGTTCCGGCAATCGGAGCGCTCTCTGCTTGTTCTCGCGTCCATATAGGTCTACGTACTAAAAAAAGGAGCACCGGGGTGCTCCTTTTTCTGCTATGTTGGGGGGGATGGGATTATTCGGCGGGCTGCTCGGCGGCTGCTTCCTCGGCGCCGGTGGCGTTGTTGAGGGTGTCAACGAGTGCGCGGAATTCGTCGAGGCTTACGGTCTTTTCGTCGAGCTTAACGGCGTTGTGGATGGCGCTCATGAGCTTGGTGGTGAAGGCCTGCTTGGCGATGCGGTTGCGCTGCTGCTTGTCGCCCAGGAGCTGGTCGGCATAGTAGTCAGCCATCTGCTCGGCCATCTGACCGAGGCCGTACTGGTTGAGCTGCTCGATGGCAACCATCTTGGCCACAGCTTTCACGTCGGCTTCTTCAACCTTAACGTCGAGCACCTGAGCGGCCTTGCTTTCGATAACGTCCCACTTGATGTAGGGCACCTGGCTCTGAATCATGGCGGCGGCGTCCTCGGGCTTAACTTCGGGGTTGGTCAGGGCATACCAGCGGGCAAGGAAGTCGAGGGGCAGGGCCATCTCGGTGCCGTAGGTTTCCATGAGGTAGTCCTCGGTCATGCGGGTGAACAGCTGGCGGCTGTTGGGCTGGAGTGCGCGGGCAATGAGGTCCTTGATTGCGTCGCGGTACTGGGCTTCGTCCTTGACGTTGCCTTCGCCGAACACTTTGTTGTAGTATTCTTCGCCGAGCTCTGCGGGTTTGAGCACGGTGAATTCTGCGATATTGATTTCGAAGTTGCCGCGGGCGTCCTCGATTTTATCGCGGTCGATATGGAGCATGGAGCTGATTTCAGCCTCGTTGCCGTCGCAGGTTTCGAAGGGGTTGAACACAACTTTGTCGCCCACCTTGGTGCCTTCGAATTTATCGGCCTGCTCCTTGGATTTGAACAGGAAGGGAGCCAGGATGCCGTCGGTCACCTGGATGCCGTCCTCGCGCACGGAGCCGTCCTCGTTGAGCTGCATGATGGAGCCTTTGACGAGGGCACGGGGAGCGTATTCCTGAGCGGAAACCTGCTCGCCGGCGCGTTCGCGCATGTCCTTGTCCTGCTGGTCAATCATCTCGTCGGTCACTTCGATGTTGTAGAAGGGAAGCTCCACGCTCTGGTCGAACTTGAGGTTGAGTTCGGGAGCGAAACCGATTTCGTAGGTGAAAGTGAAGTCTTTGTCGTCGATATTGAGCTGTGCGCCGGCAGCGGGGATGGGCCGGCCGAGGATATCGAGCTTGTTGTCCTGGATATATTTCAGGGCAGCATCGGAGGCAATATCGTTGAGAACGTGAGATTTAACATCCTTGCCGAAGCGTTTGCGCAGCTGAGCCATGTCGACGTGGCCTTTGCGGAAGCCGGGAATCTGGCGGTTTGCGCCGATGTCTTTGAGTTCCTTCTTTACGCGGTCGGCATAATCGGCTTCTTCGATTTTAACGACGATGCGGCCTTCGAGGTCGTTCGTCTTTTCGAGTTGTACGTCCATTAAATGTCTTATTATTCGGTTGATTAATATTCTGCGTTGTGCGAAGCGGCACAGGGCCGTTTCGAAGTGCAAAGTTAATATTTTTAATTGTATTAACCAAACAGCGGCCGTGGCTTTTTGTTCGGTGCCTCGGCCATGCTGACATTTATATAATAACTATCGGAGGGCCACAGTGCGAACTGCATGTGTGGAGAGTGAAATATTATTTCACATTTCGCGCAATACGCATGCTAAAATGTTTTTATTTTAAATAATTTTCACTAACTTTGCGCCCGATTAAACACCGCACAAATTATAAACCTTTTCATAAAACCCACACTTTTTATCTTAAAATTTTAAACATTATTCAATTCATTAAACACATCTGATTTATGAATAAAATTTTATCCGGCCTCACTACCGGCATAACAGTGTTTACGCTCTCGGCTTTGGCAGCTTCGTGCGTCGACCATGATTATGACCTCGCTGAGGATATCGACCTGACCGTGGCCGTGGGTGGCGACAAGCTCACACTACCGGCAAGCTCGCTGCAGGCGCTCAGGCTGACAGATATCTTCGACCTTGACGATGATTCATCCATCAAAGAAGCTGCCGAGGGCGAGTACGGCCTCAGCCAGGGCGACTACGTGCTGGTGCAGGCAGGCGACCCGACCGAGTCGGAGTTCCACATCGGCAATGTTGAAATTAAAGATAACACCGGCAGCCGCACCACAATCGAGATTCCGGCGTTCGAAGCCCCCGGCACAGCGACCGTAGATGTCACCACGCCCGAGACGGAGAACTACTTCGAACTCAAGGCCGACGATGTGACCACCGACCTTGTGGAGCTCGACGAGGTTGTGCTCGACATGGACATAGACTTCGCCATCAGCTTCACCTCCGCCACCAACTACGACGGCAAGGCAACCCTGCTGACCGGCTACGAAATCATTTTCGACGATAACTGGACCGTGGAAGCCGGAGCCGCATCGGCCGACCGTGTGACCATTGCCGACGGCCACATAGTGCGCTTCACCCGCGACGTGACCTGCGAAATGGGCCAGCCCCTGAACATCGACGTGAAGGTTGTGAAGGTGGACCTCCGCAACGCTCCCGCAGGCCAGGGCCTTTACGCTCCCGGCCACTTCAAACTGGAGTCCACAATCAAATCCAAGGGCACGGTGCGCTTCGGCAACGGCTCGGCCGCCTCTGCCGGCACCATGGAGAGCGTGACACTGGTGACCGAAACCACGGTCAGCGACGGCCTCATCACGGCCGTGACCGGTATCGTCGACCCCGAAATCACCATCGGCGACAGCCGCTTCTCCATCAACGACGTGCCCGACTTCCTGGCCGACGAGGAGAACTCGCTCGACGTGGACAACCCACGCTTCTACGTGTCGGTGACCAACACCTCGCCCGTGGCTATCGAACTGAACGCCGACCTGGCTTCGTTCAGCAACTCGAACCCCGACACCCCCTATGCTATCGCTAAAATCGGCGCCAAGTACGGCACCGACCCCGTCATCGTGGACGGCAACGGCACTACCGTAATCCTGGTGTCGCAGCAGCCCCTGAGCGTGGCCGGAACCAAGAATATCGTGGTGGCCAACCTCTCCGACCTTATCCGCACTATCCCGGACTTCATGATTTTCGAGAACGTCGAGGCTGAAGCCGTGGCCCAGCCCGTGACGCTTGAACTGGCACCCACCTACGAGTTCACCACCGAGTACGAAGCCGTTATCCCCCTGGCCTTCGGTGCCGATATGTTCCTGCACTACACCGACGTGGAGAACGACTGGGACGTGGACGACCTGGACAAGTACAGCTTCAAGGAAGTGGTGCTCACCTTCACGGCCACCAACACTATCCCGCTCAAACTCACCCCGCAGGTAATCGGCCTTGACCGCAACGGCAACGAGGTGACCAACGTGACCGCCGAGGTTATCGGCGACGTGGAGGCCGGCAGCATCAGCAATCCCTCCGTGAGCCCGCTGGAAATCCACCTGCGCTGCGCCAACGGCACCGACCTGGGCACCCTTGACGGTGTCCGCCTGGTGTTCGACGCCGTCTCGGCCCCCGGTTTCACAGGCGAGAACCTCAACGCCAATCAGGCACTGGTGTTCACCGATGTTATCGTAACCGTGCTTGGCGGCGCTGTCATTGACCTCAACGATTAATTCCTCATTGCCCCAACCAATTATGAAAATCCTGAAACACATCATACTCGGCGCAGCGGCAATGACCGCCATGACCGCAGCCGCTCAGGCCGCTCCCCGAAGCGCCTACTTTCTGGACGGCTACACCTTCCGCCACGAACTGAACCCCGCCTTCGCAGGCGAACGCAACTATGTGTCCATCCCCGCGCTGGGCAATATGGACGTGGCTCTGTTCTCCACCGTGGGTGTGAACAGCTTCCTCTACCCCACCGCACCCGGCAGCACCTACAAGCTCACCACATTCATGAGCCCCACTGTGAGCGCCGACGAATTCCTGAAGCACATCGGCAACAACAACCACATCAATGCCAACGTTGACCTCACCATCCTGTCGGCCGGCTTCAAGGCCTGGCAGGGCTTCAACACCATCACCATCGGCGTGCGCTCCGAGGTGGGTGTGAACGTGCCCGGCGACCTGTTCCGATTCATGAAACTGGCCCAGACCAGCAACGATACCCACTACAACCTCAAGAACCTGCGCGTGAGTGCCAACGCTATGGCCGAAATCGCCTTCGGCCACAGCCGCAAGGTGATGGACAAGCTCCAGGCCGGCGCCAAATTCAAGGTGCTCCTGGGCCTGGGCAATGCTACAGCCCACATCAAAAACATGGACCTCCGCCTGAGCGACCAGGTGTGGAGCGTGACGGCCGACGGTACCCTTGAAATGGCCGCAGGCTCGGGCCTCTACGTACCCACACGCCGTGAGGCCGGAAAGGACTTCGACAACGCCATGGAAGCAAACCGCATCGAGTGGGGCGACATCAACTACGACAACTTCGGCCTCTCGGGCTTCGGCCTGGGCATCGACCTCGGTGCCACCTACCAGCTGCTGCCCGACCTGCAGCTGTCGGCCGCCCTCAACGACCTCGGATTCATGAGCTGGAATCATGCCGTGAAGGGCCACACCGGCACCGAGTGGAAATTCGACGGCTTCAAGGACGTCACCGTGACCGACAGCCAGCCGAACCACGAAGATAACAAAATCGACGAGCAGTTCGACAACATCTGGAACGGCCTTGAGGACCTCATCTACTTCCAGCGCGAGGAAACCGACGGCTCCTATGCCAAGGCCCTCCGCGCCACCCTCCATCTGGGTGCCGAGTACAAGATGCCCTTCTACCAGAAGCTCACCGGCGGCTTCCTGTTCACCCAGTACTTCGCCGGCGTATCCTCGTGGACCGAGGGTCGCTTCTACGCCACCGTGAAACCCATCAAGTGGTTCGACGCCACCATCAACTATGGAGCCTCCACCTACGGCTCCTCCTTCGGCTGGATGATTAACTTCCATCCCAAAGGCTTCAACTTCTTCCTGGGCTCCGACCACCAGTTCTTCAAAGTCACCCCGCAGTACGTACCCGTTGGCAACGCCACAGCCTCAATCAACCTCGGCTTCAACGTGACCTTCGGCTCCTAATCCACGCGCACAGCAACAAAAACATCGCGCCGCATTCACAACTGTGAGTGCGGCGCGAATTATTTTAGATGCGTGTTTAGAACAACGGGAAGGTCGACGTCGTGGTCACGTACTTGCGGCGGAATTCAGCATTGGTCATGCACAGCATCAGGATGCCCTGGATAAGCGTGATAAGCTCCCACACACCGCAGGTGACAAGTGAAAGGACAATAGTGATGATGCCCGCCTGAGTCTTGCCCAGGTAGAAATACTGCACACCCAGATAGCCCAGAAAGATTGCCAGCAGCGCGGCCACTCCCCTGCTCTTACCCTCGGGCCCGCAGGAATCAAAAGGATTATTGCGGTCCGCAGGCGAATCATCCACCGGCGGAGGTGTGGCTCCCGAACCAGGCTCAGCACCAAGCTGGGCACCACAATTCGGACAGAAACGAGCGAAATCATCGCAGTAATTATGACACACAGGACACTGTTTCATAAGTCGCATATATAAAAGTTTAGCAATTACACTGCAAACATACAATAAAAATAGCCAATCCCCAAATTTTCCGCACAAAAATCAACCCTCTACCCCGCCTGCGAAAAACGTCTTACCGGCCCTGATTGCATATTCATCTAATTTACAACCGAATAGACACAACCGAACTGAAGCCCGTCAAAAAAAAAAGAAAAACATGAAAAAAAGTGCTTCAAAAATTTGCACAGTCCAAAAAGTCGTCGTAACTTTGCAGCGCAAATGAGGGAAACACCTCACGAAGCGAAACAAAAACGATGACTCCGTAGCTCAGTTGGTAGAGCAACTGACTCTTAATCAGTGGGTCGAGAGTTCGAGCCTCTCCGGGGTCACTTAACAAAGCGGTAAAACGCAGAAGAATGCTGAAATCACTTGATTTTCAGCATTCTTTCTTTTTGCCCAAATCGAAGAATACTGAAGAATATTACGGTCAGCTGTGAGT
>JAAVFP010000056.1 GCA_014800735.1 Bacteroidales bacterium
GGATGGCGAACGGTCGAACATCAAAATCACGCATCCCGGCGACCTCGATGTTGCCCTCCTGCACATGAAATAGCAGCCCGCATGCTGTCGCTGCGCAACTACGACATAAAATATATCAAAGGCATAGGCCCGGGCCGTGCTGAGCTCCTTGCATCCGAGCTCGGCATCCGTTCGGCCTACGACTTGTTGCGCCACTACCCCACGGCCTATGTTGACCGGTCCAAAACCTACACCCTGCGCTCGCTTGCCGATGTGGCCGGCGACAATGCTCCGCAGTTGCAGGTCAAGGGGCGCTTCGTGTCGTTCAACGTGCTTGGCGAGGGCGTGCGCATGCGCCTTGTCGGCCTGTTCACTGACGGCACCGCCACCATGGAGGTAGTGTGGTTCAAGAACATAAAGGGCATACGCAAATCCGTGACCGTGGGCCAGACTTATGTGCTCTTCGGCAAGCCCACACGCTTCATGAGCACTATCCAGATGGCTCACCCTGAGGTGGATGTGCCCGAGGCCGCGACCGCTTCGGCCGGTCTTCACGGCGTGTATCCGCTCACGGAAAAACTTCGTCAGCGCGGCATCAACGCCCGCGTGCTCTACGGCGCCGTGGTTGCCCTGCTTGACAGCCGGCGCACACCACTTGCCGAGACTCTGCCTCCTTCGGTTGTTCAAAACCTGGGACTGATGAGCCTTGACGAGGCAATCCGCACCATCCATCTGCCTGACGACCCGCGCAAACTGGACCGCGCCCGCCAACGCCTAAAATTCGAGGAGCTGTTCTACATCCAGGTGGACATCCTGCGGCGCTCACGCTTGCGCAAGAACGAAATCCAGGGTTACTACATGCCTCGCGTGGGCCGCTGGTTCAACGATTTTTACAGCCGCTGCCTGCCCTTTGAGCTAACCGGGGCACAGAAGCGCGTGATTAAGGAAGTGCGCGCCGATATTACCGGCGGCCGCCAGATGAACCGCCTGGTGCAGGGCGACGTAGGCAGTGGTAAGACTCTCGTTGCACTCCTGTCCATGCTCCTTGCTGTGGACAACGGCTACCAGGCCTGCCTGATGGCTCCCACGGAAATCCTTGCCACCCAGCACTATGAAACAATATCGGGCATGACCGCGGCTATAGGGCTCAACGTGAAACTGCTGACCGGCTCCACCCGCACCGCCGCAAGGCGCCAGATAGCGTCGGAACTTGAGGACGGCTCGCTGCACATCCTGATCGGCACTCATGCCGTGATTGAGGACAACGTGCAGTTTGCGCAGCTTGGCTTCGTGGTGATTGACGAGCAGCACCGCTTCGGTGTGGCTCAGCGCGCGCGCCTGTGGGGCAAAAGCGCCGTGCCGCCGCATGTGCTCGTGATGACCGCCACCCCCATTCCGCGCACGCTGGCCATGACAGTCTACGGCGACCTTGATGTATCCGTAATCGACGAACTACCGCCCGGACGCAAGCCCGTGGCCACCGTGATGCGCTACGAAAACCAGCGCGAGAGCGTGAACCGCGGCATCCGCGCCCAGATTGCCGCCGGCCACCAGGTGTACATCGTGCACCCGCTTATCGAAGAGAACGAGAAGCTTGACCTGCGCAGCCTCGAGGAAGGCTACGAGGCCACTTGCCAGGCTTTTCCGGGTGTGCCCGTGGCTTTTGTCCACGGCAAGATGAAGGCGGCCGAAAAGGATGCCCAGATGCAACGTTTTGCTTCGGGCGAGGCAAAAATTCTGGTGGCTACCACCGTGATTGAGGTGGGCGTGAACGTGCCCAATGCCACGACTATGATTATAGAGAACGCCGAGCGCTTCGGCCTAAGCCAACTGCACCAGTTGCGCGGACGTGTGGGCCGAGGAGCCGACAAATCGCACTGCGTGCTTATGACCAAGCACAACATCGGCGGCGACACCCGCAAGCGCCTGGAGATAATGACCTCCACAACGGATGGTTTTGTGATTGCCGAGGCCGATATGCAGCTGCGCGGCCCAGGCGATATTGAGGGCACCATGCAGAGCGGCCTGCCATTCGAACTCAAGATTGCCAATCTGGCCCGCGACGGTCAGATTATAGGTCATGCCCGGCGCGCCGCCGAACAGCTCCTGGATGCCGACCCGGTTCTTGCGCTGCCTGAGAACGCGGCCTTTGCCCGTTCACTCGCGCTCACTGTGAACCGAAGCACCGACTGGAGCAAGATTTCATGACACTGCGCCAACCAAAGCCGCGTTTTATTTGTTGAAATCATAAAAACTACTCCTATTGATATGGCAACAAATTCATCACGCACTGCACGGCACCTCGCGCGTTGGGACGACGAGGAGAAATCCGTGTTTCAGAAAGGTATTTTTTTCGCAGCCCGTCAGGCCCTGAAGCGCCACGCTTCGGGTGGTAATATTCTGATTGCCGCCACGGTGCTCGCACTGATTATCGCCAACATTCCCGGCATCAATGATGATTATTTCCGCTTCTGGAACCAGGAAGTGCGCCTGCAGATAGGTGCGTTCAACCTTTTCAGCCACAGCGGTCACCCAATGACGCTGATGGCGTTTATCAACGATGCGCTGATGGCGATTTTCTTCTTTTCCATCGGCCTTGAAATCAAGCGCGAGGTGCTTGTGGGCGAGCTTTCGAGCTTCAAGCAGGCACTTCTGCCCATTGTTGCCGCGGTGGGCGGTATGGTCATGCCAGTCCTCATCTATTTCCTGATGAGCCACGGCACCGACTATGCCGGAGGTGCTGCCATCCCGATGGCCACGGACATCGCCTTCTCCCTGGGCGTGCTCGCCATGCTTGGCAAGCGAGTGCCCATGTCGCTCAAAATCTTCCTGACCACCCTTGCCGTGGTTGACGATATCGGCGGCATCATTGTGATTGCGGCTTTCTACTCCACTCACATCGAAGTCATGCTGCTGGTCTATGCCGCCGTTCTGTTCGGCGTGCTCCTGCTTGGCTCCAAGCTCCACATCAAGAGCAAGATTTTCTACCTTGTCATCGGCGGTATCATCTGGTTCCTGTTCCTTAACTCCGGCATCCACCCCACCATCGCCGGTGTGCTTGTGGCCTTCTGCGTGCCTGCAACCCCGGTGTTCGCACCCAAGAAATACATCGGAATTATCCGCAAGAGCATCTCCAACTTCAAAGCCGGGGAAGAACCCGAAGAGCTGGAGAAACGCACCATCCTGGGCAAGGAGCAGATGAACTGGCTCAAGCAGGTTGAAAGCGCCTCGGATAAAGTTATTTCACCTCTCCAGGACCTTGAGGACTCGCTCCACCCCGTGGTCAACTACTTCATCGTGCCCCTGTTCGCCTTTGCCAACGCCGGCATCTGCCTGCTGGGCATGGACCCCGCCTCGGTGTTCTCCGGTATATCGCTGGCAATCATCCTGGGCCTGGTACTGGGCAAGTTCATAGGCATCTTCACTTTCTCGTGGCTCACCGTGAAATTCAAGCTTGCCCCCATGCCCGCGCATGCCGACTGGCACCAGATGGGAGCCATGGCAGCTCTGGGTGGCATCGGTTTCACCGTTTCGCTCTTTATTGCAACGCTCACCTTCGATGGCGGCGACAGCACGCAACTGGAACTGCTTGACCACGCCAAACTGGGTATCGTCGTCGGCTCGCTCATCTCTGGTATAATTGCCTTTGTCTGGTTGCATCTCACCTTGCCCAAGGGTGTTGCTCCGGATGCTGTTGAAGAATGAAAATACCTCGCATTTCCTTCGCCCTATTCTGGGTAATCCTTTCGGCACTCTACGGCGTGCTGTGCGTCGGTGCCGAATTTGCAGGCTCTCCGCTCTCCGGGGCGAAGGGCCTTGCAACTTTACTGGTGCAGTGGGCGGTTGTGGCAGGAGCAGCCTCGGCGGTCATCGGCCTTATTTCGCTGAGCCGCAAAGTTTTCGCCGCGCTGTTCCCGCTGCTTGCACTGTGCTCGGCCACGGCCGTGTACTACCGGCTCACTCTGGGCACGGCGCTCACAGCCAATGTGATTGAACTGGCCGTGGTGAACGATGCCACCACATGGTTCTCGCTTGTGTCATGGCAGCTCGTTGTGCTTATCGTTGCTACACTTATAGGCTCGGTAGCTATGGCTGTCTACCGCTATCACCGCGTCAACCCGCCGAAGCATGCGCCTGTGTGGGCAGCGACATTCATCCTGGCTGCCGTCACACCCACTTGTATTATCGGCCGCTTCCACGACCCTGTTGTGGCGCGCATGCCCTACGTGTTCTGGTATGCCACGGCCGATTATCTTGCCAACCGGTCGAGCGTGGCCGAGGAGCGGTCGACTTTCGGTAACACTCCGGTAACTTCCGGTTCCGATTCGGTCACCGTGGTGGTAGTGATTGGCGAATCGCTGCGCGCCGACCACCTGGGCCTGAACGGCTACGCACGCAACACCACACCTCGCCTCGGAGCGGACAGCACCGTCGTGTCGCTGCCGAATATCTACACCGAGCATTTCTACACCCACACCAGTGTGCCGCACATCCTGACGCGGGCCGACTCGGTGCATCCGCTACGCGCCTTCGAGGAGCAATCCTTCATCACGCTGCTGAAGCGTGCCGGATTCCACACCGCGTGGCTGTCCAACCAGGACCAGGTGCGCACCTATGCCTACTTCATGCACGAGGCCGACACTCTCATCCGCTGCAACGCTCACCGCAACCTCTATAGCTACGACAAGTGGTTGGACTCCGACATGCTGCCTGACTTTATCCGACTTCTGAGCGCCGACGCGGCGCGCCGCCTCATCGTGGTGCACGCCATCGGCTCGCACTGGTGGTACCGCTCGCACTACCCGGACAGCCTGGCACGGTTCACCCCCGAAATCAACAGCCGCGTAGTGAGCGAACTATCGCGCGAGCAGATGGTCAATTCCTACGACAACACGGTGCTTGCCACCGATGCTTTTCTGAGCTCACTGACCGACGGATTGCGCGAGCGCAACGCCATACTCATCTATATTTCGGACCACGGCGAAGCGCTGGGCGAAAACGGCAACTACCTCCACGCCGAGGATTTCCCCGAGCTGCACAATCCAGCCTGCCTTGTGTGGTACTCCCCTGCCTATGCCCGCCTGTTCCCGGAAAAAATATCGGCACTCAACCGCAATGCGCACAAGCGGATGAGTACCGACATTATATTTCACTCCGTGCTCGATGCCGCCGCGGTGGAAACACCGGTTACGGACGGCTCGCTGAGTATTTTCAGATAGTTTTTTCCTTTAGCTCATGGTCCGCCTGGGTGTGCTCATGAGCTTCTTTTTCCTCCCCGTGGTGCGGGAGTTTCATCTTCACTTTCAGCTCGTCGAATCCCTGACCGTACACACCGTTGACGTTGGCCTGAGTGGTGAAAGCATCAGGGTCGATGCTCTTGATGATACGCGAAATATTCACGCTCTCGATCTTGCGGCACATCACAATCAGCATCTTGACTTCCTTCTTGGAGTACCATCCCATGCCCGTCAGCACCGTGCATCCGCGCTTGGCGTCGTTGTTGATAGCAGTGGCAATCTCCTGCCATTTTTTAGAAAAGATTGTGAATTGCACTGCCTGGCGGTTGGTGTTGATAATCATGTCCACAACATAGGATGTAACGAACAATATCACAAAACCGTACACCACCGTGTCAACCTTATGGGTGATAAAGAACGATGAAGAAATAATGAAGCAATCCACATAGAGCATCGTACGCCCGACGCTGACGTTGGAATACTTCGACACCATTGCGGCCACAATGTCGGTGCCACCGGTGGAACCGTTGTGAGTGAAGGTAATGCCCACACCAAAACCGGCCATCACGCCACCGATAACCACATTCATCACGGGGTCATTCATGAATCCGCCCTCGAGCAAGGGCTGGAAAAGTCCCACGAAAAAGGCCATTGATGTGCAACCGAATATTGTGCCGAGCACAAAACGCTTGCCTACAACTTTATAGGCTATGGCAAGCAGGATAAGATTAAGCGCGTACTGAGTGACAGCAACAGGTATTCCCCACAAAAGATACACGATTGTTCCGATACCTGAAACACCACCAATCACAACCTTTTCGGGCAGAATAAAGCCGCAGAAACCAAAGGCATACAAGGCCGTGGCGAAGGTGATGAAAAAATAATCACGCGAGTGGCGGATAATCTTGGAATAGTTGAATGACATCTGCAAAAATTTTTCGCAAAGTTACATATTTATTTTTTTATTCCATCCGCGCTGAGTAATTTTGTAATGATGAAAAAAGAAATTTACGCCCTGAAACCGCAGCTCGACGGCCTGGTGGAACGCTACAACGTGCCCGCCTTCGCAGCTTCCGACCCCGTGCAGTTTCCGCGCCGCTACACCGACAAGCGCGACGTGGAGATTTCCTCCCTCCTGACTTCGACCATAGCCTGGGGACGGCGTCCGATGATTCTGAACAACGCCGAAAAAATCCACACCCTGCTCGGCGGCGAGCCCTACCGTTTCGTGACTGATGGCGATATCGACGCTATAGGCGACGAGAACGTGCATCGCACATTTTTCGGGCGTCACTTGCGGTACTACCTCCGCGGCTTGCGTGAGCTTTACGCGCGCTACGGTTCGCTCGAGGATTTCGCTGTAGCTGTCGGTGCTCCCGAACTCGAAGCGCCGGCATGGAAAATTGCGGCCGAGCTCAACGGCCTGCTGGCCGATGCCAACGCCGGCCACCCGCTCGGCGGTCCCAACCGATGCCTGCCTTCCAAGCCGGATACCTCGGCGCTCAAGCGCTTCAACATGGCTCTGCGCTGGCTGGTGCGCAAGGACGGAATTGTGGACCTCGGCGTGTGGGATGCCGTGAAACCCTCGCAGCTCTACATTCCGCTTGATGTCCACTCGGGCAACGTGGCCCGCAGCCTCGGTCTGCTGGAACGCACACAGAACGACCGCCGCGCCGTGGAAGAGCTCACCGCCAACCTGCGCGCCCTGGACCCCGCGGACCCCACGCGCTACGACTTCGCTCTGTTCGGTGCCGGCGTGAACGGCGAAGCTTAGATTTACTTAAACTATCTTAAACTGCCAAAATGTCACGCCCTCCGGTGTGGCATTTTTTTTGTATAGAGTGTTATAGATATTAGATAAACTAAAACACATTAATATATATGCAAAAAGGTACTATCGGAGTAACTACCGAGAACATCTTCCCGGTAATCAAAAAATTCCTTTACAGCGACCACGAAATTTTCCTTCGTGAGCTGGTGTCCAATGCCGTTGATGCCACTCAGAAAATCCGCACTCTTTCATCGTTCGGCGAGTTCAAGGGCGACCTTGGCACGCTCGACGTGCGCGTGACCGTTGACAAGGAGGCCGGCACACTCACCATTTCCGACCATGGCATCGGCATGACTGCCGACGATGTCAATAAATACATCAATCAGATAGCATTCTCGGGCGCCGAGGAGTTCCTGGAGAAGTTCAAGGACAACGCCGCCAACATCATCGGCCACTTCGGCCTCGGTTTCTACTCGGCTTTCATGGTGGCCGACAAGGTGACCATCGAGTCGCTCAGCTACCAGGAGGGCGCCGAACCCGTGCGCTGGGAGTGCGACGGCTCGCCTGAGTACAGCATGGAGAAGGGCTCGCGCACTGAGCGTGGCACGGATATTATCCTGCACATCGACAAGGACAGCACCGAGTTCCTGGAGCAGAACCGCATTGACCTGCTGCTGCGCAAGTACTGCCGCTTCCTGCCCGTGCCTGTGATTTCGGGCAAAGAGCGCGAGTACAAGGATGGCCAGTGGGTGGACACCGAGCGCGACCTGGTGATCAACTCCACCGAGCCGCAGTGGACCAAGAAACCCGCCGACCTGACCGACAAGGACTACCTTGACTTCTACCACGAGCTCTACCCGGGCCAGGAGGACCCTCTGTTCTGGATTCACCTCAACGTGGACTACCCTTTCAACCTGACCGGTATCCTCTACTTCCCGAAAATCAAGAACAATTTCGACATCAACCGCAACCGAATTTCGCTCTACTGCAACCAGGTTTTCGTCACCGACTCGGTTGAAGGTGTAGTGCCCGAGTTCATGATGCTCATGCAGGGTGTGATTGATTCGCCCGATATTCCGCTGAACGTGTCGCGTTCCTACCTCCAGGCAGATACTGCCGTAAAGAAGATTTCGGGTTACATCACCAAGAAGGTTGCATCGCGCCTGGACGAGCTGTTCCGCGCCGACCGCGCCGATTTCGAAAAGAAATGGAACGACATCCGTATATTTATTGTGTACGGCATGCTCACCGACGAGAAATTCTGTGATGCCGCGCTCAAATTCCTCCTTCTGCGCGACACCGAGGGCAAATACTTCACACCCGAGGAGTACAAGACCCTTGTGGAAGCAAACCAGACCAATGCCGAGGGCAAGATTGTGTACCTCTACGCCACCGACTCCACGGCTCAGTACCCCTTCATCAAAGCCGCCAACGACAAGGGCTACAACGTGCTGCTGCTCGACGGCCAACTGGACAATCACTTCGTCGGGCTGCTTGAGCGCAAGCTTGAAGGTGTTGAACTGGTGCGCGTGGACTCGGATGTGGTTGACAACCTCATCCGCAAATCGGACCGTAAGGTAGCCGACCTCACCCCGCTGGAGCGCAACATCCTTTCGGAGCTGTTCGCACTGAGTACCAAGAAGGTTGAGAAAGCCAACATCACAGTGCAGTTCGAGGCTCTGGGTGCCACGGGCCGTCCGGCAGTGCTCACTCAGAACGAGTACATGCGCCGAATGAAGGAAATGGCCGCCATGCAGCCCGGCATGAGCTTCTACGGCGAACTGCCCGACAGCTACAACCTGGTTGTGAACACCGAGCATCCCGTGGTTGAAAAAATCCGCAAGGATGCCGACGCGGCTCTTGAAGCTACCGTCAAGCCCTATGCCGATACCATCGAGGCCGACAATGCCCAGATTAACAGCATCCGCGATGCCGCCGGCGACAAGGCTCTTGATGCCGAGCAGGACCAGAAGGTGAAGGACCTCGAAAAGTCCGTAGCCGCTGCCCGCGAGGCCCAGAGTGCAGCCATCGCCGCCTATGCTCCCTCGGCTCCGGCCGTTGGTCAGCTAACCGACCTGGCTCTGCTTGAAGCAGGCCTGCTCAAGGGCGCCTCGCTTGCCGAGTTCATCGCCCGCTCCGTTGAGCTTCTTGAAAAATAATAATGTACTGATAGCGTGTAAAAGCGCCTCCGGTTGTTCCGGAGGCGCTTTTTTATTCATCGCTGCCTAATTTTCAAAAATTTAACCGGTGAAAATTTTTGTAGTTCACATTTATTTGTTAATTTTGACGCGAAATGTTAAAAGCGACCGTGGGCAAATTCAAGCTCTCTCCGACAACTTTTAACAATATTAATTGTTAACAAAATATAGGTTAAGATTAACTTTCCACCCCACTGATGAAGAAACAAACTATCTGGATTCTCACCGTACTGATGGCCATAGCCTTTCTTGGCTTGCTGTGCATTCAGATTTTCTACATGAAGAATATCGCACAGATTCGCTACGAGCAGTTTGCGCAAGGCGTCCGCCAGAGCCTTGTGGCTGTCACCATGCACCTTGAGCAGGACGAAACGCGCCACTTCCTGGAGGACGACGTGCGACAGGTGCAGACCTCGGCCGTCGCATCGCAGTTTCTGGGCGAACGCCAGCCAAGCACCGGCGGCATCAAATACTCCTTTACCACCAGCACCGGCCTGGAGGCCGACCTCACCATCAAGGGCAACCTCAACGAAATCACCAACCTGCAGAAAAGCAACAACCTGAGCGCACACTACCGCTCGCTGCAGGACACCTACCGCGACCGTTACCTCTACCAGAAGGGCGTGCTAGACGATGTTATCCTCAACATCATATCCAAAGCCTCGGACCGCCCCATCAGTGAGCGTGCCGACTCGGCTCGCGTGGCCACATATCTGCGCCAGGAGCTCGACACACTGGGCCTGAAGGTGCCCTTTGAGTTCGCCGTGGCCAACCACAACGGCACCGTGCTGTACAAAACCAGCGATTTCGGCGCCAATATCTCCGACCGCGACAACATGTTCGTGCAGACACTGTTTCCCAACGATGTCACCCGCCAGCATAGCTACCTGAAAGTGTATTTCCCCACCAAGAGCGATTATATTTTCTCCTCCGTTTCGTTCATGGTGCCGGCCTTCGCCTTCACGCTTATCCTGCTTGTGATTTTCGTCTACACCATCATCGTGGCCTTCAGGCAGAAGAAGCTCACCGAGATGAAGAACGACTTCATCAACAACATGACCCACGAGTTCAAGACGCCAATATCGTCCATTTCGCTGGCCTCGCAGATGCTCAACGACCCCGCCGTGCGCAAGTCGCCCACCATGCTCCAGCAGATTTCCACCGTGATTACGGACGAAACCAAGCGCCTGCGCTTCCAAGTGGAAAAGGTGCTTCAGATGTCGATGTTCGACCGCCAGAAAGCCACCCTGAAGCTCGACGAAGTAGATGCCAATGCGGCTATCTTCAACATTGTCAACACATTCAAACTGAAAGTTGAAAAATACGGCGGCTCCATCGAGGCCGACCTGGACGCCATGGATGCCATCGTGACCGTGGACGAGATGCACTTCACCAACGTGATTTTCAATCTGCTTGACAACGCCGTGAAGTACCGCTCCGAGGAGCGTCCGCTGCAACTGGTGGTAACCTCGCGCAACCCCGACGAGGAAACGCTCGAGATTACCGTGGCCGACAACGGCATCGGCATCCGCCGCGACGACCTCAAGAAAATTTTCGATAAATTCTACCGTGTGTCCACCGGCAACCGCCACGATGTGAAGGGTTTCGGACTGGGCCTGGCCTACGTGCGCAAGATGATAACCGAGCTCGGCGGCGACATCAAGGTGGAAAGCGAATTTAACTCAGGAACAAAATTTATAATTATATTACCCCTCTCTAAAAACTGAAAGATATGGAAGACCGAATGAGAATTCTGCTCTGCGAGGACGACGAGAACCTCGGCATGCTCCTGCGCGAATACCTCCAGGCCAAGGGCTACAACGCCGACCTTTATGTGGACGGCGATGCCGGCTACAAGGCATTCCTGAAAGGAAAATACGACATCTGCGTGCTCGACGTGATGATGCCCAAAAAGGACGGTTTCGCCCTGGCACAGGAAATCCGCACCGTCAACACTCAGGTGCCAATCATTTTCCTCACTGCCAAATCACTGAAGGATGATATCCTTGAAGGCTTCAAAATCGGTGCCGACGACTACATCACCAAACCGTTCTCGATGGAAGAACTCGTGTTCCGCATCGAGGCCATCCTGCGCCGCGTCAAGGGCAAGAAGGGCAAGGAAATCACAATGTACAAAATCGGCAACTTCACCTTCGACACCCAGAAGCAGGTGCTGATGATCGGCGACAAAATCACCAAGCTCACCACCAAGGAAAGCGAACTGCTGAGCCTGCTGTGCGCACATGTCAACGAAATTCTGGAGCGCAACTACGCCCTGAAAACCATCTGGATTGATGATAACTACTTCAACGCCCGCTCCATGGACGTGTACATCACCAAGCTGCGCAAGCACCTGAAGGATGATCCCTCCATCGAAATCATCAACATCCACGGCAAGGGATACAAGCTCATCGCGCCCGAAGCCACAGCACAGTAATTACGGACAACCAACAGAATATACCCCGGGCGCCTGCGCCAGTTTCGGCGCCCGGAATAGAAAAGTAAAACCGAAGGCCGCCGGAAAGGATACTCAGTGTTATCCTTTCCGGCGGCCTTCGGGCTTTTTGATGAAGTTTAGCGGCGTTGGCGAGCCATGGCGAGGTCGAAGGCGTTGAGCGCCGACACCATCGAGGTGACGGCAATGATGGCCCAGGCCACCAGCTGCCAGTTGAGGTGCATGGTCCTGACAGAAATGAAGCCGGGAAGCTCGAAGCTGACATTGGCAATCATGCTGCCGAACAGGGGCAGGAGCAGAGCCAGGATGCCGCCGACAAGGATGCCGGTGAGAGCGGCAATCACCACGGCGCGACGGAAATAGCGCTCACGGCTGGCGCTGTGGGCCTTCACAAGCTCCACCTGCTCCATGTTCTTCATCAGCTGTGCCATGAAAGCATTGTCGCCTTCGGGCAATTTGGGATTATACCCGGCAAAAATATCTTTAAGTTTGTCGTCTTCCATAATCATTGATAAGTGCTTAGAATATTGCGCAGATGGTTGCGGCCGCGGCTCAGGTGCTGACGCACTGCGGCTTCGCTCGTATCGGTTATTTCGGCTATCTCCTTTGTTGAATAGGAATCCATGTAGAACAGAAGCACCGCCGTGCGCTCCTTGGGCGGAAGGCCATCGAGGGCGGCGTGGAGTTCCTGATATTCGAAGGAGCTGTCGGCCCCTTCGGGGGCCATCGCGGTGTGCGCCTGGTCGAGCTCCTCGGTGGGACGCGCCGAACGCTTATGAGTGACGAAGGTGTTGTAGGCGATGCGGTAGATCCAGGTGGTGAACCGGGCATCCTCGCGAAACCCCTCGCACGACAGATAGGCTTTGATGAGGCTTTCCTGCGCAATATCCTCAGCGAGCTGCGAATCGCCGCAGCAAAGAGCGGTCAGGAAGCGCCTGAGCGCTCTCTGACAGCCCTCCACATGGTTTATGAACTGCTCGCGGGTCATTGCAACTTATTCCTCGGCCGATTTGTTTTCTTCGCTCAGGATGTGGGGCTTGGACACGAAGTAGACAACGAGATTACCGATGCCGATGGCATAGGAACCGGCAGCCACAAGGGCAAGCACGTTCTGCGCGTTGGATTCAAAATCGGTCAGATAAACCATAATGGCAAGGATTGTGCAAAGCACGGCCAGAACGCTGAACAGGACACCGCGTTTCAGGCGCGAGAAGAGCACGTCGCGTTCGGTTTTGGCCGGTCGGGCCAGGGCTTCGGCAAGCTTGTCGGCGTCGATGTCCTTGTTGGTTTCAATTGCCTTGATGAGCACTTCGCTGCGGAGCTTGTCGTTGTTCATTTTCATGCGGGTTGTGAGCCACACTACGGTTACGGGCAGAACCACACACACTGCGATGGGTACTAATGTATTGGGCATATTTTGAGTTTTATTGTTACTAAAGATGTTTCTGAGGGCTCTCGTATGTAAGACTACTCGGAACGGCGAAATGTGACACGCGGAGTGAAAAAAATTTGCCCGCGCAGGTCGGTCAACCTGCGCGAGCAAATGGTGAGAGTCAGATAAGCATCAGAAATTCAGGCGGAAACCGATGGCGGGGTTCCATGCGTGAACACTGTAATCAGCCGTGAAAGTGCGCTGGGTGTTGGTGAGCAGGTCGGCATAGGTGCAGCTCTTGTCCTTGCCCCCTACTCCACCCACATACTGCAGGGCGGCGTCGATGGCGAAATTCTTTACGGGCGAGAACGAGAAGCCCACCGAGGGTTCAATCTTGGTCATGCCGGGAGTCTCGGGATTGTAGTGCTCGGAATTCACGGGGGTGGTATCAATCATCAGGCCGGCACGCACATCGAAGCGGCGTGTGAGCGAGTACTGCGCGCCCAGGTGGTAGGTCATCGAGTTCTTGTAGTTCTTGGTCAGATACTGGTTGTAGGGCTTGAGGGTTTCACTCAGGAATTCGATGTCGAGGGTCTTGTAAGCGCTCCAGCCATTCCACTGCACATCGGCTGCAATCACCAGGCCGGCAACCGGACGGAAAGCGGCACCAACATTGAGCACTGCCACCGCAGGCATGGTAGCCTTGAAATTAGCCTGGTCCAGAATGCCGAGCGACTGCTGCAGGAGCTGACCGGCCATTTCGTTGGCGTAGCTCACGGAGGCATCGCCGCACTTCACAGTCAGGTTCATCTTGCTGCGGAAGGAAGCGCCCACACTCCAGCGCGGGGTGATGTCCCACAGCACGCCCACGTTCACACCCACGGTGGTGGCGGCACGGCCGGTGAGATTAATGGACGCGGGGGTGTCCGTGAAAGTGTAGGGAACACCCTGCGATGCAAGCAGCATGTTCATGGACTCCACCGGCACCAGACCCTTGTCGAGGTCCACCGAGCCGAAGGAAATCATAGCGCCCACACCGATGGAGAAGTTGGAAACCGGACGCCAGGCCAGGGTGGGCTGCACGGTGAAGGCCTTGAGGCTTACTTTCTGGTTGAGCACGGCACCGGGCCAGTTTTCACCCCAGTTGATGGTGCTTCCGTAGGGGGTGTAGAAGCTGATACCGGCAGCGAAATTGTCGTAGACCTTCATGCCCAGATTGAATGCCATCGGAGTGGATGTAGGGTTGGAGGTTTTCCAGTCGGTGCCGTTGACCTTGGCGGTGGCATGAGCGAAAATGCCCGTCACCGAGCCCTGGAAATCAATAGCCTTATCCAGGAAACCGAGACCGGCAGGATTGAAAATCATGCTTTCGGAACCCAGATGAAGCGCTGTGCCTGTGTGGCCCATGCCGTTCTGGCGGGCGCTCAGGGAGTTTACCTGGTAGCCCTCGGCCATAGCGCCAAACGCCGCACATGCTGCAAGCACTGCGGCGGCGAATTTTCTTTTTACCATAGAAATTGTATCAATTGAAATTATAATTGGTTAGTTGACAACGTTTTGAGGACAGCCTTCCGTGAAAGCCCGGACATTGGCCACGGCAATTTCCATCAGGCGGCTGCGGGCCTCGGCCGATGCCCAGGCAAGGTGCGGCGTGATGAAACAGTTGCGGGCACCCAGCAGCGGACAGTCCGCCTTGGGAGGCTCCTGCGCCAGCACATCGAGGCCGGCGGCATAGATGCGGCCCGAATTGAGTGCATCGGCCAAAGCCTGTTCATCCACCACAGGGCCGCGGCTGGTGTTGATGATTATAGCGGAGGGCTTCATCAGCGCGAGGCGGCGGGCATCAACAAGATTGCGGGTTTCGGGAGTGAGCGGACAGTGGAAACTGAGCACATCGGCAGCCGCGAAAAGCTCGTCGAGTTCCATCTTTACAAATCCCTCGGGAAGCTCCGAAGCTGCCTTCGAAGTATAGACAGCCACACGCATACCCATGGCCGATGCTATCGCAGCCACGGCACGACCGATGCTCCCCAGGCCGACAATGCCGAAAGTTTTGCCGGCAAGCTCGCTCCACTCAAGGTCGCGATATGAAAAATCGGGCGAGTTGGCCCAGCGGCCGGCGGCGTTCTCGGCAGCGTAGTGCTCCACACGGTTGGTGATTGCCAGCAGGAGTGCGAACACAGTCTGAGCCACCGAGGCGGTGCTGTAGGACGGAATGTTGGTCACCACAATTCCGGCGGCGCGTGCTGCGGCAGTGTCAACCACATTGTAGCCCGTGGCCAGCACACCGATGTAGCGCAGGCGTGGAAGGGCCGCAATGGTGTCGGCGTCAATCACCACCTTGTTGGAGAGGATGGCCTCGGCATCGCCTATGCGCTCAATTAGTTCGGTGGGCGCCGTGCGGGCGTAGACCTCGAAGTCGGCAATCGCGGCAAAAGGTGCCCAGCGGCTGTCGTCGGCAGGATAGAGTGTGGCGCCGTCAAGACACACTATTCGGTTGATGGATTTCATTTTATCATAAAAAAAGCAATGCGGCAGCGCAAGCAGTGCGCTCCCACATTGCTCCTATTTGCTTAAACGTAAGAATTACTTAATGAGGTACTGCGACGAGATGGATTCGTTGCAGTGAACACGACGGATGGTGTCGGCGAACAGGCGGGCAACCGAAAGGATGGTGCACTTCTTGCTGTCCTTGGTGTAGGGGATGGAGTTGGTGAAAATCATCTCGGTGAGGGCGCAATCGTTGACACGCTCCGTGGCGGGGTCGCTCATAATAGCGTGCGAGGCAAGCGCGCGGACACTCTTGGCACCGTTTTCCATCATCAGGTTGGCAGCCTTGGTGATTGTGCCGGCGGTATCGACCATGTCATCCACAAGGATAACGTTCTTGTCCTTGACGTCGCCGATAACTGTCATCTTGGCAACCACATTGGCCTTGGCGCGCTGTTTGTGGCACAGAACCAGAGGAAGGTCCAGGTACTTGGCGTAGCTGTTGGCGCGCTTTGCACCGCCAACGTCCGGAGTGGCGATAACCATATCCTCCAGCTTGAGGCTCTGGATGTAGGGGATGAACACCGACGAGGCGTAGAGGTGGTCAACGGGAACGTCGAAGAAGCCCTGAATCTGGTCGGCATGGAGGTCCATTGTAATCACGCGGTCAACACCGGCAGCGGTGAGCATGTTGGACACCAGCTTGGCTGCAATGGAAACACGCGGTTTGTCCTTGCGGTCCTGACGGGCCCATCCGAAATAGGGCATCACCGCAATTACGCTCTTGGCCGATGCGCGCTTGGCGGCATCAATCATCAGGAGGAGCTCCATGAGGTTGTCGCTGTTGGGGAAGGTGGACTGCACGAGGTAGACCTCGCAGCCGCGAACCGATTCCTCGAACGATACTTCGAATTCGCCGTCGGCAAAACGTTCGATTTTCATTTTACCGAGTTCTACGCCGAGTTCTTTGCAAATTTCCTCAGCCATATAGCGCGACTTGTCGCCGGCGAAAATTTTGAAGGGTGGAAGTGCTGTATCCATTTTGGAAATATGATATATTATTTGGATTTCTTTGATTGTTTCTTTGCGGGAGTCTTTTTGGAGTCGGCCTTGCGGCTACCCTGCTCCATTTTCATGGAAAAATCCTTGATGCGGGCCGACGAAAGTTGCCAGATGGCAGCTCCGTGGGCACCCACCTGAACCTCGAAGGGCATGCGGCTGCTGAGCATTCTGGCTGCCGTGGCGCCGGTGAGCAGTTCACGGGCCGAGGGGTCGGTGCCTTCGGGCAGTTCAAGGCAGTCGAAGGCATGCACGGGGATGTTCACGCGCACGCAGTCGTCGCTATCGCCGAAGTTCACAACGATAAGCAGGGTCTCGTCGCCCTCGTGGCGCAGGAATGCGAAATGACGGTGAGGGTTCAGACCGGGATTGTCGAGGTTGACGTACATCAGGTCGAAGAACGAACCGCTCACAATCGCGGGGTCCTTGTGAGCAAGGTTGAGCACGCGGGCGTAGAGGGCTCGGAGCTCCTTCTCGGCCTTGGTCAGGTGTCCCTTGCAGTCGCCGCCGTTGAGCCAGCGGCGAACCGTTGCCACGGACCAGTAGTCGAAAATAGTCGTACGGCCGTCGTGGCCGCTGTAGCCTTCGGCATCGGTTCCGGGCTCGCCCAGTTCCTGGCCGAAGTAAATCATCATGGGTCCGGTGGACATCATGGAACTCATCACCAGCGAAGGGAGCACACGGCGAGGGTCGCCTGCGTAGAAGGGCGATGCGAAACGCTGCTCGTCATGATTCTCCAGGAAGTTGAGCATATTTGGAGCGATACCCTCCACAGTCTGCCAGCAGCTGGTGAGGCGGGCTGCCGAGTGGTTCTGCGTTTCGATGGCGCGCAGGGTATCGTAGAGGTTCACCTTGTCGTAGAGGTAATCGAAGCCGCCGTAGTCAATGAACGGACGGTAGAGCCCCACGTCGTAGATTTCGGCAATAAACACAATGCCGGGATAGGATGCCTTGACCTGAGGGATGGCCCAATGCCAGAACTCCAGGGGAACCATGTGCACCATGTCGCAGCGGAAACCGTCCACGCCCTTGGAGGCCCAGTAGCGCAGGATGTGGAGCATCTTGAACCACGTGTCAGGCACGGGGTCGAAGTGGGTGCTTCCGTCACCGTAGTCCACGCCGTAGTTCAGTTTCACTGTGTCGTACCAGTTGTTGGCGTTCGGGAAAGCGTTGAAGCAATCATCGCCGCTGGCCTTGGCCGGGAACTCAACGTAGGCATCATCGCCGCTGCCGAGGTCCACCCCCGGCGAGAACTGCTGGCGGGTGATGTAGTAGAAATTATTGTTCGGAGCGAAGAACATCTCGCGGTTGTCGCCCTGACCGAGGTCCTCGATTCCCACGGTCTTGGCATCCGAATGGTACTCGCGTCCCACATGGTTGGGCACGAAGTCGATAATCACTTTCAGGCCGGCCTGATGGGTGCGCTTCACCAATGCTTCGAATTCGGCTATGCGCTTGGGTACGTCTACCGCGAGGTCCGGGTCGATGTCGTAATAGTCCGTGATGGCATAGGGGCTGCCGGCTTTGCCTTTCACCACGTGGGGATTATGGCGGGGGATACCGTAGGCGGTATAGTCGGCGTCGTGGGCGTGCTCAATCACACCGGTGTACCAGATGTGGGAGGCACCGAGGTCCTTGATGGACTTCAATATAGCGAAATTAATATCATTAAGTTTTCCGGAACCGTTCTGTTCGATAGTACCGCCAACCACAGGGGTTTCGCAATAGTTCGTGAACAGGCGGGTGAGAACCTGATATATAATCGGCTTTTCTTTCTGCGACATAATTATTTATTAAATTCCGAAAGGGGAACGTGTTCGGTGCGTGGATTCCACAGGCCGGCATCGCGGAGAGCCTTGCGGGTGTGGATATAGCCGCTGAGGAACACCTGCTTGATGTTCTTGAGGTCGAACACGGCATAGTTGGCAATCTCGGGAGTCTGCACGGAAATATCGCACAGGTCCATGTCCACCTTCTGATTGGCCTTGGCCATCAGATTGTAGGTGCGCATCGCCACATTAATAATTGAATCATATTTGCCCACACGGCGCATGGGGCTCACGTTGATACCGATGAGCTTCTCGCACTTATCGCGGATAATCCACGCCGGATGGTTGCGGAGCACGCCACCATCCACATAGTGCTGACCGTTGATTTCAACAGGGCGGAAAATGATGGGGATGGAACACGAGGCCAACATGCGCGGCCCGATTTCTCCCTCATGGAAAGCTTCAGGTTCGCCGGTGTCAAGATTAGTGGCACCGATATATATAGGCATTCCCAGTTCCTCGAGCTTGCGGGCACCACCCAGCTCGGCAAGGATGAAATTCTTGAAGCGGTCAATACGCATCAGGCCGCCGCTGCCGAAGCTCAGCTCCGCAAAATCGCGGAAGCCGCGACGCGAAAAAATCTCGGCCATCTTGATAGGGCGGACACCGGCGGCATAGAGCACCGCGATGACCGACCCGGCGCTCACACCGGCCACGACATCAGGCTTAAGCCCGGCTTCCTCAATAGCCAGCAGGGCGCCGGCGTGGGCAAAGCCACGGGCTCCGCCTCCACTCAGGGCCACGCCTAATTTGTAAGGCTTTGAAGATGAGGGACTTTTATCTTTGTCTTTGTGCATCGTCGTTCGCATGGGCGTTTTATCCGCTGCAAAAGTAGTCAGAAAAAATGGTTCTTTCAATTTTTTAACTCATTTTTTGCGTTTTTTATGCCGTGAACGGTTTTTATCGCGCGATTGTTGTATCTTTGCGAAACCGTTTCAATTATGGAAAAACTAACAGACGACAATATTACCCCCAAAGCTCCCGGACGCATAGGCAGGCTTGTGGACAAAGCCATCGGCCTGTGGGACTATGTGACCACCGGAATATGGAGCGATACACGCCGTAAATGGTGGATAAATGTGCTGCGCACGGTCAACCTATCGGTCAACTCATTTCTGAACCGCGACATCCAGACGCAGGCCTGCGCCATGACCTACCGCACCATGCTGGCCGTAGTGCCGGCGCTGGCATTGCTGCTGGCCATAGGCCGCGGCTTCGGCATTTCGCAGGTGCTCCAGGACGAGCTCTACCAACTGTTCCCGGCCCAGCGCGTGGCAATAAAATACTCCATCAATTTTGTGGACTCCTACCTCAATCAGACCTCCGAGGGCATTTTCCTGGGCGTTGGCCTGGTGTTCCTGCTGTGGACCATGATTTCGCTTCTGGGCAATGTGGAGGACACATTTAATTATATATGGGGACAGAAAAATGGGCGCAGCATCTGGCGCAAAATCACCGACTACACGGCCATGATGCTCATCCTGCCTATCCTCATGATTTGTGCCAGCGGTATCTCGCTGATGCTCTCCTCCACTCTCAACGCTATCTTCCACTTCAGTTTCATGACCCCGCTGATTTCAGCGTTTCTCGAGGGGGCCTCGGTGCTTGTCACCTGGCTGTTCTTCACCGCCGTCTACATCCTGATTCCCAATGCCCGCGTGAAATTCAAGAACGCTTTTATCTCCGGAGCCCTTGCAGGCACGGGCTTCCTGGTGCTTCAGTGGCTGTTCGTCACCGGTACGCTCTATGTCACCCGCTACAATGCCATCTACGGTTCCTTCGCCTTCCTGCCGCTGCTGCTGCTCTGGTTGCAGCTGGTGTGGGTGATATGCCTGGCCGGCGCGGTGGTATGCTACTCGTCGCAGAACGTATTCGCTTTCAGCCTTGAGCGCGAGGTGGCCAACATCTCGCCGCAGTACGAGGCCAAGGTGGTCCTGGCGATAGCCACAGTCATCACTCACCGCTTCATTCAAGGCCAGCCCGCACCCACCGCACGCGACCTGATGAACTACTACGACCTGCCCGCACGCCTGGTGACCGACATCACGGATCGCCTGTGTGCCGCCGGAATTGTGTCGCGCGTGATGATTGCAGGCGAAAAAGACGTGTGGGGCTTCCAGCCGGCGCTCGAGCCCTCTCGGCTCACCGTCGGTTTCCTCACCCGCAAGCTCTACACCGAAGGCAAGAAAGACTTCATTCCCAATTTCCGCAAAAATTTCCAGGGCGTTTCCGCGGTTTTCAGCAAAATTGAAACTAACTTTGCAGAACTGACGGATTCCACCCTGCTATCCGACATCCCTATCCAGGAAAAGAACATTTAAGTTAACCTCAACAAAGAAAAACGATGAAAAAAGTAATTGCCACCACTGCCGCTCCCGGCGCTATCGGTCCCTACAGCCAGGCTATTGACGCCGGCGCTTTCGTTTACGCTTCCGGTCAGATTCCCCTGAACCCCGAAACGGGCGAAATCCCCGAAGGCATCACCGCACAGACCGAGCAGTCGCTCCGCAACGTGTGCGCCATCCTTGAAGCCGCCGGCCTGTCGGTGGACAACGTTGTGAAAACCACCGTGTTCCTGGCCGACATGAACGACTTTGCCGCAATGAACGAAGTATATGGCCGTGTGTTCACCGAGCCCTACCCTGCCCGCTCAGCTGTGGCTGTCCGTACCCTGCCCAAGAACGTGCTCGTAGAAATCGAAGTCATCGCCACCCGCTGATTTATCCGGACTTAGAATAAAAAAGGTGTATCGGTTAATGTCGATACACCTTTTTTATTTATTATTCGGGAATGTAGATAATCTCGCCGGATTCAAGCTCGTAGGCCGCGCCCACACGCCTTCCCCGGGCTCCGGAGCCATTGTCGCTGTCGGAGGGGGTGTAGCGTTTCACCTCCGTGCCGGTGCGGGTGATAATTTCCATATCGTCCTCGCCCGGATTTTTCACCATCGTGAAATCCTGACCCGAAAAAATCTCGCTGAAATTGAAGCTCACCACTATTGCCACCATCAGTGCTACGGCAAACACCATAGCAACATCGAAAAGGTTGGTGAGCATTTCCAGGGGATTGTCATCGCCCTCATCATCGCGGAAAATACGGTTTCGCGTTCTCATTGTTCTGCGGACGTTTCGGCGAGTTTCCTGCGCACAAATTCAAGATTGTTGATGTTTTTCGCCAGGAAGTACTTGTCGCTCTGCAAGCGTGCCACACCCACAGCGGCCACAAACATTCCCACCACGGTTGTGGCGAAGGCCACCTGCATATTGTAGGCCATCGAAGCGATGTTGCCCGACGCCAATCCCACCAGTGCGGGACCCATAGGGATGAGCGTGCCCATCAGTCCGAGTACTGGACCAAACTTCACCAGACTACGGCTGCGGAAAAGGATTTTCTGCGCATCCACCTCGTAGTTTGCCACTATGCGCTCGTTGAGAGCATCGTTGGCAGGATGCTCAAGCATTTCGGCCATGCAGACGGCAATTTCAGATTTAGCAATGCCCTCCAGCGCCAGGCTGAGTTCGTCCGTATTTCGCCCGGTGAAAACGTTGAGTGCGGGGCCCAGGGTATCAAGAACAGTACGGTTAGACCGATAGCTGTGATAATATGTTGCGACAGCCACGATACTGCGGACAAGAAAATACAGAAGGAGAATCAGAACGGGTATCATCAACCCGTTGGAAATCACGAATAAAACGCTTGTAATATATTCCATGTTATTTGCCTGGGTAAACGACTAATAGAAATAGGAGAATTATGCAAAGGAAATAGAGCACCTGGGCTTGGCTCCCTGACGCCACTGCTCGCCACGCGACCGAAAGGGTAAAGAACGCGAGAGCCACACCTATGCCCATGCAGAGTGCGAGGGTGGCAAAGGATGTGCCCGGAAAGTGAGCAATCACATCGGCCGCAAGCATGCTCAGCAGATAGAACAAACCTACACCCGGATATTTGCGAAGCACCGACGTGGTGCCGGCAAAACATCCTGCAATGAATATGCAACACTCGCCGAACAATACAACGGGCATAAAGTCGGTGGAAAGAATTCCGCCGAATCGCAAGCCCGGAGTTCGGCTCAGGGCCCACACCGCCACGGCCCCGACCACTCCCCATGCCACACTCAGGAGCAGATTGCGGAGTTTGCCCGGCGATGCTGCCCGCAAAGTGTAGACCAGGCCCGAGAGCATCAGAATTGCGCATGTCAGACCACTCATTTTTTACGCGTTTTTTTGATTGCCAAAATAAGTGCAACAAGGAGAATAACGGCAAGACCGATTATCGCTATCGGGGTTGCAGCGGGAAGGTTGTGCTCAGCGCTTGCCGGATAACCCATCCTCTCCTCCTTCAGCACCTGGTTCGAGCCTGCGCTTGCCACAGCCGCCTGCATCTTTTCCGTGTACACACGGCCACTTTCGGCATCAAGCGCAGCGGCAGTGAACTGCTGAAGTTTGCGGTTGCCGCACACGAACTCGGTGCAGGGGGCACCGTTGCGCTCAGTCATCCGGGCATGCGCCTCGGCCACACTTTTCAATTGCACGTCAGTGGGTTGCCAGTAGCCTTTTCGGGCACTTTCAAGCATCACGGCGGTCATCTCCTGATATGCAGCAGGGTTCACACGGTCAAAATACTCATTGATACCCAGCCCGTGGATATCAGCCACATAAGTATCGTAAAGGCTATCGAAGATATTGTCATTGAGCACCGACGGACGCATCACTGTCCAGCCGAAGATGTTGCGGAAAATTTCGCCAAACATCTGCGCTGTGCCTGCATCGCCCTGCATCCGCTGACGGATAAACTCGGGGTTGAGCACCGTGGCGCGTGTTTCAACCGCAACAGCCTGGTTGGCATCCTGAAGGCGCGGCAGATAGGTGTTGCGGTAATCGGCCATCACTGCATCAGGTTCCTTGCCGCCGACGGTTCCGGCCACAAGCGACAGCGCTCCGGTGAACTCGTACACATGATCAAGCGAAATCGGCCCCCAGGTATTGCTCTGGCGCGGCTGCACAATGACATCTGTACCGCGAACGGCCGCTTTGAGCAAATTGGCATCCGGACGCCCCCAGTTGTCATCGTCGCCATACATGGCACACATGTTGTTGAGATAACCCTCCACCAGCTCGCCGCGGTCGTCCCAGCTGCCTGAATTTTCGGTGTAAGGCAACATGCCGGTGCTGTAACCGGAATTAACCGGCCCGAACACGCGCATTACCGAAAGTTTCCGGGCTTCATCCGGAGCCATACCGTCGGCAACCATCTGGCGCTCCTGCGCCACTGTGCTTTCGGCAACGTAGTTGGGATATACATCGTTGGCTGCGGCGCCGGATGCCATTGCAACTGCGTCAGTAATCAGTTTCAGGCGCGAGCCGGCAATGTCGCGCAGCTGACCGGACACCTGAACCATGACGTTCACTCGCGGACGACCGAGCTCCGCCGATGGTGTCAGGCGCAGGTCCATTACACGGCCCTGGGCATCGCGCACAGGCTCCACTCCAAGCATGCGCAGTGCCTGGGCCACGGTGGCGCCCTGCGAGCTGATGAATTCGCCGGCCCAGAATGTGTAGCTCACCTGGTGCGGATAGTCGCCGTGCTTGTCGTAATAGTTCTTCAAGGTTTGATCGGCAAGGGCAGCTCCATCGGTCCACGCTTTCACGCCCGGAGTAGCCTCAGCGTTGATACTGAACATATTGTTTCCCGTCGGGAGCACGTTCGGATTGGCAACCGGGTCGCCGCCTGGACCGGGATGCACAGGCACACCGGCCAGCGCACCGATTATAGTTGAAAATTCGCGCGCAGGCGATTGCAACAACAACTCGCGGTAGCGGACCGCATCGGCCAGTTCGGGTTCCAGGCCTATTGTGTCAGGCTTGGCTTGCCTGAGCAGTGCCGATATGTCGGCCCGTGCAGCATCCAGATAGTGATGTGCAATGTAGGTGTAATCTCCGAGCTGTTCGGCGCTTATTTTCCCTGCATCGCGGTCGCGGCGACCGCGGGCGTAAGCAAGTTTATCGGCACATATAGCCATGACGGTGGTGGTGAGGTCCTTTTCGCTGTAAGGACGGTTCATCACATAGTATGCGCCCGTAATCTTCTCGTTCATGAGTTCCTCGATGAACGAATCGAGTTGTTTCAGTTCCCCGGCGGAATAAGTTCCTGAGGCAGTGGAATCAAGGCCGAGATCGGAGTGAAGCCCTTCGGCAATGATACGTTTTTTCAGTGCGGGTGTGTTGGCCGCGGGCGAAGCGATTGCACGGTGAATATCGTCGGTGAGCGAGGAATAACGACGGCGCATGCCGCTCTCCACAAAGGGCGGAGTGAGGTGCGATATAATCACGGCATGGCTCCTGCGTTTGGCAATAATGGCCTCGCCCACATTGCCGGTGGTATAGACATAGAAATGCGGGCGGTTGCCGATGAGCACTTCGGCCCAGTCGGCCTGCGAAAGACCTGCGTTCTTGCCCGGAGTGAATTCGAGGTTGCCATGCGTGCCGAAGTGCAGGAGCGCATCGGCCTTGAATTCTTTCTGCATATACAGGTAGGGAGCCAGGTAGCTGTGCGGAGGCACCACCTCGGCGCCATGTACCATCTTGAATTCATCGTCGCCGATTGCGGGGCGTGGCTGAGGAAAAAGGAACACGTTGCCGAAGCGCAGACCGGCAATCGCCAGGCTGTCGCCGCGGGCAAGCTGATTGCCAGGAGCCGGACCATAGCGCTCCTCGACCTTGGCATACTGTTCCTGCTCAAGCACCTCGGCCGCCCACTGCCTGTAGGTGTCCTTGTCAATCCAGATGTGGGCCGAGCTGTCCATGAATTCCTGCTGTGCTGCCGGAGCATAGGCTCCCATCACGGCACCCTGCTCCATCACTGTTTTGCGGAAAGCGTCCTCGCTGTCGGGCAGACCGTCCAGGTCATATCCCTCGGCCTCGAGTTGACGCAGCAGGTTGTAAAGCGATGGCACCACCTCCATCCCGAAGGCCAGCAGAGCATCCTTGCCGGGCGATTTGAAATATGCAATAGCTATACGTTTGTTGCGGTTGGGTGTGGTGCGCAGAGCCATGAAACGGTCAAACTGCTCCAGGAATGCATCCACACGCTCAGGCACAGGGTTATATCTCGGCAGTCCGCGCTCGTCGGTATCCTGGGTTGAAATGCACAGCGGCGCCATGGCACCGTCGATTTCCGGCACCACAATGCGGGCATTGAGCGTGCCGCCGTCGAGCGGCTTGTTCACATCCAGCCATTCGTTTCGGGGCTGAATGAGCGGAAAGGGCATGAACAGCGGTGTATTGCGGGCGTAGAGCCAGTCAACCAGGCTGTCGTTACCCAAGCGACCCATCGGAAGGTAGACCACAGCCGCGGGGTCGAGGCTCCTGAGCATTTCCGCCCGCCTGGTGCCCGCAGCCGACAATGGATACACGTTGTAGCCCAGCGCTGTGATCCGTGAAATCAGGGTATCCACGTGTGCGCGGTTGCCTTCAACCGGAAAATTAACGCCTGAAATAAGAGCGACGCTACGACCACCCTCGTTATAGATGTCCTCGCGCTTCAGATAATCGGTCAGTTCGCTTGCCGTGCCGAAATACTCCCCGCCCCGACGGTGATAGAACATGTCGGACGGTAGTTCGACAGGCTCTTCAAAGCTTTTGTCACCCACCAGACCGGGAGTTGCAAAGCTGCGCACGTAGCGCACCATGTTGCGGTAGTTGGCACCGCAGGCGTTTCGGAAATAAGTGTTGAGGGTGCGCACCTGAATGGAATCAACGTTGCGGTTCACCACCACGCTGAAATTGCGGAGGGTATTCGTGAAAATCGGCACACCGTGCCCGGCTGCGCGCTCAAGTGCAGCTGTTTGCGCTGAGTCCAGGTACAGTCCGCGGCCGTACATCAGCACTGCATCGTATTTTTCGAAATCACCGGCCTGGTCCATGGCCCTGCAGTCAATTGAAATACGGGGATTGTCGTTGTTCAGCAGCAATTCTGCGGCTTGGGCAGGCAATGCGTTGACAACGAGTATGCGGGTTGGCCGGAAGAAAGCCCTGTAGCAGCAGAATGCTGCGGCCAGAACGGCCGCAGCAATTAGCACGATTAGAATGGTACGCTGACGCGACATTTCTTTACTGTTTAAGCAGTTTCTTACAAATTATTTTTCAGAAATTCGGCTTTGCGCTCGCTGGGAGCCAGGGGCTTTTCGGTCAGGCCGCGGCGGATGTGGTCAAGGTAGAGCTCGCGGATTTCAGGAATCTGCCCGAGACCTTCGATTACGGTGCTCACCCGGTAGCCCATACCCTCGAGCTCGGAGCGCCAGTCGCCGTCAATATCGTTGCGGGCATGGTCGCCGGCAACGAACATGAAGGGTACCAGTCGTACCGACTTGGCTTTGGCGGCCTTCAGGCGCTCCACGGTGGTTTGGAGTGTGGGATAGCCCTCTACGGTGGCCACATGGAACTGCGGATGGCCTTCGGCGGTGAACATATAGTCAATCTGCGAGTAGATGGCATTGGCGGGGATGGCCGTGCCATGGCCCACAAGCACTACGGACTGGCGGGCGTCAAGGTCGCTGCCATAGCGCCCGGCAAGGATTTCGACCACGCGATGGCAGTCGTCGAGCGTGTAAAGCAGCGGCTCGCCAACACGGATATCATCAAAGAAAGGCACCATTGCTTCGGCTTCCTTGCGGAGTGCATCCATCTCGACACCGTCAATCACGTTGGAGCTCTGGATAAACACATCGGTATACCCCTCGGCAGCCAGACTCAGCAGTGCCTGGCGAGGCGTGGGCTTCTCGATGCCACGCGCAGCCAGACGCTTGATTACCAGGCGCGAAGTGTAGGCCTCCACTACTTTCATTTCCGGGAAGGCAGCCACGGCAGCGGAATTGAGAGCGTCGATAGTAGTGGCACGGGTATCGTCGTAGGTTGTGCCGAAGTGCACCATCAGTAGTGCCTGCTTTTTGGCCGAGACTGTTACGGCCATAAATATGAGAGCGAGAATGAAGACTATCTGTTTCATAATTTTGAAAAAAATCTCCCGGGCGACACACGCCGGCCGGGAGACAGGGCAGAAAATATAATTTATATGGTAATACTTATTCCAGGTTCTTGACCACTCGGATTTGCTCGAAGTAGTAACCGGGAGCCATTTCGGCACCCTTGGTGGTGGTGGCGGTTTCGGAATCGTATATGTAGATTACGGGATTCGCGTTTTCAGCATCCACGCCGATATAAGCCTTGCCGTCCACGAAGGCCATGCGCGAGGAGAAGCGGCCACTGCTGTAGGCCAGGTTCTTGCCGTCGAATTTGACGGGAGCGTAGGTGCGGTCGGCCACGTTGATGGTGATGTAGTAGTGGCTGAAATCGTCAATACCTGTTCCCAGCTCGTCGTTGCGCACATAGGCAATGGCCTCGTCGCCACCCATGTAGAGAACCGAAATCAGCTTGCCACCGGCAGTGTAGCCGTCGTAGTCAGCGTCGAACTCGGTGGAATTGGCAGGGATTTTGAGCAGGTGGCTGTGCTCGCCGTCCTCTTCGTCGGTCACGCACGCCAGGTAGAGATTGTTGTTGCCGTCGATGAAGGTGATGGTCTGCAGAAGCTCGCCGTAGGCCGTGCCAACCATTTCGCAGTCAAGGAAGCAGGCGTTGTTGCTCTCTACGGCCATGGTTTCGGGGTTGATGACGGCGGTCATCATCGGTGTCACACGCTTGCCGCGGCTGCCACCGGTCTTCTGATAGTAGAAGTAGAACAGCTTGTTGTCCGAGGCGCGGTAGGTGAGGATGCCGGAAGTTGTGAAAATTTCAGCACCTTCCACCAGGGGAATGTCGAGTGTACCCTCGGAGATAATGCTCATATCGTCGGAGTTGAGCTTGGTCCACACCACGTTCTCGCCGCCATTACCGGAAGCCATGATAACGAGAGTATTGTCGTCGGTCCAGGCGTGGGTGTACTTGCGGGTTGCGTAGGTGTTGGTTTTGAACACGCGCTCGGCCACGGGCGTCACCTTGTTGTCCTGGATAATGTACTTGCTGAAGCGGTCGCCGGACACAGGCACCTGATAGTAGTAGGCACCCTTCAGGATGGTTTCAAGCGAGAGGATGGAGTTCACCTCGGTACCCTCGCCCTGGAAGGTGATTTCGGGCTGGTCGGCGTCCAGCGACTCAAGGCTGCGCACCAGGGTCTGCACGTCGCGGCCCATGCCGCCGTGGCGGTCCAGTGCCACCCACAGGTCGAAGTGGTAGTCGGGTTTTACTTCGGGGGTAGGCTCCTCGGGGTCATCGGGAGTGTCGGGTGCGGGCTGCTCCGGCTTCTCGGGGTCGGGAGTCGGCTTGGGATCATCGTCGGAGCAGGCGGCAAGACCCACTGCCACAGTGAGCGCCATGAGGGCGCGGATGGCGAATCTGAACTTTTTCATTTTAAGTCAATTCTTATCGTATAAAAATTCTGAATTTAGCATAGAAAGCTCGGCCGGGCTTCTGAAGCTTATAATTATCGTAAGCAAGACGGTTGAACGCATTGTTGCATTCCAGCGACAGATTATAGCGCTCGTCGCACAGCGAGTAAGATACTGCGAAGTTGGTGATGCACTGCGTCGGGATTTTAGCTTTGCTCTCCAGCGAACCATAGGCTTCCCAGTTCAGGAAATACCAGTGAATCCACTCGAATGAAGCCTCCAGGCGCAGGCGGTCGTCCAGGCGGGAAAGACGGCGGAAAGTGTAGGATGCCTCGGCATTGCCGAACAGCCACGGGCGGTTGGGCACACGGTTCTTGTAGGTTGCCGAGGGGTTGCCGTCGGTCTTGAATTCCTTCAGGTCGCGGGCATCGTTCCAGCTGCCGTTCACGCGCAGGTTGAGGGCGTCGCGCCAGGTGTAGGATAGATCGAAGTCCATGCCTTTGACCTCGATGGCAGGTTCGTTGACATACTGCATCATGCCGTCGCGCTCGGATACGGTCACACGGATGTAGTTCTGCACGTGGCGGATGAAGCCGTTGAGCTCGTAGGCGAACAGATGCTCGGGCGAAGAGTAGACGGTGCCGAAGAAGCCAAGGTTCCAGTTGTTGCTCTGCTCGGGAGCCAGGGCCAGGTTGGGATAGACGGTGGTTCCGTTGCCCAGTAGTTCGCGCGACAGCGGCAGGCGCACGCTGTGCTCGTAGCTGGCCTTGACGGCCAAGGCGCTGCGTAGGGTGAAGCGGGTGCCCACGCCGGCGCCCCAGTAGCTCTGGGTGTTGTTCGGCTCAATATCGTTGGCACCACTTATGGTGGCGTCGTCGGTCTGTTCGATGCGGGTGGAGTTGATGTAGTCCTTTACGAAGAACATATTCTGCCAACGGTCGTCGAAGAACACGTTGGTATAGGTGAGCGACAGGATGTGCTTGGTCACAACGTCGTTGGAGGGTTCGAAGCTCGTGTCCACCTCGTCGGACCGACGGTTGCCGCGGCGGTTGAGCATGTAGTTCACGCTCAGTGTGTGGCGGGGCAGAAATTCGTAGTCGGCACCGGCACTAAGCACTGTGAGGGGACGCTTGTAGTTGCGGATGGTGCGGGCGCGGTTGTTCATTTCGTTGCCGGTGGCCGGACGCCAGCTGCCGTCCCAGGAATATTTGCGGAAAGCGGTGTCGACGGTCTGGCTGAAATCATCGGTGTGCGACAGGTTGAACCGTGTGCCCACAGGGCCCCACTGCTTGGTGTAGCGCGCGGCGATATTCCAGGCGTGGGCTTTGCGCTCGGCCATGCCGTAGACTTTGTTCTGCATCGCACCGGTCTGGATGTCCTTGCGGATGTCGGTGTAGGAACCGCTCACAAAGAAGGCATCGGCCCAGCGAACGTCGTTCACTCCGGCTTCCAGCTGCACCAGGGCCGAGGTGTAGTCGTCGTGGAAACGCTTGAGGTCGGTAAGAACGAATTTATCCTCTTCGTCGCTCCATATTTCTACGTCGCGCATGGTATAGTCGTTCTTGGACGTAGTGTAACCGGCCGACAGACGCACGGCAACGGGCGTTCGCGGCACCATCAGCTGGCTGTTGAGGTCGGCGCTGTGGGTGTGGAAAGAGCCGAAGCCGTAGGAGGCATCCACAAAGTTCTCGCGTTTGCGCTTGGTGATGATATTCACTGCCCCACCCAGAGCGTCGCTGCTCAGGGAGCTGGGCACTACGCCTTTGTAGAGCTCCACGCGCTCCACCATGTTCACGGGGATATTGTCGAGGTTCACCTGGCTGCCCTTGGAGTCAAGGGGGACACCGTCAATAAAATAGCGGATTGAGTTGCCGCTCAGGCCGTTGATACTGAGGTCGAGGTCGGAGCCTGCCCCACCCTCGCGGCGCACTTTCACGCCGGCGGTCCGGTCCACGATGTCGTTGAGGCTCGTCAGGCGGTTCACATCGGCGCGTATTTCCACGGCGTTGAGCGACAGCGCTCCTTCGGCCACACGGCGTGCCTGCGACTTACCCAGCACGCTCACATCAGCGAGAGCCACGGCATCCTCGGCAAGGCCGAAATCGCACACGGTGTCCGAAGTCAGCACCAGGCGGCGCGAGGCCGTCGTGTAGCCCGAGGCGGATGCTTCAAGAGTCACGTCGCCTGATAATTTGAGTGAATAGCGGCCGTCGGCATCCACCTGCACTGCCGCGCCGGAGGGCGTTGTGCGTACTATTGCCCACGTCAGAGGGTCGCCCGAACGGTCGGTGACGCGGCCCGAGACCGTAAATGCAGCAATGGCCTGCGGGATGGCCGCAAGCATCACAATGGTTGTCAGAACGGTGAGCAGTTTCCTCTGTTTCATTTCGTGGGTTGGCACTGCCGGGAGTTTCAATCACTCATGCGCACAACCATCTTAAAAGAATGTGTCCGACCGCAGGCACGGTCCCTGACATTCCACCACAGAGGGAGGGTGTTGGGCGTTTTGCAATTTTATGTCCCGAAAATTTCAAAACAATATGTTCAGTCTGGCAGGTCTTCTGACTCATCCTCTTGTCCGGCGGCCTTCCCATCGCACCTGTGGGCGACAGTGGCGTGATTGCCGAGGCAAGTTGGGCAGGATTTACAGCAGCGGGTCTGTTCAGGACTTTCACCTGATTCCCTTTTCACCGCGAATGCTCGCGGCACCAAACTGCGGCAAAGTTACGAACTTTATGACAACTGACAAATTTTCCAGGTGATTTTTTTGCATTTTTTTGCGTAACTTTGCCGAACGAACGCCCAAGATTGAAGCTTATGGACCTTTCCGATATCCGCAACTACTGCCTGTCGCTCCCCCACGCCACGGAGGATACTCCCTTTGGCGAGGACATCCTGATTTACCGCGTGTGCAACAAGATTTTTGCGTGCATCGACATCAACAATCCTGATATGTTCGTGGCGAAGTGTGACCCCGATTATGCAATCGAGCTGCGCGACGCACACCCCGAAATCGAAGGTGCATATCACTGGAATAAAAAATACTGGAACCAGGTGGGCAATCTGGCCAATCAGCGCAGTGAATTCGTAAAGTCGCTCATAAGGCACAGTTACGCGCAGGTTGTCAAGAAATTGACCAAGGCTCAAAAGAACGAATTTCCCGAAATTCTTGAAATTTGCTGACACAACATTTGCATATTTCAAATTATAATCATACTTTTGCACCCATAATTCAGAAAAACGACAATAATGACTAACTGTTTCACCTCCGCTATGATGGCCATGATGATGCGCGGCACCGACTGCCGGGTGTGATTGGGGCGTGAAATAGTTTATGCACTTACATCCGGCTGACAGCTTTGCTGAGGCCGGATTTTTTTATTATGATACAATACTACCGACATAACGAACCATTCGAGCTCGAACTGGGCGGCACACTGCCCGAGCTCGTGATAGCATATCACACCTACGGCACGCTCAATGCCGCCCGCGACAATGCCGTGTGGGTGTGTCACGCACTCACCGCCAACAGCGACGTGGCCGACTGGTGGCCGCACACGGTTGAAGCGGATGCGTTCCTTGACCCCGACCGCTACTTCACGGTGTGCGCCAACATCCTGGGCTCGCACTACGGAACGACCGGTCCGCTGAGCACCAATCCCGCCTCGGGCGAGCCCTACTACGGCGATTTCCCCGCCATCACCATCCGCGACATGGCCCGCGCCCACGCCCTGCTGGCCGACCATCTGGGCCTGGACCGCATCAAGGTGCTGGTGGGCAGCTCCGTGGGTGGTTTCCAGGCTGTGGAGTGGGCCGTGGAGCAACCTGAACGTTTCGAGAAACTGATTCTTATTGCCACCGACGCCAAGGCCTCGCCCTGGAGCATCGCTGTGGACGAAACCCAGCGTATGGCCATCCGCGCCGACGCCACATTCGGCCAGCGCCGCCCGGACGCCGGAATGGCCGGAATGGCTGCCGCACGAGCCATAGGCCTGCTCACCTACCGCGGACCGCTGGGCTACAACTCCACTCAGCAGGACCCCGACGGACTGCCGGCCGACGCCCTGCGCCGCCCAGTCACCTACCAGCGCCACCAGGGCGACAAGCTGTGCAAGCGCTATAACGCCTATTCCTACGTGACCATCCTGGATGCTTTCGACACCCACGATGCCGGGCGCGGCCGCGGAGGCCTCGATGCCGCCCTTGCACGCCTGGCAATGCCTGCACTGGTGATTGCCATCACCACCGACATTATTTTCACCCCGGCCGAAATGCGCGCACTGGCCGCACGCCTGCCCCGCGCACACTACGAGGAAATCGCCTCCGACCTGGGCCACGACGGGTTCCTGACCGAGCACCGCCGCCTGAATCAACTGCTAATTCCTTTCATCCAACAATGAACGACAAGACAATTCGTATAGGCCTGTTCGGACTCGGCACCGTGGGCCAGGGCATTTTTTCGGTGATACGCCGCGCCCGCAACGCCCATGCCGAAATCCGCCGTATCTGCGTGCGCAATCTTGATAAGCCCCGCGGCATCGAGGTGGACCCGGCACTCCTCACCACCCGCCCCGAGGATATCCTTGCCGACCCTGAAATAGACCTCATCGTGGAGCTGATAGACGATGCCGAGGCCTCCTACGCCATCGTCACTGAGGCTTTGCGCCGCGGCATCCCGGTGGTGAGCGGCAACAAGGCCATGATAGCCCGCCACCTGCCCGAGCTGATTGAACTCCAACGCAAGCACGGCACCGCCCTGCTCTACGACGCTTCGTCGTGCGGCTCGATTCCGGTAATCCGAAATCTGGAGGAGTACTACGACAACGACCTGTTGCTGGAGGTGAAAGGCATTCTCAACGGCTCGACCAACTACATCCTTAGCCGTGTGTTTGACCACGGCGAGAACTACGACGACGCGCTGGCACGGGCACAGCAGCTGGGCTTTGCCGAGAGCGACCCTTCGCGCGACATCGAGGGCCTCGACTCGCTCTTCAAGCTCATCATCATCACCGTCCACGCTCTGGGCGTCTACGTGAAGCCGGAGGATATTTTCACCTACGGCATTGCCAATATCCACGACAGTGACATCCGCTACGCACGCGAGAAGCGCGTGAAAATCAAACTCGTGGCTCAGGTGGTGAAGGTTTCGGAGGAGCAATTCACCATGTTTGTGATGCCGGAATTCGTGGAGAAAAACCGATATATCTACAGCGTGGACGACGAATACAACGGCGTGGTCATCCGCGGCGAGTGCTACGACCGCCAGTTCATGTTCGGCAAGGGCGCCGGGTCGCTCCCCACGGCATCGTCAATCCTAAGCGACGTTATGGCGCGCCGCTACGGCTACCGCTACGAATACCGCAAGATGAGCTACGCCGGACTGCCCCACTACACCACCGATATCACTCTGCGCGTCTACATCCGCTACTCTACCACCGAGGTCACCCGCCTGCTGCCGCTGCGGGCCATCTACGAAGTGTACACCTCCACGGAGAGCAGCTACGTGATTGCCGACATCTGCCTGGCCGACCTGATGAAGTACCGCGACCTGCTCACGGCCCCGGACATCTTCATGTGCAACATCCCCATGTTCTTCAAGGACGACGACTGAGCGTCAGCCCCATACGCCCCATCGCAGCCCATATGACGCTGATTATCAATCATATTCAATTAAATACAATGCATTATATGCACAAATTTTCAGGTATATTATGAAAATAGTATTCCGTTACGTAAGATTTGTGGTTTCAGATAGTCAGTATGAGCATTTGGAATGAACGAAATTTTTAATTAACTTTACACTCCGAAAAAGTGTCACAAATGACAATTACTCGGAATATCAGACTCAAGCCGTAATTCCATTGAATTTCAGGGAATTTATGTCGGTAACTGATAAAAGCATTGAACTGGCTTTTGAAGAGTTTATGACTTATGGCGGATTACCCCAGGTACGCTTGAATTGTAACGAAAATTTCTGGTCGGAGATTTCTCCCTGCAAGGGTGGATCTGTTTGGCTTAGCGACAACGAATACTAACTGTACCCCAAAAAGTTATTTGTCCAACTTTTTGGGGTACAGTTAATTTCTTTTTCACGTCAGGTGTCACGCCTGCTGTTCGGCTTTTTTCTTTTCGAGGAATTCGTTGATGCCGCACAGGTGCTCGCGCACTTTGCCACCGCCGAATTCGTAGACTTTCGTCACCAGGCCATCAAGGAAATCGCGGTCGTGACTCACAATGATGAGCGTGCCGTCGAAATCGCGCAGCGCCTGCTTCAGGATATCCTTGGTCTTGAGGTCCAGGTGGTTGGTGGGTTCGTCAAGGATGAGCAGATTGATTGGTTCAAGCAGCAGTTTGATCATGCAAAGGCGCACACGCTCGCCGCCCGACAGCACCTTGACTTTCTTCTGGTTCTCCTCGCCGCCGAACATAAAGGCACCCAGCAGGTCGCGGATTTTCAGGCGCACGTCGCCCACGGCAATATCGTCGATGGTCTGGAACACGGTCAGATCCTCGTCAAGCAGCGAGGCACTGTTCTGCGCAAAGTAGCCTATCTTCACATTGTGGCCCAGCGTCAGAGTGCCGTCGTGGGTAATTTCCTTCATAATCGCCTTGACCATAGTGGACTTACCCTCGCCGTTACGGCCGGCGAAAGCTACCTTGTCGCCGCGCTCGATGGTGAACGAAGCATTGGCGAACACCGGCACACCGTCGTAGCTCTTTCCCACACCCTCGGCAATCACCGGATAGCTGCCGCTGCGCGGGCAGGGCGGGAACTTCAGGCGCAGGGCCGACGTATCCTCCTCGTCCACCTCAACAATCTCCAGCTTTTCAAGCCATTTCACCTTGCTCTGCACCTGGAAGGTCTTGGAATACGTGCCCTTGAAACGCTCGATAAACTCGCGCGCCTCGGCAATCTGTTTCTGCTGGTCGTCGTACTGCTTCTGCTGTTGCTGGCGGCGCTCCTTGCGCAGCTCCAGGTAGTGGCTGTAGCGCGCCTTGTAGTCGTAGATGCGGCCAAGGGTCACCTCGATGGTACGCGTGGTGATATTGTCGATGAAGCGGCGGTCGTGGCTGATCACCACCACTGCCATCGGGCTGTTGATGATGAAATCCTCGAGCCAGCCTATCGATTCGATATCAAGGTGGTTCGTGGGCTCGTCCAGCAGCAGTACATCGGGGTTCTGCAGCAGAAGCTTGGCAAGCTCAATGCGCATGCGCCAGCCACCCGAGAATTCCGACGTAGGACGCCCGAAATCCGAACGCTCGAAGCCTAGGCCCAGAAGCGCCTTCTCCACATCCTCCTCGAAGTGGGTCAGGTCGATGGCATAGAACTTCTCGCTCACGGCCGACACTTTCTCAATCAGCTGCATATACGAGTCGCTGTCGTAGTCCGTGCGCGTGGCAAGCTCATTGTTCATCGCCTCGATTTCAGCCTCCATCTCCTTCAAATGGGCAAATGCCTGCGAAGCCTCCTCGAACACCGTGCGTCCATCCTCAGTCATCATGTGCTGAGGCAGATAGCACACCGTGCAATCCTTGGGCACCGACACCGACCCGCGTGTGGGCTGACGCACACCCGCCAGAATTTTCAGCAGCGTGCTTTTGCCTGCACCGTTCTTGCCCATCAGGGCAATGCGGTCCTTGGGATTGATAACAAATGAAACATCCTTGAAGAGGGTCGTCCCCCCGAACTCCACGGTAAGTCCGTCAACAGAAACCATAATACTAAACCTAAATTCAAAAAACAGCTACAAAGCTACGAAATCCCCGCCGAATACGCAAATCCCCCGCCTCACCACGAAAGAGCTCCCGACGGCCTGAAGTGACTCTTTGAAAGAGATATTACAGTATTGGCAAAGATACAGAAATCTTTTGATTTACACAAATTTATTACAATCCTTTTAAATTACTCAAGCGGTGGAAGATGATATTTGTTGAAACTTTGCAGATATCTGCACCATTGTGAGTACGCGCTGTAGGGACGTGCCTTTGGCACGTGTTTTCTGATTATCAAACATTTTACGCCTACGTGCCGAAGGCACGTCCCTACGATGCTCAAAAACAACCTCCGAACGTCGGAGTCGTAGTATCTCTTTCAAAGAGATTGCTCTATAAACCAACATTGACCGAACTGCTAATCACTTATCAATTACAACATAATCAATGGCCAGTAAATATAATACAGTTCCCTCCAGATGGGAAAAAATCAAGGCATCTTTTAGTTCTACAGGTATCGTAGGGACTAAACTCATTGAGCATTATACATGTGCTCCGGAGACACGTTCTTTCCACTTAGATTTATATAAAAACATTGAAATCGTCTGCGATGAAGCATTATTGGATGCTACAGACAAGAACGCACCTGTTGTCTTCACTGACAAACTAAAAGCAGTTGGCCGAAGGGCTTTCGGGCCGAAACTTCCAAGAGCGGAGTTCTACGGTCCTGTACCGGAATTTGACCCTGAAGCATTTGCTGCCATATCTACAAACTTCACAGTTTTCGCGTCGGATGCCCACTTCGAGGAATTCGTGGACGCACTGCGCCACCTTGCACCTACGGCGAAAGTTCGCTGTCTGGAAAGGGAGGAACAGGCACGAAAGGCAGAGATCGAAATGGAACGGATTAGAGAGGCCCTGGAAAAAGCATCCGAAGAGCGCAGAAGAATCGCAAGAATCGAACGCAAATTAAAAGTTACCCTTACAAGCAACGGTGGCCTTGTATGTTGGATTGAGAGCCCGATTTGGAAATTACCTTTCGTGATTTCCGAGGCAGGGGTCAAAGCAACCTTTACTTTTACCCCGGTCGAAGAAGGCAAGGAATCGCATGCCTTTTCCGTAGATGTTCCGGTAAAAAGATTGCTTTTGCCAGTCAACAACCGTCGCCGTCTGATGGACGAGGACGGACATGCTAAGTTATACGACCATCCCGACTGGACTCTTGATAGCGGCGGACAGAAATTCCAGCGCGATGCCGCCGACATCTTCATTGATCCCGACTACTACGACAACGAGCAATACTCGTTCCTGAAGAATCTGATTTACAGACGCAATACCGGCACTCCCCACGAAGATTACCATTACACTTTCCCTGCACGAATGTTCAGCCTGCGCAAAGGCGAGAAACTGGAACTGACTTATGGTTCCGTGGTTTTTGACGGCGAGGAATTTTTTGAAGTCAACCAGATAGAAATCCCGGCAATCGACAATGAGCGTCTGACCGAAGAAGATTTCTACCTTCAGGCAATCAATAACGACAGCATCAGCAAACGTGGTTCCTCGAGCGACTATCCGATATACGACATGATTGCTATCGGCGGAAAGTTCCTGTTCCTGGAAAGTGTGGAAATATCTTCTCCCACACAGACCAAAACGCTGATTCAGGACTACAAATGTGCCACCAACTTAGCCTACGAGCATCCGCGGACAGAGAAAATAAAAATTCCTGTCGATGAATGGAACCGAGAGGATGCCGAGAGATTCGTGGAGGAATTTGTCGCCAAGCGTAAACAGGAGGATGACGAAGAAAAGCAGCGAATCAACAAAAGTCATGATACGTTGGAGGAGCTGTACGGTGATATTCTCAAGGAATATGCCCGCAAGGGTCTCAGCCCTATCAAAGCTTCCCAAAAACTGGTGGAGGACTTGATGTCAGGCCGGGTACGACCGAGAGAATCCTCGGCTAAGACCGTCTCGAAAAAGACACAGACACCCCCGACTGTCAGCGCCCAAAAAAGCGAGTCCGGCGCGAAAACGCAGGAGGATTACGCTGCTTTCAACGGTGAATACGCTGAAATCTCTGCGGACCTTAATAAATTTGATATTGCGGTTGCTCAAGTGCTGAAGCTGCCGCTGGATGAACCCACGTTCCATTCAAATCGCGCATATCTTGAAAGTAAAGGCGCGTGGATTGCCCGCGTTCATAATCCCGCCGCTCCCGAACTTGATTTTATCCACAGCCTGAGCTCAAGCACCTACAGCTCCGCTTTGCGCCGTTTGTCGCTCAGGGCGTTCAGCAAATGGAACGGCACCCCCACCAGCATTTTTATCAGCCGTGACCACAAATTCATAAAAGGTCCGGTAGGTATGACATTGCGGTCCCGAAATCTCATCGGGCGGGCATTGGAGGATTTGCTCGGCCGCCCTGACAAGACTGAAGGTCACGTCCCGTCAAAACCCACTCTGCTCCGCCTCTTCATTCACGATGCCGGAAACTGCCGGACCATGGACCTTCTTATCGATGGCGACCAGACCGTCAAGCATATCAATCCTCAGTATATCGACAAGATTTTGGACAAGGAGCCCCGTCATGTCCAGGATGAAGTTAAGGCAATGCAATCAATGATAAGTAACCCTTAAAAATTAGACAATATATATTTGCGAAGGATTTGCGAGGGATTTTATTTATTGAACGAAGGAGCTTAGCGAGCTAAGCGATTGAGTGAAAGAAATAAAAGCACC
>JAAVFP010000057.1 GCA_014800735.1 Bacteroidales bacterium
ATCAGATTCAGCAATTCTCTGTTTGATATTTCGATTTTTAACTAACCTCCCAAGCGTCTCCTTTCTCGATTTTTTTCTTATGTATTAGATTCCTGCTATCACTAAAAATCTCCCATTTTTCCCATATATCCGCCTGTCACAGGTGGCAAGGGTGATAATACTGGTTGGAGCATGGTCAGGCTCTTCATAATACAATGCCCTTCCCTGTAGCTGCTCCATCCATGCATTGAAGCTTTCCATATCAGCATGGTTCCTTATGCGGAAATCCCATTCTTCCAGATCGTCTATGCTGTATTTGACTACTGCCATTACCTGATATTCGGTGACACTTCCATAGGCATCTGTGAAATAGATGGTCCGGTTTTCTTTGAAATAATCTTCCTTCTCATAATCTAAGAGTGTGGAGAACATGGCATCCGAACCTGCACCCATGTTGTGACCGTAGATGACGCGGTTAAAATCCCATACCTGCGTGTCCTTATCCATGAAAGGGCATCCGGCGCTGCTCTTATCCCCCGTGAAATCGTGGGAGAGATAAAAAGCATTATCATCCGTTCCCACTACAGGGAAATTAATTAAGGTGTCAGGAATACAGAGCCAGCCTTTGATATCCTCATTTTCACTGCAAAGTGCATCCCAATCATAGGCTTCCAGTCCCTTCTCCCTCATTTCTGCCTCATATTCCTGCCTGTACCGTTCCGCATCCGCTTCCATTTCCGCAAAAATCTCCTGCGTCTCTTCCGCTGCTTCCTGCTGGGATTTTTCTCTTTCCTCTTCCAAAATAGCGTCAAGCTGTGCATAAGCATCCGCTATTGCCTGATATTTTTCAAGCTGCTTCACTGCCTTATAGCGGAAAATTCCCATACCCACCATACAAATGAACGCAAGGGAAATACCCACTATGATCTGCACTGTAATCCGCTGCCTTTTCTTTTCCGGCAGGTGAGGGAAAAGTTTCTTCCCAAGCCCGCCAATAAAATTTTTGATTTTTTCCATGCTGCGCCTTTCTTTGAAACCGTTTTATTACTTCTTTCATTATTCAGGGGATGCAGCCATTTTCCCCGCCACATCCCCTTCCAGTCAGGACAGGATAATCCCGGATTTCCTGTCCTTCTTTTCAGCCCCAGACACTTCGGGACACTTTATCCCAAAGCCAGAGAGCGTACTTGCAACTTCATTTCCCCACACATCCCAGCCGGGCGGGGTCTGCCTAGCGAACAGCTCCACACGGGGCAGGTCGCCCATGAGGGCAACAATCTTTTCCCGGGCTTCGTCCGGCTTTTTGCTGTGGGTCTCTATAGGGGAAATGATAAACTGATGGATATTTGCCGCCTGCCTTTTTGGGTGTCCCTTAGTAGCCAGCAGGCAGATTTCTGCGTTTCCCCTTGTCCAGAACCCCAGCCCCTGAAACCAGCTGTCCGCTTTTTTGTTCTTTTTCAGCCAGACAAAAGCTACGCTTCTATAAGTAAATCCCCACGCTTTCATAAGCTGCAAAGCCTCGGGGAGCTTGGGGAAAGTAGCCCACAAAAAAAGTGCGCTGTCTCGGGCAGCCAAATCTGCCACCGGGAGCGCACATAACTCATCCATCGTCATTGTAGGGTAGTGCCGATCCGCCGCACCCTGCATGACTTTTTGGTCGTACCGCCATGGAGGATCGGCGTAAATGATAGAATAGTTTCCGATAGTTACACTCCTTTCTACCCGTCCTTTACCGTACATCAAAATGTACCGTCATAATACACACCCGCTACAGGCAGCTTTTCCCTTCCTTCTTACCTTCAAGCACAGATGCAGCAGCAAACATAACGCCGCACAGCCCAAGGGTAGCAAGAAGATAAAAGGGCGACGCATGGCCAGTTTGGATGACCGGCTCCGTTCCTTTTCCTGCATTTCCATTTCCTCCTTCCATTCTGGTATCTGTATCTTTATCTGAAGGACTGCCTGCTGAATTGCCGGAGACAGTGCCGCTTGTATTCTGATTCTTGTCCGAAGTATTTTTATTGTCCTTATCGTTGGTGTTTTCTGTATTATTGTCCTGATTGTCTTTCTCTGCTTTATCCCATCTTGCATAGAGGCTGATGCTCCTGCTGGGTTTATAGGTTTCTCCCTCAGTCCCGATAAATACCTGTCTGTCAGTGTACCAGCCCTTGAAGGCATAGCCCTCACGCTCTGCGCCGGGAAGTTTCACACTGCCGCCTATTACTACTTTGACGGATGCATTCTTTGTTTTGCCTCCATTGGCATCATATTTGATGGTGTAGGTATTTAAGTTTTCGCCAGAATTATCATTATCCTCTGTATTTCCACTGTTTCCTGAATCTCCATTATTGCCGCTGTTATCTTTTGACTTTTCCCACTTTGCATAAAAATCTGTATCTCTTGTAATGCGGTATGTATCGTGATATGCCCCTGCAAACTGCGTCAGGTCATCATCCAGATACCAGCCTGTGAAATCATATCCTTCACGCTCCGGCATGGGAAGGTAGAGGCTTCCGTCCTTGATGATGGTAAGCTCCTTTACCTTGATCGTTCCCTGTCCTGCGTGGAAAATCACTTTACAGGTTTCGGGATTAGCGTCATTATCAGCATCTTTCTCCGTTTCTTTTTCCCAAAGAGCGTAAGCTGTCATATCCTTAACCGCTTTCATCTCACTGCCGGGGATTCCAAGTAATATTCCACCGTCTTTTTCTGTGTACCAGCCAAGGAAGCTGTAACCATCCTTTTCTGTCTTAGGTAAGCGGATGATATCGCCTTTTGCTGCCTTGATAGATTTAACTTCTTTACCACCGTCAACATCAAAAGTGATTGTGACTTTCACTGCTTCCTTTTTCTCGAAATGTGCCTTTAAAGTAATATCTCCCTGTACGGTAAATTCTTCCCCAGCCTGTCCGATACAGATACTATCATCAGAAGCTAAGAACCAGCCAAGGAACTCATAGCCTGTCTTATTGCAGGCAGGAAGAATGATCGCACTGCCTTTCTCTGCGTCAATGCTCTTTCTTGCAGTGTTTCCACCGTCTGCATCGAAAGTAACGGTACAGATGACCGCCTGACCTTCTTTCTTTTCATAATGCGCTTTCAAGATAACATCATCAGAGACAGTGTACTCTTCCCCAGCCTGTCCGACACAGGTATCTCCATCATACCAGCCGGTAAATTCATAACCTTCCTTCGTGCAATTAGGAAGCGTGATCGTATCGCCAATCTTTACGGTAACATCTCCACCTTCCATCTTTCCACCGTCTGCATCAAATGTGATTGTCGCTTCTGTCTTTTCCCATGCGGCATAATAAGAAGCGTCCTGCTGCGGTGCATAGTGTTTTTCCCCTGCGTTTCCTGCAAATACGGTCAGTGCCTCATCCTCATACCAGCCTGTAAAGCTGTAGCCTTTTCTGGATGCGTCAGGGAATGCGATATTTGCGCCGGGAATGACCTGTGCGCTGTCAGTTCTCCCTTCCCCGTCATTATAGATATAAGTGAGAGTAACAGGCTCTTTTGCTTCCCACTTCGCATAGAGATAAAGATTGTCTGTAAGGTTTATCTCCTGTAACGGTGCATAATCAGTCCCGGTTCCGTCCGGCTCTGTGTTCCAGCCCACAAAGTTATAACCGAATCTTACAATATTCCCCAGAAGAGGAAAAAGGGCTTCCTGATCCATGATAGTCACTGTGTCCTCACTGGTATAAAGGTTCGGATCGGAACACATCACACTTGATCCCGTAGGGCTGTTATTGACATCATAGGTAACAAAATAAGTTTTGGGTACTTCTGCAAGGTAGAGGTTCTCCCCTCTTTTTTCTGTGCAGTAATTCGGGCAGTGCCATGGGAACTGCTCCGGGCTTGCGTCTTTGTGGTACAGTGTACCGTCAATCAGTACCCTGCCCGGCTTTATACTGTCATATCCGCCAAGCACAAAAGTTGAATCGCTTTCAAAATCTTCATCCAGAAGGATGGATGCGCCTGTATTGTAAAAATAGTGGATATCACAGGGTTCATATCCTACGGAAAGGTTATCTTCCATGACGATCTTCCCTGACAGGATAATACCTGTTTCATTCATGTAACAGATTGTGCCGCCTGCATGGATCTTTTCCTGTGAGCGGTTTCCGGTGAACGTACAGTTACGGATGACAAGCGGCAGTGTCCCTTCCCCACTGGAAGTCTGGACTGCGCTGCCCCTTCCTGCCACATTCCCTGTAAAGGTGCAGCCGGATATCTCCGCCTTATGTCCGGTTGCGGTACAGATACCACCGCCATCGTATGCAGAATAATTTCCTTCGATCAGGCTGTCTGTGACTGTCAGAGGGGCTGTGCTGGAGATACCGCCACCTGTTGAGCCTGCCGCATTCCCTGTAACGGTCATGTTGGAAAGTTCTGCTTCTCCCCAAAAGTCCATGCCGCCGCCCCATGTTGCATGGCAGTTCGTGACTGTGCCGGACGTAGCTGACACATGGGAATCTGTCTCTGACTGGATGCCGCCACCACCGCCGGACGTATAGCAGTTCTGGATCAGACTGCCATCCATGGTAAAGCTGGCATTTTTCTTGATATGTACTGCCCCGGCTGTATGGAGCGGTCTACCGCTGCCATTGCTTTCATATCCGTCAGTGTTGTAATTATTCTGAAGGACAGTCCCACTCTCCATTGCATATGAGCCATCCACGTAAATGAGGGGGCTGTTCCAGACCTTGCCAGAATTGTTGAAGTCATCATCCAACACTGCGCCACCATCAAAAATGATATCCTGCGTGGTAAGGCTGCCGCCTTTTACTGCAAGCAGGACGGAATCAGTGTTCATTCCATATTTTTTCCCTGCAAAATCATCTTCCCTGCTGATTTTTACCGGATTCCCTGTATCCGCACTCTTTAAAGTGATGTCATCAGCAGTGACTTCAAGTGTAGCTGATACCCAGCAATCTCTAAGGACGGTGATTGTGTCGCCCGCCTGTGCATTTGCAAAGGCTTCTTCCAGTTCCTCATAACTGGTATCGCCAATCCTTGCCTCATATGTAACGTTAATATCCTGCTCATCCACCGGTTTCCAGTTGGCATGGAGCCACAGATCCCGCTCCGGCATATAGGAGCTGCCCGGTCTGCCGACCGCTGTAAATCTGGTCACATTTCCTTCCTCGG
>JAAVFP010000058.1 GCA_014800735.1 Bacteroidales bacterium
AATTACTCATCGCAAAGGATTATGTTGACGAGATTTGCAATAAGGATATTTCACGTGTTGATAGGACACGGCGCAATCCAGCATTGGCACGGCTGATTCTTCGTACCTACGCACGAAATATATGCACCCTTGCAAAGAAAACTTCAATGCTTGCTGATGTGTCCGAAGAGATGGAACGAACCTCCATGACCACGTTTGACGATTATGTGGGTGCATTAGAGAAACTGTTTGTCATCGACGATATTGAGGCGTGGTCTCCGGCGATTCGGTCAAAGACAGTTATCCGTACAGGAAAGAAACGCTGTTTTGTAGATCCGTCTATAGCTGTAGCTGCATTGGGAGCATCGCCTGAGAGTCTGGAATTGGATTTAAATACATTCGGTTTCATATTCGAATGTTTATGTTTTCGTGACCTTCGTGCATATTCACAAGCATTGGGAGGACACCTGTCTTATTACCATGACCGTCTTGGACTTGAAGCAGACGCCGTCTTGCATCTGGATGATGGAAGATATGCGCTTATAGAATGTAAACTCGGTAGCCGAGAGATAGAGGATGGCGCAAAACATCTTCTTGAAATCAAACGCCTCATCTCCGAGAAGAACAAGACAGAGAAACAAATCAGACTTCGAGAGCCGGATGTGCTGATTGTCCTAACAGGTGGAGAAATGGCATATACCCGCGAGGACGGTGTGAAAATAGTACCAATTGGCTGTTTAAAGGATTAAATACCACTCACAGAATCTCTAGCATTTTTAATGAAATTACCAATTCGTTGTTAAACCAATATAGCATTAAACATAAACACGTTGAACAAACCATGATTAATAGAATCCATATAAAGAATAAAGCCACATTCAATAGTGAAGGTATTGATATTGAAAATCTTAATGTTATAAATATCATATATGGGGCAAATGGTTCAGGTAAAAGCACTATTAGCCGGATTGTGGCTAATATCAACGAATATCCTGATTGCACTTTGGAGTGGAAAGATGAACTCCCCTTAGATATATTAATATACAACAAAGATTTCTGCGATAGGAATTATTCTGAACTTATACCTGGAGTTTTTACATTAGGAGAAGCATCCAAGGATAGTTTATGTCAAATAGAAGAAAAACAGAGGCTACTTCAAGAAATTGTTGATGAGGGTTCAAAATTAAGAAAAACCTTAAACGAAAAAGAAGCCGATATTAAAAACATAAAGGATTCATTTAAAGAGTCTGTATGGACGGATTTGTTAAAGAGACATGAAAGAATATTTAGTAAATCAGCTATAGGAGCTGGGACTAAAGATAGTTTTGTTAAAAAAGTATTAGATGCGACTAAGGACCGGATTGATGAAGAATTAGCACTTGAGTCCTTAACAGACAAGGCAAAAGTTCTTTTCGGTATTCAACCTGTGCGTCAAACACCAATAGCAAAATTTAATGATAATGAATTGGATTCTGTTGAGTCTAACGAATTATGGACAAAAATAATCGTTGGTAAACAGGACATAGATGTTGCCGGATTGATTAATAGTTTAGGAAATTCAGACTGGGTTAGTCAAGGTTTGGTTTACATGGATAAAAGCAGGGATATATGTCCCTTTTGTCAACAACATACTATAACCGATGAGTTTAAAAAGAAAATAAGTTCTTTTTTTGATGCACGCTATAGGAACGATTTACATCAAATCGGTTCCTTACAAAATGCATATAATCAGATTATACCCATTATTATTAAACAATTGGATTCTATCATAAATGAGCAAAAGGTTTTGGAAAAATCCTCTATGGATATTTCTCTATTTGAGACTGTGGTATCCGAATTTAAATTACTTCTGACTTCAAACCAGAACTTAATGGATACAAAATGTAAAGAGCCAAGCCGGGTCATTGCTCTTAAATCCACGAAAGAACATATTCGTCGGATTAATCGTATTATAGATGATTGTAATGTGAAGGTTTTAAAGTATAACCAACTAATAGACAACCTATCAACTGAGCGAGCTATGCTTGTAAAACAAATATATAAATTTTTCTCAACTGCATATTCAGCAGCAATAGAAACCTATAATAAAAAGGTTATAGATTTGGAGAAGGCAATAGAAGTGCTGAAAAGTAAAATAGAAATTGCTTTGAGTCGACATAAAACATTAAGAAATGAAATAAATGAATTGGAAAGAACCATAACAAGTATTACGCCGACCGTTAATGAAATTAATAGACTTCTGCAGGGATTTGGATTTACAAATTTCATGATTCGTGAAGTTCCAAATGAAATAAACCAATATCAAATCGTAAGAGAGAACGGTGAGCTTGCCACATCAACTCTCAGCGAAGGAGAAAGAACATTCATTACTTTCTTATATTATATGCAACTTGTAAAGGGTAGTCATACCCCAGACAGTATTAGTCGAAATAGGGTTTTAATAATTGATGACCCTGTATCCAGTTTAGATAGTAACGTTTTATTTGTCGTCAGCACACTTTTAAGAGATATTTTTGCCAACGTATATGATGGAAGAAGTATCGTAAAGCAGATAATATTGCTTACTCATAACGTATATTTTCATAAAGAAATTTCTTTTCAGGATAAAGGGTGTAAATGGAGAGATCGTATACACCATTGGATCCTGAGAAAGCGAAATAATGTTTCATCAATTCAGGCATACTGTAAGACAAATCCTATAAGAAGCTCGTATGAACTGCTTTGGTCTGAGTTGCGAAATGCCAGTCCACTATCATGCTTGGTTTCTCAGAATATTATGAGACGAATAGTAGAAAACTATTTTCAGATTTTTGGTGGTATTAGTCCTAATGATATTCTAAATAAGTTTGATAATTTTGAAGATAAGAAAATTTGCCGGTCTCTATTAAGCTGGGTGAATAGTGGATCTCATTCAATGGCCGATGATTTATTTGTTGAGATTGCAGATGGTCAACTTGAACGTTATAAGGAGGTATTTAAAAGCATCTTTTACAAAATGGGACAAGAGTCTCATTATGATATGATGATGCACCTTTCTGATACTGAAAACAAATAATCTATGGCAACAATAAAAAATGCTTTCTTAAGACATAGAATTCTCGATCGATGTTTCCGAGAAAGAGGTCGGAAGTATTATATGAATGATTTAATTGATATAATCAATAAAGAGACTTTTTATTATTATGGCCGTAACATTTCGGAGAGAACTATTAGAGAAGATCTTAAATACATGAAAGATAGTGAAGGATATTCGGCACCCATAATTAAAGGCATGGATGGTCATAGAGCCTACTATTATTATGACGACCCGGAATACTCCATTATGAATCTTCCGATTAGTCAAAGAGAAATGCAGCTATTGGCAGACACTATAAGTATGCTTTCAAGATTTAAGGGATTGCCAGACTGTTCATGGATGGAAGAGATTATTATAAGGCTTGAAGATACATTCCGACTTAATCAATCATCCAGAGGCATCGTATCGTTTGCTCAGAATCCATACTTAATCGGAATGCAATATTTTCCTATATTGTTTGACTGTATTCTAAAAAAATATGTCATCAATGTGTCCTATCATAAATATCGGAAACCTACGTTTCTAAGAGAAATACATCCTTATCAACTTAGACAGTATAACAATCGGTGGTTTTTAATAGGTTCTGAACCCAAAATGAAAGGATTATTACCTCTTGTGACACTCCCATTAGACAGAATAGACGCTATTGAAATAGCACCAAACCTCATATATCAAGAATACTATGGGCTTGATATTGACGAATATTTCAGTCAGGTGGTTGGAGTGTCTATAAATATCGGAAGCCGAAGAGAAAGAATAATTATAAAAGCTGCATTCCCCGCTGCGGCATATATTGAAACAAAACCATTTCATAATACGCAAAAGATACTGGATCGTAAAGATGATTATATTGTCTTTGAACTGAATCTTATCCCGAATTATGAATTTGAGACTTTGCTTTTGGGTTATCTTAACGAATGCGAAATACTTGAGCCATTATATCTTCGCAAAAAGATGAGAGAGCGAGCACTAAAAATCATAGAAAAAAATCAATAAAATTTATATCTCGTGATTTTTAGAAAAGAATGAAGTTATTCTGCAATCTTGATAATTAATTTTGCAGCACAATAATTAACTCAAGTATTATATTATGGCTAAAAAAATTGCTTCCGAGATTATCAATGACATAAATTGTCATCTCAGCAAGAGTAGTAAACAATATTATTCCGATTTTTACATTGGGATTACTAATGACATTGAACGTCGCCTGTTTGGTGAACATAACGTAGATAAAGAGAATGCCTGGTGGATATGGCGAGAAGCTACTGATAAAGAAGCTGCCCAAGAGGTAGAGGAGTATTTCCTTGCAAAAGGAATGAAAGGAGATACAGGTGGAGGAAATGATAAGACTACCTATGTATACTGCTATGAAATAACAAATAATACAATCGAATAAATATATGAAGTATACGGTATATGATCTTCATCAATGTTCTAAAGGAGAGCGCATACAAGTCATTCTCCAAGGAAATGCGGCTAACGTAAGGCTGATGGATAGCAGCAACTATAGCAGCTACAAAAGTGGTAGAAGTCATAGATATTATGGAGGCCTTGTACGAAAATCTCCAGTGATTTTTACAATCCCGCAAAATGGGCATTGGTATATAACAATAGATCTTGGCGGATTGAGTGGATCAGTGAGAACTTCGATTCGCAGACTTCCTGCCCCACTCCCTGAATATAGTGACCGAGCTCTTTCATCTGTGCCTTCTCTTGTTAGAAAGGATACAGTACCTCCTGAAGGGTATGAAAACACACAACTTGAATATGATGTGTTTATTTCTCACGCATCCGAGGATAAAGATGAAGTGGTAAGACCATTGGCAATTGCTCTTATAAATAAAGGTCTCAAAGTGTGGTACGATGAGTTTGAACTTAAAATAGGTGATAGCCTAAGGAGAAAAATTGATAAAGGATTAGCAAAAAGTAAATTCGGTATCGTAGTTCTCTCAAAAGCTTTCATTAAGAAAGGATGGACAAATTATGAATTGGATGGCATAATCACTAAAGCAAATACTGGAGAGCAAGTGATGCTTCCAATCTGGCATAATATAACCAAGAATGAAGTTATCGAATTCTCTCCTTCGATAGCAGATAAAGTGGCACGTAACACTGCATCAAATACAATTGAAGAAATTGCCAATGAAATATCTGATTTGATTACAGGATAAATAATCAAGTTAATTCTGGTGTGTTTTTCAATGATGATGTTCTATTAAAGTCCTCGAAAATATAATATTGATGAAGTGGCTGACAATCAACCAAAATCGAAAAAAAGTATTGTAAAAAGTGACTGAATACTCAGGTCTCCGATAATAAATATAGAATTATCGGAGATCTTGGGGTATGGTTACTTTTCTATATGGTTGGTGAGAGTTATTTTGAAATATTCTTCTTTCTCCCGGTCTGCATATCTAACGTTACCCCGAGAGAATAAAATTCGAATATTCCATTAATGAGATAATTGGATAGAGTGGAACGGCTTATCCGTAATCTTCTTGTAGTTTCGGTATAAACGGCTTTCCCCAGAACAATAAGAATGGTCAGGTGCGTGGCTATCGTATTGTTGACCACGGTGTAAAGATGGCTTTCGATGGATGTAAAATAATGAAACTATTGGAATTGATAAACTTTACCCAAAAGCCGAAGCGAGTCCGCTTGATGTTTACCGAACCTCTTCACAGCAGAAATAATCAATGACGGAATCAAAGATAGTATCCGTATCAGTATAGAGTTTGGAGATTCATTCCAGAGCACCATTCAAGCAAACCAATAGGGTTGGTACCATAATGTCTGGATGCACCGGAGCATTACCACCCAATTTATTGACATGAAAACCACCCATTCATTCCGGAGCAAAACCACCCAAAAGGGTTAAGAAAGTCGGATTTTGGGAATAAAAAGCCCCAGGATTCCGGAGCAAAGCCACCCATTCCGGAGCATTATCACCCAGAGGTGAAAATGGATTTCCAATGGTGCTTCCATGCTCTCCGATTCCGGAGCATGACCACCCAAAATGGGACAAGCCGTTACTGGTTATCAGTGTTTTCCGGAGCATGACCACCCAAAAAGTTTGGAAAAGTCGAGACCATGTTTATATTGTGGCCAAAACATTCCAAAAACTTTGTGCCATGTCTGCAAACAACACTGATATGAGTAAGATAAAGCAAGTTATGCGGATGATGCTCCAGCGCAACGGGGGCAGGCATCCGTCAAACCGTGAAATCGGCAGGACCGTCGGTCTCTATAAAGGGACAGTCAATGACTACGTGCGACGTATAGAGGCCGATCCGATCCCCATAGAGGAACTCCTGGAGCTGGAGGATCCGGTGCTTGAACGCCGGCTGTGTGCCGGCAATGCCGCCTACAGCGACGAGAGGCTGGACTATCTCCTTGAACGCATGGGGCATTACCACAAGGAGATGCAGCGTCCCCACATGACCCTCCTGCTCCTGTATGAGGAGTACAGGAAGCAGGCCCCGAGACCCTACAGTTACTCGCAGTTCTGCTTCCACTACTCGCAGCACACCAAGGCCTTCACGCCTCCTGCGATGGTTCTGACGGAACACCGCGAGGGAGGCCGTGAGATGATGGTCGACTTTGCAGGAGACAAGCTTCACATAGTCGACATGAGAACAGGTATGAAGCGTCCAGTCGAGCTGTTTGTAGCGACACTGCCGGCCTCCGACTATCCCTTTGCCATGGCCGTGGAGAGCCAGTCCGTGGAAGACTTCATACATGGCTGTCGCGCGGCGCTTGAGGCCTGGGGCGGTGTGACGGCGACCATAACGACCGACAACCTCAAGGCCGCCGTCATAAGGTCTGACCGCTACCAGCCCGAGGTCAACAAGGTCTTCGAGGACTTCTGCAACCACTACGGGATGGTGCATACTCCCGCAAGGGCGTACAAGCCAAGGGACAAGGCTTTGGTGGAGAACCATGTACGCATACTCTACAACCGCATATACGCGGCATTGCGAGACCGCGTGTTCTTCTCTCTGGACGAGCTCAACGAGGCCATAGCCGACCTGCTGGAACGCCACAGGCAGAAGAGGATGAGGCAATACAATGTCACCCGTCAGGAGCGTTTCCTCGCCATAGACAAACCGTCCCTGAAGCCGCTCCCGCCCCTTCCGTTCGAGATAAAGTGCTACGCAGAATATACAGTGCAGCTCAACTCGCACATACAGCTCGGCCAGGACAAGCGCTATTACTCGATGCCGTGCCATCTGATAGGCAAGAAAGTCAGGGTGATCTACACCCCCTCCGTGCTGACGGCCTACTACAGCGGCGAGCCGGTCGCCACACATTCCAGGAAAGGTACGGAACGTTATGTGACCCAGCCTGACCACCTGCCGTCATACTATGGTGACTATCAGAAACGCTCGCCGGAAAGATACACAGCCTCTGCCTACGGACGTTCGCAGTCTCTTGGACAGGTGATGGAGAGGATGTTCTCATCCAACCCCCTGGCTCCCCCTGAGACCTTCTACAAGAGTGCGGACGGATTGCTGCACCTTGCCAAGACCACGGACAAGGACCTGATGGAGCAGGCCTGCAATGCCGCCCTGACCTACGGGCAGTGCTCCTATGCCTTCGTCAAGAGGATCGTCTCGACCAAGGCTGAGGGACTGAAGGCAACGCACGACGAGGAGACCCCGGCACCTTCGCACTCCAATATCCGGGGAAAGGAATATTATACTGAAAAGTTCTATTGACCAACCAAATACATACAATATGGATACAATACATGAACAGATGCGGTCGCTACGTCTGCCGGGCATGGCTGCCGCATGGTCCACGATGATGGACACAAGGACAAACACCACTCTCACCCTCGGCGACGGTCTGAAGCTCCTGCTTCAGGCCGAGAGGGACATGAGACAACGAAACAGGACGGCACGGCTGATGAAGAATGCCCGCTTCCGCTATCAGGCTTCGGTGGAGTCCATCTACTTCGATGCCGACAAGGGCAGGGACCGCGACAAGGTGAACTCTCTGGCGACATGTGACTTCATCGGAAAGGGACAGTCTGTGCTGATAACCGGACCTTCCGGCACCGGCAAGAGCTACATAGCCTCCGCTCTCGGCACAAACGCCTGCCTGGCCGGCTTCCGGGTGCTCTATCTTGGCATGGCAAAGCTCCTTGAGAGACTGCAGCTTGCACGAATTGAGGGATCGATCGCCTCTTACTTCGACAGAATCGCGGCAACCGACCTGTTGATCATAGACGACTTCGGCATGAAGAAACTTGACGGCCAGCAGTTGCTTGACTTCATGGAGGTCATCGAGGACCGGCACGGGCGAAATGCAACTATAATAGCAAGTCAGTTGCCGGTCTCAGACTGGTATGACGTGCTTGAGAAGAACGCCACCATCGCCGATGCCATACTCGACCGGCTTGCTAAAACATCACACAAAATCGATCTCAGAGGAGAGAGTTATCGAAAATAATTATTAACTTTGCGCAGACCTAAGCACAAAGGGTCGGACCATGCCTGAAAAAATGGGTGGTTATGACCGGAATGGCTGGGTGGTCTTCACCGGAATATCCAATAATGTCAAGTCGAACGATAATGAAGAGGTTGCTCTGATGATAGTATCAACCGCTATTACTGAAGAGATACTCATAGCAAATTTGAGTCGTCAATCCATCCAAAATCATCAGAACCCATACAATCTGTATCCTCTATAAATCAGCGTGGTATCAAATTTGCACTGAGGATAACAATGAATGACGGTATGCCAATTCCAATCATCCCTATGGATGGTCAGGATGAAAGCGATTATCGCCTGCTTTCTCCAGACGACAGACAAGACTTTCTTTTGAATCTTGCCGCCCATTACCTGACAAGAAAAGGTGCAAACGCAATAATAAAGCGCATACGCCAGACGACTAAGGACCAAACAGGAGTACGTGTTATATCGCATCCGCAAGACTTCTCCCAGCAGACCGCCAACACATTCACACTCAATTTTGCAAAAGTCCTCTCATGCTTTAACGTCAACACCGATCGCGGCGAAAACCGTGAATGGGAAGTCGGCAACCACTCTCAATACAACGACCTCGACACAAAACAATCCGGCACACGCCTCTCTATGTACAAAACAATAGTGACTATTTCGGCGCATCACGCGGATAGTCACTATTTTTGTGTAGGGCTTGATATGGCGTTTAATTGGCATGAAGATTAAAGGGTACTTTTTAAGAACATTTAGCCAAGCTGATTTAATGTGATTTATAGGAGTTTAGATAGTGACTATTATAGGCGCATAGTAAAAAAGCTGTGTTTAGTTAGAACTTCTTATCTTTGCAAAAAATAGTTTGCAATGGAGAAAAATCCTTACATAGAGTTGGCAGAATGTCTGCTTCCGGAAGAAATGGTTGAATACTTTGAAGTTATTAAGGTGGAGAAAACCAAAGAGACACTTGATGTAACATTGGAGGAGCGGGACAAAGGAGTGGATTGATATCCTCCCGAATAGCTCCGACCCAATGTTTTTTATGAAGAAAGCACAGTCAGGGACTATCCAGTCAGGGGAAGAAAGATGACATTTCAGGTAAAGCGACGCCGATGGCTGGAAGTGGAGACAGGCAAGAGCGTGTCAAAGCGCTGGGACATCGTAGCTGAAGGCACCCGCTTCTCGAAAGAGTTTGCGGCTTTTTTAAAAGATATGCTTGGACAGATACCCGATTAAGGGCCGCTCTCTTGAATGGTTCTTTGGTATAGACGGTAATTTGTTTGAGCGACAGTATAAACGCCATCTGAGCGGTTATTGGGAGTGGAAAGATAGCGCAGAAAGTCTTCATGCAGAGCAATGGCGCGTATTCCCGGAGAATATAGGCAGCCATCTGAGTATTGACGAGACCTCGCTGAGCAACGGTGAGCTATACACGATTGTCACCAACAAGGCCGCGCACGGACGCAAGGGCTCCATCGTAGCCATAGTGCTTGGAACAGATTCGGATACGGTGCTTCATGCATTACGGCAGATTGACAGCCGTCTGCGCAATAAAGTGACCGAGATAACTCTTGATCTGGCAGACAGTATGCACCGTATATGCCGTTATGCGTTCCCGCGGGCAAAGCGTGTCATCGACCGTTTCCATGTCCAGAAGCTGGCTTTGGAAGCGGTGCAGGAGATACGGATAAATCATCGCTGGGACGCAATCAACGCCGATGCCGAAGCACGTGAGCAGGCAAAGCTTACAGGAATGAAGTATGTTCCCGAGCGCCTCTCCAACGGTGACACCCTCAAGGAACTGCTGGCACGTGGACGCTACGCCCTGTTTAAATCGCCGGAGAAATGGACTGCATCACAAAGAGAGCGAATTGATCTGATGTTCTCGCTATATCCCGATCTCAAAGAGGCTTACTGGCTATCACAACATCTAAGGGCCATATTTTCCAACAAGAACTCAACGGCCGACACTGCAAGGCTCAATCTTGCCCGCTGGTACAACCGTGTGGCCGACTCCGGGTTCAAATCGTTCAACACCATTGCAGCAACATTTTACGAACACTCCGATGAGATAATCAACTTCTTTGATAATCGTTCCACTAACGCTTCGGCAGAGTCCATAAACTCCAAAATAAAGGCTTTCAGAGCCAAACTACATGGCGTTAATGACACAAAATTCTTTATCTTCAGGCTATGCAACCTCTATGCCTAAACACAGGCTTTTTACTATGCGCCCAAAATTTCGATAATAATCTGAAAAACAGGCAGTAGGGACGCTTTTC